>JBGCGF010000045.1:0-50354 GCA_045110575.1 Saprospiraceae bacterium
ACGCCAAGTAATTGGCAAAGAAGACTTACTTTCATGGTGAGCGCGAGGTGTGAGGTGATAGCACCCTAAACTTAGGGAACTTCTACTCGTGCTCATCTTTCAAATACGCTCAGTCAAATCATTGTTTTGGACAGGTGTGATTCATACTATACATTTTAACAACGATCAGAATTCCAACTGAAGATATAGAGCACACTATTGAATCCCAAGACATAAAGCCTCCCTCTATCGCATTTAACGTCTTGGACACCTATAGGATCAACCACCTCATTACCTATCGCCCCAGTGGCCTTAACCTTCATCGTTGACTTATCAAACACTCCAAATTGACTACTAGAGCTTCCCTGCCAAAAAGAAACTAAAGCCCCAATTCTTGACCCCATTCTGGTGGCGTCAACACTTAGGCCTACCAAATCATCAGAGAGAGAAATCAGCTCACTTTTCATATTTGAAATAGCAATTTCAAAGAAGTTCATTGGACCTATTGAAAATATCGACCCATTATCGTCGTCTATTTGTAGATTATCCAATACAAGAATATCGCTATCCAGTTTGTACTCAAAACCAATTACTCCTTTTTCCAAACATATACCGATAATAATCTTACTCCCTAATCTTACAAATAAATTTCCACCAGAGACTCCGATATAGTCCAGTATCGAAATCGGACTAGTTTTACCATTTACGATCTCTGAACCAAAACGGCTTACATCTAGGCTCCAAATTGGCTTACCTGTATTAGGGCCGATGCGAAAAACATGAGCCTTCAAGTGGCCAAATAACATCTCTCCATAGACTACAGGGGAACCGAAATAGCTATTGCTAGTCCAGACTTCTGCACCTTTTCGGAAATCCCATCCAAACAAAGTTCTTTCGGAAAAATTGCTATTCCATTTTCCAAGCAGAACATGGCTATCTGAAATCAACGTCCCGCCGCCGTCAACTTCAAACTCAGCTCTCGAATCCAATTGAATGATATGAGAAGTTACTTGATCCGTTTGAATTAAAAGCAAACCATTGAACAAGTCAACCAGCGCAATTGCCCCTTCAAATACAACTTCACGATCGACGAGGACTGTATTTCCTTGCCAAATAATTTCAGGTGAAAGGCATACGACCTTATTGACCTCAATTATTTCCTCAATTATAACCACATCAAATTATTTTCTCATTTTCAAATAGACAATCTACAATGACAAAACGCCTCGTTCAGGGCCAAGGATCCTGTGCGTACAAAGTACGCCGAGCAGGTGGCTTTAGCCCCCGCGACACAATGACACCCCGACATCACACTACCCTACCTCCCAACCACAAATCTCCCAATTCCTTTATAGCTACCCTCTTCAACCTGCACCACATAGGTACCAGCAGACAACGCACTTACATCAACTCCATGCCCCGTCTGAATTTGGCCAAAGAAAGCTAGGCGGCCTACCGCATCAATCACGCGAAGACTTGCCGAAGAGAGATGACTTGGAAGAGAAACGAAAAGTTGGCCGTCAATGAGTTTTGGCGAAAGCTGATGTACTTGTGCATTGGTCCTCGCGGTATCGCGGGACTGGGCAGGAAAGACTTCACCAATTGAACTTGTAGTCGTATCGCGCTGCGAGAATGCAGGAAGTTCGACAACATAAGAATCGACGCTTTGACCGTCTTCGCTGCCACTCCAATCGCTACCGAAGAGGACACGTGTCCCTGTTGGACTGATTACTGCGTGCGGCTCGCCCCAGTAATCGAATTCGTCTTCATCGCTACGGTGGTGCGCAATGCGATACACTTCAGGAGCACCTTTTACGGCGCGCGCAATGATGAGTTCTTGGTCGAGTAAGCGTTGACCGTCTTTTTCAAATCCAATCATGGAAGCACATAACCAGCCCGCTTCTTCGTTTTTATGTGCGAGTGCAGAGATGTGCGTCCCTGATTTTGGATACGCATATCCAAGGCTTGCCCCAGTAATTGGAAAGCACTCTCCAGTTGTGAGATCGTGCGCAATAACGTCGCCTTGGCACCCGCCTTCAGGGCCCTCCTCAAAAGCAATTGTAAAATGGGCATCCGTTCCGTCAGATAGCTTTCCGAGGCAAGAATGCTCGCCTTTATCCTCATTGAGCTGAAAGTCTAGATGGCCATCTGAACCAAACACTTGCGAGCGATGGTAAGCTGTTTGTCCGCTTGGCCCTGGCATGCCTGCTGTTTCTCGGACAGTAGTTACCGCAAGAGGAGTTAATTCTGCTGTTGATATTCGATAGAGGTAACTCCCTGAATCGTCGCAACGAAAGCCGAAGACGTCATTGTCCCAACTCATCATTTGGACATCGTTGCCCATCGCATATTCAGTACAGGTGAGGCCTAAGGTTTTGAGGTCTACAACTGTCGTCTTCGCACGGGTAAGCACATCGTATGCGATGAAGACGTAGGTATTACGCTCCAAGTAGTACAAGATGTTGGGTTGCTCAAAGTCCCAAAAGATCTGCTCTAGGTCTGCCGGTTGGATATCATCGAGCAAGCCGATAAACTCATACGTCTTACCGTTGAGCAAACGATGTTGACTTGGATTGGATTGATAGAGGATCATGAGACTTTCATCTGCATTCCATGCTTGTACCGTGCTGTACATAGGGACAATGATTCCTCCAGGTCCGGCATCAGAAATGCGACGGATCGTGGTACCAAAAGAAGGATCGACTATGGTATCCAAGTATCCTGGCTTGGCCATGGGTTGCATGGGATGGTCGGCTAGGTCGTTGAGGATGAGTCCTTGACGAAGGTCTTGCCCTATGATGTCACTTATCGAGAAAAGAAGGAGTAGGGAGATGGCGAGAAGGTGTTTCATGCAGCTGGATCTTACTGGGTGTGCTCCTCTAAGTTACGGTTACGTTGTTAGAAGGGTACAGGAGCGGCGGGTAGTACTGCGAGGCTAGATGGGAAGGCATTTTAGCGCGAGGGAGCCAGCTGAAGCTGAATATAGAGGGAAGAACGCTAAGCGAAATGTGAAGGCAAAACGCTTTTTATCGCAAAGGCTAGCTGACGCTAGCTACGCAAAGGAGCAAAGGGCGCAATGCAGGGTGGAAAACAGTACGGCATTTTAGCGCAAGAGAGCCAGCTGACGCTGACTATGCAAACAAGGAAGAACGCTAAGCGAAATGTGAAGGCAGGACCCATTTTATCGCAAAGGCTAGCTGACGCTAGCTACGCAAAGGAGCAAAGAGCGCAATGCAGGGTGGGAAGCAGGACGGCTGGGCAAGACGTCATCTTGAGACGCCCTGTTTGTGCTTGACAGCATCCAGCTTTGCGACCTTTGCTCCTTTGCGCAGCCCGAAGGGCGCTTTGCCATTAAACTGCTTGACTGCATCCAGCTTTGCTGCCTTTGCTCCTTTGCGCAGCCCGAAGGGCGCTTTGCCATTAAAAAAGACCGTAACGATTTGCCTCGGTGAACCATGGGAAGCGGTCAGGCCACAAGACATTGCGTTAAAATCCAGTGATTCTACAATATAAATTATAGCGCCCTTAACACCTGGTCTTAAAACCGAGCTAAAACAGGCCTTAGAGCGTAACGAACATGGGTTTTCGGTCGTCATTGCAGTACACCAAACGCAAATGCCATGAAAGCTCTCACGTTTTTTCTAAGCCTATTAATCGTTGCCGGTGTGAACTACGAAGCTACTGCTCAGTACTCACGCAACAGCAACAACGGAGGCGGCGGATACACAGCTAGCTCTAACTCGAATTCTCGCAATTCAAGTAACTACTACCGCAACTCTAACCGAAACCTGACACGTGTTGAACGTCGTCGTTTTCAGAATGACCTTGTTCGAACAGCCGATGAGCTATACAACTGGGAATACCGACTCGAACGTCGCAGTGCTGCACTCGACGGACGTGGAATCCGAACCAGTCGTCGTGACAACCGGCCACAGCGTCCATACGGATTGCTGAGTACCCGCGAACTACGAAGCTGGGAAGCACGTCTTGACCGAAAGGCCAACCGTCTCGAAACTTTCGAACGCGATATCCTACGTGCTGAACGCCGTCGAGGCAATAACAGAGGAGGTAATCGTGGCGGTGGCCGCAACAACGGTGGCGGAACCCGCGGCGGAGGTAACAGCGGTGGAGGTAATGGAGGCGGGACATACTGTCCTCCAGGATGGGGATAATCCTCAATCCGCCGCGCTGACCCCACAGCCCTCTTAAACTCATAGTCACTCTCCCTGCTTCTTTTCGCAGACAGCCTACAACCCCAGGCTGTTCTGACGAGAAGAGGCAGTTTTTTTGGCGCACCTATGTTCATATGACGAAAAAGCACCAAACGACAACACGACCTTAACACTTGCTCTTAAAGTCAGGCTAAAGCCGGCTCCAAATGATAATCCGGTCAAGGATTTGAAGTTCATTGCAGTACACCCGAAAGCCACCGCGATGAAAAACCTCTTCTACTTCCTCAGTTTATCTCTTCTCCTTTCTCTTAGTGCAGACCTCCATGGACAGCTCACATCGAGCATTGCTCCGGTGACAACAACAGGTGATGCAACTGACTATGCATACGATGCACAGACGGTGAAGACGCCAAACCGTGAGCTGAGCAAACGAGAGCGCCAGCGCTTCCAACGTAGTCTTGCCCGCAGAGGCGACGACCTCGCACAGTGGGACAATGAACTAGAGACGCGCGAAATGGCCCTCAACGGAAGAGGCGCGCGCGGACGTGTAGCACTTTCACGTAATCCACTTCCTGCACGTTTATTGAACTCAGAAGACCTCTACGCCTGGGAGACACGTCTAGACCGACGCGCCCAAAGACTTCGTGCAAAGGATTTGCTCCTTCAAGAGCGCGAGATCCGTTTGTTACGCAGTCGTCGTTACCGAGATCGCGACAATCATAATAGTGGACACCAGCACGGGCATGATAGCACCCACAATGCAGATCGATGCGTTGAAGCCTGCTGCAACAAAGACAGGAATTAAGATCCAGTCTAAGAAACTCTAATTCGACTAAAAATTGGAGGGCTGCGAACTGATTGTCGTTAAAAATGCTCGATTTAGCCAGCTAAACCTTGCGCTTTTCGCCTAAACCAATTCAAAACCCTCTCAATTTCGCCAGAATTTGAATTCTTAGACTGGCTCTTAGCCTATCTCAGCCTGTCTAAGCCTGTATCTGCAGGCCTTAGCGATCTTTTTCAAGGGTTATTACGGTTCAGTCATGCAATTCGACGGTTCAGTTAGGTAGGCAGCAGAAGAGGCTGTTTGTGGGATGATATTCGAATCATCATTCACAATCAACTAACCAACATGACTCGTTTACTCACTTTCCTTTTCGCAACACTTCTCTCATTCACTACTGTAACTGAGGTTTTGGCGCAAGCTGCTTGGGAAGCTCCACTCAAAGCACAACTCGAACGCATCGACGCTGAAGGAAGCCCTGCAGTTGTCAAGCAAACAGCTCCTACGATAGAGCGCATCGCACTAGGAAACCCAGACGCTTGGATCCCGAACTACTACGCTGCACGCATTTCACTTCTCCAGCACTACATGGCCGGTGAAGACGGTTGCCTGCCTTGCATCGACAAAGTAGATAGCTTCCTCGAAATCGCAGAAAAAGCAGACAACAATAGCGAGGTCATGACCTTGCGAGCGAGCTACTACCAAACCATGCTCGGACTCTATCCGATGCGCGCGCCGTACTATGCACCAAAGGCTGCTAACCGTTTAGAGCAAGCAATTGAAGCAGACGCAAGCAACCCTCGTGCACACTCACTTCTGGGCCAGAACTACTACTATACACCAGCGATGTTTGGCGGAGGACCTACAAAGGCAGCACCTTACTTGGCAACAGCAGTAGAGCTCTTTGACGCAGAAGCGGCACAGACAGACCGCAACTCCTTCCTCCCTACTTGGGGAGCTGACCGCGCCAAAGCGATGCATGGCAAGGCAGTTGTCGAGGCGAACTAATTGCCCAGCCAGTCCTGCGGATTGGCTCATGGTAGTCCTGCGGATTGCCACACGGTAGTCCTGCGGATTGCCACATGTTAGTCCTGCGGATTGCCGCATGTTAGTCCTGCGGATTGGCAATCCGCAGGACTATTCCCTGACAAGCTCTAACTTTAGGACAATGATCTCATCCAAACAACAAGTAGCTAAAGTGAAGGAGGAAGAAGCTAGGAAGTATAGCGCCTTCAACATGAGGTCTCTTCCGTTTTGGCGACAGCTTGTAATCGCGTCAGTTGTTGTAAGCTCTATTAGCTTATTCATGTTTTTCCTCAGCAGCAAAACGATCTCGTTTAGCAAAGAGGCCGCTGAGGAACTAGCCTTCGGAATATCGATTGGTGTTTCACTATGGTTATCGATGGGGTATCTCAACTCCTGGATCGCTCCCAAAGTGGACTGGCTGGGAAAACCTTGGCAAGCATTTTTAATCGTTCTTCCAGCCAATGTGCTTGTAGCTGTACTCGCCCTAGCAACCGTCCGATTCACATTCGTCGTCATTGTTTTTGGGCAGTCGATTGAGAAATGGGTCGACCAAGAAGGCGTTGGAAATTATTTCATTTCGGTCCTCATCGGACTCTTTATTTCTGCGGTATACCAAGGAGCTTGGTTTATACGTCTTTGGAAGCAAGGAATCGTCGAAAGAGAACAACTAAAAACATCGCAAGCAGCTGCTCAATACGAGGCACTCAACGCACAAGTCAATCCGCATTTTTTGTTCAATTCACTCAACGTGTTGAGCAACTTAGTTCGTACTAATCCTGAGAAAGCCGAAGATTTTATTCAAGGCTTGAGCCACGTCTATCGTTACGTGCTCGATATCCGTAAAGAAGAGTCTGTTTCATTAGCGACAGAAGTAGAAGCACTCAGCAATTACACTGAACTTGTCAAGACTCGATTTGGAGAGCGTATCCAAGTCAATGATCAGCTTTCGCCAAAACTCCAAGCAGGAGAATGGAGCGACCGAAAGATCATTCCACTGGCGTTGCAAATGCTCGTAGAAAATGCAGTGAAGCATAACGGCGCGACACAATCCAACCCACTTCACATTAAGCTGTATGAAGAGAACGATTGGATCGTCATCACGAACAATCGCCCTCCTCGCTATGAAGAATCTGATGGCAAAGGTGTTGGACTAACCAATATCCAAGAGCGCTACCAGCTGGTCGCTAACCAAGAAATCGTGATCGAAGACACAGCCGAATCGTACACCGTCAAATTGCCTTTGTTATGAGCGCTACCATCAAAGTCGGCATCATAGAAGACGAACCGCACGCTGCCGAACGCATCGTGCACCTGCTGAAAAGCTACCCAAGCGCTACCATAGAAGTCGTCGGACAAACCGACAGCATTGGTGGGGCACTAGAAACATTACCTAGTTGGAACGCAGACCTTCTGCTTTGCGATATTCGACTAGCCGATGGACTCAGCTTCACGATCTGGCAACACATTGACGTAACTACGCCAACCATTTTCACTACAGCATATGAGGAATATGCACTGAAAGCGTTTAAGGTTAACTCCGTTGACTATCTGCTCAAACCGATCAAAGGCGAAGACCTGTATGCAGCCCTGGATCAGTTTCAAAAGCTGAACAAAAAAACGGATACCCCTGCCGAGACGAAACTTTCTGCTGAGCTCATCGCTGAGGTAGCACGCATGGTAAATCGCAAATCGTATCGCGAACGCTTGATGAGTAAAGTAGGGACAAAACTGACGCCTATTTACGTCTCTGAAATCGCATACTTTCTAAGTATTGACCGTATTACGTGGGCCTATGGTTTTGACGGAAGTCGACAACCACTCAACGAAAATTTGGACGAACTAGAGCAACTTTTAAATCCTAAGAATTTCAGGCGCTTGAATCGTGCTTCAATTGCACAAGCATCTGCTGTCGAACAATTGAATGCGTATAGCAATTCAAGGTTCGCAGTACAGCTACCCAACTACAAAGGTGAACCGATCATCATTGCCCGCGATCGCGTGCAAGGTGTGAAAGATTGGTTGGCGGACTAGTCGTCTTCCTAATGAACGACCACGCGGCGAGCAGCCACCTGCTTTCCATCTCGTGAACTTACGCGCACGGTATAAACACCCGTTCTCGCTACCGAGAGCTGGAGCTGACCTAAGCCAGCGCTGTTCGTACGCACTTCAGCTTTTTGCACGGCATGTCCGAGCGCATCATACACGTCTAAGAGAAGCTCAGCACTAGCTGCACTCTTCAAGCGCAAAGTGCTTGCCGTAAGAGAAACTGGGTTCGGGAAAAACGAAACTTCAAGCGGCGTTCCTACACTCGGCGAAGTAGATGTAGACATCGTATCGACTATGATGACGTTGGTGATCCCAAAGGTTGGCGCTTGCTGAATGAAATCTCCTGTACCGTCAATCTCACGCGCATACGAGACATCCGTCATTTGCTCGTCGTAGATGACATCATCGATAACATCTCCTAAGGTATCTGAAAGGAAGATATGCTCGCCCGATCTAGACATCTTGAAGTTTGCATGATTAGGTCCTTGACTTCCGTCCTCGTCACACCATACAATTAGGAATCCTTTGGCAGGAATAATCATCGTTGTATCAATGGTCCACTTCGCTAGGTCTGCTTCTTTGTCTGAAAGAGAATACCCTTCCAAGTCGATGTCATTGTCGGTGACATTGTAGAGCTCAATCCAATCTTCGTACTCGCCTGCTTCATCAACAACCGTGGTGTCGTTACTGACCATCAACTCGTTGATTTTGATGAAGCCGTCCGTCACGCGATCGATGTCAACGCTGTAGGTAAAGACCTCGTGCTCCGCTCCGTTTGGATAGAAGTTAGCAGCGTTCAGTAGGTCGTTATTGTACCCTGTCGTCTGTGCTTCGAAATAGTAGACGACACCCGACTGAGCAGGTAGCGGCGGAATCAAACCACCGTATCTTCGATCGTTCGCCAAACCGTCTCCGTGCATTCCATCGTCGAACATTTCGACCTGAATGAACGGTTGGCCTAAGCTCTGCGCATAGTAGACGTAAACGTTTTCTGCGAGTGGTCCGGATACCATCACACTCGCAAAAACCGAATCCAAAGAAGTAGGATTAAACGCTGCGCCATTTACCATTTCAAGACCTTCGTCAGCAAGGCTACACGTGGTCACATCCAATAAGGGATGATTGTGCAAGAACTCATAGCGATCGACTACGTAGTCTTCAAATTTCTCAAGTCCAGACTGAAATTCTTGGTACGTGTAGATTGAATCTCCGATCGGATCATTCATTTCGAAGGTATCGATCAGCTCTACATAACTGGCCACTTTTGGAAGCACAAGATCAGGATGCATGAACTCTTCGACGATGGTTCGGCAATGTGCCAGGTAACGCTCGCGCCACTCAGGAATGCCAAATAAGCGATTGACGAGCGGGAGGCATTCGTCGTCTGCACGGTGCAGCGGACTCCATTCTTCACTCTTCTCTTCCATGCAGCTGTTGCCATCGTACTCCAATGGAACCATGCGCCCGGTTGCATCGTCATGATAGATATAGTAATCACTCTGTGCTTTGAAGACATAGCCGTCTTCATCACCAAGGAGGATCTCATGGGCGAGGTACCACAATGCTTCATCGACATTTAGGTAGTTGCCTAAAGAATCGAGCAGCTGTTGATTTGAAAAATTATTGAGCTTCTCGATGAAGGTCTGAAGCTTATCCCAATCGCCTGGATTGTGCTTTCCTTTGTCAACATAGAATTGACGGTATAAAGCAGGATCCGAAAGTGTGACCAACGAACTGGAAGTTCCTTGACGACCATCTCGAGAGTCAATCGCAGCACAACTCGTGTCAGGGCCGATGCGTCCGAATTGACTTTCGCCTCTCCAGCGTGGGCCGTCTGGACCGACAAACCACTCTTCCAAGAAGTCTTTGTTCAACTGCTGAGTATTCGTGTACGCTCCCCAATTCTGACCGTTGATGGTCAGGTGGACGAGGTTTGATTTTACGCTTGGTACATAATGTCCACCAATCCAGTGGAATACCACTTCACGCACGTGCGCTGGCTCGAAAATTCCGCAGTGTAGGTTGGTGCGGTCGTAACCGTCAATCTTCTGATCGTCTTTGATCGCATCAAACTCGATGTCGAAGGACTTCTTGAGTGTATTGTTTGCGAAATCCGAACTGGAGCCTTTGATCTTTACGGCAACACTGTCCAAAACTAGATCGCCGTACACCAGGCTCGCATAACCAACACTATCGTCGATTTGCATCCACCAACTTGTATCTACAAAGGTGAGTGCGATGGTGCGTACCGTATCCGCGCCGTAGAAGCCGTCTGGGTATTCTTGCTGGTATCTCTTGATGGAGGTTCCGTCTGCCGACTTGATGTAATTGTCGGGCAGGACCTGGGCGTTAAGCCAAAGTGGACAGGAAATAAGTGCTACTAGGAGTAACTGTAGGAAATGCTTCATAGATAAGACTGCCAGCCATGGGGGCTAGAGGGATTACAAAAGAAAGCCCTTTTCGATCAACATGTCAAGTATTAACGTCGTGTTACGTCATTTACACGTGGTTTTTACGCTTGGCGTTCAAGCGTACCTAAGTTTTGGCATGCCAAGCGATTACACATAGCAAGTGCGCTTGGTACAAAGTGACTGCAGCCACCAATAGTCTCAGAAATTGTCCCAAGGATTTATAAAGGGATTACGCCCAGCAGTTTACCCGATTTCTGGGCCTTCCAAAAGCGTTCTGGGCTTGCGCCAAAACGAGCATACTGGTCTTGATTGGTTGAGACGAAGTCTAGCATTGTTGGACGACCCGCTGCTTGTCGGATCGCGTAGTCGTACAGCAGGTTTAAGGCTCCGACCTTCTTTCCTTCTGGGCTCTCGCAGGGCGCAAGGGAGGAAATACGTCCGTGGGTGAACACGAATACATTGCTGGCCAGCCAGTTACCATCGGCATCGGTGACGGCAGTGCTCCAGCCCCAGCCTCGGTGCATGGCATTGTAGAGGATGCGCAACATGGGGTGCTGCAGCTTTTCGCCGTCCCGATAGTGCTTGGCCATGAAGGCAGCGACCTTCTCTGGCTTTTGGTTGCCGTGCACGAGGAGACTGGACGACATGCTTTTGTTTAGTGTTCGAAGCAGCTCACTATCGTACTCTCCTGCGATCGCTTCGTACTCACGTCCGTCGATATCAAGCACTTGGTTGCGTTCATCTTGCCATTTCCAGTTGACGTCTTTTTCGTAGCGTGACGGTTCGCCGGTAAAGCCGCCGTCAATCACATCAAAGCGTGCGTCGACTTCGCGCATGAAGAAGCCGAGGCGCTTTTGCGAGAGCACGTGTACAGAGAACAGTCCGAGCGCTTGGGTAAACACTGGATTGAGCAGGCGTTTTCGTCCTGACCAGGTCGTGTCCCACACTAGTGGCATTACGGACTCGTATTCACCTTCAACGAGCACGTCAAAGCGACGCGCCGTTGCGTCTAAGTACCACTTGTATCCCCACGCTCTACCATTGAGTGCGTAGTGAATGCAGGAGTTGTACTTCTGCCGATCGATGTCCTCGTGCTTGACGTAGGTGATGTTCATAGTAAGTAAATGCTTGAGGGGGGAAAGGGTTTTTTTGGAGACTTGGGATATGGGATTTGAGATTTGGGATGCCTTAGAAATACTATCTTGATTCTGAAACCCAAGGTGATCACTGCACTGCTTAATCGCTCGTGGTGAGCTGCTGAAGCGGTAGATGGATTGTGTGCGTTTACGGACACTTACAAGCTGAGTGACGTAGAAATCTAAAACTCATGCAATAAAATTATACCAAATACCACTCGGCATCGGTGCCGCTTGAAAGAGACGTGACCAATTTTGTGATTAGAAGCAACTCTTTTCTTGCAGTCTTTACAATGCGGGTGCATTTTAGACTCAGAAACGATCATTATCTTTTAACCATTACGTATATTTACACTTATCCACTATTATATTGAATAGTAGAGGGACGTTGACGACAATCAGAAAGAAGCATAATGGAAAACGTAGCAGGCGGATTTTATATAGCGCTAAAAGCTCTTGGATTTTTTACGATTGCTGGAGGGTTGCTTTCGGCAGTTGCTGTCTTTATAGGAAAAGCGGTAATTAAGCATGGTTTTGACGCGAATTTAGAGAGATACAAGAATAATCTTACTCAGGAGAATATCAAATACAAATCGAATTTAGATAAGTTAGCAGAGGAACATCGTGTCGAATTGAGCAAACTGAGTCACAAGGAATTCAGCTTGTATGCTACTAAAGCCAAAGTAATTGACAAACTTTACAAGGAGTTAGTTGAGTTCAATGATTTGATGATCGAGATGACCGTGATGTTCAAAGACGTAACGGGAATGGAACCAGCTGAGATTAAGCAGAAGGAACGAGAACATGCAAAAAACACAGCCCTCAGTGGTCAGGCAGCTTTTAAATACTATAGAATGAATAAGATATATTTTGATAAAGAGGTGAAGGACTTGATGCAGAACATAGAATCGAATATGTCAAAAAGCTGGAGCGACCATACCTTTCAATTCAGGTATTCGCTTCCTGTTGATGAACATTCCTTCAAAAAAATACAAGACGCATCGGACAAAATCCGAAGCGAAGTACCAAAACTTTTTGATAAATTAGAAAAACAGTTTCAGCTTTACTTAGGAGTCTTAAACATTCCTGATACTCAAGACAATCTCCTAGAAGAATAGACAACGCTAACTACACATTCGCGTCAATGTAACTATTCAGCTACCTGAAGAGGTCTAGCGCTATTTGCTTCTTTAAGAGTAGTACTTCGATTGGTCTGAGGCCTTGTTTGATAGCAGTAGCGATAACACTGCGTATCGCACAGAAGTCTTCAGTCCCTTTAGCGCTTCGCCATTGGCCAGACACTTTTGATTTGACTTTTGCGCCTCGGATGTCGCGTTCAGATTCATCATTGTCTGGTGGCACCTCGCGCTCATACAAGCAAGGTGTAAGATATTCTCGCACTCGCCTGAGCGAAGCGTGGAAGTTTGCTTCTTTTTGACTCAGTAATCCGTAGTACTTCTCACTTAAGAGTTCTTTGAGGTCTGCTTCAATAAACTCAGCAGTTTTGCCATAGCAGCGTCGCCCGTAGGCACCGCCACGGACAATACGAAGCAATACCTCAATGAGTTCGGTGATCCAGCCGGTAGTTTCTTTGCGATCAGCAATACCGTAGCATTCCCGAAGCAGGTGATGGCTGCAGATTTGCTTTTTCAGCGAGTTGATTTTGAGCTGAGCCGCTAAACGGTCACTGACCATGGTTGCGTGAGCCAAACCTTCAGGCCACTCTCGCTCAACAACATCGAAGCCTCGGCCTGGACCACGGGCGAGATAAGTTAAGTAACGTGTACACCAGATCCAGATGTTGGTTTTTCGTCCTCCTTCGCGCACAAACGTTTCGTCGGAGCCGATGACGTTAGCCCGTCCAATCGCAGTTTTAATTGCTTGAACTGTAGGAGTAAAACTGCGAGCAGTGCGGTCGATCATATTGACAATCGTGCCAGTGGATACGTTCACACCAAACACATCGGCTACCAATTCTGCGAGTCGTTTGTAAGGCAAATAGTGACGCACTGAGAAATAGGCGATAAACCCCGCAATTCGAGGCCCATAGCTGGTTGGCGACGAGGCTACTTCGGAGGGTAATTCGCCCTTGAGTTTGGCGCCACAACCAGGGCAGTTGCACTGTAATATTTGGTGCTCAGTCACGACTGGAGGCGGTGGTAGTGGGATGTCAAACACTTGATGACGTGAGCAGACACTCTGCCCGGCAGTGCGGGTCGATGCACCACAGCCAGGACAAGTTGTTGCGGGTTTATACTGATAAGTCCTGTCTGGTTTATCGACCATGTTGAGCGTCGTTCCGTTGTGCCCTTTTTGGCCGCCAGGCTTGCGCTTACCACGCTTGCGGCGCGATTGATTGCGTTCGAAGTTCGGTGGATCGCTACTTGGTGGCTTTGAAGAGTTGGAGGAATTTTTAGCAAGCTGCGTTTCCATTTCCTCAATACGTGCATCGCGCTCGGCCAATTGTGCCTCTAGCTCGGCTATCCGCGTATCCTGCTTAACAATCCTCGCCTGTTGTTGAGCGACTAAATGCTCTAAAGCGGTGAGCCGTTCAAGTAAAAGTGAGATATCTTGGGTGGATGGTATGATGTGCCAAAGATCCACTAGAAGTGATAAAAGGACAAGAATATACCGTCCACATTAGCCACAAGTCATTAAGGAAATCTGTTGACAACCGTGCGTTCAGTTAAAACGGGAACTAAACCACCTGAATAGTTACCCCACAGGGGTTCCCGACCAGGTAGAACCATTGAAATTAATTGTGCTTCCACCAGCAAATGGCACGCAGTAGACTCCAGTTTTATTGGCGGTAATCTCTACACACTCAGTCATGGTTATAGAACTTAATGCTGTGATTGTGACCACGTGGCCATTATCGTGATACTGGCCAGCATCTAGAATAAGCTCTTCAGTATTATTGAGCGTAATAGAAGTAGCACCATCACCAGAGTCATATCCGAATACCTCACATCCTATCATATTGATTTTACCAGAAAAGTATCCATTAACCGCAACGTCGTCATTTCCACTACTTGTGAAGGAAGATCCTAGTACCTTTACTGAAGGATGACTTAAAACACCTAGACCAGTATTGCAATTCACGAATTCACTTGTCCTTATAAGCGGGAACGAGCCTGCGTCAAGACTATTAAATAATCCGTCGTGTTTTGCTAGAATTCCATTTCTGCAATCTTCAAACTTACAGCTGCGAATGTTAGCGGAACCTATTGCATTGGCAGAAGTATTGAATTCTACACCAATCTGGCTCTCAATAAAATCCGAATGGCGGATGTTCACTTTGCCCGTGAGGTTACTTACAATTGCAGCATCTCCGCCTTGAAACACACAATTTCTCACATCTGCTGCTGCGCCGCTAATGAGAAAAATCGAGCTACTATTTCCGTATTGAATTTCAGCATTTCGACCGTAAAATTCTTGTCCATTTGTCAAAATTACCGAGGTTGAAGCATCGAGTACCATTCTGCGGTAATCTCGGTTGCTATTGGTAATTTTCAATGGTCCTGGCCCTGTAACATAATTTTCTGGAGAAAAATGAAAGTAACCATTTCCTGAAAGCGAGTAGTCTCCTTGAATCTCAAGTGTACCCTGCGTGTGAATCCATACTTGTCCCTCGCCTTCTGGTTCATCTCCACCTTCTAAATCTACGATTGCGCCATCTTCAAGAATAATGCGGCCACCATACCCTGCATAAATCACACCTTCGTTGGTCGTTCGTAGAGTTCCCCCACTTTTGACGCGAATGCCTCCATATTGTAAGTATAAGACACCACCGTTTCTTGCATCGAGGATGCCGCCGGGTTCTATAACGATTCCTCCGAGATTATCAGGGCCATTTGACTCTAGGAGAAAAGCCGACCCTTCGTTAATTATCAATTCCCCACCATTTTTTATGGTTACCCTTGATTCTGGAAATGCATACACGTTTCCTTTTTGAGAAATATTCTCACCAACAATAAATTCCGCGCCGGAATTTATTGTTATATCGGCTGCTGGAAGGCATTCATCCGGACTTAAATCTAAGTTGAAAGTAGCTAAGTTGTTATAAGGGTTTGTAGCGTCTATGACATTTCGTATGCGTGCTTCAAAGTTAACAAGGATAGCAGCGCCTGGTTCTACCGACTTTATTCCCGATATACGATTAGGGGTGGATTCTCCATCTGCACTTACTCCAAAATTGTAGCGTATGTCTAACGATTCACTAGAGCTTGCCGAAAACAAATACTCTTCATACTTCTCAATCGCATTCTGAATAAAGAATGCACCTATTTGAGGTGTGAATGAGACATGGTCATGGTTATATAATTCTGAGAGGCCACTTATTCCACCTGGACTAGTCGGAGGGTGTGGCTCCTCGATGCTAAAAGCAAACGCATCTACATCTTTTCGGTTTTGTAGGCTAACAGGTACAGAAGAGGTGCGGTCGGCATATTGCGAACTCCACGTGGGGACATAGGCAAAGTAGTCTGTATGTTTTCGGATATGAAATCCTAAAATACTTAACACTTCAGGCCAAAAGCGAGAATCTCCCGCCTGAAATCCACCGAGTGCGTTTAATCCTACCGATGTAACAGATGCTGGCATCAGATCATAGTTAAAACCGTTTAATGATGGTTCAGCTTTATTGCGAAAAGGAAATATAGACGGCATGAAACCCAACCGATAAAGACCGTTGCAGCGGAAATGTCCCGTTCGAAATTCAGCATCTAAATCCATAAACATCACAGAATAGAGACCAGCGCGACCAGGACTTATCCTTACGGAGGATAAAATTTTACTTCCATTTAAAACCGTACGATTATTAACCGGACTAGCGCTGTTTTGGTCTCTTGTAGAGCTTCCATTAGATAATGCATAGAATGGGACATTGATACTAATGGCATCATACTCAGCCTGCCATGTTAGATGCTCTTCCTCACTCCAGATAAGTTCCTTTTTGAGAGGAATAATTTTATTGCTGACACTTCCATGCCACAGTTTCATCTGCCTAGATGCGTCTGAATTTGAAGCTCGATCAGCTGCTCCTGCAATCGCTCTGATAGCAGGCAAACCATTCCAACGCAAGTCTAGAAGATAGGCCGTAGCGAGCTGGAAATTGATAGGCACATTTGCTCCTCTATGCGGAGTATCCCAAGAGAAGTATTTCGAAATTCGATGCTCATACGCTTCTTGTTCTAAAAGCCATAGTCCATACCGAGTACATAAACCGCCCATACTTTGACCCACAATCACACTGGGGGTTATAATACCCCTAGCTTCTTTGTCGGCATTGATGGTTTTGATGGCGTTGGCAACGACTAGACCATTGTCTTGCAGTCTCGCCCCTCCATTTGCCCAGTCTACAAAAACGATCTCAAGATTGGCGTCCTCGATGAGTTCTTGCATGGTTCTCAAATCTGGATTTAATGAAGGATTACTCAACAGCCTGTATTCAAGTTTTGCAAGGGTTACTTGTGCCCCATTTCGATCATTGTTTGGATCATAGCCACCAACGAAAATGATGATGTTCTTTGCTTCATTCTCGCAACCAGGCTCTGAAAAATAGACAAGATTACCACCGCCACCAGCGATCGGGACAGTCCGTTCCGTGCCCATCATCATACGTTGTTGTGGAGCAACGATGGTTTTAGCGAAAGCGGTAAGGGTATCTGAACCGACAATACTTCTCAATGAGAGATAAAAGGTATCACTCACGTGATTAGGAAGCGTGATCGTATAAAGACTGTCAACGATGAGTGGGAAGTAGCCTGAACCATAGTCAAGGCTCAAATCAATTGAACTACCTAAGTTTGTGTAAAGATGATCACTAGCTATGCGCAGCTTAAACGTACGATCATTGACTTCCTTAGTGAGTGAGCTAAACAATGAAACGGTATCGAGCAGATAAGGATTGGTAGGCCATCCTGGGCTATTGTAGATTTGTTGTGCAACGGTATCGAAGATGAACGCACCGTTTTGAGCAGCGACCGAGTCGATGTAATTGAATTGAAAGAGGTGCGAGGAAAGTTCTAGTGTATCACTAATTGAAGGAAGATTATCTCTGAAGTCGAGTGTGACGAGCGATGCAGCACTGAGCGAGTCCTGTGCCATGCCGAACAGGCTTGCTACGCCCATGGTATAACTATCGAGATCAAGTGCGAGAGAGTCTACACGTGATGAATCGCCACGATAAAATCGTAACGGAAAGAACGGAAGTGTTCGTTCAGCAAGCAGGCCGGTTGTTATCTCGCTTTGATCAAGGTCTTCATAAATGTGATGAATCATAGCATCGAAGTCTGTGAATTCAGCAGTACCAACCGACTGCGCAGTGCCAACACTTGCGAAAGCTATGGCAATAGAAAGACATGCCCACCGTAGACGGTAGGTGAAAAGAGGGGAGTACATGAAATTGATTTTAAGGTTTAAGTAGCTTCTGAAGAAGTAATGATTTATTGAGTTATTCCATACCGAATATCAAGACGACCATCAGTGATGAAGGCTGTGTCTAGGTGGTTGTCTACGTTAATGGCATATCCACTGAAAGTAGCAGCAATAGTTTGTTCTGCTTCGTTGTGCAATGAAATCCCGACATCAATACCGAATGTCTTTTCGCGATTGATATAAGTTTTACTTCGTTCTCCTCCTGTACCATCGTAGTCTATCGCGAATGCCAGTCCTAAGGAATCGGAAATTGTTGGAATAGAAACAATCAAATCCATTCGTATAGGCTTATCAATTTCAGGTCTGGAACACCAAGTGCCAGCAACAACAATATCCCCAGTTCCTTGATATAGAAAATTATTAAACGGTTCGCAATCCGCAGAAATCGTCCCTATCGAGCCCCCGCGCTCTACGCCTGACGCTACAAACAAGTGACGTTCTCCGCCAACGGTGACGTAAGCTCCCATGGTATTCGCACCAGTTTGAGAGATGGGAGGCAGTTCTGTTGGGGTGTTACGCTCTATTTGATTGGCGAGTTGATCTTCTTTGCTGCAAGAGCTAGCACTTAGCACGATCGATAGTGCGAGTAGTGATACTGAAAGAAGTAGGAGATTTTGGTAGTGAGTAAGCATTGTATGGAGATGGTATTCTAGTACTTTGCTTTAAAGATAGTAAAAAACCTTATTGCAGGGTGAAAATTGAGATGTGTATCTCGCTTTGATCAAGGTCTTCATAAATGTGATGAATCATAGCATCGAAGTCCGTGAATTCAGGAGTACCAACCGACTGCGCAGTGCCAACACTTGCGAAAGCTATGGCAGTAGAAAGACATGCCCACCGTAGACGGTAGGTAAAAAAAGGGGAGTACATAAAATTTATTTTAAGGTTTAAGTAGCTTCTGAAGAAGTAATGATTTATTGAGTTAACCCGTAGCGAACATCAAAACGTCCATCTGGAATTAATGCTGTGTCTAGCATGTTTTCAAAATTGATCGCGTATCCCTCGAAAGTTCCAGCGACAATCATTTCTTGCCTGTCAAGTCGACTTGTATCAACTTGAGTTATCACAGAGAAACCTCTACTGATATAGGATACTCTATTTCCTGTGGAACTTGTTCCATCATAGTCAATACCAAATGATAATCGGAAAGAATCAGTGAGAGTAGGAATCGAAACGGCCATGTCCATTTGAATAGGTCGGTTAATCTCTTGCCTTGAACACCAAGTGCCAGCAACAACAATGTTTCCGGTACTCTGATAAAGGAAATTTTTAAACGGTTCACAATCCGCCGAAATCGTTCCTATTGAACCTCCGCGCTCTACGCCTGATGCTACAAACAAGTGACGTTCTCCGCCTACGGTGACGTAAGCTCCCATGGTGTTCGCACCTGCTTGAGAGATGGGAGGCAGTTCAGTGGGGGTATTACGCTCAATTTGATTGGCGAGTTGCTCTTCTTTGCTGCAAGAGCTAGCACTTAGCACGATCGATAACGCAAGTAGTGATACTGAAAGAAGTAGGAGGTTTTGGTAGTGAGTATGCATTGTATGGAGATGGTATTCTAGTACTCGATTTAAAGATGGCCAAGATTTTCAATAGAGTGCAGTGGGCGTTATCTGTAAGTACTCATGAACTTGTATTTCTTACTTAGGCCAATAGTCTTACTACCGACTGTTTTATAAAGATATAGGCTGCCTTTAGACGACCCTATTCGAAATTCGCAACTTCGGGCTGCTGAAGTTGCGATTTTTGAAACTTTGAGGCCATGCCTGGTTCAAAACGGCTCAGCTTTTAAGTAGTTATTGCGCAAACGATGTCCTTTGCTCATCATTCTTTCATATGGCTTTTTATGTAATTCAGGGCTAACTAAAGCTAATAGCGACTTATAAGCATAGGGCGTTGTCCTTAATTCTGCGAAGCCAAGAACTCTTTTAGTGGCTTGGCAGGCCTACGTTTTTTCGTTACTCAGGTCCATCGGTTCACCGTAAAATAGTGCGACCTCAGAGACAGCCAATAAAAAACTCGCACGGTACTTGCCTATTCATCTGTGCATCCCGACGTAAGTCGATGATAGCTATGAACACAACACACTATGAAAAACACCCTAAACCTGGGTGCCTTGGCCTTGCTGTCGCTAATCGCGTGCAACAAAGACTCGGACACCTCAAATGGTATTGAGCAGGCGCCCGCCTTCTCGATTGCCGACCCACATCCCGGCCAGATTGCCCGCTTTGAGCGCATCCAACTAGCTGCAGGAGACACCATTCCATCGACTTTTCAAGACACCTTACTTCTCGAAGTACTAGAGGTGAACTCAAACTATATCGAAGTAGAAGAGCGTCTCAGTGAAGGGAGCGACTCGCAAACGGGGACATCAGCAGTTTCTTTCCCTGGTCACTCTTTTAGCTATCGGCTTTCGCCAAAACCTACTGAGCTATCGATCGTCACCGTAGAAGGAGGCCGTCTAGATTCTCGACTTTTCCCATCTCTAGCTGAGCAAAGCCATGCGCTTGCCTACCAGGAAGATGTAAGTCAAGCTGCAGAACTCGAAGGACTGCGGGTGCGAACACCTTATTTGCCGATCAATCGGACGTACAAACTTCGGCCAAGCGATGAAGTATTGGTGGCCAACCTCAACCATGAAGGGCGGCAACATGGTTTGCCAG
The DNA here is from genome assembly GCA_045110575.1 of Saprospiraceae bacterium. GTDB lineage: Bacteria > Bacteroidota > Bacteroidia > Chitinophagales > Saprospiraceae > CALDTK01. Next base: position 20,653 of record JBGCGF010000045.1, read on the forward strand.
GATTTACGTTCGTGCATGATCGAGAGGTAGGTTTACGTTTCATGCTCATCGAGTCCGATCTGGAAGGAAACGCAACGGGCTGGAAATTGATTGAGTAACTCTACTTTGGATCGAGCGTTTAATTTTTAACGTCTTTCTTCAAGTACCTTTGCGCAAAATCTCCCCTCATGGCTGGTAATACATATGGTCAGCTTTTTCGAATTACGACCTTTGGCGAAAGCCATGGGGCTGCTATTGGGGTGATCATTGATGGTTGTCCTGCAGGGCTTGATTTCGATGAAGCCTACCTTCAGGCGGAGCTGGCGCGTCGCCGTCCGGGCCAAAGTGCACTCGTAACTCAGCGAAAAGAACCTGATACCGCCGAAGTGCTTTCGGGCATGTTTGAAGGCAAGACTACGGGTACGCCGATTTCTCTTCTGATTCGGAATACCAATCAGAAGAGCAAGGATTACAGCCACATTGCTACCCAGTATCGTCCTAGTCATGCTGACTATACCTACGATGCTAAATATGGCCACCGTGATTACAGAGGTGGAGGTCGCAGTTCTGCGAGAGAGACAGCTTCCCGTGTTGCTGCTGCAGCTTTCGCCAAAACACTACTCGCCACTGCTGGGGTCCACATTCAAGGATTTGTAGAACGGGTAGGTGATATCACACTAAATCCATGGCCTGAGCACCTGTCTTCAGAAACGATTGAGGGGAATCCCGTTCGCGCGGCTACTCCTGAAACGGCTGAGTTGATGGAGGCGCGTATTCGTGACGTTCGAAAAGCAGGCGATACGATCGGAGGTACAGTTGGTTGTCGCGTCACAGGTGTTCCTGCTGGTTGGGGCGAACCTGCGTTCGATAAGCTCCACGCTGAACTCGGAAAAGCCATGCTCTCCATCAATGCCTGCCAAGGCTTCGAGTATGGTAGCGGATTTGCCGGAACCTATATGCTTGGCTCAGCGCACAATGATGCCTTCGAAGTTGAAGATGGGAAGGTTCAAACGACAACGAATCGCAGTGGTGGTATCCAAGGTGGCATCTCGAACGGTATGCCTATAGAGTTCCGCGCAGCATTCAAACCTGTAGCGACCATTATGCAAGATCAATCTTCGATCGATGCTGATGGCGAGGCGGTAACTGTGCAAGGGAAAGGTCGACACGATCCATGTGTCTTACCACGCGCTGTGCCTATTGTAGAGGCTATGGCAGCATTGGTATTGGCTGACTTTATGCTGCGGCATCGAGCGAGTCGGGTATAAAATGCACCGCTAATTTCTAGACGCGTCTTTAAATATAATTGGACCTTCCTCTCTTCTGCGGTTTAGCTTTTTCACTTCACCGAATAGCTCTCCGAAGCTGTTGAATTCTCGGCGCCAGCTCAAGCCTACACCGGCTTTGTTTCGGTTGGTGTTCCCGATGTCAACGTTAGTACTTGCAAAGGTTTTAAGTCGCAGCCTGCGGTCATCACTCAACGCATAACTCACTTCGAACTTGCCTGCTGTTAGTATGCCTTGACTACCATCGTTACCGATGCTCACGCCAAGTCCAATCTCCAAGCGATCTTCAAAGAAATAAGTACGTAAGCTTGTCTGCAGGTCATTGCCCGTGCCAGGGTTTACTGAAAGGGAGGAGTTGCTTTGAAGGTTGACGTCGAAATCAATACCACTCAAGGCTCCATCTGTACCTGCAAGGGAACTAAACAGCTCCGTGAGTACATAGCTGAGTTGATTGCTAAAGAGCTCTGAAATCGTGTTGAATCCAACCGAACCAGCATTTATTTGATTAAAACTTGGAAGGAATTGACCAAGTACAATCAAACCAAATACTTGTCGGTTTAGCTCGTTTTCATCTTGACGGATTAACGAGAGTTTGGTGTCCACAAAATTACGAAGTTGACCGTCGAGGTCGGGCAAATCGATGGCAAACCCTAAATCAGGTCGTTGCAGGTTTCCTGTCATCGTAAGGAACAAGTCAACAGGTGTTCGTGTACGAGCGAGGCTTTGAAGCTCTGGTCGTTGGCCGATGAAGTCCTGAATCAACTCAATCGGAGGGACAGAGAGGCCATCATATTTCGCAGTGAGGTTTAGCCTTGCACCAAAAGGATCACCTTCCCAGGTAATGGAGCCACCTTTTTCAAGCGTAAACGGTTTGTTGACTACGTTTAAGAGGGTGAACAGGTACTCCCCACGGTCTACTTCAAAGTCACCAAACATCGTGTAGCTGCCCGTCCGTAAAACATCTATTTGTACATCGCCCGATCCTTGTGCTCTAAGGATGTCTCCAGCCGCTTCATCAAACACAATGAAGAGTTCTGCCGCAGGTGTAATCTTAATGTCCATGTCGAGGTTGATACCTCTCACAAATCGAGCGACTTCCTCTCCTACTTTGTCTGTATCCGATTCCTTGACAAATCTGATGAACCTTAAGTCCTCTTCCACGCTGGTCCCAGTAACAGGGAATACGATTTTGGTGCCCGCCAAAGCAATCGCATCGATGTCGAGGTTCGTCTGGTTAAAGGGGCCAAAGAAGCCAATCTCACCCTCTGCCATTGCCCTTCCATAATAGAGCGGATTGTCATCCTTATTGGTATCGTTAACCAATAGTTTTTTAGTCCGGATGGCAACATCACATTTCCATTTCTTCAGTCCTTCGTGGGTGAGTCCGCCAGTGAGTGTGGCCACGTTACCGTACATATCCGTGATCTGTCTGCCCGAGGCATCAAGGATTCGCTCATCAATACTTAAGAATTGCGAGTCTGCAAAATATCTTGTCTGGGTGTAGTTAATCGTGAGCGCACAATCGTCGATCAAGATGCCCCCATCAGGAATCATGTTATCTGGTGTTCCTTTCACATGAAGATCTGCGCCTAATTTTCCTTGTAGATCTGTAATGCCTGGAACGAAGTAGCTGATAAATGACATGTCGAAATCATCGCTGTTCAAGTACGCATCGAAGTATTGAGCTGGCCGCTCCTTCCCTTCGATTACGACTCCATCTTGCAATGCTATGGTCGCATCTAAAACGGCTTGCTGGCCCTTCCGGCTGAAGGTGGTGTACACCCCCAGAGGAGAGTTCTTATTTTCGAGAGTTATGAGGTTTTGGATCGCTCCCCAGTCAACATCGTTGACGGTGAGGGTATCGATGCTGGCACTAAACGAAATACCTTCTTGCGCATAGATGTCTGTTGCTGATAGATAGGCATCGACTTCCCCGCTAATCTTAAGCTTGTCTGGATTTAAGTAGTTGTTGAGCAAGTCTAGGTTGAGGCGTCGCATCAGCACATCAATTCCTCGTTTACCTACGGTCTCCAATTTGATAGATCGTTCGCCAGAGGTGATTTGCACGTCTCTTGCATCGAGCCTGTTTTTACCGATAATCAGTCGGTTGCCTTCTTCAACGACCCATCGCTCATTACTTACATCGATGAAACTCGTTGGGTCTAGTCGCAAGGTTAAGGCTGTATCTGCAATCTCTACAGCACCTCCTAATACGATATTGCCAAGCAAATTTGAAGTCGTATCGGTCTTAATACCAAAACGGAAATCTCCGTCTGCGTATTCACCATATCCATCTACTTTTTCGAAAACGAAAGCGCCTAAGGATATGCGTTGTGCCTTGGTATCGAGGATCGCTTCACCGGATTGTCCTCGAAGGTTAAGGCCTAGGTTTTCTACCGTTACGCCAGCGATCTTGGGTGCGGTACTAGAGAGCGATAAGTCAAGGTTTTGAAGCTCGGTATCAAGCGTCAAGGCTAGTTGACTCCCATTGAAATTAGAAACGGGAACATTAAAGGCGGAAAGCAGGCTATCGACGTTGGTCAATTTTGCCTCAAGACTTATCCGAGTGTCTAAAGAGTCGATCCGTTCAGGAATCGGCATCTTGGTTCTTGCGTAAAGGTCAGGATAGGTTTTGGCGAAAGCTGACTGGATACTATTGGGAAGTGTTCTCAATCGGTAGTCGCCAGAAATATCAACGAGCGCCAACGGACTATTGAGCGATAACCGCTTAGATCCGTCCGGAGCAATCACCTGTTCGGCCGTGAGATTAGCTATTTCGTAGGTATTGCCTTTTGGGTTTACGAGTCTAAAATCACTGACGGAAACATTGCCTTCCAGGTTGTCCAAATCGAGAGTGTTGGACTTGATGTTCACTTTACCTGCAAACGACCATGGATCTTTCGACAACTGAATCGGCTCAAGGTTGAGCTTACGGATATCTATCTCAAAGTCAAATCGTTCGGCACCTTCTGCGAGGTTGATTTTCCCCTCAAATGCTAAGTCAACATGCTCGTCCTTAAAGTCCATTGCCCCCTGAAACCCTTCGGGTGATAGGTTGCCATTGGCTTTGATGTCGCGGTAATTGTATCCTCGAAAGTCGACCTGGTCAATTGCACCGATGAGGTCAAGTTTGAGTGTTTCTTTTTTCAATCCTTGACCGTCACGAATGTCTGCACGGGCAGTCACTTTGCCCCAGTCAGAATTGCCCGTCCAAGCGCCTAGGTCGAAGTCGAACAGCGCAGCTTCTCCAGTGTAGCGAGCGATACCACCTTGGGTCTTGTTTACGAAACGCGTATCAACGGTTGCCCTACCAAGCTCACTTCGTAGGTCTCCATAGGCTACAAAGTCTTTGATGAAGCCATCAAATCGACCCTTGAATTCCACTTCTCCGAGCTTGTCGAAATTCTGCGGAAGCTTTAAGGTTGGAATCAACGCGCGCAACCTGCTTACACTGGTTTTAAGATCTCTTACTTCAAGGTTGTAAAGTGCCTCTTCGGGTTGACTAATGTTACGCGCACTCACATCAGCTGATAAGAAACTGCCTTCAGGAAGACGTAGCGTCAAATTGCGGGCATTGAGTCTATCTACAGAACCTGTAATCAGGCCAGAGATGTTGACTTTTTCATTTTTGCGATCAGCAAACAAAGGGTTTTCCCGTAAGGAGGGAACGAACATTAAGAGCTCATTCACCGCAATTGTGGATGGCTTAATGTTGGCGTTAATACGTCCTTCTTTGAGGGCATCTTTCCAGGTTGAGTTGGAAGGAATACGTACTTGGACGAAGTCTCCAAAACGTGAACGTGCAGTTTGTAAATCGAGGCCGTCAAGTCTCAGCTCTTGCTTTGTAAACGAGATTTCACTAGCACTTAGGTCGTAGAGTCGGAAGCCTCGTTTCTCTTTGAAGGAGACACCCTCAAGGGTTAGGCCAAGACTATCACTGTCAATAGATAGGTCCGAAAGACTTATCTCCAGCTTTTCGATCGACAGCTCGTTTGGATCGAAATCTCCGCCTACACTAGCTTTCGTAGCGTCTCGATATTTAATGGACGATCTCAGAATATCGAAGTCGGCGAGTGATATAGCAAGCGGGCTCAAGAATGGCTTGTCGGTCGCGTCATCGTTGCCGCTCGATAACGTTGGCTGATCTTGATTTCCAGCTCCTGCCGATGCTGCACCAGGCACTAGAAAAGCTGTCGGAGCTTCTCGAGTAACATCTACCTCCATTCCGAGAATACTGACACTGTTACCGTCGATCTGCTTGCTGCCCATATTGAGCAAGTCGAGCAATACTTCAAGCGTGTCAACACTACCGTTTGCTTGTAGACCTTGATACGCGTCTGCAAAGTCGATGCGACTCTTCGTTAGGTTGAATTCCCGTAAATCAATGCTCAGCCCCTGGGTTTGCGGGCTTCCATCTTCAGGTCCTTTGCGAAAGTAGGGTAGTAGGAAGCTGTAGTTCCCCTCCGTTGCTGAACTGTCTCGATAGAGTTTCAGTTCGGCGCCGTGCAGATTGACGGCTTCTACGTAAAGCTCTCGTCGAAATAAGGACCGAATTGGACGGAAAACATCAACAGATAAGCTCTTAGTGACAAGAAGAGTATCTCCTTGTCGATCACCGATGAAAACATCCGAGAGGCGAACACTAGAGAAAAGCTCTAACTCAATCTGTCCCACATTGACATCAACATCAAATTGCGTGGATATAGATTTTGAAGCTTGTTGCGCTGCATACCGCTGAACGGCCGGAATATGAATGAGGAAATACGATACCAGTAGCAGTACTAAAAGTATGAGTACAAGTCGAAGCGTCCACCTTGCGGTAAAACCGATAACCCAACCTATCCAGTAGCCCACGCCACGCTCGTCTCGAACGGGTTCAGGTGATTGGTCTGGTGTTGTACTCACGCTAACGGTTGCTTGTTGGTTACTCCTCTAACGACGTAAGGTACCCGAACGGTTGAGATGCAACGGGATTTAAGGGAATCCTAACGATTTAGGCTGGTCATGATGCCTTCTGTAAACCAGTTAGCCAGGGCCTGTCGGTTGCGAGATTGTAGCACTCGTTTTTGATCAAAACTGTGCTGGATGTTGCCGAGTTCAATATAAACTGTAGGCACTTCTACCTCTCGAAGCATGTGCAGGTCGCGTGTTAGAATGGCCCCTGTGTATTCACGTGAACGTCCATTGCGCTTGTAGTTTTTTTCAACGGTAGCACGCATGTCTTTGGTCAGACGGGATGACTTGTCAGAGTTTTTCTGGTGGTAGAAAAACAGGTCTGTCTGTGTTTCTTGATGGCGACTATCGACGTGAATGACAATGCAGTACTGTTCTATACCGCCACGTGATTTGTTGTCTTTGGCAATCTTGTTAATCACGTCCGAGCGTTGCTTCAGCCGTTTCCGATTATTGAGCGGAATCGTGAGGTCGCCCCATACTTGCTCGTCTCGATCACACAGTAAGAACTCGTCGTCCCGGATTCCATCATCAGGGTCGCGTACAATAACGTAAGGGACACCTCCGTGAGATATGATATTACGTGCTAGTCGCAGGACTACATCGTATGCGTACTCATCTTCGCATAGGGAATTGTCTCTCTTTTTTCCAATGGCTCCTGGATCAGGACCACCATGACCGGACACGAGAAAGAAGACCTTCCCTTTTAGCTCGTTGTCCTCTCGCTTCACCTTTGCGTACTTCTCTCCGAAGATGGCGTAGCCGCTAGTGTTGACTTTATCGAGCTCCTCAGGTGATTCTATAGGAGGTGCTGTTTCGTTCTCTAGTGGTGTCTCGCTTGATACCAACACCGCCTCTGCAGGAGCGAGTGGAGCGATCAGTTCCGCTTCATTTTCGCACAACACATAATCATAAGGAACCCAGAGCGCTTTTGACTCTTCGTACTCAGCAGTTTGCTGTCCAGCCTTGACACGTGAGCGGTTGTATGCTTGGATACGTTTAGCAAGAGGCAGGTCATTGATTCCCAGCGTACTTCTGATTGATTTACCGTTGTAGGTGTAGATGAGTACTGGTACTTTATACTTCTTTCCTACGCGTAAAGCTTGTTTTGCCGAAAGGCTATTGATGCTTTGGAAGGCGTCTTGATTGCAACTATTAGGAGGCAAATCGTACCGTCGGAGTAAGGCATACATCCCGTCTCCGTTCTCTGCTACAACCTCTAAAAAGGTATAGGGCTCTGCGATTGCAGCCAAGGGCAATGCGATTAGCAAGGCCAAGGTGTATAGTAGTTTGCTCACAGTGTTTGAATAGTGCTTCGGCGACAAATTAACGCTTTGAATCATTTGTTTGGTGAAATCCTTGAGAAGTGATGACCAATGAGGTGCTGAGAAGTGTAATTCTTAGAGAGGCAGGAAGTACATTGCCCCCGTGTTAGGGCAAATCATAACATTGCTTGGGTTAGAAGTACGTCTTGAATTTAGACAACGTGCTTCGATAGCTGGTGTATTGCTCTTTGCGGTCGGAACAGTCTATCTGTTTTCACTCGCCTTTGGTGCGGTCGAGCCTCGCCTTTGGAATGCCCTTTACTGGATAATTCTCCTTTTTGGAGCGGTCAATGGACTCGGTCGCTCATTCTCTAGAGAGTTAACCTACCGTTACTCCTATTATCAGCAACTCACTTCTCCGCTCAGTTTGTACATCGCCAAAGTGGTGTTCAACACGCTCTTCCTCGGCATTATAGGATTACTCGTCTGGGGCATGTTAGCCTTGTTTTTCGGGAACCCCGTAAGAGACGTTGGCTTGTTTTTACTTACGATGTTTATGGCCTCTTTAGGTCTGTCGTTGATCTTGACATTTTTGGCGTTAGTAGCAGGACGAGTCGCAAACGGACCCGGTATTGTCGCCATTTTAGCTTTTCCTGTCGTTATTCCTTTGTTACTAACGGTAGTGAAGTTAGGTGCGGTAGCCTTGAGATTGATTCAACAAACCAGCACAAACAAAGACTTACTGTTGCTTTTTGGCGTTGACCTGTTGGCTATTGGATTGGCATTGCTGCTCGTTCCGGCCCTTTGGAAAGAAGCCTAACACAATTAGTATTCAACTTCGAAATTTTAGACCTTAGCGCTTATGAAAGGATTGTGGTGGAAAGTACTTGCGCTCGTCTTGATGTTGTATGTCGTTATAGCAGGACTACTCGTCCCGTTGAAGCCCGGAATACAGTCTGTTGAACCCGTTCAGCTTACTGCAGGGCAGCAGCAAACGATCAAGGTGGAAGGCTACAATACGCACTTTGAAGAAGGCACAACCGTTCGCGCATGGTTGCGACTAGGAAAGCCTCGTGCCGAAGGGGAAGGGGGCAGTGATACTGCGCTTGTATCAACGTCAATTCAAGTACTAAGTCCGCAGGACCTATCTGTAACGTTTGACCTTCCTGCATATCTGCCAACTTCGGATGGAGCTGCTCGTGCAAGTCTAATTATTGATAACCCTGCCGACGGCGCGTTTGTGCTACCTGGAGCAATCATCATAAAGCAAGCTGAGATGCTTGCAGGTCCGCCGTCACCGAGTGGATGGGATGCGCAAATTGGAAGTCTTTCAGCAAGTACTGGAATCTCCTTTCCGTTTAGAGGACTCCTCGGCGAGACCATCCGGAATACGTATTTCCACGTGTCTCTCTGGTTTGCACTTATGATCTTGATGCTTTCAGCGGCGGTTTATGCCGTTCGATACTTGATCAGTGGCAACGACGAGTTTGATCGTCGCAGTGAAGCGCTCACTAAGATCGGTCTAGCTTTTGGCCTTCTTGGACTCGTTACAGGAATGGTTTGGGCAAACTTCACTTGGGGCAAGGCTTGGAGTGGTGATGTGAAGCAAAACATGACAGCGATTGCCTTGCTGATTTACCTGGCGTATTTCGTGCTTCGGGCGAGTGTCGCTTCCGATCAACAAGCCAGTAGAATTGGAGCAGCGTACAACGTATTTGCGTTCGCGATGCTAATTCCTTTGCTCTATATCATTCCACGAATGCGAGCAAGTTTGCATCCTGGCGCAGGAGGAAATCCTGGGTTTGGAGGCGAAGACTTAGACAGTACGATGCGAATGGTGTTTTATCCCGGAATTATCGGATTTACGCTTGTTGGGCTTTGGCTAGCGCAACTAAGTTGGCGTACAGCTCGTCTAAAACGTAGCATTCAAGAACAACTCTTGAGCTAAATTTACCAATCCATTTTGGTGTGTCAGCTTTCGCTAAAACATGCCTTCAAGGTGCTTGTTTGCAAAGGCGTTTTGCTACGCCAAGAATTAGTACCACTTTTACCAAAGGCATCCTAACCTGCCTTTATTAATGCCAAGCTCTTTCAAGGGCACTCTTCGAAGAATTTATGCAACACCTAAACGCCGCACTTTTTTTACAAGCCGCCCCTGATTTCATCCGAAGTATCGGTAAAATCTATGTGGTTGTAGCTGTAATTGTCATAGTGTTGCTTGGGCTTTTTGCCTACTTATACTTCGTGGACAGGCGATTAACCAATCTTGAAGAACAAATCCAAGACGATGAGTGATCAGAATATTAGCTTCTTTCAGTCGGTCGTAGACTACTTTGACGCAGCTGCCCCTTTTACAGGACACCCAGACGGGCTCCTAGATCAAATCAAACAGTGTAACTCGATCTATCGAATGAACTACCCCGTGAAAATCGGTGGTGAGTATAAAGTGATCGAAGCATACCGCGTGCAGCACTCGCAGCACAGATTACCTACTAAAGGTGGTATTCGTTACTCGATGCACGTAAACCAAGACGAAGTCATGGCGCTTGCAGCACTTATGAGTTATAAGTGTGCGATCGTTGACGTCCCGTTTGGTGGAGCAAAAGGGGGGGTGAAAATCAATCCGTGGGAGTACGAAGCAGAGGATCTCGAAAAGATCACGCGTCGTTACACTATGGAGCTCATCCGTCGTAACTGTATCGGACCGAGTGTTGATGTTCCTGCTCCTGATTACGGAACAGGCTCACGTGAGATGGCTTGGATTTTTGATACCTATCGCACCTTTGCGGGGCAAGACATTGATGCTGCAGGTTGTGTAACAGGTAAGCCAGAGTCACAAAACGGAATTAAAGGACGTACCGAAGCAACGGGTCGTGGTGTATTTTACGGAATGCGCGAGTGCTGCTCGTTTGAAGACGATATGAAGCGTCTTGGTTTAAAGACTGGAATCGAGGGTAAAACCATGGTTCTTCAAGGTCTAGGTAACGTAGGTAGCTATACAGGCACAATTTCTCAAGACGAGGGTGGTGTCAAGATCATTGGTGTTGGTGAGGTGGAAGGCTACGTGCACAAGCCAGACGGAATCGACATTCACAAGCTTATCGCTTTCCGTAAGGAGCACGGTACGATGGAGGGATACCCAGGAGCGAAATTCTTTGGTAAAGAACATCGTGAGGAGTGTCTTGAGCTAGAGTGCGACATCCTCGTACCTGCAGCGCTAGAGAACGTGATCAACGAAGGAAACGCGCACAAGATAAAGGCGAAGATTATTGCTGAGGCTGCAAACGGACCAGTAACTTCTGGTGCTCAGCTTATCTTGAAAAAGCGCGATGTAATCATCATCCCGGACATGTACCTCAACGCTGGTGGTGTGACCGTGAGTTACTTCGAGTGGTTGAAGAACCTATCTCACATGCGTTTCGGACGTATGGAGAAGCGTTTCAATGAGAACATAAACAAGAGCATGCTCAACGTAGTTGAGGAAGCTACTGGAAAGAAGATTAATGAGCGTGATCGTAAGATCATTGCTCGTGGTGCTGATGAGATTGATCTCGTACGCTCAGGTCTTGAGGAGACGATGGTAACTGCCTACCAGCAAATTCGTGCGGTTTACGAGGAGCATCCAGATGTGCCTGACCTTCGTACAGCTGCTTTTGTTGTAGCAATAAACAAGATTGCTAGTGACTACTTGTCATTGGGAATCTTCCCATAGGTCTAACCTAGGAACACAATCACGCATGCGCGGCTTCGAAGATAATTCGGGGCCGCGTTTGTGTTTTGAAGAGGATTGAAGCTGAATTATCTCGACACTGTAGCCGATACCTGTTGAGTCGAAATGACCCGCTCCGTTGGGAATGAAAGGATAAAGCTTGTGCCCATTCCGAATTCGCTTTCGACTTTGATTGTTCCTCCCAAGCCTTCCATTATTCGACTTACCGTAGCTAGTCCAATACCGGAACCTTCTAGCTTACTGCTGACGCCAAGACGTTGGAAAACACCAAAAATCTTATCGATATCACCTTCAGGAATGCCCATGCCGTTGTCTGAAAGACAGATTGAATAGCCATTTTCTGTTTGTTCACCTGATAGCTCAATGACGGGGGCAACGCCCTCACGTGAAAATTTCAAGCTATTTGCAATGAGGTTCTGAAAGAGCTGGATGAAGTGCGTAGATCTTCCCTTTAGCACTGGTAATTGACTCCAGTTGGCAGTTCCATTCGTTTCTTGAAAGCGTAATTTCAGGTTGTTCTTTACGATAATCAACGTGCGCTCTAAATCAACAGGCTCTTCTCCTTTGTTTTCTCGACCTAGCTTACCATAAGCGAGTAAATCCTCGAGCATGGTCTGCATCCGCTGACCTCCTTCTTTGATGTACTTTATGAATTCCTGATCACGTTCAGTCATGGAGTCATGCAGGCTTTTATCGAGCAACTTTGCATACACGTTGATCATTCTAAGCGGTTCCTTCAAGTCGTGACTCGCTACGTAAGCAAGTAGCTCCAGATCCTGGTTACTACGTTTAAGTGCGATCTCTTGCTGTTTTAGCAAGTGATTCTTAGACTCGAGTTCGATACTGCGTCGGCGAAGTTTTTCAGAGGAACTATTAATGGAGTCGAGCAGGTTTTCGTTCCCTTTTACAAAAATGGTGATAACACCTATGACCATTCCAAAGAGGCCGATGAAGCTTACTAAAAAGTACTCCGGTTGCAATGACAGCGTTAGTTCTTTGTAACTTGTTAGTGCCGTTACTTCTAAGTAGTACAGGCCAAAAATCACTGCGATTGATATAATCGACCAAACGAGTCCCCACTTCCTTTCTGTTAAAAGAAAGGCAGAAATTGGAACCAAAATCATCCAAGGCAAATTGTCCGAATACAACCCTCCTGTGGGCATCATCGCATACATTAGTACGGAGAAGACTAGAAAAACCAGGAGGTTGCCACTTATAACATTACTGCCGTGACGCTTGAATCCATGCGCCAAAGCAATTAGCCCAATGTTACAAACCGTGATGATTAAAACTTGGGCTGAGCTAACAAAATATGAAGCGATCACCAGTATCACGCTTGCAAAAATTGCCATTAAGTGTACCCACGCGAGTACCCGATCCCGATGTAACGTTATGTCATCTTTATCGAGACGGTCAGGTAATAACCAGTGCTCAACAAGATCGTTAAGGAAAGTTAGCATGAATTGTTTGTAGTCTGGGAGACAAGGGATAAGAGATCAATTCCTGCGCCACATTCTCAGAAAACGAATAAAACTTGTCGTTTTAAGTGTCAACTCATGCATTCAACGGGTAAAAACAACCATTCGACCCAATAGTCTAGGCTTACTTGCACCTAAACCCAAATCGGCATGAATAACCATGAAGAGATTGCTCACTTCTGCGAAAGCCTTGCTGGCGCAGAAGCAACAGCTCCATTTGGTCCCCAAACGGTGGTCTATAAAGTGGGAGGTAAAATGTTCGCTTTATTGTCGCTAGGTCTACCGCGTCTCAATGTAAAATGTGATCCTGAAGAAGCGATTCAGCTAAGGGAAAGGCATGAATCAGTTGAGTATGGATACCACATGAGTAAGAAACACTGGAACAGCATCTATTGGGACAGAGAAGCGTTGCCCAACGGGCTTATTCAGACGTGGATCGAGAACAGCTACAAGCTGGTTGTCGGGTCGCTTTCAAAGAAAGTACAAGCAGAACTCAATGGATAATTCCTTGGTGAAAACAGATGTCCTCATCCTCGGACAAGGCCTAACTGGCTCATTGTTGAGCTACAGGTTGAGTAAGGCTGGCGTCGAGCACTTGGTGGTAGATCGTGGTCATGTGAGGTCTAGTAGCGTTGCAGCTGCAGGAATCGTCAACCCCGTAACTGGGCGTCGATTTGTAAAAACATGGCACATCGACGAGCTTCTTCAAGGCCTTGAAGTCTACAAAGAGCTTGAAGAACTCCTAAACGTGACCTTGCACAAGGAGCTAATTGTGTATCGAGATCTCACCGAAACTTCGGCGCTCAACCAGTGGGACATGCGTCGCACAGATGATGCATACGCACCATTTATGGGTCAACCCAAGCGTGACCTAGATTTAGGTGTACAAGTGCCTGCAATTGTCGGACCTACGCTGCGCGCAGCTCAGGTGAATCTTCGTGAATTCATACGCGCATACAGAATCTTGTTGCAAGAGAATGAATCGTTGATTGAAGAAGAGCATGCTGTAGATGATGCAATTTTTGAAGACGGATTCTGGCGGATAGGCCGTTTTGCCGCAAGGCGAATTGTCGATTGCACAGGAGCGGAGGCGATAAAAACCAATACGTGGGGGAAGCTCCCTTGGCGAGGGACCAAAGGTGAAGCATTCAGGTTTTCACTGGCTGATCTACCTCGCGATACAGCCATCAAAAGAAGGCATTTCATTTGTCCAATCGGAGCTACAGATGAAGTGTGGCTAGGAGGAACAAACCAGGACCACTACACCACTGAATTTCCAAGTGAAGACGGTCGCGCTCGACTCACAGAGCAAGCATCTGCGTTCGCTATCGAGGTCCCTAAAAATGCAGAAGCCCTCTGTGCTATCCGACCTACGGTGAATGATCGTCGACCTCTCGTTGGTCAACACCCAGCGAAGAAGGGACTGTGGCTTTGCAATGGTTTGGGTACCAAAGGCACAAGTCTAGCGCCTTACTGCACGGCTCAATTGCTTAAGACATTGATGACCGATGAGCCATTAGATCCTGACATTGACATCGCTAATCGCTTCGCTGATTAGGTAAATGGCCGTCTTTCGTCGGTTACTCTGCGGTCTACGTCTAGAGCTTACGCCAAAACCTAGATTTCACGCGTTATCTTAAGAACAACCCAAGAGTTAATCCAAAAGATCATGGCCAAAGACGAGAAAAGTAAGCACGCAGATACCATTATTCGCAACCACTCCGTGTGGTCGCTTGGCGCAGGAGCAATACCTCTGGCCTTAGCAGATCTCGCAGCCGTATCGGCGGTTCAGGTTGACATGATTCGGAGCTTATGCGAAGTGTATGATGTAGACTTTTCTGCGACGAAGGGCAAGGCTCTCGTTAGTTCGATTACTAGTGCCGCGCTGGCGCGCGTCGGAGCAGCATCTGTTGTGAAGCTCGTACCTATTGCTGGTACGCTTGTAGGAAGTGTAACAGGCGGTGTCCTTGCAGGTGCCAGCAGCTTTGCGCTTGGTACGGCTTTTAAAACGCATTTGAGCAGTGGAGGGACGATTCTTGATCTAGATCCCGATAGACTCAAAAAGGTGTATCGCGACCAGTTTGAAAAGGGAAAAGAAAAAGTTAAGGAATGGCAGACAGAGAGAGGCGACGATGCCGTAGCCGAAGAAGTCGATGAAGTGTCTTCTAAGAGTCGCTTCCGCTTTGATGAATTGATCCGAAGAGGTAAGGATTTCGCCAGTACAGCCGGAGCGGCAATGAGTGGTGAGCAGTCAACCAAAGATGAAATTGCCGTAGATATTTCTGTAGCCGCAGATGAGGTCAACACAGTACCCAAGGGTTCACCTTCGCCAATTAGCAAGAAATTAGAAGAGCTTTCGAGCCTCTACGAACGTGAGTTGATCAGTGAGGCTGATTTTGAGGCAACGAAAGCTCGTCTACTGAGTCAGCTGTAAGGCGTCTGAATCAGGTGCTCATTGCGAATCGAGCAGCAGGCGCCAAGGTGTCTTCTGCGAATCTTCCTTCTGCGTAGGCAAATGAAGCAGCGGCTGCGATCATGCCTGCGTTGTCCGTCGAAAGACGAATCGGGGTCGTATACAGCTTGATCCCGAGTCGATCTGTTAGTGCTTTACTTGCTTCTCGGAGGCCTGAGTTAGCGCTTACGCCTCCTGCTAAGGCCAATTGCTTTAGCCCCGTTTCGTGCAGTGCTGCTTCCGCTTTGATGAGAAGGCTTTCGACGATCGAATGCTGGATTGATGCCGCGAGATCGTTTAGGTTTTCTTCAATGAAGTCCGGATTCTTGCGGACCTCCTTCTGCAAAAAGTAAAGAATGCTGGTTTTTAGGCCACTGTAACTGTAGTCAAAACCATCCAAATTCTGCTTTGAGAACTCGAATTTAGGGTTGCCCTCCTTTGCGAGGCGATCGATGTGAGGACCTGCGGGGTAGGGAAGGCCTAGTAGTTTTCCACTTTTATCAAAGGCTTCACCTGCCGCATCATCGAGCGTTCGGCCAATTTCTTCGTACGAAAATGGTCCCTTTACGACCAGTAATTGTGTGTGTCCACCACTCACAGTAAGGCAGAGAAACGGAAAAGTAGGCTTGTATTCAGTTGCGAAATGGGCCAAGACATGTGCTTCCATGTGATGGACTTCGATCAACGGAATACCCAGACCGGCAGCATAGGTTTTGGCGAAAGCTACCCCCACAACGAGGCTACCCATAAGTCCGGGGCCACGCGTTACCGCCACAGCATCAAGCTCTTTTGGATCGACATCGGCCTCTTCAAGGGCGCGTTTGACCACGGGAATGATGACTTGTTGGTGGGCGCGACTGGCCACTTCGGGCACAATGCCGCCTGTTTTGTCATGCATAAGTTGAGAAGCAACGACGTTGCTCAATAACTTTCCATGCCTCCAAACCGCCGCAGAGGTGTCGTCACAAGAACTTTCTATTGCTAAAATGCAGGGTTCAACCGCCAAAACTGTATTCATTTGCATCAAAATGGTGTGTGTGCAAAATTGCGTCATAGATTCCATTTCATCCGCGACGTGACTTTGTGTATTATTGCCCCTACAAGGATTCTACTATGAGGACGGTTATCAATTTGGTATTAGCAGCAATTGCAGCAGCTTTAATTTGGGTACTCGTTACCTCAATTAGCGAGCCTATCGCGTTCGGAGACGAACTAGGAAAACGCCAAGATGCAGTAATCAGCCGATTAAAAGACATCAGAACTGCTCAGCAGCTCTATCGTGATGTTACTGGCGAAGGATTTGCCCCAACATTTGACACGCTCGATCAAGTAATCCGCAACGGTCAAATTCCAATTGTAAGTGTATTCGGTGATCCGGATGATCCAAACTTCGATGGTGTGATTCGTTACGACACTACTTTCCGATCTGCACTTGACTCTGCAATGGCGCTTGGTCTTCCGTTAGATTCACTTCGTTTTGTTCCATTTACAGATGGTCAACAATTCAAAGTACAGGCCGATACCACTACCTACCAGTCTACACTCGTAAACGTGGTCGAAGTGAGTACAAACTACAAGTACTTCATGGGCCCTTACACGCATCCACGCTTCCAACGTTACGACAATACGTACGATCCAAACAAGACGATCAAGTTTGGCAACATGTCAACTCCATCGGTTGCCGGTAATTGGGAGTAATGCAGGCTTTGGCCACTCCTCTGGTTTCCATTGTACATGAAGATGGAGCTTATATGTTCTCTCGGCAACAAAGCGTGCAGGGTAGAAGTGTCTACGGCGCACGCCAGGAAGAGTTAGACTTTTTGATTCGAGATCGTCCAGGTACTGTCTTTGAGACGAGTTTCTGCTGGCAACTAGTGCCTGCGAAGCTCTATCGATATGAAGACCGACATCTCTACTTAAAGCAAAAGCATCCACTGGTTAATCCTGAAAGCATTGGCGTCAGCGCCATGCCTGAGCTTCAGGGTATGGGCGTTTTTAATAGAAACCTCCACGTACCTGAGTCTCTTTACAGCGGTAATCATATTGCTGAGCTATTCGTGCACACCGCGAATCAACTCAGTAAACGTATGCCTAACCTCGGTTTGACATATTTTATCGATCAGCACTGCTGGATTGTTCTCATTCGTCAAAATCAAGTCGTTCTTGTGCAAGCAGAAGCTTGTCGAAACGATGCAGACGCAGTCTTCCACGTGGCGGCTATGTTGGAGCAATACGGTCTTGAACGTGATTCTACCCCGATTTTTACCGGCGGAATGATCGCCGAAGAAGGTCAATTGTACCGTCAACTCAGAATCTACTTCGACATCCGGAACTTGGATGACGAACTCGCTGCTGGTCCACACACTGCACCAATAGAATTGCTCCTAGCTCATCAAAAGGCTATCCGCGAGCAGCCCATACCCGTTAGCTAATGCGCATTATTTCAGGGAAATTTCGAGGTCGAAGGTTTACACCACCTGCAGACAAATGGCCTACCCGTCCAACCACCGACATCAGTAAGGAAGGCTTGTTCAATATTTTGACTAACGAGCTCGACTTTGACGACATGGTCATGCTCGATCTATTTGGAGGCACTGGGAACCACTGTTACGAATGCATTAGCCGTGGTTGTGAAAGTGCTACATACGTTGATATGCACGTTCCAGCGATTCGCTTCGTTCAAGGCCTGGCTAAGGATCTGAAAATTGAAGACAACCTGAGGGTTGTTCGATCAGATGTCTTCAAGTTCATGGCATCAGACAAAGGCAGCTACACGTATTGCTTTGCAGGACCGCCGTATCCACTCCCAACTTTGGACACTATTCCGGATAAGTTTTTTAGCACGAACTTGCTCGCTGAGGGCGGCTTGTTTGTCCTTGAGCACAATCCTAACCATGACTTCTCCGAGCATCCGCGCTTTCGCAACATCCGTAAGTACGGAAAGACCTTCTTTAGCTTTTTCGAGTAGCTTTTTCGCGGTACTCCTCTGTCTATCAAGTGTTGCTTTAGCGCAAGCTGATGACGCCTTTCAGAAGTTTCCTGAAGGGGTGACAGAATCTGTCTATGCACCGGTAACTCCTGGAGAGGCGAGTTTTGGCGAAAGCCGAATATGCCCTCCGAGCTGGTTTGTAGATCTCCCAATGAAGCATGTCGAAGTGCTGCTCTATGATGAGGGTATTGGAGCTCAAACCCTTACACTCGAAGGCGAAGGCGCGACGCTTACAGAGACATTGACCTTCCCAAACGATAACTATTTACTGGCGAAGGTGCAGGTTCACGCTTCCGCAAAACCTACCACACTCAATTTCGTGACGTCTGGAGGCTTTCGCTATCCATGGAAGTTGACGACCGCAAAAACGCCGCAAAAAATGACGCCTGCGGACTTGGTCTATTTGATCATGCCCGATCGTTTTGCGAACGGTGATCCAAGCAACGACTCGGTCGAAGGCATGCACCAGCAGGGTGTTGATCGAGACAAGGTTCTTTTTCGACATGGTGGCGACCTTGCAGGTATTACAAGAAATCTAGAGTCAATCGCTAGTCTGGGCGTTACAACGCTGTGGCTGAATCCTGTACTTGAAAATGACCAGCCATATGAGAGTTATCACGGCTATGCAGTAACTGACCACTATCGAATTGATCGTCGATTGGGAGGTCATTCGACGTATCAAAAATTGATTGATCAAGCGCATAAACGTGGCCTGAAAGTCCTAATGGACATCGTTCCAAACCACGCCGGTGACAAGCATTTCCTCTATGCGGACATGCCGAGCCGCGACTGGTGGCACCTGCCTGAGACCTTTCAACGAAGCAATTTTAGGATTCCAAGTCTGCTTGACCCACATGCTGCAAAAGCGGACCAAGATCAGATGCTAACGGGTTGGTTTGATCACCACATGCCCGACTTCAATCAGGACAATCCGCAGGTGCGTCAATATTTCAAGCAGTTGGCGATCTGGTGGGTAGGAAAGACAGGGCAAGACGGCTACCGCGTTGATACCTATCCTTACAGTGATCCGGCTTTTATGGCCGAGTGGTCGGAGACGATCTTGGAGAATTTTCCGACCATCAGCTTCTTTGGAGAAGTATGGGTAGATGGCTTGCCGAATCAAGCTTCATGGGTGCCTGGTAACGCAACGCCTGTGCCTGTTGGTGCTAATCCTTCTGTGACGGACTTTCAGTTGTATGGCGCTATTCATGAGGCTATGCATAAGCCTGCAGGTTGGGTAGATGGGGTAGGGAAGCTATGGCTGACGCTGAGTCAAGACTACATGTACAGCGATCCAAATGCGCTAATCACCTTCTTAGATAATCATGATCTTACACGCCTTGCCACAGCGATGGGCGAAGACGAGACGAAGATTAAGTCTGCGATCACGCTGCTGCTCACGTTGCGTGGCACTCCGATGATGTACTACGGCACCGAGATAGGGATGACGGGCTCTGGTGGTGGATTTGGCGAAGGAGGTCGTAAGGACATGCCTGGGATTTGGCCAGGAGATACAAATGAAGACCTCCAAAGCATGAAGCTTACACCGGCACAGCAGTCGATTTACGCTCACACCAAAGCGCTTGGGAATTACCGTAAAGACAACCCAGGACTTGCGTTGGGTGAAATGACGCACTACGTTCCACGCGATGGTTGGTATGTGTTCACGAAGACTTCTAAAGCAGGAAAGCGGTGGGTAATTGCCTACAATTCCAACGAGCAAGAGAAGACTTTTGAGGTTTCTGACTTCGGAGGGTTATTGAGTGAAGGAGATAAAATTCAACGGCTTTTTCCGTTGCGAAATGGCCAAACGAGACCTATTCGCAAGCTTTTAGCGAAGGAAGTAGGTGTTTGGGAGGTTACGGATTAAGCACTGACGTTACGATCCAAGGTTTTACCTTACCGCCGTGCCCATTGCCAAGTCACATACCGACGTCCTAGCCGACATTAAGTCTAAAGCCTTCAAGCCGATTTATCTGCTTCATGGAGCTGAGCCGTTTTTTATCGATCAGCTTACAGCTGCATTCGAAGCTAAAACCGTTGACGAAGCTTCCAAAAGCTTTAATCAGCAAGTGCTATATGGCCGTGACATTACTGCAGGCCAGATTGTAGATGCTTCGAGTCGATATCCGATGATGTCGCCGTTTCAATTGGTGCTCATCAAAGAGGCGCAAGACCTTCCAGATTTTGCCAAACTTGAAGCCTACCTAAAGAAGCCTGTTCCTACAACGGTCTTGGTTCTTGCTTATCGAGGCAAAAAAGTCAAGGCGAATACAAAAGTTTACAAAGCGATTGCTCACTCAGGAGTTGTCTTTGAAAGCAAGCCGCTTTATAGCAATCAGGTACCACAGTTCATTAGTAAGCAGCTATCCAGTAAAAAGCGCAAAGCTGAGCCTGGAGTTACCGAGTTGCTTGCCGAGTATTTAGGAACAGACCTGATCGTCTTGTCAGGTGCTTTGGACAAGCTCTTTTTGAACATCCCAAGGGAGCGTGATATTACCGCTGCCGATGTTGAAACGCACGTCGGCATCAGTCGACAGTTCAACCTGTTCGAGTTTCAGGATGCACTAGGTGAGAAGGATTTTAATCGCGTGGTTCGGATTGGTTACGCGCTTTCGCAAAACGAGCGAGAACATCCGTTACCGTTGACCTTAGCCAGTCTGTACGGATACTTCAGTGGTCTATTCGCGATTCACGATGTGCTCAACCAGAGCGAAAGTGATCAAAAAGAAGCCACAGGTATTTACAGTGCATTCAGGCTAGGAAAAGTACGTCAAGCGGCAAAACGATGGTCTCGTCCTCAGCTAATGGACATTATCCAAACCCTAGCAGAGTACGATCTCAAAAGCAAAGGTGTAGAGTTCAATCTCGGACCAGGAATGGGCGGGCAACTCACCTTAGAGCTGACCGAGCGACTTATTCAAAGCGCTTCTCTCTAATCTTTCAGGAAAGAGGCAGAATCAAGGTGTGATCCACCTGGTAAGTTGACGAAGGTTAGCGCATCCCACTCCAGCTTTTTAGCCTCGTTGACGAAAGCCAACGCGCTTTTCCACGGGACTAATCCATCTTCACTTCCGTGTACAATTACCGCAGGAAAGGAGGGCTTTTCAGTGAGTTGAGCTAGCGGGTCAAAGGAGTTGAATTCTTCTTTCTTAGAGCTTCCAGCAAATCGCCACCTGGTCGGGCTGACTCCCATGTGCCTTAGGCTGAGCGGAGATCCACAGGTAATCAGTCCTTGAACGGTTCCGCTGTTGCGCCAGTCGTTTTGCCGCAAGGCTGATAATGCAGCAAGTTGGCCACCACTTGACATCCCTCCCAAAAGGAGCTGGGGTGGAGTAGAGGCATGTTTTTGAACTAGGGAAAGTGCACTACAGGCATCACTATAGATCGCTGTTCCATCAAAACGAGGTAACCTGCGGTGACTTGGCATCCACACAGCGTAACCTCGGCGATAGAAATACTCTCCGAATTCGATTAGCTTTTCAGGGCTTCCAAACTGCCAGCCGCCGCCATGAAACCACACAGCAACCGGCGCTAACGGGTCTTCTTGTGCTGCAAACAGCGCGTACTGACGCTTGTGATCACCGTAGGCGATTTTCTCCCATAGAGCAACCGTTGGCTTCTCCATTAAGCGTTTGTGATACGCTGGGATATTTACGATTTCGCGGAGAGCTGCAAACGGTCGGATCATTCGGATTCGTTCTCGCTTTCTACCATTCCATCCAAAAGGTCAAACATCTCTGGCCCTTGCGATATTTTAGCTTGTTGCTCTAGCAAAGCGAACACCTCGGTCGCTCTGTCGGGCCGGTAGACGCGTTCTGCAGAGATCAATTTCAGGTTGGCCTCACTAAGCTTGAGTTTGGCCATCATTTCTTCAGCGGGTTCTTCTTGACGCAAATCGAGAGACGTCTCACCTTCAATGACAAGTCCTCTTAGCTCTAGTTTTTCATCTCCGCAACGGAAGGTGAGAAGTTGGCGTTCCGTGCGCTGTTCGGCGAATTTGGTGCGTTTGATGACATCGTCAAACACCATGTTACTAAACTGATCGATGAGCGTATTTGCTCTCGTCTCGTTTGTTACTTTCATTTTCGCCCAGTCTTCGCCAGGGATGCTTTGTGCAGCTAAAAAGCGCACGAACTGTGGTTCGAGCTCCTCCAGCTCTTCGCGTCTCAATCTCCGATACATCATGTTGCAAGAATACGGTTTGTGTCTAGTAAAGCCTAGCCTTAGTTATTGTTTACATCTTGTATCATTGTGCCATGGATATGGTTTTCCCTGATTTTGCGAATGCAGCTGTTTGGATGAGCTTGTTGACGCTAACGTTCCTCGAGATCGTGCTAGGCATTGACAACATCATTTTTATTTCAATCGCCGCTAACAAGCTCCCCGAAAGTGAGCAAAAGAAGGCGACGAACATTGGCTTAGTCCTCGCAATGGTGTTGCGTGTCGCACTCCTCTTTGGTATCACCTGGCTGACGAGTTTACAGGAACCGTTTTCATGGGCTAGCTACCACGGAGAGTTTATCTCCTTTGGATTTACCGGGCAAGGCTTGATACTGCTGCTTGGAGGCATCTTTTTGATATACAAAGCGACGACAGAGATTCACCACAAGCTCGATGGACACGCAGGCGAACAAGCAGAAGGCGATTCGCCAAAGCGAGGAGCTTCCTTTTCGAGTATCGTTAGCCAGATCGTAGTGATCAACATCGTCTTTTCGTTTGATTCAATCCTTACTGCAGTTGGAATGACCAACGGGGTGCATGGTGCACTTGTCATTATGATCATCGCCGTTATCCTAAGTGTTGGGGTCATGGTTATTGGAGCAATGCCTGTTGCACGTTTCGTCAACAATAACCCGACGGTTCAAATGTTGGGCATGGCCTTCCTTATCCTCATTGGATTCACCCTTTTAGCAGAAGGCGCTCACTTAGGCCACCTCAATATCGGTGGGAGTGAGATGGGGGCTATTCCGAAAGGCTATCTCTATTTCGCTATTGCCTTCTCGTTGGGAGTAGAGTTCCTCAACATGAAGTTGCGGAAGAAGGTCGACAAGCCTGTTCAACTTCACGGTTACGGTGAAGAAGCGAAAAAGGAAGGGCTGATTGAGGATTAGCCGACGCCGTACAGCGAGATCGTCCCAATTCAGGGCAAAAGAAGCTTTGACGCCCCTTTGGTTGAGCAATCGCTGATAGTCAGCAAGTTGCAATATTCAGGTCTCAAAATGAAGACCTTGAATCCCTAGCTCTGATTTGGGTTTTAAGAGGTCATGCATCTCATTTCGTACGTTTCTTGGAACGTTAGTTGCGATTTGATTGAGGCATCATTTAATGCTAGCTGTAAATGAGTATCTGTCTGAGCTTCAGTGAAGTCTCAGCGTTATTTCATTTCAGCTTGCGCCAAAACCAGTCCTATGACCGTCATCACCAACGAAACCGACAGAAAGCTAGAATCTCGAATCGAGCATGTTTCAACGTTGATCGGGAATACACCTCTCTATGAGTTTAAGCATGTTTTTGCGAAAGCTGGAGTCAAGGTGATGGCAAAGCTTGAATGGATGCAGCTCGGAGGTAGCGTTAAATCGCGACCTGCATTCAACATTATAAAGCAGGCGATTCTCAGAGGAGATTATGGTCAAGGCCAAATTCTACTTGATGCAACGAGCGGTAATACTGGAATTGCGTACAGCGCAGTGGCGGCAGCGCTTGGATTGCCGGTGAAGATTTGTTTGCCAGAGACAGCAAGTAAAGAGCGAATCAGCATGATGCGCACCTTGGGGGCTGACCTTGTGCTAACCCCAGGAGATTTAGGTGTTGATGGCAGTCAGCAGCAAGTGCGAGCGTTTTACGAAAGTGAGCCTAATAAGTACTTTCTCGCTGACCAGTATGCGAATCCCGATAATTGGGGTGCGCACTATGCTACGACGGGACCTGAGATCGTAGCACAGACAGAAGGAGCTGTCACACACTTTGTTTCTGCGCTCGGGACGTCTGGCACTCAAATGGGGGTTGGGCGATACTTGCGAGAGCATGTGAAGGGTGTGAGCATCGTTGCACTGCAACCAAGTACTTCAGATCACTCATTTGAAGGTTGGAAGCACATGGCTACTGCTGGCCGCATTCCACCAATCTACGATCCGCTAGTACCTCATCGAATGGCTGCAGTCAGCAATGCCGAAGCTGATGCAATGGTCAAGCGTGTAGCTCGTGAAGAAGGATTGCTACTTAGTCCTTCAGCTGCTGGTAACCTGGCTGGCGCAATCAAGGTCGCTGAACAGCTTGAAAGTGGAGTAGTAGTCACCACCTTCGCAGACGACTTCACAAAGTACAGCGCGGACTACGCTCGGATTTTTGCTGAGGCCAGTTAGGTCTAACAACTCCGTATTGTTCTATGAGATTGATTCAGGTCCTGCACTTTATAGTGTAGGATGCAACCGCTATTCAATGCTTGTTTATTCTCTGATGGATGAGAATAACGTCGACGTCGAGAAGTATGCATGACTGTACTATCCTACTTGGCACATGCTATAGATAAGGCAAAATGGTTTTTTGATTCGTTCGAAGGACAAATTGGCCAAAATGAATTCCGGCGTTAAGCTGCATCTCAAATCACTAGGAAAGTACGACTACCCTGTAGGTGGTAGATTGATGGGTAGCTCACTTGTATGCCCCGGCGCCGGACCGCTAAAAATAGCAGGAGTACGGCTGTAAAGCGGCAGGTTTTACCCGAAAAATATATAGGAGCCCCAGTAATCCGTGGTACAGCTTTTGCCTTATGCCAAGTGGCACAAGAACCATCATGGGAGAACTATACCAACGCATTCAATCAATTTTGAAACTCTATACTGGGGTTTTGTGTAGGTGTGTATCCCGTGCATTGTGTCGACAAGTCTCTTTATATCAAGCACTTATGGCAAAGACATTCCCAGTCGTCAGCTCGATCCTCTTTTTGCTCTTCTCACTTTTTCTTAGCGCTGATGCGTATGGTCAAAGTGGAGCGTTTACAATCGATAACATCACCTCGGTAGATGTTTCTGATTGTGCATCTGCTGATGGAGAAGTGATTATCCGGATAAATTCGTCAAATTCTGGAGCTACTCCGTATGACGTCTCACTAGATAATGGTGCCTCTTGGGTTGCCAATAACCTTACACCAGATGCAAGCGGTGACGTAACGGTCACAGGTCAATTTTGGGGAACGTATGCCGTTGCGGTTAGAGATAACAATGGTGACATCGTTTATCCAGGTTATGCTCAGATCGTTGGTTGTGTTTTCGATGCCTGTTCTCCAGGTACCGATGATTTCACAATTGCGCCTGTAGTAGGTGCGACTTCTTATGTATGGACCACGTCTGTTGGTTCAGTTGCTTCAGGTGCAGGTACAACTTCAGTAGAGTTGGATCTTAGTTCTTTGACTCCTGGGGACATTGGAACCGTCTGTGTTCAGCCAACGGGTTCAACTTGTACGGCACCTAACACATGCTTTAGCATCCGAATAGCTTGTCCTGAGGTTTGTGGCAACGGAATAGATGATGACTTGGACTTGGTTATCGATGAAGGTTGTGGAAGTATTGCAGGTACAATTTTCGAAGACGTTAATTATGGTGGAGGCCGTGGCCGAACCTATTCACAAGCGAATACTTCAGCAGTTTCAAGTGGTTTCTCTAGTGGAGCTATTAGACTTTCAGGTGTCGAAGTTGAACTATACACGAATGCAGGAGCTTATGTTTCGAGCACAACTACAAATGCAAGTGGTGCATATAGCTTCACTAGCTTGGATATTGCTCAATATCAGGTACGAGTTGTAAACTCTACAGTAGGTTCGATACGTGGAAGTAACTCAACAGGAGATACACCGATTGCAGTTCAGACTTTCAAAGCTAGTTATGCAGGTGTAGATCGTGATGAAGTAGGTGGAGCAGATCCAGCAAAAGTAGATGCTGATGAAAACTCTGGCAGTCAAACGCTATCAGCTCTTACTACAGGAACCGAAGTCGCTCAATCAGTAGTTACAGTTAATGTAACAACCGACCATACAGGAAACGACTTTGGATTTAACTTCAACACGATTGTAAATACAAATGCAGATGGTCAAGGATCACTTGATCAGATGGTTGAAAATGCCAATGAGCTTCCGAATACAAATTTGGATCAAGAAGATACTCCGTTGGGATCTTATCCTGCTTTCGCCAAAACTGCAGGATGGGAGCACTCGCTCTTTATGATTCCTGGTTCGGGGCCTCACACCATCTCTTTAACATGGGAGCTGCCTAGAATTACAGATTCTCACATGCACTTGACAGGATACACGCAAAGTGGCGCTGTTCAGGGTGGGAATGCAGGACGTACGCTGCAGATCCAACTTGTTGGAAATAATACCTCAAATTTTGATGCGATTAGACTCGAAGAAGGAAATGTAAAAGTTTCGGGATTGTCAGTGTATCACTTTAGACGTGCAGTGTACGCTTTAACCGCGGGTCTTTCTGACATTCATGTTTGGGGAAACAGTATTGGTCTTTTAGCTGATGGTACCGTTCCTGCAAGAGGGGGAATAGACGCAATAGCGATTTACTATACAGATGAATTAGCGATTGGAACCAACGGTGATGGCGTTAATGATGCAAATGAAGGAAACATAATTTCAAATTTCAATAACGGAGTCTATATAAGGGACGGTATTGATGCATTAGTTGCTGGAAACTGGATCGGTCTAAACAAGACAGGAACAGCTGCAGTAGGAAACGATAATTACGGAATAAGGCTGAGAGGATCTACAGGTGAAGTTGTAATTGGTTACGATGATCGACTAGCGCAAACAGATGGTTCAATTCTTAGAAACGTTATTGGAGGTTCTGTGCAAGTAGGTGTTCATTTGCACGATCAAGATGATGTAAGGATTTCGGGTAACTATATCGGTTTGGATGCAACAGGTATGAATCCTTTGCCAAACCGATTCGGTATTGCAACTTTCGCTGGTTCGGATAATACACTCATCGGTACCGATTCGGATGGTATTAGAGATGTAGAAGAGAGGAATGTTATTTCAGGTAACGTAGACGATGGAGTATACATCGGGTATACTGGCGCTAATCTAAATGCGGTAATAGCAGGTAATTATATAGGTACTGATGTGACGGGTAATGCTGCTGTTGGTAATGGTGATTATGGAGTAGAAACGACACAGGATAACACGAATACCCGTGTTGGAACGAATGGAGATGGAGTCAATGATGTTGCCGAGCGTAACATCGTGAGTGGTAATAATGGAGGTGGTATTGCATTCCAATCCGTAAATGATGGAACTGCAGCAGGTAACTATATTGGAGTCGGTGCTGATGGCGTGACTGCTTTAGGTAATGATGGTGATGGTGTCAGAATCAACGGTTTAGGACCTGAGGGCAATGGGATAGGCTGTAGCTCTACGTTCACAAACACCAACTTAAATGAAATTGGTAATATTATTCGTAATAATACCGGCAACGGTATTTTTGTAACCTCAGGTGCTAGCGATAATAATTGTCTACGTAATAACTCTTTTGGAAATAACGGAGGACTTGCAATTGACCTTCAGGACCCAGGTGTAGATAGAAATGATAACGGTGACTCTGACGGTGGAGCAAATGACTTGTTCAACATGCCTATCATTGAGTCGTCAACACTTAATGGTAATAGCTTAACGGTTATTGGTTACACTCGACCTGGTTCAATTGTGGATTTCTACATCGCTGATGCTGGTCCTAATCCAAGCCCTTTGCCGGTTGGATACGCAACTTCTTTTGGAGAAGGTGAGACGCTATTAGGATCATTTATAGAAGGTGGCGCTGATGATGACGACAGTTCGACTGGTAGTTATACCGAAGATGGTACTGGAGCTACTACAACAAAAAATGAAAATCGATTTGAATTTACGTTCAATGTTGCAGGTAAAGGACTCTCCGTTTCGGATGTAGTAACTGCGATAGCTACAGAAGCTGGAGCAATTGCGAACACTTCAGAATTTAGTGGTGTGACAACCGTCGGCGAACCTGAAATTTGTAACGACGGAATTGACAATGACCTTGACGGTCTCACAGATTGTGATGATCCAGATTGTGGTGTTGTCGCTACGATTAACTATTCAGGCGATGATTGCCAAGATGAGGCTATCACTTTCTCTGCCGTTGCGCAAGCATCTGGTACTACATATGCTTGGAGCTTTGGGGCAAACGGTTCAGTTGCTTCTGCATCAGGAATTGGACCTCATAATGTAAGCTTTACTGGTTGTGGAACAAGTAACGTAACACTTACTGTAACAAGAGGAGCTTGTTCAGATAACGACTCGCAGTCAGTAGATACTCAAGATTCCACTCCTCCAACGATTACCTCTGTTCCTCCAGCTGTCACGATAGAATGTGGATCAGCTACGCCAACAACAATGGCTACGGCAACGGATGGCTGTGGAACCCCAACAGTAACGGTTGCAGAATCAGCAGGACCTATTAGTTGTGCTGGTGCAGCGATTATCCGAACGTTTACCGCGACGGATGATTGCGGAAATACAAGAACAGCAACGCAAGTTGTAACGCTAGAGGATACGGCACCACCTGTATTTGCAAGTGTACCTGCTGCAATTACGATAGAATGTGGAGCAGCTACACCAACTTCAATGGCAACAGCAACGGATGTATGTGATGCATCAGTAGTTGTGACGGTAGTAGAATCAGCTGGCGCTGCTAGTTGTGCAGGCGCAGCAATCATCCGAACGTTTACCGCGACGGACGATTGTAACAGAACAGCAACAGCTATTCAAGTGGTGACGATAGAGGATACGACAGATCCAGTATTTGCAAGTGTGCCTCCTGCAGTAACGATTGAGTGTGGCGCAGCTACACCAAGCACGATGGCAACAGCAACGGATGTATGTGATGCATCAGTAGTTGTGACGGTCTCCGAATCAGCTGTCGTTTCTTGCAGTGTCCGGCGTGCGCCGAGCCCTACGCTCATGGCCTACACGGAGTGCAACCGATCTGCAACAGCTATTCAAGTCGTAACGATAGAGGATACGACAGATCCAGTATTTGCGAGTGTACCTGCAGCGGTTACGATTGAGTGTGGCGCAGCTACACCAAGTACGATGGCAACAGCAACGGATGTATGTGATGCCTCAGTAGTAGTAACGGTAGTAGAAAGTGCTGGCGCAACAAGTTGTGCTGGTGATGCGATCATCCGCACGTTTACGGCAACAGATGATTGTAACAATACAGCAACAGCTATTCAAGTCGTGACGATAGAGGATACAACTGCACCAACTTTTGCAAGTGTACCTGCAACAGCTGATCTCAATTGTGGTGATGCAATGCCAACAGACATGGCGACGGCAACAGATATCTGTGACAGTGCCGTCGACGTAGCAGTTGTGGAAGCTGAGGTTTCACGAGCTTCTGCAAATGAGTACGTTGTTCACCGAACATTTACAGCAACCGACAATTGCAACAATACAGTGACCGCAGTTCAAATTGTGAACTACACGGATACAGGCGTTCCAACATGGACGAGTGTACCGGCCAACGTAACAATTGAGTGTGGTGGTGCTG
>JBGCGF010000046.1:0-76442 GCA_045110575.1 Saprospiraceae bacterium
TAGGGTCTACTGATTTATAATAAAAGCACTAACAATCAGCGTGTTAAGCTTTATTCGACTAAGGTATTATGTATGGATTTCGTATTTTATTGGCCTAAACCCTTGCAGCCGTGCTTCGCTATTCACCAGCTTCCCAACTCAGTTTCGATAATTTTTCAGTCCCTTCTCTGCAAAAGCTCAACCCAAAAAACAGGTGGGTTATTATGGCAGATCTGATTCCATGGGATACACTTTCGATGGTTTTTGTTGCAAGTCCTACTGCACCTCGACTCAATGGGCCAGGGAGGCCTACGCTTGATCTTCGTCTTGTTATGGGCGCACTGTTCGTCCAGCACATAGAAGGCTTATCAGATGAACGAACTCTTGAACTCATCAACGAGAACGTTTATGTTCAGTTCTTCTGCGGCTTTCCCGGTTTTCAAGTAACTCCAGCTTTTGATTCCTCCTCCTTGACACATTGGCGAGCGTGGCTCGGCGATAGCGGCGCGGCTGCACTTTCGGAAACGTTGGCAGACATTTTCGAACAACGACGAATGGCTGAACGCAACGATAATTCCAGTACTGAAGAGTCTGACGATGAAGACGGCGACATTTCCAAAGGAGAATCGACAGATGAAGTATCCGCAACTACTGCCGAAGACCAACCGGCTTCCAAATCACAGCCGCTTAAACCTAATCAAGGTTCCTTGCTCTTGGATGCTACTTGCGCACCTGCCAACATTTCTTATCCAACAGACACTGGTCTGCTTAATCATGCACGCCTTTCACTTGAATCGATTATTGATATACTATGGAGCGCCTGTGTTTTGCGGGGCTGTGCACCAAGTGCAAAACCTAGAACTTATCGTACAAAGGCGCGTAAGGCATTTGCAGGCTTTAGCCGTAAAAGAAGGCCGTCTATGAAGTTGATCCGCAAACAAAGACGTCGGCAACTCCAATGGGTTGAGCGTGACCTCAAGCATGTTGATAGCCTGTATGCTCTACTGATTGAAATCGATGCGCATCAAGATGTATTAAGCGCTGCACAATATAAGCGATTACTTGTGTGTAGTGAACTCGCACGCCAACAGCGAGAAATGCTTGACGCTAAATCTTATCGATGTGATCATCGAATAGTAAGTCTGGATCAACCGCACATCCGTCCAATCGTAAGAGGTAAAGCCGGTGCTCGCGTTGAGTTTGGCCCTAAGTTAGATGTTAGTCTTAGCAACGGGATAGCAAGAGTTGAGGCTGCAAGCTTTGAAGCTTATCACGAAGGGTGTGTTGCCATCGCGGCGTGCGAGCGTTATGCCCAGCGACACGGTTATTATCCGGCTAAAATATTCGTCGACAAAGCATATTTGTCGAATACGAATCGAGCGTACTTCAAGTTATGCGGAATCATTTATGTAGCTAAGCCACAAGGCAGGCCACCAAAAGATCCCGCCAAGCGAGCTATTTACGATGCAGCTATGAGAGAAAGTCAGACCCCAGGCGAACGAAACCCAATTGAAGGCTGGTTTGGATTAGCGAAACGTCGTTATCGTCTAGGAAACTTAATGAGTCGCAAGGCGAAGCATGCGATAGGTGAATTATTCTTGGTTACCATGGCGGTCAATATTATGGGCGAACTCGCAAGGGTTTTGCTTTGCCTCTTTTATACTTTGCATAATGCCCAAATCGAGGTATTCGGTAGCGCTAGTAACAACAGGGCAGCCAAATCAACATATTCAAATCTTCAATGGCCAGTTCAAGGAAGAAACCTAACAATAAGAATATCCTAAGGAATTAATCAGTAGACCCTAAGTACGTAGAGTCCTGTAGTCGTTGTAATTGTAGTGGATTTAGAGGGTATGGTGAAGTCGAAGAGTATTTTGAAAATATATACGTCTATTGTAATGGTCAAAATACAGTCAACATGGAACTGCATACCGAAGTAAATTGCGGCGAAAGAAAATTCTGGATTAAAGCAGACACAGGAAACTCTGCTTATAACATTGAATATAGGCATGAAGCGACTAAGATCGTGAGATTAACTGCTGAAGAATCTTGCCCTGACGGTGTCATCAGGTATGATTAGTCTTCAAAATAATATATAGGCATCTCAGATAACTTTTTATGATGTGCCAGGCTGAACTTAATTGCAGACCTTTCTTCTCTCGGATACTTTTAGAGTTCTTGGGCCGTTGTTAATATCGTTAGAAATATCGAAATAGTAACCTTGCCAGCAATTGTCGTTGAGTACGGTAAGTCGACCATTTGTGCAGTAAAATTCTTCAATATTAGAATATCTCTTTACTCCTCTATTAGAATCAAAGAATCCAATATATCTATTACTCATTGTAATTGCATATGGAGACGCTACAGATTCTAGTGTAAACCTTTCAGAAGCATCAACTCTGCCTATGTAAAAGTTTGTGTCTAACACCTCACCAAGAAGATCTGATTTAAAAATAAACATGCTGTCATAATTTACGTCACCAAAAACATAAGCTTGGTAAAAGTATGCTCCACTTCTGGAAGATGCAGCTGATTTTCTACTTACTGTTCTTGCCCTTCTTCTCGTTGGGTGAGATCTAAGTTTGATGTATTCTGGAGGTGCGTTCAAATTTGCCTTATAAATTTGATATGAAAGCCCATCCAATACGCTGGATGTTACGTACATGGATGTGGCTTGGGCGTTAAATCTGATCCTAAGATCACCATAATATGATGGATCTGGGAAATCACTTAGCTCTAATTGAGCTTTTTTGAACCTTGATAACCGATTTTGAGTGTACATCACACCGAAAATTCCATCTGTAGAGTCTGCAAACAATCCTATAACTGCTATGGATCCATTAAAAGACACGTCAACATCATGTATAAATACTCCTTCAGCGTCGGGGAATAGATTTTCTGGAGCAACTCTATTTATGCAATCTAAATAGAATAAGCCAAACCCACTGGCAAGTATTAAATTGTCTGAGCCGTATCTATAGATTCTAGGTTCATGGTCATCGTTGGATCCAGTAAAGGTCCTTCCTGCGAACTCTACCCCTTGCAAGTTATAAAGCAGGGTGCTTGTTCCATTATTATTTAGTTCAAAGATCCTTGCATGAACACCGTCACTTGATGATGGGGCAGTGTAATAAACGAGTAAATACTTGTGGTTGTTTGTTTGTACTACATCATATCCAAATCCTAAAGTGTTCTCTTCAGGAATAATTATATTTTCATACTGGAATTGTATTTCACGGTCACAATTATAGGAGGTTTCACTATTTGTCTCTTCCTGTTCGGGTTCCCTTACTTCATCAGGTTCACACCCTATCACTAAGGCACAGGCGATCATAATAATCAGGATACTGTATTTACTCAACATCATTGAAATTTAAAGCCAATTAAGCTATTTCTCAGTCAAGTTCCATCATGTATCGACGATTTAGGGCACTAATGCGAGCCTAGACCTAATAGTGTCTCACCTCTACCCCGCTCCACTGGCCATTAACCGACTTTTTCCTTTCAACCGCACCCTTTTTGGCTTAACTTGAGACAGTTTTCTGAATTTGCGTCAAACAGGATATTCACGTGGAAGATTGGTCACTGCAGATGTGCAGACAAATACGGGTAGTTCTCAATGGAACACCCAATCTAGTTTCATAACCTCGTTGGTACAAGTCTCTACTTTCAGCACCATACTTCTCGTCCATTAAGTATGAAGAAGTAACTTTGACATCCTCTTTGTCGGCATATCGATGGTGAAAGAGTCTGGAGTGTTTGTGAGCCCGAAAGTTCCCAGCGAGACTGCTCATGAGGTAAAAGGCTGAGCTGTATCATTTCATCACACCCCGCGTCGACATTCGAAATTGAAATCCTTTCGAGAGGTGCAACGTGCGAGCAACTCTATAGCTCATGATATTGCGACGGGCAATAGCATTGCCGGAAGACACGTCTAGTTGACTTCTTAACGCCTTCAAAGAAGGCCTTTATGCTATCAAGCACCCAAGAATAACAAATACTATCCCTGTGAGAGCTGAAATTCCCATGCAAGCGCCACATAAGCAGATTTCCCCGCCTACAAATACGATCCCAAGGATGATGAAGATAGCGGCAGCTAAGTCGGAACCAACAGAGGAACTCTGTGGAGGAGGAGCTATGACTTTAGTCGGTGGTTCTTTGTGCGGTAAACTATCATACACATAGCTCCCCATGGCGCTTGCTAATACTCCGTAGAGTATAAACTTCTTTAAGAATTTTAGCATGATTTACAGTTTTTGGGTTTGCAACATCAATATAAGACGTTTGAATGGTTATTGCTATATTAATTTCCAATGGCCAAACACCTTGTCCTCCAAGCAGGCTAGCCTCTCTTTTAGCTCAAGGGACAGTTTTAGTTTTCAATGTAGATAGCTGAACACTATTACCTAACCTGTTCACGTGACGGTCCCGCAACATGCTAGTAAACTATCCAAAGTATATCGAGAACGGGCACAAACACTACTTTAAAGTGACTGCTATTCCTCCTCGGACAGATGTATACCACGAACTAGCTCCGTGAGAGAATGAAAGCCTAGTGTATAGATTAATATTTTTTTTGAGACGGAATAAGAGACCAGGTTGAAGACCGATTGAATAGAATTGAGTTACTACACGAATTGGAATCAACATATAAACTGAATCAAGGCCTATGTTTCCTGTCAGGTTGGTACTACCTAGATTTGCTCCAATGTAATTCGCATTTCTCATTATCCTTGATCCTCGACATACTAACTGTATATCCAGCTTAGGAGAGAGTTGCTTTGTATACCCAATGGAGATAAAATATCCTAAGTCATTTACATTATCAATTTTGGGCTCAAAGTTGAAAAATAAAGGTCTGTTTTCATCAGTTCTATAATAGACTAGTCCTGGTTCAGATGCACTTTCTAAGCCTTCTGCAGAGTCAAGACGATCTCCGCTAAAGAGGTTATGTTCAACTCCCAAACCAAGTTCAAGGCCTTTGGTGGAAAGCTGGGCTCCAAATGAAACGCTTCCACCATTGAGTTTGTGATAGCTACTCCTTGTAATTCCTATTTCTGAAAATAGCTGGATGGCTTTATTCTGAGCAGAGAGCATAGTAGTGAAACCTATAAGTACAGATAAGTATAGAAATTTCATTAGAAAGTCGTTTTAAGTTCAATTAAACCTACTCCGAAGTAAAAATTCTCCTGCAGTGAAATGTCACCTTGAAATGCTATGCCTATCAAAGTGCTTTGACTTAACTTATAAGCTAAGGAGGTACGAACTCCTCCTCGTATACTCGCAACAGCACGTTTTTCAATCTGTATGAAGGTAGGGAAAGATGTAGAAGAAGAGAATTGATTATTATATTGATACTGTCCAACGAGAGACACATCCTGATAGCTATCTATTCTAATACCAAGATATATTCCAGGTTCAGATACTAGCCTCTCGTTCCAATTAATTTTATAAGAAACTCCTGCACTTAGAAGGTAATGATGAGTGTTGTAAACGTATTTTGATCCGCTACTTGGCTCCTTGTTAATTAATAGCGAATCAATCATTTTGTCCGTTGGCACAACGTTGAACTGGCCAACAACGCCTACACTTTGAAAATTAGTAATATTTTGAACCCTTTCAGTTTCCCTCTTTCTACCGTAAAACAGAGAGGTATTGAAGCCTATCTTAGACTTTGTTTGAAAATCTAATGAGATTCCAAGTGACGGCTGATTTAATGCCATGTCAACTGCACCATATGATATCCTTATCGAATGTTCTTGTGCTAACATCTTTTTTCCAAAAAACGTTAGCACAAGAACAAAAAATATGTATGGTGCTTTAGAAAATCGAATCATATTTATTCGATTTAATCAGCGAGCCCCTCTCGAATAAATACGTGATAGTATGATGCTCCTGAGTATTGGGTGCCTTTACGACTTGGTAATCCCGGAAGTTGCGCATCGAGAATGTCATCACAAAAATTCACGTAAAAGTTACCTAGGAGGGCATCTCTGGATGAGTATTCAACTTCAATTTGAGTTGAAGTAGTAGTAGTAGTAGTTTCCCCACTTGCTGGATCTTCAACTTCGAATTCAGAATCGTAACCGACAGTTAGTGTAGTGGAAGAGCCCCCTCCGTCTTCATCAATGCCAATTAGATTATACAACATAGACTGGGCTGCAAGGCCCTCAGCGCACTCCCACGTTCCATTCCAAACAGTCATTGGAAGATCAAATGCAAGGTATTCGTCATTCTTGACATCTTTTTTCTTAAAAGCCAAGTACTTGGTGATCTGTCTAGGTATTGCATTCCCAATTGTTCCTCCTGCTGGGATAGTAAAGAGAACTGCATCTACTCTAATTTGACAATCGACATTGAACATTCCAGCACACCACTCCCGTCTTAAATCTTGATTGTCACCGTATCCGAAATCTATACCTGTGAAAAATTCATCACTTGCTAGATTAGTTCTTTGTGCAGACGTACAAGTTGCGCCGCGTGGCTCTAAAGTGTTAGGATCAACAGGCTCTTCAACCTCTGTACTTAAACAGAAGGAATTATACATTTGAAACAATGCAGTTCGAGACAATAGTAGTCTATTGTACTCAGGATTTAAGATATTTGCTCCATTTACAATAATGTACTGTTGTTCATTATTTAATAGTGTGTTGGCCGTCTCTAAATTAGTCCACAAATCGAGACAGAACGTGAAATTTTCTATTGTTCCAATGGTATTGTCTTCTCTTTGTTCCGTTTTACTCAATACGGTGATAGAGCTCCTTGAATCTACAAATAAAAACACATCATCTGGTTCATCATCAAATGGCATACTTGTAATCACGCCCGCAGGAGTGTAGTAAGTTAAGGTCTCTGAAATATCATTCTCTTTTAGACTGCTTAGTACACCCGTCACATTGGCGCCCTCAATAGAGTAGTCAAAGTTTTCGTTGCTATCTGGTATATACAGGCCTATAGAAAGCGCAGGGTATTGAAGTAATAATCCAGAAGCCAAATACCCCTCAGTGTATATTGTCTCATTTCCAAGCGCAGCAACCGCACTATTTGCTAAATGCTGTCTTAGGCTTAAGTTGTCGGTGAGTGAGGCATGATTCATTTCGACTAGTAAAGAAACTTCATAATTTCCCGCGATGTGTCCTGCTTTAGACTGTATGTATGTTCTGAATGCAGGTAATTTTTGAGCTTCAAGTAAAATCTTTTCGAAGTCAGAAACTACAGCATCGTAAGCACCTGTTACTGATGTTACTGATGTTACTGATGTTACTGAATTATCGTTCCTTTTTTCTAGGTTATGATTTTGCGAATCGTTAGGTGTACTCAACCCCGCATTTAGTGTTTCTTCAGAGCAAGATTGAAATATGACTGTGAAAAAAGAACTAAGGATTATGACCGCTTTAAGCGTAGAAAGAATTTTTGTTTTCAACATGTCTTTAATTTATGATTAAGATGGACCATAATAGTAACTCATCTCGTTGAGAATAACCCACTATTAACGCAAATATGTCATTGGCGTTACAAAAGAACCTTGTTTTAGTGGTCTTTAAGTTAAGGGTTGTTAGTGTAAGCTATTAAGGTAATCGTGAGAGAGTGACTGTATTTATATTTACAGGGTCGCTCAGCAAAACTCTAATCCCTTAAAATAGGCTATTTATCCTGATTAGCACAGTAGAGTCTAAATTGAGAGGGAACCTAATACTTCTTCACTGTGGATCGAGTTTTCCATTGTCGCACAGTCTTGTAATAGCAGATCTGAACACTATTACCTATACTGTTCACCACCACCACCCTACTCGTTGGGTTAATCGCCCAATCCATCTTGGAACATCAGTTTTTTGCGCTTTCTTAATGAACACTATGCTAGGTAAATGTTCAACCAGAAGCTTCAGACTGCTGTATGTACGATCAAGTCAATAGTACTGAAATCGCTCAACAGAGACTACTTGTTCGTAACCTACACCTACCCCTCCGCAGCTTCCAAACTCTGACGTTCAAACTGCTCGGCATAATACCCACCGTTAGCAATCAACTCTTCGTGCTTGCCTTGCTCTACGATGCGACCTTCGTCCAAAACAATGATCTTATCGAAAGACAGCAGCGCATAGATGCGATGCGTAATGATGATGGCTGTCTTATTGGCCAGCTCACCATTTAAGTAACCCAATATTTTCTGCTCCGTACTTGTATCGACGGCACTTAACGAATCATCAAGGACGACAATCTCAGGCTGCTTTATCAATGCACGGGCAAGACTCACACGCTGCTTCTGTCCTCCTGAAAGCGTTACGCCACGCTCACCGACCAAGGTGTCGTACTTCTCCGGAAGATCCAGGATGTCCTCGTGCACGGCCGCATAGGATGCATAGCGCTCAATCACCTCGCGCGTCGGAGGTTCCGAACAACCAAAAGCGATGTTATCCGCTACCGTGTCAGAGAAAAGGAACACCTCCTGCGGGACGTACCCGATGCTGCGACGAACGTTCGCCAAGCGTTGATCCTTTAAGTCTACCCCATCGATGAGAACTTGCCCAGATTGTGGATCAAAATTGCGCAATAGGAGTTCAACCAACGTTGATTTACCCGACCCCGTCCGACCGATAACCGCCATCTTTTCGCCCTTCTTCAAGGAGAACGAAACGTCTTTCAATGCTTGCGCACCTTCGCGATCATACGCAAACGAGACATTGTCAAAAGCTATGTCACCAATGATTGGTTTTGCCGAAAGGCTAAGGTCATCCTCAACCTCAGGCACTTCTGAAAGGAATGCATTGATCCGCTTTTGTGAAGCTTCCGCTTGCTGAATCACAGATGCAATCCAACCGATAGCGGTAACCGGCCACGTAAGCATGTTCACGTAAATCACGAACTCCGCGATGTTGCCAGGCGTAATCTCACCACTGATCACCTTCAATCCGCCAACGTAAACGGTGACAATTGTCGATGCTCCAATGAGCATGATCATGATCGGGAAGAATGCCGCATCTACGCGAGCAAGGCCCATCGCTTTCTTACGGTAATCCTCCGTCTGTTCGCCAAACACAGCGCCCAAACTCTTCTCCTGCGTGTAACTCTTCACCACACGTATTCCAGAGTAAACCTCTTGAGCAGTAGAGTTTAGCGTCGAAATCTGTTGCGCAATCACCGTCGATCGACGATTGATCAAATCACTCACGTAATAGATCGTCACGCTCAAAATAGGCAGCGGAGCCAACGCATAGAGCGTCAATTCAACATTGACCTGGAGCATCGCGTAGATCACAAAAATGAATATGCTAAAGAGGTTGACGCCATACAGAACCGCAGGCCCTAAGTACATGCGCACCTTATTCACGTCCTCCGTAACACGACTCATCAAATCGCCCGTCTTATTACGCTTGTAAAAGCCGCGACTCAAGCTCTGATACTGATCGTAGATGTCTTTTCGAAGGTCGTACTCGATCAATCGACTCACAACGATAATCGTCTGCCGCATCAAATACATAAACACGCCCATCATGAGCGCGAGCACAAGGACTAGCCCACCAAACAGAAGTAGCGTCTGTCCGAGCGAATCAAACAGCACTTCACGTGCATGGTCAAACTCTGCGATACTGCGGTAAAAGCCGAGGTTCTCAACAACAAGATCAAGCGCTTCACGAATTACCTGAGGCTGTAGCACCCTGAAGTAGTTGCTCAAACTCACGAACACCATACCACTCAACACCCGCCACTTGTAGCGCAGGAAATACTTATTTAGGTAGGCAAGATTCTTCACGTGGTTCAGCTAAATGTCGGGCAATGC
Source organism: Saprospiraceae bacterium (assembly GCA_045110575.1). Taxonomy (GTDB): domain Bacteria; phylum Bacteroidota; class Bacteroidia; order Chitinophagales; family Saprospiraceae; genus CALDTK01. The sequence continues at coordinate 9,758 of JBGCGF010000046.1, forward strand.
GAGCATGCAAGTAACAGCCTAACTCGCGCACGGTTTCAGATTTTTCAGCTTGCGCCAAAACCTACTTCATTTCTTTCGATTATTAACTCCTTTCCCAAGCGTCATCCCGTTGTTCCTCTATTCCCTCAGCTCCTACGTCGCGAGTCCAATCGGAATGACGGGCATAATCGCGATCGAGGGACAAGCGACAATGAAACACGACCGCTTTTCCTCCACTCCGTCAGCTCGTTCCTCACGACTACCGTCGGAATGACGCTACGTAAATGATTTCCGTCATCCGAACCTAGCGTCATCCCGTTGGAGCTGACGTAGTCGCGATCGAGGGACAAGCCACTCCCTACTCTTCCCCCCAACGGTAAATACCCGTAAGATCGAATCCAGCCAAGTCCAACACTCGATTAGTCACCGTTCGTGCGAGCCCCTCAAAATCAGTAGGCTTTGAGTAAAAGCTAGGGTTGCAAGGAGAAATGATCGCTCCAGCTTCAGTGAGCTGAACCATGTTGCGCAGGTGAATCAAGCTCAGTGGCTTGTCACGTGTACAAAGGATCAATCTCCGTCGCTCCTTGAGTATAACGTCACAAGCACGCGTGAGTAGGTCGTCACTGATGCCATGGGCTACTCTTCCTAGCAACCCCATCGAACAAGGACAGACAATCATCGCCTCGTACTTCGCACTGCCGCTCGCAAAAGGGGCCATAAAGTCACGCTTGTCGTAAAGGTCAAACGGATACTTCTCGTAGTCCTTGTTACCGAGCTCTAACTCCCAGTTAAACTTGGCGTTGTCGCTCATCACCACACCCACTGCATCCCACTGGTCACGCAGCGGACCGGCGAGATCGTCCATCAGGACTTTCGCATAAATACTGCCGGATGAGCCTCCGATTCCTAAAACGAGTTTCTTGCCTGTTGTTACCATGCACCTACAAAAGTCGGGAAAAGGACTGAAGGTTGTGGAAAAGGACAAACTTGAGTGAATTAGTAGGCGAACTACCTTGACTCCATGATCAGTTGGCAGTTGATTCCAGCAATGCGTATCGGCTTAGCCTTGGCTACAGGAATCGCCTGCGCAAGACTACCCTTGGGGGACCAAAACCTCAACATTGCCCTTTGGACGACAGCAGCCATTGCCGTTATCCTTCTCGTTTGGCCACTTCCTATCCAGACTCGAGCGAAGTTCCGGGGCTTAGGTGTACTGACATCTGCACTCTGCATCGGTGTTCTACTTGGGATAACACACGCGCCAGAAATGCCAAGCGTAGAAGGAGCTTCAGCCAAAGCCTTCATTGTTCAACTAGAACGCCAGCCCTCAAAATCTACCAATTGGTATTCGGTCGACGGTAAAGTCACCTCCTTCCAAACCGATTCCGGTTGGACAGCAGGCAACAGTCGAGTGAGAATCTTGCTTCCTCCACCACGCGTAACCGAGAACATGCAGGTCGGAGCAACCTACCTCGTCAATTCCAGGCTATCAGAGGTCAATAGGGCTGCAAATCCGCATGCCTTCGATTATTCATCCTACCTCAAGTCCCAAGGAATAGTGCTTCAAGCATTTGCCCCACCTGTGCAATTGAGTGGTGGACCTGAGCTCGGTATGATTCTTCTTAAGGAAGGCCAAGCTCCTGGAGGACTCGCCGCGGTGAGAAGTTGGATCGCACATCGCATCGCCCTGGCTCTTCCCACACCTAGCGAGGCGGCCGTCGCCAAAGCACTGCTCCTTGGCGATAAAAGCGGCCTCTCTGAAGACACCCGTAAAAATTACACGCGCACTGGAGCGGTGCATGTACTTGCCGTTTCAGGCCTCCACACCGGCATCATTGCCTCTATTATTCTTGGAATTCTGGGCCTCGTTAGCTGGCGAAAAGAACTCGCTTGGCTGAAATTACTGGTCTTCTGGGCATCCCTATTTACTTACGCTGCGCTTACTGGATTTTCACCAAGCGTTCAGCGCTCTGCTGTCATGTTCGGAATCCTCTTCGCGGGCAAGATTTTACGAAAAGACGCCAATGGATTCAACAGCTTAGGACTTAGTGCCATAGTACTTCTCTCCTTCAATCCGCAACTCCTCTTCGAACTAGGCTTTCAGTTGTCTTACTGCGCCGTCGCTGGAATCTTAGCCTTCTACCCTACCCTGAGGAAGCTTTTTGCCGCTGAAAACTACTGGCTCAATACAATGGGCGAACTCAACGCTATTTCTATTGCAGCGACAATCGGGACACTACCCTTGACGACCTTCTACTTCCATCAATTCCCTGTCTACTTTTTGCTCTCCGGCATCTTTGCAGTTCCACTTGTCGGACTAGCCTTGCCGACCCTTCTTGGAGGATTAGCGGTCGATGCAGTATTCGCATTTTTCGGTAGCAGCGCCTACTGGGCTTACGTGCCTGCTTACATGTTCATCTGGCTTTGCAATGCCTGCTTGGAATTAATCGCGTCCTTCCCGAACGCACTCGTATCAGGGCTTTGGCCTAGCATAGCCTCTACTACACTTGCCATAGTGAGTATAGTCCTTCTTGGTGCAGCCGTACTTCGTCGACGCGCCCGATTGTATTGGGTAGCGCTCACGTTGGGCGTGTGTTGGTCGACCTCAATTGCCTACTCAACCTTCTCCAAACTCAAGGCGAATCAGGTCGTCGTATACAGTCTGAGGGACGAGCTTATCATCGACGCTTTTGACGGTGGTCTTGTTCGAACATCAACACAAGGATCATCAACCAAAATATCTTCCAGAGCTCAAGAGACCATTGCCAATCATCGAGCGGCAATGAACGCAAGTATTGACTCCTCAGGCATTCTATTATCCTCGCCTCAGCTTTCGCAAAAACACCAGATCCAATTCGGGATGGCCAATAATTTCCGCTTCGCCATTCTCTCCTCAGAAAAGCAAATACTTGCTCCGAATGGGCCACGAGTTGACTTCGTGATCATTCCCGAACCCAAAGCTGTCATCGCTGAGCAGCTGGCTGCAGCTTTCACTACTTCAACGTATGTGCTGCAAGGCAATATTCCTCCTTGGAAAAAAGACGAGTGGAAACCAATGGATTCGAAAATTCATCAGCTCAAAAAGCAAGGAGCTCTCATCCTGTAAGATCGAAGCGCTACAAAAGCGAGATAATCATCCCTGTTGAGATCGACTTTCCTGGAGCTAAGTCGACCTCGTCTTTGCTCACATTGAATGCATCCACGCCACAGGTCATCGGCTCTATGGCAAGACTTTCGTTTCCGTCGGGAACATACATCTGAGTGTATCGCGTACTGCCCAGCTGTTTTAGCGAAAGCGAAAAGTCAGGACCTAACAACTGAACCTCCAATGATTCAGGATCTGTCAACGCAAAACAATCATCCCAATCTGTATTGATAGGTGCTTGATCGCCAAGCCCTACCGTTCGCTTTCCTGTCGGAATTGAATCTTCAAGCAAAACGTGCTCATGGGGAGGCAACTGAACCTTCCATTGCTCATGACCTCCGGGGAGTAAGAAGTACGGATGCCAGCCAAGTCCAACCGGTGCAGAAGCTCCTCCAAGGTTTGACGCGCCAAACTGCCACGTAACCGAATGAGCCTCTATATCAACCTTCAAAACCAAGCCAAATTTCACTAGAAACGGATAGCTCACAGGGTGCTCAGACTCCCGATGGAGATAGGTGAGCTTCACGGTAGCCTTCTGCTCGGAAAGGTCGTAGCGTTCGATAGAAAAGGGCACTAACGGGCCAAAGCCATGCAAGGCCGACTTACTTTCTGGGCTATTCACCTCAAAGGCTTGAGATCGGCCATTCCACTGGTATTCGCCCTCCAAAAGTCGATTCGGGAAAGGCAATAACGCCAAGTTGCGATATGCACTATTCCCTGTCAATTCAGGCCCTGTGGCGTAATTCCACAGCAAGTCACGCCCATTCACGCGAATCTGGTGGATGTACCCACTCCTTTCTGGAACGAAGCTGATATGTGTATCTGCATTACCGAGTGTACAGAGGATGTGGTCGCCAAAAGGTTTTCGCGAAAGCTGAACGCGCATAGGGTAAAATTCTGAAGTTAAAGGCCTCGCCCCAAGGTATCCAAAGCAGCTGTTTCACGTATAGTTAGAAAACCTTATACACAAGCAGCGACTTTAAACCGTTGAACACGACCTAACCGTGTATTTTGGCAACTTTACTTTTCCTATGCAGCAACAACCGCTTGCATTTACTTTAGTCAAAACTGTCGTCAGCGCACGTGACGATGGGAAGGCGCTTTCTGCAGCGCTCGCTACTGCGTGGGATTTATTGAGCACTGAATTAAGTCCAGCTCACCGCGTAATCGCGTCTGAAGTCAAGTGGGCGCCGAACCATCAAGAAGACCTGCGCTTCATCATTGAAGGAATTCGCAAGCAGTTTGATAAAGATCCTGACCTTGAAGGTGAATTTCTAGCCTTCTTGGCTGAAGTTGAGCCTTTCGGGGAAGACGAAGAGCGTGCTACAATACTTCCCTTTGTGGTTGGAAGTATTGGCAACGCTAGTGTTTCGCCAACACATGGTGATGTCACCTTCGAGTTCGACAAGCTCGATGTCAATCCTGCCCCAGGATCTACAGTTGACCCCGAAACGTCCGTTGAAGACGCACTGCCAGAAGAGCCCCATGTGGAACCAACGGTGGAATCACCTACCATAGAGGATTCTATTGAAAGTCTGCCAGAAGTAGAAGAATTACCACAAGTAGAAACAGCTTCAGCGAAGCTTCTGCCAGAGTCACCGATCACACCAGCTTCCATTGTTACACCAGAGGCCTCTGGGTCATTGCTTAAGTATTGGCCCATTGCTGCTGGCGCACTTCTAGTTGCAATAATCTCTTTTGGTGTTTGGGCCTATTCAGGTTCCACGGAAGAAGCTGCACCTGCCGTGATTGATCCAATCGAAACGACGATCCCAAAGGATACGACAGCATTCAATAGTCCTGATGATGCCGCCCAAAATGGTATTGAGTTCGCTCCTGGTAATATCCAAGAGCTCATTGTGGATGAAGACGAAGTCGCGCTTGAGTATTCAAGTCCGAGCATTGCTCTATTGAGTCGAGCTGTTGATAGCCTTCGACTTGCTGGCGATTATGCTGCTGCACTTACACAGCAACAAAAATTGACCGATCGAATAGTGAAAAACGGTTCGACGCCTGAAGAAACTGCCCAAGCATTTAGTGAGTTGGCCATCCTTTATTCATCCCAGGAGAACGTTCTTCAGGCAATTGTAGAGCAACGCAAAGGCCTCACTTTTGCCCGTGAAGCTTACGCCAAAACAGATCCGATCTTAGGTCGAAGCCATTTAAAGCTAGCAATCTTCTACGCTGAGAATGAGGAATTGCACATGGCTAGAGCGCACCTTCAACAGGCCCGACAAATATTTGGTGAGTCTCAAGAACTTATATCGCCTACCGATCTAAAAAAAACTGAGCAGCTGACTGAGCGACTCCTCAAAGCGAGCTAGCGTCCAGTCTAAGGAACCAACCATTTGAAGTTGTCTCCTTTCCAGCCTTCCCATCGACATCGACGATGTCCTTCGCTGTGCAGTACTAAGAGTTCGACCTCAGAGATCTCGAACGTGTAGGCGCCGAAGTTTACAAATGCCTCGTCCAACTCTGCCTTTGAAGGGTTGCCCTTTGTCCAAGTCTCAGAAAGCCCATCTCCAGCGGCCTCTAGTTCTGTACCTGGAGATACAGAAGCTCCATAGCTGCTCTTCTGGCTTATAGATAGCTTCTCCCAAAGCGATCGCCTCTTATCATGTGCAAGAAGTGTGGTGATGCCTTTTAAACGCACCTGTGATCGATCTACGGGATGATAGACTGTCGCAGCGACTTGTCCTTTCTTAGCTCTTATCTGTTCAGCTTTCGGTGTCCGCACATCGGTAAAAAACATCCAGCTACCGCGCTCGGCATCAATTCCACGCAGTACTACGATCCTCCCCTCATTCGCGGTGATCAAGACAGGAAGTCGCCAAGGATGCCTGCCGTCGGCTGCCGCATCCCAGAATCCTTGCTGGACATATTGGATAAGTTCGTTTGCAGTTGCTTGAATTGATAAGGCCATATCACATGTAACGAATTAACAAGAGTTGCGTTGAGCGATGGTGTAGCTTTGCATCAGAAACACGAAAGATGTTAGAATTTTACATAGCCGTTTTGGCTTCACTTTTCTCAGTAGTCAACCCTATCGGTGCGATTCCTGTATTTCTCGCACTTACTCCTACGCACACTAAAGAGGAACGTCGTACTACTGCAGTAAAGACCGCAGTCTACTTCGCGTTGCTACTGATCGCGTTCTTCTTAGCTGGAACGGTCATTCTTACCTTTTTTGGAATTAGTCTGAGCGCAATGCGCATCGCAGGTGGCTTGGTGATCCTGGCTTCTGGTTATGGACTACTGTACGGTAAAATGGCAGACTCAAGGGCAGTCAGTGTGCCTGTGAAAAACGAGGCCATGGAAAAGGAAGATATCAGCTTCAGCCCGATGGCCATGCCGATGTTAAGTGGACCCGGAAGTATCAGCCTTCTAATTGGATACTTTGATGAGTATGCAGAGCTCGAACAACGACTTATTGTCATTGGAGTAATCGCTACGCTTGCACTTATCGTTTACCTGATTTTACTGTCCTCTCCTGCACTCTTCAAATTACTTGGCCTTGGCGGCTTACAGGCGCTAACCCGTATCATGGGCTTTATCGTTATGGCTATCGGTGTTCAGTACATCATACTTGGCGTCATTCAACTTGCCAACGAAGTCATGGCTGCGAATTGACCTCGAAATAGCAAACGTGATCTGCCCCAAACAAAGCCGCTCTACTCCGTCGAAGGAATAGAGTGGCTTTAGTCTTTGTAAGCTTGCTACCACATCCAAAAACGACCAAGCTCAGCATCTGTGAGCAACAGAAGGACAAAGGAATAGCACTATCTCAGTCAGGGCTGTTCACCTATTTGTCTTCTTTTCAGAAAGTGAAGGCTATCGAAGCTTTGGCTAAATGCCCTATCTCTCGCTTTCGCTAAAACGGTCGTTATATTCTCCCAGTCGTCCTTCCGCGAGAATGCAGTAGTACACAAAAGAGAAACGCCGCACCTGATCGAGATCAGATGCGGCGTTTCAAGTTCACCTAGCGTGCTTAATGCTATTTGGTCAGTGTGATATCACCTTTGATAACATCCGTCGTTCCGTCGGTATAGACAATCTCCGCAAAGTAGACGAACACCTGAGGGTTCATTGCTTCTCCGTTGAGGAATCCGTTCCAACCATATCCTGGTGAGTTCGGCTGGTGAGCCGGTGCAGCAAATACTTGCTCTCCCCAACGATCGAAGATCTGGAATGAGCTGACTTCCTCCAAAACACCTTCTTGTGCCTGTACAAAGATGAGGTCGTTGTTTCCGTCACCGTTCGGCGAGAAACCACTTGCAACTCCAACTGGACGATCACGACGAACGATTAGCTGCAGTGGAGCACTAGCGGTACAACCGTTAGAATCTCTCGCTGTCACTCGGTATACACCACTGTACTGTGGATAGAGCATTACACGGTCGCAAATTGGACCAGGGCTCAAGCACTGAAGGCTATCTCCTTGCCAGCGTACAGACTCGATTGCACCTTCTAGATACAGTTCGATGAGTTGACTGCTACCAAATGGAATCTCGAGGTTCGGTCCTGGATCTACAACAACTTCCTTCGCATCCTCAATAGTGAAGAGCTCTGTGTAAATACAACCTTCGTTGTCCTCTACGGTAAGTTCGTGGATGCCAGGTGTCAGGTTAGTGAACTGTCCAGATAGACGAGTTGGACCTCCATCTAGTGTGTAGTTGTAAGGGCCCGTTCCTCCATCAACACCAGTGAAGATTGCTCCATCAGTATCTCCAAAGCAGGTGACATCTCGAAGAAGCATATTCTCGAAGGTTGGCAGATCACCTGCACTTTCGACGATTACTTCATCTTGACCTTCACAACCCTGCGTTCCAGAAGCAACGAATAGTGTGAAGGTGCCAGCATTTTCAGTAGTTGTTTGAGAAGAAGTACTGTCTGCAACAGTTCCTACCCAACGATACGTGTAACCTGGAATACTGCTTGCTCCTAAGTTAACAACAGGTTGGTCACAGGAAATTGCTTGATCAGGACCTGCGTCAGCGTTTGGTCCGGCTTCAATCTCTACCGCAACATCTGCTGCATCTTGAGGACAAGGAGCGCCACTACCTACAGTATAAGTGAATGAGTAGGCTCCTGGAGCAAGACTATTGTTTGTCACAACACCTGCTGCAACATTGAAATCTGATCCAGCTGCAGAGCCGTTGACTTGCGTCCAGCTTCCACCAGTATCTTCTCCAGTAATCTGATCCGAAAGTTGGATAACATCACCTGTTCCTTCACAAAGGACAAGGGCTGCCATTTCGTCTCCAGCAGTTAAAAGAGCATCAACGTCGATGTTTACTCTTGCGTTCGGGTTAGAAGCACATTGAGGAAGAGCATTCATGGTGATGTTGTTCATCACATAAATGAGTCCAGTCGCAGGATCTACTTGGTAGATAAAGCCATTGTTGACTCCTGTAAGCGTTGTATCAGATCCTGTATCTCCGCCAGCGATTGTAACATCAAATGGGCCATTACCAGCAAGGACTAGGGTAATCTGGGCCGTTCCTCCTTCACAGATAATCGTATCACCTTCCAACTGACCTGAAGGAATGTACTCGATGTAGATCGGTGTAGCTAAGCCTATAGAAAGGCAAGGATCATTGGTATCGATAGTCGCACCCATTGCATCACCTGCAATAGGACTGATGTAGAATGTATCGCCTGCTTGCATAATACCTGCATCAAAAGGAAACAGTGGTGTAGGACTTAATGCAACCAAATCATCTGTATAGTCAAGACGATCACCACTTGTGCGCAAGGCAAAGAGCAGTTGATCGTTTCCATCTAGCGTTTCACTTCCGATTGAGAAGCCAGCGGCAAGATCTTCACCTTCACATACCAGCAACATAGCGGTTGAAGTCATTTGACCTGCATCTGTGTTACAGTCACATCTACGGTTTCCAGTTACTGGAACAGTGAAGCAACCGCTTCCGTCAGATACCTCGAAGCTGTAAGGTGTGCCACTTGCAATGATATTCGAAGTGAATGTGCTACCCGTGATTGTTCCGCTACCTGCAGGAGTTACCTGGTAAGTTGAAGCATCTCCACCTGTGATTTCGAACGTTACGAAGTACTCCGTATTCGTTGCGTCACAGTTGTCATCGTCAATTGAATTAACGAAGAGCTCTGAAGCGACAGTGACATTCAATGTAATATTTGCTGTACCGCCACAATCATCGTCGGCAACACCTGTAATAGTGATGCTAGAAGTAGAGACACCGCTAAACGTTAGCAGAGAAGCCGTTCCTGGTACAACACCTAAAAGCGAGTCTTGTACGGAGTTGAACGTATAGTAAACTGTCTTAGGATCAGGTGTTCCTGTCACATTGATCGTTACTATCCAGTCCTCATTTGCACAAATCGCAGAAGGAGCTGTTGCAGTTACGGTTGGTTGATCGTACCAAGCTGCTGTAACTGGCGGGCTCACTGAAAGGCAAGGATCTGAGAGATCAACCGTACCTGCAGTAGAATTTCCTGCCACTGCAACGATGTAGTAAATCGTCCCAGTAGTCATTGATCCTGGATCAAAGGAGAAGTTAGGTGTACTTCCACGTTGGATCGGTGTATTGAAATCAACGAGGTACAAGATGTACTCTACCGCATCATCTCCATCTAGGTCCTGATTCGTTGCATCATACACTGGAGCTGTAGTATCAGTCAAATCACACGTCGCAAGATCTCCTGCGAGTGTTCCTACAGCTGTTCTACAATCGCAGTTTACAGGAGAGCTAATTGTTACAGGAGAACAACCATACTGGTCGTCTATTACAAAAGTGTAATCCAGACCACAAGCAATCCAAGCACTGGTATAGGTTGTACCTCCGCCAACAGCTGTTCCGTCAACGGTATACGTTGCGGTGTCGCCGAGACTAATAGTGAACATAACCTGATACTCAGTAAAGGTCGAGTTGAACGTAATCGTTGGTGTTCCTACAACAGGAGCATCATGAACAACTACAACTGCTGAACCACTAACGGTACCTGTACAAGGTCCCTCAGTGATACTTGTTATCGTATACGTTGCTGATGTCCCAAGTGGAGCAGGAACGGTTGTCGATCCAGACGCAAGGTTGGCTGTGTAAGTAGTCGTTCCATCTGAATATTCCACTACAACCGGACCAGCCGAGGTAACGTCAAACACCAGATCAATTTGATCTCCAATACAGTAATCACCACCACCAGAGAGTGTAGCGCTTGGTTCTTGTAGCCATTGTACTGGCGTACCAACTGCAACATCTAGACACGGATCATTAAGATCAACAACACCTCCTGGGCCATTACCCATGATTGAGCTGATGTAGTAAGTGACACCATACATAGTAACACCAGGCACGAAGGCGAATGTTAGCCCTGCTTGCTGTGTGATTAGGTTCGCACCAATGGTGTTTCCTGTACCGTCATGCAAGACAAAGTTGATTGCATCGTCAGAATCCATCATGGTGTCTAAAGGCATAACCACTGTGATATCTACCGGGCCACATACCGTGATTTGCGTCTGGTCCATCGTTCCTGCATCTGAGATACAGTTACAGATAACAACAGGCTCAGATGCTACTGCGGTGTTACAACCCCATTGGTCGCTTACCGTAAAGCTGTAGCCACTGCCTGCAGTGATTGGATTAGAAGTAAACACGTTTCCAACGAGTGTTCCTGTATTAGGGACTACTGAATACGTTGAAGGATCTCCGCCAGAAATGGTGATGGTCACCACAAATTCCGTTGAAGTAGAGTTACAGACAGCATCTGCAACAATTTGAACCTCTTCGTGAACAACGAAAGAAGCAGAACCTGCAGAAGTTCCTGGGCAATTCGCCGTAGCTACAGAGTTAAGTGTAACTGTTACGTCTGCCTGAAGGTTCGTTAGGTTGATCGTGTAAGGGTTGTCAGTAGTGGTCTCCGTAAAGGAGTTCGCACCTACCGTATAACTAATCGTGAATGGACCAACACCTGTGAAATTCACAATTGCTGTTGAATCCGCTCCTTGACAAACATCTCCGCCGCCAACAAGCACAGCATCTGGAATTACATACCACGTAGCTGCAACACCAGGTGCTACAAGCGTACAAATATGCGTCAAGTCAACCTCACCTGAACCGTCATCGTTTCCAACGACTACACTGATGTAGTAGGTGGTTCCGTAAGTCATTGTTCCTGGATCGAATGCAAATAAACCAGTAGTGTTCGTCGCTATTGCTCCAGTGATCGTTGTTCCGGCTCCGGTATGCAAAATGTAGACCCTAGTATCGTTCGGATCTAAGATTTCGTTCGTCGCATCGTAAGCAGTACTGAAGTCAGTCGCTGTTCCGTCGTCGCAAATATCGACTGCAGTATTATCAAGTGTTCCAATTTCTGTAACACAAGGGCAGGTTTCCATGCCTGAGACTACTGAATCATCGCAGTCGTTTCCATCTGTTACGGTAAATGTGTACGGATCTCCTGAGAGAATCGCATTACTTGTAAATACCGATCCAGTGATCGTTCCTGAACCTGCAGGGCTGACCATGTAAGTACCGGCATCACCCCCTGAAATCGGGAATGCAATGGTATACGTTGTGCCGTCTGGTGAGCAAACGTATGCCGTAGGGCCTGCAACTGGAGAACCTAGCGTATCAACTATTGCAGTTCCTGAAACTGTTCCTATACATCCAGCATCACTCTCAACGCTGACTAGTGTATACGTGCCAGGATCACTCACTAGAATCGTTGTTGGGTTATCGCTAGTTGCTTGTACGCCTTGCCATGTACTATTTAAAGCGATCTCGTAATTCCATGGAGCAACCCCAACAAAATCAATCGTGATCGTAGCATCTTCACCTGGGCAGACATTTCCACCTCCAGAAATTGTTGCTTCTGGCGTAGGATTTTCTTCCACCATTGCTGTTCCGCTAACGGTTCCAGCGCAAGCACCAACTGAAAAAGTAGTTAGCTCATATGTACCTACTGCTGGCGCTGTAATAGTTACAGGAGTGCTTGCAGAAGAACCAGTTACAACTGTTGCGTTATGCAAGTAGCTGTAATCATATGGGCCGACACCCGTGAAGTCAATCGTAATTACAACATCATTGTTTCCTTCACAGTAAGCTCCGCCTCCACTCATAACAGCAGTACCCGCTGTATTTACAGTGACAGCCAAACAAGCCTGATCGTCTCCACACACATTTGTGTAAGTAACACAAACTTCTCCGGCACCTGCAGTTGTCCATTCAATAGTCGCAACGTTTCCAGATTGACTTTGAATAGTTCCTCCTGTCACTGTTACACTTGCTGTAGTTCCAAAAGGAAGTGAAGTGTAAAGCGTGTAATCTTCTACTTGACCAATGCAGACGTCTGTTGGCCCCGTTGGAGCTATAGCTACTGGAGGTAAGCGTAATTCAATGTCCATACACACCGGGGTGAGCGTCTCACATTGATTACTTACTTCTAAGCACAATTGGCCAGAAGCATTGCCCATCGTAAAGTCGATATTACTACCGGAAACACTAGCTGAAGATCCTGAAGGATTGCTAGAAATTGTATACGTTAAGTTGCTGTCATATCCTCCAATTGGATAAGTCGCATTGTCACCTTCACAGAGCGTGTCTAATGCAGGAAGCGTAGCAGGCGTTGGAAGAGGAAGTATGACAATCGGCAAACAGGTAGCCGTTGAGGTGTCACAGGAATTGTAAGTACTTACACAAACCGTAGCATTTGCAAGTGTCCCGAAATCTGTAATGGTAAGGATATCTGTACCCACAGAGTAGGTTAACCCTGACGCAGGAGTAACAGACCAAAGATATTGATCTGTTCCCATTGCTCCAGAAGCAGTGTAATCTTGGGGGACATCGTTAGAACAGACAGGTGTTAGGCCATTTAATGCTGGAGGGTTTGGAGCTGTTCGAGCATCCAAAATAGTAATGTCAGTAGTAGCTGGACAAACGACCGTAGGATCGAGGTCACTGGTCATATTGACGGTTAGCGTGTACGTTCCAGGTTCGGTAACGACGACGTACTCATTTGTACCTAGTATACCCGAACTCGCATCCGTCCAAACGTAGCTGATGGTATCTCCTGCTGTGCTCGGAGGGATAGATCCAGTTCTTGTAACAGCCCAAAGGGTATCTGTTACGTTTGTACATGATATCGCACCTGTGGCAGCTTCGATATGTGCTTCGGGATCGAGAAATTGAACCCAATAATAGACGAGGCTATCACAACCGTTGGCCGCGGCGCCCGGAAAGGCGCAAAAGGCGGGACCAGAGACTATTAAAGGATCTGGGAACCCACAGATATTCGCAACATCTCCCTCACATAGGACGACGTTCTCAATGACTGGATTGATAGCACCTGGAACCTGCTCGAGGTATAACACTCCGAAAGTGTCACAACCGTTCGCAGCTGGACCAACATCTACAGTCTCAAACACATAAGGTGTGCTGAAGAAATTTCCTGATCCTAGCGGGAACTCATATTCTCCGCCGATACAAACATCAGCATACGTTGTATCCTGAGAAGGACGACAAACTTGAATATTGAAAACAGATGAATCTGATGAAGCGAAACAAGGATTCAGTGGGAACACCTCTAGAAGGATGTTATCACATGTTCCAGGAGGCATACCAAGACTCATAGGTGGTATCTGAACTTCAATTCCTAGGTCAGTTGTACCTGTTAGCACGTTTGTCGCTTCTGGAGGATCAACCGTTGTTCCTAGCGTCCATACGCCTGGAGTTACCCTCCAATAGTATGACGTCGCGTTAGCGACTGGAGCTATTACGTAGTCATAAGCCTCATCCCAACAAACTTCTGTTGGTCCCATAATTGGTCCCGGCGCGTCTGGGCCTGTACTAATTAGACCGCTAATCACTTGGATATTGAACTCGCAACCATCTCCTGCGAATCCATCAATACGCATGTAGTAAACAGTTCCTGGAGTCAAACCACCCGCAGTAAAAATCTGAGGCGTTCCAGGCATGACTTGATTGAAGCAATCTCCAACAAGTGAGTTGTCCGCATCATAAATACCAACTTGTACTCCTTGGCCACTTACGCATCCAAAAGTTGACATCTCAAAAACCACAGATCCAGTAGGACCGGCAACGAAACCGATGTACTGGTCATTCTCAATCGACCCACACCATCCGGCATCAGGACTCGGGGTGAAGGGAAAAGTAGTACCGTAGAGAATATCAAAATTACAAATGGTACAAGCTGCTCCAGCAAGTGGAGAGTTTGGTATTTCATCGCAACCGAATATCGTATCCACCGTCTGCGCAGAGGCGAGGCGTATAAACGAAAAGAGTGTGATGAAAACTAGAGAGAAGCGTAAAAGTCGGTGCATATGCAGGCTTTGGTCAAATACACAAGTGAATGTCTGCAGTCTATTGATTTGACTGATCAGACGGGTTTTAACTACGAACGGACTGAAAAAGGCGGAATACGCCTGATCGAACGCCGAAGTTAGCTATATTTTGGTATTTGAGCAATACAAAGGAGTATCACTGCTTTTCGGTATAAAAACCGCCTCTTTTCTGTGGATAAAATCGACAAAGCCCGAAAGATTATTTGATCAAAGTCAAATCTCCATAAACGGTAAATGGTTCTCCTAAGGCATTTACACCTCCTACTTCTACCACATAAACAGCCGGGTTTACATCTTTGCCATTCTGCGTACCATCCCACTGAAGATCAAGCACTTGCCCATTACTACCACTATAAAAAACGATACTTCCCCAACGGTCGTACACCCTGCAATAACTCAATGATCCGCCTTTCGGCAAAACCCACCACTCGTCGTTCTTTCCATCTCCATTTGGGGAAAACGCAGAAGGCCAAACCGCATTGGCTCCGTCGACTACTTCAATTCTAGTACTTGCCTCCACAAGGCAGCCTCCAAACCAAATTTGCACGCGTACGTCAAGGTTGGAGAGCGTTGTCAAGCATGGATTTGCGCACGTTTCGCAAGAGAGTATTCCTGCCGGGCTCCACCTTATGGAATCAGGAACTCCACCTCCGACAAGGTCAAATCCTAAGCAAAGTTCTTCACCCAAGAATGACTCTATACGCGATGGCATTTCGACTTCCTTCGGTGACGTTTGATTGATGATTACCTCTAAGGTTGAAGTACATCCATTTTCGTCTGTAACGAGCAACTCATATCGACCTCCTTCTAAAAGACCAAATTGCCCTACAGCCTGTGGTTCGCCATCATCCAATTGAAACGTAAACGGCGCTTGCCCACCGGTAATGGCTATAACCTCAATAAAGCCATCTCGATCGCTGGGACAACTGGCATCCCTTGTTTCAACATACAGCTCTTGAATGGCATCACCAGAGACTTCAATCATTACTCGAACAATCTGTTCGCAGCCGGTATCAGGATCTACTGCGATAACTGTCCACAAGCCTCCAGAACCAACTTCATACGTATTTCTGCTACTGCGTTGAACGGTATCCCCTCTCGGTGACACCCAACGATACTCTACCCCATTCGGAACTACGCCAGATGTCTCTGCAGTCAGAAGTAGGGAAGCCGTTTCACAATCAAGTGTATCTGCTCCTGTTACGTAGAGCGTATACGCTGGCACATATTGATTTACACGAATCGAATCAAAGCTTCTACATCCAGTTAGTGTATCCGTCAAGGTTATAGCATAAAGACCAGGGCTGGTTACCCAAAGGCTTGTCAGTGGAACCCCTAAAGCGTCGGTCCATACGGGAACTACGTTTTGTGGGAGTGTGGCCTGTAGCTCAACACTATCTACGTTACACCCTAACTCTCCGGAAAGGCTTAGATCGTATGATCCGATTGGCGCGCTATTATCCCTAATAAAAATCACGGCCGTCGCAGGACAACCTGTTGTTGGATGATTTGCAGTCACCCGATAAATTCCGCCTACTTCTGCATCCTGCGTATTCGCTCCAACATTGATTCGTTGACCAGCAGGCACATTCCAAGTCAAGCTTGCATTCACAGGCATGACTGACGCGACAATAGGGACTGAAAGAATATCACAATCCAACTCACTACCCGAAGGGGTGGCTAATGTTATCGTAGGTAACGTTGAGTCTACAGCAACCTCTACTATTGCTTCAGCCCAGCAACCGTTGAGTGTATCTGTAGCCCTAACGGTATACACTCCGTATTCGGTCGTCCGAACAAACGCTCCTAGCAGCGTATCGACTATAGCAGAAGACACCCACCTAAATTGGATGCTATTTCTTCCGTTCGAGTTCCTTGCCTGCAACCGCACTATTGGTCTTGCACACGTAATCGTATCAGGGTCAAATACAGATAGAATCGGCTGTAGCGTATCAAGAGTCACTTCTTGCATTAAAGTATCTGAACAGCCCGCCGTATCCGTCCCAATCAAGACCAAGTTCCCCGGCTGGGTAACTTCTCTTCCAAGAGGAATATCAGTCCCGATGCCTTCCCACCTCAACGTAACTAGCGGAAGCGTACTCAAACCTTGAAATTCAAGAATGGGATGAAGGCAGTTGATTACTGTATCCCCAACGATTTCCAGCTGGAACCCAATATTCGGTTCAGCAACTAATACCGTATCGTAATATGTGCAGACCGATAATGAATCGGTCCAACTCAAGTAGTATTCTCCAGCGCAGGTCACCTCGGTGCTTAAGGAAGTAGGTGAGACAATACAGCTCTGCGACGAACTTGTCCACTGTACGTTAATCCCCGCTCGGTTCACTTGTCCATTTAGCGTCGCCGCTGATCGTCGGCAATCTATCACTTGATCCGTTCCAGCATCCACTACTCCACCGTCAATTTGATCGACAAAGACAGTGTCGATAGCCACACAGCCATTTTGCTGATCTCTTATGGTCAGCTGATAATTTCCTCCCTCTAAAACAGTGATTGCGCTCTGGTCTGTCGTACTCGGCATTTGCCCTTCCAGACCAAGCCATTCATACGCTAAAGCACCTTGCCCTGTCGATGTACTACCGTCGAGTACAACCGACGTTTTGACACAATTGAGCGGGCCGTCTTCAGTCGTAAGTGCCTGAGGAGGAAGCGTGTCGATTAAAACCTGAACGAACGCCGTGTCCTTACAACCGTTAATGGTTGATGTCACTTCGAGCGCATAGTTCCCTGGGTTCCCAACGGTAACAATTGGCGTTGAAGGCACAGGTGGAACAATACTTGAGATCCAAGCATATTCGAGTATTTCGCCTTGTGTACCTACAGAAGCTCTTCCGTCGAGATCGACACTATCACGATCACAAGTGAGGTTTTGCGGAAGCGCTATAAGTCCGGTAGGCCTAGCAGTATCCTGAACCACAGTAACAAACGCAGTATCCACTAAGCCAAATAGACTGTCCTGAATAATGAGCCTGTACTCTCCTGCTAGCCAAGCTTGCACCTGGTCTCCGTCTACTGGACCAAAAGGGACATCAACTCCAATCCATGTAAAGCGCATTTCGGCCTGCGGTGGGCTCGATAAAATGACGGTGTCTTGCAGGCAGTTGATCGTTCCGCTCGCCATTGGACGAGCATTTGGAGCACAAGCTTGTTGAATGACACTCATCGTATCTGCCGCAGTACATCCAGTTATTGAATCGTAAATAACAAATGCAAATCGAGTGGCTGTGTCTATTGTTAATTGGGTCAAGCCCGTATCCCCAAGCACATTACCCGATTCATCGACCCACCACCATTTCCGATTTTGAATCTGCCCCGGTAATATGGCCGTCAACGTCAAACTGTCCTGCTCACAAGCAAGAATTTGATCCGGTCCCGCATTAGGAACAGGTACACCTGGTTCTACATCTACGACGACCGAGGCTATATCTACACAGCCATTTCTTGGGTTCGTCGCAATGACCTCGTAGATACCTCCTGCATTTACCCGAACGATTGGACCAATAGTGTCTCCGCAAAAATTCCCACCCAGCGTTGTCCAAGTCAATGTCATGTCTGGCAACCCAACGCTTGGACTTGCATCTAGCTCTGCGCATGACGTCACATCACCGCAGGATAACGTCAATCCACTTACGATACTTGCAGTAGGTGCTATCGTATCAACAACGACGAAAACACTATCCGTAGCCGTAGTTCCTGTATACTGCTGTCCAACTTCTACGATGTACCAACCGCCACCCTCAACTTCAGGGGTGTACGTATTACCTCTATCAACAATCAGCCCTGTTCGAGCTGTCCAAGCTACAGAAGTACCAGGACCAGTATTGCCTCGCGCTATGAGCGTAACCCTCGGTCCAGTGTAGCAATTGATCGTGTCAGGAGTAACAACAAGTACGAATGCTGGACAGTCATCAATTACAATGGCTTCTCCAAAACCACCACAATTCGTAACCGTATCAGTCACCGTCAATCGGTATGTCCCACTGCTTGTTACACGCACATCGATCCCATCAGAAGGACCGTCTATTGCTCCGTCAAGAGTTGTCCAAGCGTAGACAAAATCAGGCCCCACACTCGAGCCTAAGCCGCTAAGCGTAGAGAACTGTTGGTTGCAACCAATCAAGGTTGTATCTGGAATTTGCACAACGGGTACGCCTTGCGACCGCGTTACAATTGCAGAATCGCGAGCAGTACAACCTGATTCCGTATCGGTGACTGTGAGCAGATATACCCCTTCTAACGAAGCTGTTGCGATAGGCCCGTCCGAAAATCCAATCAATCCGCCGCTGGTGCTCGTCCACCGAAAATTAAGCCCAACCGTTGGTGCAGTAGGATCCCCCAATGAAACAGTCGAAACGCTGCAGGTAATTTGACCGCCTAACCCTGCATTCACAGGAGGTGGATTCCGGTCTTCAATTAGTGTTACTGACGCGGTGTCCGCACATCCATTCACTTGATCGGTTACGATAACATCGTAGTCGCCTCCGCCAGCAGTACTGAGGTTAGAAGTTGCACTTCCAGCAATCACTTGAGTAGAGGTGTACTCCCATAGAAATGAAATAGCATTTGCCCCAGAAGAACCGCTTGCATTGAGCACTATAAGTGGGGGAAAGCAACGTAGGGTGTCGGGGAAGAGAATACTTGCAGTGGGTTGAATAGTATCTATGCTGACAATGATACTCGTACGTACTCTACAGCCCGTTAAAGCAGAAACTGCAACCGCTTCATAGCTTCCTGCATCGCCAACATTTAAGGTAGCTGTTGTGCCGAGTGTATCTCCCATAGAGCCGATCCAATGGAGACTCGTTATGGGCTCATCTGGTGTAGCCATCAACGCTACACTATCGCGTGAACACGTTAAAGTATCTGATACGCTCAACACTAGCTGGAGTCCAGAAGTATCATTCACTACTGTTACCAATGCACTATCTCGACAGCCATTAATCGTATCTAATACAAAAAGCTGGTAGACCCCAGGCGAGTTAGCATACGATACTCCTCCAACAATCGACAAGGAAGCTCCAGCGCTTGATTGCCAATCGATCTGCACATTAGGTGCAAGGCTTCCTGACGCATCTAAAGCGACAGAATCAACCGTGCAGGTCAAGGTGTCTGGAACTAGATAGAACAAGCTTGGAACCTGGCGATTTACGACAACCTCCACGACTGCTGTATCTCGACATGCGTTATCTACACGCTCCACAATTACTTGGTACCTGCCAGGCATTGTTACAATTTGAAGGCTATCAGCACTTGTCCCTTGAGGACCGCTCCATCCGAAAATGTAGCCGCCACCACCTAAAGTGATTGGTGAAAGCTCTAGCGTATCGACAAGACAAGTCAAACTCAATGTATCGGGCAGCATAACTCCTGCGACAAGTGAATCTTGGTCGATAAAAACACTATCGGTTGCTGTACAAGAGCTTCCGCCAAAACTCAACGTCTCATCCAGGTAATACCATCCTGATTCCGATGCTGTCCAATTTGTAGAGGAAGCACTTGTTGCATTTGGACCTCTCCAGGCTGTAGTTAACGTTACACCTCCAGGCACTGCAGGAGTGACACCAAGTAATGGGATGGACGTAAGAGAGCAGGTAAGCACTGAATCCGCATACAGAATTGCGGCAGTCGGATTCAGTTCGATGAGATTCCAATTGATAATGGAATCACATCCGTTTACAGTTTGCAGGTTTTGCCGAAAGGCCCCAGGAGAAGAAACGACCACGCCGCCTATGAGCACTCCACTTCCAGCACAAAAAGCTGTATCCCTATTTGCTTCGAACCTAGGGTGTTCAATCAACTCAAGTTCAACAAGACTGTCGCAGCCAAACTGGTTCGTAAAGGGAAATGTATAGTCTCCGCCAGTCAACAGGTCGACTCCTCCGATTCGGAAAGTGTCGCCTTCACAAAAACTATCCGTCAATTGCACCGTATCTGCACTCAAAACGCGTAATCGCAGATCAATCAAGCTGTCGCAGCCACCAGTAGATGGCAGGCTGAGAATCAATGAATCTGAGACGCTATACACTACTCCTCCAACAATGAGCACTTCGCCTTCACAAATCGACGTATCGATCACAGCGGTACTAACCGCTGGAAGTATCGTGAAATTGCGGCAATCAATGGACTGCTCACCGCAAAATGCCCCTGTGGCTAACGCATTGGTTAATACGCTTACTGCTGTCCCTGCAACGGGCAATGAAGAAGCATCGCCCAACCAGTAAGAGATGCCACATACTTGGTAATCACCTGGCTGCGCCGTTTGCAAATCGAATGTGTCAACGGCATAGCTGACAATCGTATCGTTCCGTGAAATCAGCAGTCGATTCAAATAATCAGCTGCTGATTGTGGCGCGAAAACAACTCCATCGCGAAGAGCAGTGTCTCCTTGGCAGAGAATGGTATCGAGACCAAAAGAGGTGCTGGTAGGTGTTTCAGCATAGCAGCAAGCCTCGCCACTGTCATCGCAAAAGTCAACTGAGAAATTAACGAGTCTGTCATTATTCGTAATGATGGCATTACTCTCTACTCGAATACACCATGATCCATTGACTGTTCCCGTATTGAAATCGGATAGACAGCCGCTAAAAGGATAATATGCCCCTGAGTAGTTACCAAAAATTTGCCATGTCGTATTGCTACCTGAGAACTGTGGCCCCGTTCCAGGGTATGGACTGACGGCTGCCGCACAATCCACCAAATCGATGTTCCATCTTGCACCTAGGGTTGTAATTGAACTGACTCCAGAAACGCCAGGCCCAAGCAGCTGCACTTGCTGACCTCCCGGACTGATTAGCGTGAAGGACAGGTTCTCAATGTAGTCATGTGTAAACTCAAGGTTCACACCGCAGACCGCTTGCCCGTTGGCCCCCAGTGTAGGGTTACTCAGTCCGCCTACGTCGTAACAAACTTGGAAGTCACTAACCGTTGGAATCGGTTGCGGGCAGTCTACACATACGCAAGGCTGAGCAAATGCTCCAGTAGCGCATATCATAGCGACTACCAACGCGCACCAGAAGTGCACGTAGCGTAAATTGTGTGGGGCGTTCATGGTTTCAGCCCTTCTGTCAATCGGTTTCAGTCGGTTATTACCTCTACCGCTGAGCTTCAAGGCCTACCAAATGTACGACACAACAGCAAACACTAACGAATCAGGCTAAAGTCGCCTTTAATCGTCTCTGTAACGCCGTCTGCAAACTCTACTTCAGCAAAGAAGACAAAGACTGCAGGGTTCATCATTTCGCCGTTGTACCTGCCGTCCCATCCTTGTGTGAGATCGTTTGGCTGGGTGTTGTTTAGCAAGAATACATTCTCGCCCCAACGATCGAAGATCTGGAAAGAGTTAATGTTTGCGATCACACCTTCCGGTGATTGAATGAAGAAGAAATCGTTTACACCGTCTCCGTTAGGACTAAAGGCTGTAGACACAAACACAGGTCGTTCACGACGAACGATAACTTGAAGTGCATCTGTAGCCTCACATCCGTTTGAATCAATAACCGTCACTGCGTACACCGTACTTAGCGTCGGCATAATTGTGATTTCAGAACAGAAGTTCGAATCAACACAACTGAAAGGTCCTCCTGTCCAGTTAATGGTTTCAATGCTTCCTGTCGTAAGCAATTGAATCGTTTGAGTTTCACCGAAATTCAACTCAAGATCTGGTCCAGCACCAACACCTACTGGAGTAACGCCATCGATCGTAATGTCTTCTTGGTAAGCACAGCCGTCCGAATCTGTAATAAGAAGCGTGTACGTTCCTGGAGCTAGATTGGCGAACTCACCATTCAATGTAGGCGTACTTCCGTCGAGCGTAAAGCGATAAGGGGCTGTTCCTCCAGAGACGTTCCCTGCGAAGATGCGTCCAGTCGGACCTCCATCACAATCAACAGGAGTGGCTGTAACATCAACACTATTCGGACGATCGTTGCTGATATCGATCTCGACATCTTCTGATACTGTACACCCGCCTGCATCATCTGTTACAGACAGCGTGTAGGTACCACTTACGGTAGTTGTTGTCTGAGCAGCTGTTGGATCATCAACTGTTCCACCTGTCCAAGAATAGGTAATACCCACTCCTGTACTACTATTCGGCCCGCCCAAATCGGCAATAGTCTGATCGCAGGTAAGCATTTGATCTACTCCTGCATCCGCTACAGGAGCAGGAGTAAGGTTTACGGTCATTGTAGCAACATCGATTGGACATACGCCACCTGAACCTACCGTATAGCTAAAGTTGTATTGACCGCCAGTAAGACCAGTGTTCGTGAAAATTCCTGTTGAAGGATCGACCACTGGGTCTATAGGTCCGTTAGTTAATTCATAAACACCTCCAATGTCAGCTCCAGCGAGGAAGCCTGCCAAGTCAATCTGTGAATCATCATTTGCACATAGTGTCTGCTCTGCAGATGCAGTACCTGCAGTAAGCAATTCATCGACGCCTATCTGAATCGTATCGTTCGGGAAGATTGTGCAGCTTGTTGTTGAGACTTCCGTCAAAACATAGATTGTCCCCGTTGATGGTGACACGAAGTACGAGACTGTAGGACCTGGAGACGTGAACGTAGTATCTCGTCCTCCATCAGAAGTAACCATATTGGCCGTAAACGGTCCATCGCCAGTAAAGACGAACGTAATCATAGTTGAGCCGCCTTCACAAAGGATCGTTTCTCCCTGAAGATCGGCTGTTGGGCCATCTTCCCAAATCACTGGTGTTCCAGGAGCGACGCTTAGGCATGGGTCTGAAAGGTCTATCGAACTTGCAGGTCCTCCATTTCCGACCGCTGGAGAGATATAGTACACGGTACCAAACGACATTCCTCCTGCGATGTCAATATTGAACGTTGGCGCAGTTGACTGTGCGAAGACAGTTCCAAGGGTCGCTCCATTTAAGGTGTGCAAGACATACCCGGCAACATCGTCCGCGTCAAGCGTTGATCCTGAGTGGTTATGAATGGCCGTTAATGGTGTTGCACCACAAGTCCGCAGAGTATCAAGCCCGATCGTTCCAACCATGGTAATACAAGCACAGTTGACTGGGCCTGCTGTTACAGGTAGGCTATTACAAGCATTCCCGTCAGATAGTGTAAAGCTGTATCCGGTGCCTTCTGGAATCGGGTTAGAGGTAAACATGTTACCGACAAGTGTTCCACTTCCAGCTGGCAAGATCATTATCGTTGAAAGGTCGCCTCCTGTTATTTCGAAGGTCACGTTGTAATTCACACCTGCGCCATCACATTCGGTATCAACATTGGCAACAGCAACTTCGGCTAGTGGAGTAATTCCAATAGAAGCGGTACTTGTAGAAGAACAAGTGAAGTCATCAACGACACTCACCAAGTTTAGTGTTGTTGCAGCTGCAGGAACAGTAAGCGTGAGACTCGCTGGGCTAGCATTAAACGTTTGACTTGCTGCTACTCCACCTAAGGTGTAGTTGACCGTAAGAGGGAAGTTACCAGTCAATAGCAACGTTGCAACAGCCTGTTGTCCCGCACATGCATCTGAAACAGCGTTCAACTGCACCGTCGGTATCGTACGCCAAACAACTGGCTGGCCAAGTGATACGTCAAGACAAGGATCAGACAGGTCTGGGTAACCAGCTCCTGTTACGTCTCCACTTACCGCAGATACGTAATACACTTGATCGAGCGAATACGTCGCTGGGTTGAACGTGAAGCTTGGTGTCAAAGCTGAATCCAAAACACCTGTAAGTGCGCCGAAAGGTCCAGTGTGGAGGTAGAACGCTAAGACGTCACCACTCTCTCCCATTGAGCCTAAACCACTCGTGGCTGCTGGCAACGTGATTGTTCCTGGTCCACAAAGACTAACGGTATCCCGAGCCATAGTTCCGGCATCGTTGGTACAGCTACAATCCACAAGTGCATTAGCTACGGTTTGAGGAGTACATCCGTACTGATCACTAAAGATGAATGAATAACCCGTTCCAGATGCTTGAGGAGTAGAAGTGAAGATGCTTCCTACAAAAGCACCAGGAGTAGTTCCTGTGTTCTGATAGGTTGCGACGTCTCCATCTGCCAATTCTACAATCACGATAAAGCCTGCGCTATTCGGTAGGCATGAGTCTTGAACCGAGACCACTCTAAGTGGTAGACGTGCCGTAATCATGACCGTCGCGGTACTTGTTGTTGAACAGCTAAATTGATCAACTACGCTCGTTATTGCTAACAAGGCAGTTGTTGCCGGAGCGGTTATTCGAAGACTTGCAGGACTGGCCGCAAATGTCTGGCTGGCTGCCACTCCTCCGAAGGTGTAGTTAACGGTAAGCGGAAAGTTTCCAGTCAAGTTCAGCGTAACAATTATCTCTTCACCTTCACAAGCATCTGTTGCGGTGGACAATTGGACCGTTGGAAGACTTCTCCAAATGACGGGCTGACCTAAAGCCACATCTAGGCAAGGATCAGTCCTGTCAGGGTAGCCTGCTCCTGTTACATCAGCGCTAACAGCTGAAACATAGTACACTTGATCAAGATTGTATCTCGCAGCATCGAAAGTGAAGCTTGGTGTCAGCGCTGAATCTAGTATACCTACAAGAGACCCGAAAGCTCCCGTATGCAGATAGTATGCTAATACATCGTTTGGCTCACCCATCGATCCAAGTCCACTCGTCGCGGCAGGTAAAGTGATTGTGCCTGGTCCACATAGACTTGCGGTGTCGCGCGCCATGGTTCCAGCTTCGTTATTACAAGAGCAATTGACAATAGCCTGCGTCACGGTTTGTGGACTACAGCCATATTGATCACTGAAGATGAATGAATATCCGTTGCCAGATGGTATTGAACTTGAAGTGAATGTGCTTCCAACAAAACTACCAGGATCCGTTCCTGTATTTTGGTACGTTGCTACGTCGCCGTTCGCTAGTTCAACGATGACGATAAAGCCTGTATTACCAGGAAGACAAGAATCTCGAACGGAGAGAACCGTTACTGGCTGTCGTTCAGTTACAACCACTGATCCTGTTCCTGCTCCGATACAAGTCGTCGCATCAGTTAGGTTACTTACGGTGTAAGTACCGGCAGCCATTACCGTTACCGTATGCGGCGAAGTATTTACAGTTACGGGTGTTAAGGGTGCGCCGTTGAGTGCAAGCTCGAGCGTCCAAGGGGCCGTTCCTGTAAGTGTTACATCAAAGCTTATTTGATCACTTGAGTTCGCACATAAATCAAATGCTCCACTCAATGTCGCTGTAGGTAGTGGGTTTTCAATCACGACTGCTGTACCACTTACCATTCCTGTACAGCCTGTGTCATCAGAAACTCCAGTAAGTACATAAGTACCTGCAGCTGGAGTAGAAATTACAATCGGGCTTGCATTAGATGTTTCCGTTTGAGTAGTTCCGCCAACGGTATAAGTAATCGTGAATGGAGCTTGGCCTACAAGATCGATCTCAACTGTAACATTGTTAGTTCCTGCACAGAAGGTTCCTCCACCTCTCATGGTCGCAGTTGGACCTTGGTTTACGATGACAGGAAGACAATCTTGCTGCACGACTCCACAGGCATCTGTGATTTCCGCACAAATCTGACGTCCAGTACCGATGGTCCAAGTGACGACCGCTTGTGTATTGGTCGAACTTGTGATTGAACCTCCTATAATGGTCCAACTCGTACTTGCGATAAGTGGATCTGCTGTTATCTGATATGTTTCTGTATCCCCCGCACAGACAGGTGATGGTCCTGTCACTTGCGGAGCGGCAGCACTACTGTTGAGTGTGATTGCTTCACATACTTGCGTATTAGGACCACATGTTCCTTGTCCAGTAACGCAAACATTTCCACCTACTGTAGCTAAGGTAACTCTTACGGTATCGTTGTCAATGACAACGGTTGAGCTCGGCGGCATTCCAGTAATCGTATAGGTAATTGCTGGGTCGAATGGAGTTATACCTAAGGCGATGTTGCCATTGATACACGCCGCAGTAGTCCCAACAAGAGAGAACGTTGGTTGGTCATTGCTGACGATTACCTCTAGACAACGTTGCTCGCTAGTTTCGCAGATATTTTCTACTGTCAAACAGACATCATAGGTGCCTGCTGTATTCCAAACGACATCAAAAGAGTCAGTTCTTGGAGTTGCAGAACTTGAGCCCACAGCCGTCCAATTGTAAGCAGTGAACGAAGGATCCGCTACAGTTCCATACGTTCCTGTCTCACCGATACACAAGGCAATTGGGCCGGCAATCATTGGCGTATCCAATGGATTCGTTGCATCACTTGTTACTATCAGCGTATCTCTTGCTTCACACGTTTGAGACGGGTCGACATCACTCCACATGACTACTTCAAGGTAGTATGTACCAGCATCCGTGATCGTAATGACCGTACTGTCGACGTTAGTGCTAATAGATCCTCCTACGGTTGTCCAATTGTAAGCAATTGTATCGCCTTGGGTAGACCCAGGATTTACGGATGCTGTAACGGAAGTGAGTGTACAATCTAAAGCTGTGTCCAACGCATTGATAACAGCCATCGGATCCAAGTAGTACACGTCGTACTGAATCAACGAATCACAACCGTTTGAAGCAATAGGGCCTAGGTTACAGGTATTCAAGCCTGCAGGAGGATTAATAATCGGATTACTCGGACAAATCGTTACACCTGTAAGTCCACAAACGGCCAATGGAAGTGTCGGACCAAAGTTTGGAGGATACTGTTGAACGTTAAGGTTTAAGTCGAAAGGACAACCAGATGGATCGAACTGCTCGATTACGTGACCGCCAGGAGAGTAACCCGTACCGTCAACGAAGAAGTCTTCTCCAGGACAAGTGAACACAATAGCGAAGCTATCGGGAGGTCGTGAAACAACGATCTCTAAGACTTCACTTTGAACGCCTGGACCTGCGCATCCGAAATTTGGAGTTGCACTTAAATAAATGGTATCCGTTGAACCAGGAGGCAAACTGCTCAAGTCACCAATCATCAATTCAACAACTTGCTCTTGGTTGTCAATACAGCCAAAGCCAAATGCATCGGTTGGTGTAGCGGTAACCTCAGAAGCGAGCAAAGGTGAGCTGAATGAAATATCCCAGCACAATTCCGAGCAAATCGAAGCACCACCTGGACAGATATTCAAGCCGGTTGGAGGAGTGATTTGGTACTGCCCTGTCTGATCAGCACAGAGAAATGTTGGTCCAGCGATAGTCGCCGGAGTCGTTGGAGCCACAAAGTTCCCATCCAATACACCCGCAGCGGCTGTGATTGTGTAGTCACAAGCAGAACCAGAGACACCATCAAGTCGAATGTAGTAGTCACCACAAGTTGGAAGGGTCGCACTAAAGGTCGACCCATTCGCAATACCTGAAGTACAATTAAACAGATTGAAGTCTGCGTCAACAATAGCTATTTGAAGTCCATCACCATTGGTACCTCCTGTACAGTTCGAGACCTGAATTCCAAATTGGACATTATTGCAAATTGCAGTAAAGCCAATAAATTGATCATTCTCTATACTCGTACACCAGTTCCCACCAGGTGTTGGAGGAGAACCGCCGTTGTTTCCTGATATCCCAGCCGCAGGAAAAGGACAGCTGAAACAAGCGCTACTAGACACTGGATCCCCTTGAGTCACGGTTATGCACTGGGCAAACCCTTGTGAGGTTAACAGGATTAAAAGCAGTGCAGAAGAAATGAGTGTAAAAAGTACGCGCATAGTGATTACTTGAAAGACCAGAAAACTGGCTCTCCAAAAGTAGCACACAATAACCTACTCCACATAACCTGTCTAGGTTACGCGTATTCCACAATTCGATGTCTAATCAAATCTACTAGCGGATCAGGCTGAAGTCCCCTTTGAACAGCTCTGTTCTTCCGTCGAAGTATTCGACCTCTGCAAGGAAAACGAACACTTGAGGCTTCATCTCCTGCCCTCTATGCAATCCATCCCAGCCCAAGGCTGGAACATTGATGTCAAAGTCATTGAGGCGATAAACAGTCTCTCCCCAACGATCTAAGACAATGAAAGAGTTGACCTTTCTAACCAAACCTTCCTGCGCTTGCGGGAAGAACCGATCGTTGACATTATCTCCGTTCGGGCTAAATCCTGTTGGGAAATAGACATCTCGGTTATCTCTTACAATAACCTGAACGAAGTCATCAGCAGTACAACCGTTAGTGCTCACCAAGCTCACCGCATAGGTAAGTGATGCTGGTGGTATTCCATACGTATTTGCACACGTATCACACGCTACGTAATCGGCAGGAGACCACTGCACAACGGCTGCGGTATCTCCAGTTGTCGTAGCAGACAAGAAGACGGTATCGCCGAGACGAATGCCTCCACTTCCTCCATTGGCAGCCATCGTTGCATCAAGGAAGACGTCAAATACCTCAGGCTCAATAATATCGAACGTCAGCGCATCTGCAGTACAATTATTATCATCTACGACATCTATTTGATATGCGCCTCCTCCAAGCTGGCTCCAGAAACGCTCATTGGTTACTGACCCGTTGAAAGAGATCGTGTAAGGCTCTAACCCACCGACAATACTATCGATACGAGCTGCTCCGTCCATTTCTCCTGCACAACTAATCGGCTGCAAAGAGACATATACTTCAGGAACATCGTTTGAGGCGACTACCTCAACAAGATCGTTTGCTCTACATCCACTGGTCGGATCTACCGCTGTGAGTTCGTAAAGGCCTGTTACATCCGTTTGATAAGTAGCTGTTGTTGCGAGTTGATCTCCAGTAGAAACGTTAGTCCACATATAATCCACTCCACCTATTGATGAAGTACCTAAGTCTGCCGTTCGCAGAACGCAGGTTAAGGTCACGTCACCACCGGCATCAACTAAAGGTGCTGCGTTGACTGTAATCCGAACTTCAGCACGCGCAAAGTCACATGGAGCAGGTGCGTTTACGAGGTATTCGAACGTATAGTCTCCGACAGGGAGCGTAGAGACATCTACACTTCCGTTGACCGGTGCTTGACCGCCACTCAATGAGTTCCAATCTCCACCCGCATCTTGCCCAGTGAGTAGACTACTGAGGTTCACGATATCCGTATCGTTTTCACAAAACGTCAGATCACCATTCGAAGATCCAGCAAGGGGTTGACGCGCAACTGTAATTGCAATCGAAGAAGTATCTGGACAGCCAGCGATGTTGCCTTGTGTAAGGGTAAACAACAGACGATATGTTCCGCCATCAGCGCTCGTAGCATCAAAGAAGCCTCCTGAGATTATGGCAGGCTGTGTTCCCGCCGGAACTGAAGACATTGTCCAATCTCCTACCTGAGTTTCTTCTAGTAACCCTGCTAGTAGAACACGTGCATCATTGTTACACAAAACCCCTGGACCAATAAGCGTCAAATTAGGGCAAGAGCAATCACGAATAGTCACAAAGACCTCTGCCTGCTGACTTGGGCACGTACCTACCGCAGCAGTTTCGTACACGAGCCTGTAGCGGCCTGGTGTTAGTCCGATACCATTAAATGTTGTTCCTGTCAACGCTGCGGGAGCGTCTGGACTAGACCAAGTGCCTCCTCCTCCAGAAATAACCAATGCGCTTAGATCTTGTGAAAAAGGATCACTTGTCACGCCGCTATTACAAAGGCTAAAATCAGGCTCAAGCATAGGAGCTTGAATCGTCTGGATAGACACATTCGCAGTACTAGTAACACCAACGTTTTCACAACCTGGGTTTTCGCGTAAGCTGGTCACACTCAAAGTTCCTTGCTCACCGAAGAATGTAAATTCTCCAGTTGAAGCTGTAATCGATACTGTACTTGAAACTCCACCAAGAACTAAGTCAATTTCTGCAGGGATCAATCCGGTGTACTGGAAAGCTACACGTGCCGTATCACCCTCACATGCGATTGCATCTAGAAGGGTTATTGTTGGCAATGCATTCCAGCTAACAGCAACACCAGGCGAAGTGTCTAGGCAAGGATCTGTAGGATCTACTACCCCACTACCATCGTCGTTTCCTCGAATAGCAGCTACATAGTAAGTCGTTCCAGAAGCATAAGTAGCCATCCAAGGGAAAGTCGGTGTGGCTGATGTCGCAAGGACATTAGTGATTGTCGTTTGTGTTCCTACATAAAGGACAAAAACGGTAGCATCGTCACCATCATCAAATCCGCCCGTTGCGGCAGGGAGTTGAATATCATCTCCTACACAAGCTGTGGCACCAGTCGCAAACGAAGGAGCGATAGTTTCGCAATCACAGTCTGGGGTGTTCGAGTATGTCGCAGAGACACAACCGTTCGCATCGATAACGGTGAAGCTGTATAAAGTACCTGCAGGCACCATGGCAGTGAACGTTGATCCGGCTCCAGTTGTAGGAAGGCCAACGATCGAGTATGGAGCCTGTCCTCCTGTTACGGTGATGGTAACTGTTGCAAGCACTGCACCAGCATCACAATCGTAAGAATCAGTCGCTTGTGGGTCCTGGTTAAAGGTTATTTCGACGATATCATTTACCGGACAAAAGGCTCCGTCAGAAGACCAAATGAGGGTATAGGTACCATAAGCTGTTGCAGAGAACGTTGCATTCGGATCACTTGCGTTACTGACAGAAGTTCCTGCTGGAACAGTCCAGAGGCCAGGTGATCCAGTTGCTTGTAAGATCGTTGAGAGACCGCACAGTGATTCGTTAGGACCTCCATCTAGTACTGGAGTCTCCCTCCAGACAATCGGCTGCCCTATACTTACGTCAAAACATACGTCATTCGGATCAGGATTACCCGTTCCGTCATCATCACCGATGATATAGCTAACGTAGTAGGTTACATCTACAACTAGAGGAGCTTGAAAGCTAAAGAGGCTGGTAGCGCTAGTTTGAAGCACTGTTCCAAGCGTCCCGGAGGCATTTGTGTGAAGCACATATGTACCTACATCGTCCCCATCGGCTACTTCATTTGAGACTAGACCGGCTTGGATATCGTCTGGAACACATGCCTCTAACAACACGGTCGGCATAGTACCAGACTCTGTTGTACAATCGCAGGTACGACTTCCTTGAATGGAAGTTGAGCAACCGTTTGCGTCGATAATGACAAGGTTGTAACTACCTCCTGATGCAATTGGGTCACTTGTAAAGATGTTTCCTGAGATCGACCCCGGAGTTCCTGTTGTGGTATAAGGTGGAGAGCCTCCAGTGATGTCAAAAGAGACGACGTATTCCTGCGTGGTGTTGTCGCACACCTCATTCACGTTTGTCACCGTAGGTGATGCAGCGATGGTAATGATGACTGTATCCGTTTTTACGCAGAATGGCAATTGCCCGACAGACCAAACAAACTCGTAAGTACCGGGTGTGCTTGCGTTAAAAACTGTATTTGGATCCGTGTTACTATTAACGCTTGCTCCTGCAGGTACAATCCACCTGCCTGGTATACCAAGTGCATCGAGTCGACCTGTAAGCGCACAAAGAGTCATGTCTGCTCCTGCTGAACATTGCTTTAGCTCCCAAACCACAGGTTGACCAAGACTTACGTCAAAACAAGGATCGTTAAAATCAGGATTCCCTGTCCCGTCGTCCGTACCTACTATATAGCTTACGTAATAGACGACGTTTGCGATAATTGGAGGGCTTTGGTAGTAAAACCAACGTGTTGAATTGGTTTGTAGAATAGTTCCTAGGACGTTGGTTGGACTGGTGTGAAGTACATACGTACCGACATCATCCCCGTCTAAGACTTCGTTACTGACAAGCCCAGATTGCAGGCTGTCTGGAACGCAGACCTTGATCGTGTCTGTCGGCATGAGTCCAGCATCAGTCACACAATTGCAGTTGAAACTACCTTGAACAGTAGTTGGGCATCCGTTTACATCGAAGACTGCGATGCTGTATGCGACGCCTGAGGCAATGGGATCACTGGTAAACATATTACCTGTAATTGTTCCAGGCGTTCCTGTTGTTAGGTATGGAGGTGTGCCTCCAGTAATTCCAAAAGTGACGGTATACTCTAGTGTTGCGTTATCACAAACCTCGATCACGTTTGTCGCCAATATTGGATTAACGAAGGTGATCAACACAGTGTCTGAAGAAGGACAATTGCCACCAAATGCGTATTCAAAAGCATAGGTTCCAGCACTAGCTGCCGAGACATCGGTGTTCGCTTGGCTTGGATTAGCCACGACACCTGTTCCGTCTGGTCCAGCCAAAGCAGACCATGTTCCTCCTGCAGGATTGCCGGAAACATCTCCCATAAGGTCACAGAAAGAAGCGTCAAGACCTGCGTCTGCAGCAACGGTCGCTTCTATTAAGGTGGTGACACATGTTTCTGGTGTTGGACCACAGGTTCCAGTTGCGATGAAACATACAGTCGCTGTGCCGCCAGCAGTAAAGTTTAGCGTAAGCGAACCGGGAATATCAGTAACGACAGTAGCTGGTACATCTCGAACATCATACGAGAGCACGTAAGGACCGTTGGGCCCGGTGTACGAATAGGTATAAACACCATCTTCTCCTACGCATAGGTTTGTTGGACCACTTGCGGTTGGCTGTCCTGTTTCTGCGGGGGATTCTGTAATTATTGCTGTAGCAGTGACCGAACAGGTTTCTTGCGTTCTAGGATCGGTTCGAACAACGGTTAAAACATAAGTGCCAGGCTCAGTAACAGTTATTGTGGTTCCAACACCGACCACACCTGTAGGGCCTGTCCAAAACTGAGTTATTTCTGGTCCCGTTGTCGAGCCAGCGCTTGAAAGATCTACCGTCGGGTTTATGCAATCGAGATTAAAGATATCGGGTGTTACTACCGCGACAAGAGGTACCTCCTGAATAAAGAGATACAGCGTGGTATCACAACCCGAAGACGAAGTAGGAATGGTAAGTACTGCTGGGCCTGGAGAGAAGTAATCAATACCATCATAGGTATATGGCTCACCAGGACAAACCTGTACAGAGTCTACTTCGATAATAGAACCTCTTGGGGTAATGAGGTAGGATACCGTTGAATCACATCCTTGGGCAGTCTGAACAGTAAAAGAACCAGCGCCAGGGCTACAGATCCAAGTGTTATTTATGTATGGACAATTCGGGGCCGATGCTCCTAAACAGACGGAGTCAATTACAAAACTCGGGAGCGGATCAGGGGCGATGACGATATCAACACAGTTGTTGGATTGATCACCACAAAAACTAGGCATCGCAGAATTGAGATCTGCGGTGATGCTGTTGTAGTTCATGCCGACAAATGAGGCAGGTGCTGTAGCGTACTCGTAGCTTATTCCGCACACGCGAAATGTTCCAGGGCCAAGAAGTGTTGGGGACAACGTAGTACCCACAAACTCTTGAGTAATGACTCCAGTAATTGGATCCGTTACAACGAGGTTGTATCCATATGCAAGTGGACTTGGCGTGAATGCGCCGAAATCTACTTCAATATCGTCAAGGGTAGAGAAACAGCCTACTTGGCTACCTGGCTCTAACGTTCCGCCTTCAGCAAGACAAGCATCACATGAAAGTATCGTACTCGTAGATGAGCCTGTGATATCCGTGGCGACACCACTAAAGTTGGTAATGAGTAGAATGAAAAACTCACCTGGGCCTCCAGAAGAGAAACTTACTACTTCGTTCGCATTAGGGGCATAACTACAACTAATTGGTGCATCCAAGCTTCCACAATTACCAAGCGCATCGCCTAATGAGCTGAAAGGGCCCCATAAAGCAAAATCAATATCTACAGCAGGGGCACTCGAAAGGTTGATTATCGCCGAACCTGCTCCTGACGTACTCATATAGTACCACGCAGGGTTGGGCTGAGTTGCTAAACAACCATAGTTATTGGAAGCTGGAGGATTAGGAGCGCTCGTTGAGGCAGGAAAACTAATGCTATTCTCAGCACAGAACTGAGTTGCGGCTCCACAAATGGGGCTCTGTGCGTTCAACTGCACAGTAAATAGTCCTAAGAAACAAAGGATTAAGAGTAGAGCATTCTTCATTCACTGTGTATTTGTCCTAGCTAATAGCTTGAGAGCCGATATCCTCGAAATCTCGTAAGTCGATTCAAGCAAGCATTTTATAGCTTTCGCTCTGCAAAGTACCAAGTAAAAAGCTAGTGACACAATCCACAAATCAGGTTAGTCTCCACTATTCAAGTGGTATACCTTTGCTTTTTCAAGTTTCACCTTATAAAATTTGCTCATGAGTGCTCTCCTTTTCCTCTTTCTCGCAACACTTGCTCCCCTGCAGGAGGCCGCTACCCTACCTTCTGAAAACCTTTCCGTTGAGCAAAAAGTAACCACTCAAGACTTTGCCCCTGTCCAAATCGTCATGGAATTTGAGACCGAGAAAAAGGGCAAACGGGTAGATAACGAATCAGGAAATTACACGGTGGCCTTCAGTGATTCACGCTATGCGATGATCACCGGAACAGCTGATCAGCAAATCCAGCTGATTGTGGACGTTGATGGACGAACGATGACGACCGTAACCACCGATAAGAAAGGAGAAACCGCAGCGATTAAAATGCCTTTGATCCGCATGGGAAAAGGATTGTTCGAAGACCTGAACCAGAACGTAGAACAAACCGAAGAAGTACGCAAAATTCTAGGCTATGACTGCCGTAAGTACATCGTCTCGAACGATGGCGATGTCACAGAATCATGGATTGCCAATGTTCCAGGCCTAGCTTGGGGTGAGCTCGCTCAGGCTTTAATTGGTGGCAAAAAGAGTAGCACAAGCAACCTGATGGCACCGATAAAAGACATGCCTAATGCGTTCGCGCTTGAGAGTCACACGACACTAAAGGGAGGCAAGAAGGTCGTTCACAGCTATGTGCGCACGCTAAACTTGGGCACTGATGCTGATTTGTCAGCTCTTGAAATCCCTGCTAACGCCGAGGTTCAAGACTTGACTGGTCTCATGAAGTTCTAGTAGGACTTAATCCTCCGCCCCTCCTAGAAAGGAATACTAAAAAGCCCCTGCGTGTATGTACACGCAGGGGCTTTCCTCTTTAAGGCTCATTTCAAAGCACTACTGCTTCACGATACGTACTTGATGTTCGTAGCTACCTGCTTTCAAGCGGATGTAATAGATCCCAGCAGCCCAATTTTCAAGGTTTAGGTTTTGCCGAAAGGTGGAAGCAGTGCCCAAACGCTCGTTAAGTATTTCACTACCTAACACATCGGTTACGGTAAGGACAAGCGGCTCGGACGGAACGCCGGTCAAGCTCCATGAGACTCTTCCTTCCGTTGGATTGGGAAAGAGCTCAAAGGCGGCGCCACTTGGCAACTCACCTAGGCCAGACACCATGATATTTACATCAATCGAATGTTCACGCCAGCCGCAAGAGTTCGTTGATCTCAGTTCTACATCATAGCTTCCGCTGGCCGCATAGGTGTGAATCGGATCTATCGTAATAGCAGTATTCCCATCACCAAAGTCCCATAAATAAGAGTCAGCATCGAGTGGTGCGGCCATGAATTGGACCGTTTCGTTGCTCACACTGATTATAGTGGCGTCCGAAGTCGGAACCCCATAAAGCGTGAAAAAATCAATCTGCTCACCGGTAGCGGTACCAAATTCATTGGTTGCGTCTAGTGTGACTGAATAAACACCTGGCTGGGTGATGTTGAACGATGGATTTTGCTCAGTGCTTGAAAAACTTGCTCCAGTATTACTGACTATCGACCATAGCCACGAAGAAGAAGGGTTCACAGATGATTCATCCGTAAAACTCACAAGAGAAGGAACACAAGAGGAATCACTTTGGTACGAAAAGGCAACAATCGGCAATCCTTCAGCCACTACAACTCTGCTAAATACTGAATCCACTCCGCAAGAGTTGGTCCCCTTTAAAACAACATGGTATGCTCCAGGAGAAGCGTACTGAACACTAGGATTGACATCTGTGCTTGTTTCTCCATTTCCAAAATCCCAGAAGTAAGTGTCCGAGTTGGTAGACATATTCGTAAAATCTACCGATAGCATGTCGACATCCGCAGTGAACATCGGATTTACTTGAGGCATGACAGAGATAAGGTCTTCCGCAACTAGTGTGTCTGCGCCTACGAAGTTCGTTACAATCAATTGAGCATCGAATATTCCTCCATCAGAATAGGTTACGGTCTGCACTGGGAGCCTACTCCTACTTGGATCGCCTCCTGGAAAGGTCCAATAAAATGACCCCACATTAGTTGAGGGGCTAGCATCGTATGTTACACTAAAAGAAGCGCAAGCTGAAGTGTCCGATTGATCGAAAATGGCAACAGGAGCAACTAAGCTATCTCCACAGGCAAGCATTGTATCCAACGCAACTGCTGAAATATCCGTTCGGTAATCACTGAAGTTCGTGATGAGTAGCAGGTAAACCTTATCCGGAGCACTTGCTACAAAGCTGATCACTTCACTAGTAGTCGGGGTATAACTGCAGTTAATGGGCGGCCCGAGACTTCCACATCTATCTTGAGCATCGCTTACAGATGAGAATGGGCCCCAAACGGCGAAGTCTATATCCACTGAAGGTGAAGAGCTCAGATTGACTGTTGTAGGTCCAGCCCCTCTAGAAGTCATGTAGAACCATGTAGGATTGGGCTGCGTAGCCAAACAGCCATAGTTGTTCGTCGCTGGAGGGCTTGGAGCATTAATGCTTGCTGGAAATGTGAGACCCGTTTCAACACAAAAACTAGTCGCAGATGTACAATTTGGACTTTGAGCTGATAGCTGGAGGATCGAGATCCCGAGTATGCTTATAAGAAGCGATAGGGTAATTTTCATTTAGTTGATATTTATAAATTCGGATGCCCACTACTTTAACTAACGATACTTTTAGAGAGATTCAAAATGGACAAGTCAAAGCTCTTGAGCCACAATATATTGAAAACATCTCATAGGCTTTATGCTGGTGTATAGCCAGTCAAAAAGGAGAATCCCCTGCGTGCAAAAGCGCGCAGGGGATTCAATAATTGAGAAAGAAGCTTAAGCCTACTGCTTAACAACGCGCACTTGATGCTCGTAGCTCTTCGCTTTTAGTCGAACGACATAAACACCAGCAGCCCAATTTTCGAGGCTTAGGTTTTGCCGGAAGGTCGAAGCTGATCCTAACGTTTCGCGGATTACTTCTCGTCCGAGTACGTCCGTCACAGTAAGCGTGAGCGGCTCAGATGGGACGCCAGAGAGGCTCCAAGTAGTATTTCCTCCGGTTGGGTTCGGGAAGAGGTTAAACGATGCCCCTGCAGGTAGCTCTCCTACACCTGAAGTCATGATTGTGACCGTAGTTGTGCCACTCACTTCACCGCAATCGTTTGTCGCAGTAAGCGTGATCGTATAAGTTCCATTGGCTGCATACGTGTGGAGCGGATCTTCGATGTTCGAGGTGTTGCCATCTCCGAAGTCCCATATGTATGCGTCTGCATCGGTAAGCGTTGCATCGAAAGTGACCATCAAGCCGTTGATTGAAGCCACTTCTGCGAGCACCGTTGGCGCTGCAAAAACAGTTACAACATCGCTTCGCACTTCTGTTGTAGAGCCTGCTGCGTTTGTCGCTTCTAGCGTGAAGGTGTACACACCAGCCTGAGTAAGTGTGAAGACCGGATTTTGGTCGGTACTCATGAAGTTAGCTCCGGTGTTACTAGAGACTGTCCAAGACCAAGCGGTTGGGCTGCCCGTAGTTTCATCCGTCAATCTCACCATTAATGGAGCACAACCAGATGTTTCGCTGATTGAGAACTCTGCATTTGGCAAGCCTTCAGCAACCACAACGGATTGCGTCGACACGTCCTGGCCACAAGCGTTAGTCACTGTTAGTGTTACCGTGTAGGTTCCTGCCGTCGTGTAAGTAACCGTAGGGCTTACTTCACTACTTGTCATTCCGTTTCCGAAATCCCAGCTGTAGGTATTGGCATTAGTTGAAGTACTCGTAAAGTCAACCGAAAGCATATTCACATCACTGTTAAATGATGCCACCGCAAGCGGTGCTACAACAACAAGATCTGTCGCGATTTCGGTATCGGTACCTGTTGCATTCGTTACGGTCAATGAAGCACTGAACGTTCCTCCGGCTGCATACATAACTGTAGGCATTGGGTCTGTACTCGTTGCGGGTGTTCCACCAGGGAAGCTCCATTCAAGCGTGCCTACATCTGTAGAAGTGCTTGCATCATAAGTTACCGCCAATGGAGCACAACCGCTAGTAATCGTCTGACTGAATGCTGCTACTGGAGCAGCAAGGACCGTAATCGTCTCAGAGTATCGAACCGTTCCACATGCATTTGTGACATCTAGGTTGACGGTATAGGTCCCACTCATCGTGTAGGTATGAATGGCTGACTGGGTTGCAGTATTACTGCCATCTCCAAAGTCCCATGCATAGCTTGAACCTCCAGTACTTTGATTCGTAAAGGTTGCTGTCAGCGCATTGATACTAGAAGTAAACAATGCCGTTGGCGCTTCATCAATGACGACCAAATTGGTGGTTGTCTCCGAATCTGTTCCGGTGCTATTCGACACTGTGAGGGTAACATCATAGCTACCAACAGTATTGTAAACGACTGTTGGGCTTACATCTGTAGAAGTTGAAGGTGTTCCTCCGGGGAAGCTCCATGCAACAGAAGTCGCTCCCGTTGAGCCAGAGGCATCAAATGAGATGCTATGTGGCGCACAACCTTGTGAAGTCGTATTTGAGAATTCCGCAACGGGTGCGGCAAGTACCGTAACTGAAGCTGTAGACTGGTCAGTACCACAAGTGTTCGTCACCTCAAGTGTAACAGTATATGTACCGCTGCTTGCGTAGGTGTGTGTCGGGTCAGACATCGATGATGAGTTACCATCACCAAAGTCCCATGCGTATGAAGTCGCATTCGAGCTCTGATCATTGAACGAGACTGTAAGTCCGCTAACACTGCTACCGAAAGCTGCCGTTGGCTCTTCTTCGACTACGATGTAGTTCGTCTGCGTCTCAGTGTCTGTGCCTAGCGCATTAGTTACCTCAAGGCTCACGTCATACGAGCCAGCGCTTGCATAAACTACCTGAACATTTTGATCAGTTGAAGTACTTGGCGTTCCTCCAGGGAAACTCCAAGAGAAGGAGCTAGCAGCAGTACTTGTGCTTGTATAGCTCACTGTTTCACCTGGACAGATTGACCCGCCACCAGGGTTTGATGTAAAGGAAGCTGTTGGAGCTTGTCCTACCGTTACGGTAGAGGTCGTTACATCATTATTACAAGGACCGGTAACGGTCTGCTCGATGGTATACGTTCCTGGAGAAGAATATGTGTGTGATGGATTCTCATCAGAAGAGCTGTTTCCATCTCCAAAGTCGTAGCTGTAAGCCGTTCCGTTTGTAGCGTTGTTCGTAATCACCACGCCGAGAGCTCCTTGCGTCGCAACCGTGAACGCAGCAACAGTAGCCGCTTGGACAGTTACCTCTCCTGAGCTAGAGGTTGTGTTACATCCGAGTGCGTTACAAACCTCTACACTGGCATCAAACGTACCGCTCTGTGCATAGGTCACGCTTACACTAGCTCCTGTTGGAGAAGTGTTCGATGCACCTGGGAGATCCCAAGTGATTGAATTGGCCGTTCCCGTTACGGTAGCCGTGTAGGTAACCTGATCTCCAGGACAGATATCACCGCTTGGTGATCTACTGATTGAAGCATTTGGACTGCTACCAACCGTAATTGTTTGTGTGCTTATCTCTGCCTCACAACCGTTGAAAGCTGTTAAAGAGACTGTGTACGTTCCTGGAGCGGCATATGTATGCAATGGGTTCGCATCACTGCTTGTACCTCCGTCACCAAAGTCCCAAGAATAAGTCGCCGTAGCTCCTTGAAGTACCGGAAGAACTTCACCCGCGAAGGTGACCGTCTGTCCAGCAGTACTAAATGAGAACGTTGTTGTAGGAGCGTTGATGACAACGATAGCTCCGTTTTGCGTAGAGCTCGTTTGCCCTGTCGAGTTGGACACCGTAAGCGTTACATCGTAGCTACCACGAAGGGTAGGCGTAAAGGTGAACGGATCTTGACTTGAAGAGAACGCAGTAGCATCAGGTCGAGTGATCTCATACGTGAGTGAAGTAACGGTTCCTGTAGAAGTAGAGGTAAGCGTTACAGGGGCACCGAAGCAAACTTCCCCTACCGTATTAAAGCTTGCAACTGGTGCAGACGAAATCGTAACCATTCTAGTGGTCATAACTGATCCACAGATATTGGTCACCGTTTGGGTAATGGTGTAGGTTCCGCCCATGCTATAGGTATGCGTTGGACTTGCATCCGTGCTCGAGTTACCGTCGCCAAAATCGTAGAGATAGGTATCTGCGTTGCTACTTGCATCCGTTATTGTGACTGTTGTGCCGCTTATGCTTTCGCTAAAACCTGCAACAGCCGCGTCCACTACAGTGATGTATGCCACTTGAGCACTTGTTGTGCCGCCCGTTGAATTCGATGCAATAAGCTCAACATCAAACGTGCCTGCTGAAGAATAAACAACTGTTGGGCTTGCCGAAGTACTGCTCGATGGAGTTCCTCCTGGGAAAGACCATGAATACGTGTCAACGACTCCTGTACTTGTACTCGTAAACGTTACACTGTGCGGTGCACAACCGGTCTGAGCCGTACTTGTGAAGGACGCAGTAGGTGGGACGAGAACTTCAAAGAAAATCTCCGATGCCACTTGACCGCAGCTATTGAACGCTGTGAGAACGATGTTGTACGTTCCTGGGGCCGAATACGTATGTATCGGCTCAAATTCATTACTGAAATTACCGTCGCCGAAACTCCAAGAATAACCTGTTGCTCCAACGGTGAGGTTGTCGAACTCCACAACTAATGGAGCGACTACTGCTGCCGTAAAGTTGGCCAGCGGCAGTGGGTTAACTGTAATAAACCCTACTGCTGTTTCTGTATCCGTTCCGAACGCATTGGTTACGGTTAGCGTGACATCATGTGTACCTGGAGAAGTATACGTCACGGTTGGATTCTGATCAGTTGATGTACTCGGCGTTGCTCCGGGGAAGGTCCAAGACCAACTATCAGCATTTGTGCTTTGATCGCTAAAGGTTACTTGTTGGTTTTGACAAACCGACTGAGGTGTTCCTGTAAAGGATGCGACCGGAGGTGTTGGTCCACCACAGTTGAATGAGGAAAGACAGTTACGACTAGGACCGAACGCATTGATCACACCAATAGAGTTACTACTCCACGTTGACGTGTTTTGTACGGAAGGGGCCATGATGAATGGTGAACCACCCGCATCGTGAAGGCTATTGAAATTGTGCCCGATCTCATGACTCACGAGCACGCGAGTCAAATCTGCATTCGTAGTAAAGTCTTGAAGTACATGGTAACGGGATCCGCCGCAGAGTCCACCTACCCATGCAACACCAATGGTTGGTCCATTAAAGTTTCGTCTAGTCCAAAGCTGACCGAGATCATGGCTAGAGCTAAAGCCTCCGCCACCCCATCCGGTAAAATCATTCAAAAGGGCACTTGCACTAGTGCTCGCAGTCCATGGATCTGTTCCTGAAACAGTAGTAACAAACTGCTCTACCACAGAGAAGATATAGTCATCTGCAAACTGACCAGAGTAATCTGTGTTCACAAACGCCATTACACCAGCATTTCGAGCTTCAAGTGCTACAGCGTTGCTGCCATACGCTTGGAACATACTGAAGTCTGATGCGATTGCAATCTCAACAGTGAAACATGTTAGCTGCGTTCTGCCCGCAGCCTCTTCTTCCGACTTGTGATCTTCATTGCCTTCATGCGACTCATGGTTAAGCTCATCTGCTCCACACATGTGATCATCTGGAAGGATACCATCCTTACCTCTAAAGAGAAGTAAGTCTTCTGCTGGTGCAGATGGGTCGGTTAACCAAAGGCTTTGGAAGAAAAGAGCATCTCCTTCTTCAGCAATCAAACCGTAAACGAAATCATCAACGATCGTAAAACAGATCTCTTGAGGCTTAGGGCCTCGAGTAAATCCTCGATACGTCATGTTCTCGCTTCGAGGACGTGTTTCGATGCCATTTTCCGTTTGAATACGTAGCACGTAATCTTCAGATCGTGGATCGAATGGCTCTACATCTACAGTCCATTGCTCGTCTCCAAGTCCGAGTGTAAAAGACGCATGGCCTTCTTTGTCGGTTAGGAACGATTTCAATGCGTCCTCATCAAACGTTACACGTTCAAAATCACTGAATTCCTTCCCTATCACAGCTGCTGCTTCGGGGCTAATTCGAGATTGACTCGTGGATGATTGAAAGGTTGGTAGTTGGGCAAAAAGGCTACTTGCTAGCAAGAGGCTAACAAAAAGGGGTAAGAGGTTCCTCATCTAGTCCGGAAATCTTTGGTAAAGAAAATGTCAGTTGGCATCTGGGGGTATGTGCTGCTATTGAGAAGCACCAAAATCGAAGATGGTTTATTTCCTAAAAATTTAAGGAAAAAACCGACCTAAAGTCCTCACAGACAACATAAAAATGCTGCTAAAGTGACAAAATACCCCATATCTGTAAAGATATAGACGGTATAACGCCATCATATCCTTCGTATTGCACACTTTCTTTAACGTCGTCGTAACAAGACTTTACGCAGTCCTTAAACGTATCGTCTATAGGTCTG
Organism: Saprospiraceae bacterium; assembly: GCA_045110575.1. Classification (GTDB taxonomy): domain Bacteria; phylum Bacteroidota; class Bacteroidia; order Chitinophagales; family Saprospiraceae; genus CALDTK01. The sequence goes on from JBGCGF010000046.1 coordinate 52,757, forward strand.
CAATAGCTTTGTGGAGACACAAAATCACTAGTCATGCTACGTCTCACATCTCTTCTTTGCCTATTTGCACTTCTTGTTGCTTGCGCTCCACAGAAGCTTCTTGAGAAAGGAAAGCCAGCGAAAGCTTTCGAACGTGCAGCATCACAAGCGGAACGTAACTCAAATGCAAAAACGAGTACGCTTGACGCACTCGCCACGTCATATAGCATCTTACAGTCTTCTGACTATGACCAGGTGTCTCGCCTTGCAAATAGTAATAGCCCAACACGCTGGGAAGGCATGGTCGGTCAACTTGACCGGTTAGAGGCCAGAAGGCGCAGAGTTGCTGCAATTCGCAGACAAACGAAGCGGGTTGTACGTCTAGACCAGTCTATCGAGCCTGCTTACGCACAAGAGCTCGTTGTTGCCAAAAGAGAAGCTGCGGCACACCTTCTGCGCCAAAGCAAGAGCTTACTTGCCTTAGCTGAGAACGGTGACATGCTCGCTGCCCGTGAGGCATTTGCTAACCTTGAAAGAAGAGATCGCTATGCCGCCCGTACTGCCGGGATTAACAACCTCAGCCAGCGTGCTGTCTATTTAGGCACAATCCGAGTTGCATTAGACGCTCAAGGTGGAGTCTCTAACCAAGACATTGATCGCATAGGACTTGCTACTGAGCGTGCATTAAGTAGCCAGTGGGTTGAAGTATACCCACTCAACGAGAGAGGTTCGGCCGATGCACACTTGATCGCAGAATTAGACATTGCTACACCTTATGTCGCTCCACTCGTGCGAGATCAAACTCGAGAGCGCTTTGAAAGAAGTGTCGAGAAGCGTAAGAAGGTAGGTGTCGACACTTCTGGCAACCCAATCTTTCAGGTTATGCAGAAGGAGTTAAAGGCAACAGTTGTCACCAAAACCCTCTACAGACAATCAACTACGAGTGCACGCCTCACCATCCTAAATGCAAAAACAGGAACGGTCATTAAGCGTCGTGAATTCAGCGGGACATATGTCTTTGAAGACTTTACTACTCGAATCAGAGGAGACCGTGAAGCACTTGGTGATTTCTGCCCACCGCAGCTCGATCAGCCATTGAGTATACCTCCTTCAATTTTCGCCATGGAGGACGCTGCCATTGAGGCTTTAAGGTGCGCCGTTCCACGCATCAACTTAGATCGAGCAGTCGATAAGGCAGCATTCGTGGCCCGATAATCGATTACTTCTTGAAGGGTAGCCCGTTCCAACTGGCTACCCTTCTTTGTTTTTCGTTGAATTACTCATGATTCACTGGTGAATTGTGAATGAGACAGTAGACTTCAAACACAGTTTAAGTAACCACTCTAGGGCAGACTATAAAGGATAGCCCAGAAGGGTTTAACTCCCTAGTTTTGAAGTTCGTACACACAGACTTTATGAAATTTTCTTTTGCAACTCCTTTTCCTTTTTCCCTTCTCGTACTACTCTGTTCGGCTACCCTTCTACTAGGGTCCTGCACATGTTTAACTTGCGATGACGATGGAGATCCGGTAGGCATGCCGACTGAAAATGCGGCTTGGGATACCACCACGGTTTCAACTACAGAGCGAATTATTGCGCTTCACAGCAAGCCCGACGAACTGCTCGCCTTCACGAAAAGTGAGTTCCTTCGAATTGCAGCTATAACGGATAACGTTATTGAACGACGAACTTTTCTACCTCGTTATCAAGCGCTCGGCCAACCAGCCGTAAACGATTTGATGTTTGCACGTGGCCTAAGTGACACCCGCGACGGAGCAGATATCGTTGAATTCCAACTCGTCTTGAACCCAGCCGAAGTAGAGCGATTCTACATTGATAGCATCACCACACAGTTGCTTGCTATTGAGGACGACGGTGCTCAAATTGGCGCATTTAACGACCTAGGAACGATCTACGTTCAACCGGTCATTCAACGCAACGAGCGTCGCTTGGGGATGCTAATCTTCTCACTCACGACTGATCAGACCTTCACGGAATTTACAGATGTATCGTTTGTAGGACTAATTGATTTTCCTACCGTCCGCGAAGCAGCTCGGGTCGTTTCTTCTATTCGATTCATTGACGACCACTTCTACATCGCGACCAAGTTTGGCGCGTATCGCCTAAGTGAGTCTGGAGTTCTAGAAACCCTTATCGCTAGCCCAACGGACATTCGCGACATCTTCAAGTACGATGGACGCTTCTATGCTACTCAAGTATCTCTTGCTCCAATGTTTGTAAGCAACTCAGGCCAGAACTGGCAGAGTTCGGGAATCGTAACCGATTTAAGATTGGTAGACGTATTCGGTGACCAATTGGTTTCTCAAGAGCTAGAAGGCTGGAGATACAACCTCACCGATGACCTAATGCAGATCCCTGAAGAACTTGAGATGAATGAGTCATTTGGAAACCTCACGAACGATCAATTTTTCGGAATCGACAAACTAGGTTCGTCCTTCTACCTTGGTTTTGAGAACCGACTCTACAAGACGGACAGTCTTCGCGTGACGCCCTAGTCGCAGAGAACATTAGGTTTTAGCGAAAAGAAATCACTAGGCTCTTTGAGAAATCTTGGGCCTAGCTATCGCTTGCGCGTCAATTCACGTAAAAGTTTGGGAGAATTGGCGCCCAAGTCACATTACATCTTTTAGTGGTACGTTGTTTGCCTAGAGATAAGTGAATACCCTTCTCTTGCCTCCCTACACCCTAAATCGCATACTATTTCTGCTTGGTGCCATGTGCTACCTCAGTGTTGTAGCGCACGCCCAGGAAGATCGAGACACGACGAGCTTGGTTGGGAAAGTCGAACATGCCGCCCGAAAAGGGCAAAAGCGAGCAATCAGAGACTTGATGAGCCTCGTCAACGACCCTTCGGTCGAACTTGAAGCTCGGGCAGGTCTCACAGACCTCACGCTTTTTAAAGACGAGGTAGATGTTAAAACTGCGAGCAAGCAACAGTTGCTCGACTTCTACTACAGTAACAGCGAAAAACTGCGATACAGCAGCCTCCTCAACGGGTTTTACTGTACGCCGATTGAAGAGCAGAATACGGATTACAAGCTCATAACGCTGGATGCATACCAAATGAGCGATCGCTCAATGCACCTGCGGAAGTACATCAAGTACATAGATCAGGCGATTGAATACAAATCAATTTCAGACCTGCGTGATCTCGTAGAGAAAGTCGCAGACCTTCAACTTTTAGAAGGTCAAGCTTACTTGCTCAGCCTCTTAGATGGACCAGCAGGAGAATTGCTGTCTCAAGATTTAGATGCGTTTTTGCATTATCTCGATCAGCTCATGATGCGGCCGAGCGTCGAAGTGGCAGAGACACTTTTTGAGAGTGAATCAAAAGGCTACCTCCGCAATGGATCTTTGGCAAACTACCTGAGCCGCCTGTGCAACATGCCGTTTCGCGCAAGCTGGACAACAAAGAAGCACAAGGCGAAGTACGATAGACTGCTTGATTCTTTAGGAGGCCTATCGCGTGTACGCGTCTTTGGATACTCCGAGAGTCTTCCTTTCTCGCTTTCTCATTTTAGAGATCCCGTTGACTACTACGGTAGGATCCTTTCGGAACCTGGAATAAGACCCTACGTACAGCACAATGCATTGATCGACCTTGTCGAGACAAACCATCCGCGAGCGCTGTTTTACATAAGTACACAGCTCTTAAAGGCACAGAAAGGGAACACCGTTTACCCTGCGGTGCATTACTTGTATTTCTTACGTAAGCTCACAAATCTAGGTGTCGCAGTACCTGATGATGAAGGCCGAATGGTCTATCAACTCGATGTGATCAGAGACCGCACGGCACTGGTCAACTTCATTCGATACTGGGGGAAGCATTATGAAGACTATGAGTACGACGAGCACCGCCTACGTTTCGTTAACCGCCATGACTTAAGTCTTGAAACGGAGAACCTTGAGCGTCTTTTCAGATTGCTCAATTCAGAAAACAACACGGTTGCCCTTCAGGCATACGAGCGACTAGCCCGAGCCGACCCTGTAGAGGTCTTCCAACTTGTCAATAAGTACAAGGACCTCCTTCGAAATACGAACAACAAAGTCCCCTCTCTAAAAGACGGTCACTTGCAGCAAACGGTTCAACTCACAGCATACTGTGAACGCAACCGTATTGACTATATGTCGACGCCGATTCTACAAGGGAAACTAGACAGCTTACTTCTTGAGCTTAGTCCTCAAATTAGAATCGCACTCGAGAATCGCATCATTGAGATGAGCGAGCTAGCAGACTTAACGGCAATCGAATACTGGGCCTCGATAAATCAATATGACCTTGATGCTGGATACTCCATTGGGAGAATCCTAGACTACAGCTATACCCGACACTGGCCGCAACTTGTTGAGTCAGATACAGACCTCCGACTTTTCCTCAAAAAGGCCATTCTTTTCGCAAGAATGGAAGGTATCGGGATTAGTGATGACTACCTCAAGAAATTTGAATCGCTCAGTGACAACGAACGCAGAAGGCTAAAAACCTTATTGACTTCCGAATCCGACAAGCACATCTCAAGAGGAATCAAAAGGGTCATCAAACAAGATGAAGCCTCAGATCATGACTTCACGGAGCTAGACAACTTCCTTGAGACACCCGAGCAGTTTTCAAAGCCAGAATTACTCGAGCTACCTCCTCCTGTACTCGAACAACTGAGTGAGCTGCTTTGGCGAATCCAAGACGACGCTACACCAAAAGCGAAATTCCTATACCGCTGCTACCTCGATAGCAAGCTCTCCCTAGATCTCGTACCAGACTTAATGGCGCTCCTCATCCATGAAGAGCCTTCAAATAAGAAAAGCTCCAGGCAAATAGCGAAGCTGCTAAGTCGCATCTATCACTATACGTTTGACAAGAAAGATGGCGATCAGGCTGAACAGTGGCTCGCCTATTGGAAACAGAACAATACGACCTACACCAAGTGGGGCGAAGACTTCTTCAATCGACACATTGTGCGGATTGAAAGCAATGAAAAAGTCACCGGTCCTGAGCTGAACGAAGTGCTTCGTTCACCATACTACGCCAATGATAAGCATCGACAGATCGTTCTTGATGCGCTTCCAAAATTGACGAGCAATCGTCACCTCTTGATGCTCCGCTTTGAGCCTTCTCTCTCTTGGAATGAGCGGGGTGTGCTGAGTGGGTTGAACTTGAAATACAAGGACCTACAAGATTTAGACAAGTTATTCTCCGAAGTTCCTCCAGCGGAATTGATCGACTATATCGTTACTGAATCATCGGCCTATCCAATGGATGAACAGGGAAAGCTGTTCAATGCGTTGATGCGTAAACCTTGGATCGAGGAGCTATTTGACGATCCTCGCTTTTCGGAGCACGCGCCAAGTTTTGCAAAAGGCCTCAATTGGTACCTCGACGAAGGCGACATGCTTTCAGAATTTGAAGAACAGAACACCGCGCTCAACCTTGCCAGACTTCAGTTCATCAACAAGACCGTCGAAGAACGCTTGCGAATGAGTTTCGAACTCGACATTGACGAAGCAGCTCGATTGCGCGTACAGGAAAGCATTCTCTCTCGCGTCAACTACGAAGACCTACCCGCTGTCATGGCGCTCATTCCTAGGTTTGCAGAAGTAAACGGCAAGCGTCCGTACAACTTCTTGAACAGAGATTTTGGGCTCCCAATCTTTAACATTGATGCAAAGGAAGTCATTGACACTTTCATCAATCGTCATGCTCGATTATCGCAACAAGCATTGTATCAGACGTATCTGTCTGGCTTTGGGCTAGACCTGATTGCAGAAGACAATACGCTCAACTACACGGAGATCTACTCGATTCTTCGTTACGACATTGTACTCCCCTTCATCAGTGGAGGTGGAAATCGACGAGACCTTTACACCTACGGCGTTATTCGCCTACTTGAACTGACCCTTGACACCCGTCTAGGATTCCACGAAAAACTGAATGAGAACCAGCTGTTCTATTCCTTTTCAGCCAGCCGTCGAGCAGAAGCCTGGGCAAAGTACCTGCGTGAACAAGGCCTCGTCACGCCAGATCAACTGCCAAAGCGACCTAGTTTCAATACAACGACCACTAAGGCGTAAGTGTCCTTGAAACGCCCTGCAACAACACTACTGGCGCATAAGCTGTCGTCAAACGTGCATCTGAAGTTCTTTTAGCGAAATTTTAAGAGTGTTGCTTTCGCCAAAACACAACTTATATCCCCGATATTACGTCCTTTATACTACAATCAAACTCCTCACGATGAAGATGTTCCGCGTAATACTTGCAGCTTTTGTTTTACTCCTCGTTCTGCCACAAGCAGATGCACAACGTGGCGGGAGAAAAACAAGCAAGCGTCCAAACTCAAGCGCTTCTAGGACAAAGTCAAGTAAGAACCAAGAATCAGATTTCGTTTCCCGACTTTGGTACGGAGCAGGTGGTACAGCTGGTTTTCAGAGCAACTCTACCACAAGCATTTATTCTATTGGCCTTACTCCTCAAGTCGGCTATAAGTTCAACGAATGGCTATCGGCTGGTCCACGAATTGGAGCTACGTATACAGGTGTGAAAGCATTTACTACAAGTTCAAGTAACGTACGAGAACGTGCACACCTTTGGGATTTCAACGCTTCTGCTTTTGCTCGCGCTCGTGTATCTGTATTCTATGTTCAGGCAGAATATGGACTTGTTAGTCAGAACTTTCTACCCTTTTTCTATCAAACGGGCAGAATTCCATTGGATTTGAATTTGGAACCAGATTATGGTCGAGAAAACCAAGATGTACTTTTAATGGGTATAGGATACAACTCTTCAGTCGGAGGAATGGGATCTGACATTGGAGTCTTTTACAACCTTTTTGACGACGTTGAAGCCATTGGTTCTCCAATCTCCATCCGCTTGATGCTGACATTCGGATATTAGAATCTGCTTTCATTTCAATAAAAAAGCCCTCCGCATCAGTTGACGCGGAGGGCTTTTTTATTGGTATGAATCTGAAGAGGTCCTAACGTTTCCCTCCTAACTCGATTTGAATTCCGCCTAACACCTGTATGCCAGCCTGCGGGAAAAATCCGTTCAAGACATATCCATCTCCTTGCTCCTGACCAGCATATGGATCATCAGGTCGAGGATCGTAGCCAGGGCTATTGAAGCGGTAACTCCAACCGTTCGTGACGGGGTTTGAATTCGCTATGTTTTGCACCTGAAACGTGAAGGTGCTTACTGGAATACCTGGTTGATCGATTCGGTAACTCGCCTCGAAATCAACTCTTGCGTATGCAGGCAAACGAGCAATGTCTGAGCCTGAGTTATCGAGAAACTGCTCGCTTATCCCGTTGCCCCAAATCGCAAGCTGCAACTGGTTGCTTTGCTTCAACTTTCGAGCATAGAGCAGCCCCAAATTACTGACGACCTGCGGAGAGAACGCCAATGGCGTGCCTTCTCTTACGATCACGTCTTGCTCTCCTGTTGCCCAGTTGTCGACGTACTCTTCAAAACGATCGATCGTACTGCGACTCAGCGCCAAGTTGCCTTCTACGCTAAAGCCTTTGTTCAATGCAACTGCTCCGGCAAATTCAACGCCCATGCGGCTGCTCTTGTCGATGTTGATGCGGGTAGCCTCACCAACATCATTGAGTCGACCAGTCACGGCAAGTTGATCCCGGTACGCCATATGATACGTGTTCACCTCTACAGTGTAACGAGAACCTCCACTTCGTCGGAAGCCAATCTCTGTGTTATACAAGCGCTCTGCACGTGGCTGCTGCTCTGGTGGCGCTTCTTGAAAGTCATTTCGATTTGGCTCACGCTGACCAACAGCAAAGCTTCCGAAAAGCTGCCCCCACTTCCTTTTCAAGCTCACGCCTCCTTTCGGGTTAAAGAAGGTAAAATCGACCGTTTGTGGAAGTGTGCGACCGTTACGATCTACACCTGTAAACGCATAGTTGACGTGACGAAGTTGTGCATCTGCATACAGATCAACTCCTTTGGCCAAGGCGTAATTGAACTTCGCAAACGTGTTGAAATCACGCTTAACGGCATCATTATCATAGTAACGTCGATCACCAGGTTCTCCAATACTTCCAACCGTCTGTTCAAGAAATGGAACTGTACCGAAGTGAGCACCTCGATACTCGTTAATACCCGCACTCCACGTGAGGTCGAGTTTTGGCGAAAGCTGACCAGAAATTGTGGCAATACCACCATAGAAGTGGTTGTCTAACCATAGTCGACGCACCAAGTCTGTCTGGATGGAAACTTGCTCTAGGTATTGGAAGTAGTCCGATAATGTTTGATCGTTTCGCCACTCTTCATAGTATCCTCGACCCTTGGTGTAGTGGCCGGTGAGCTGAAGGAGAAAGTCGTTTTTGAGCTGGTGAGAGTACAACAACTGAGCATGCGTTTGACGGTAGTTGTCCGTCTGGTCATCGTAGAACGTACCGTCGCTTTTCAGACCTGCAGGATTGTACGTCTGTTGCTCAGGATCACGGGCAAAACTCAATGGAATGCCGTACCATGCCTGGTAAGTCTCCTCACTACCGGTCCAAGCAATGGCTTGCAAACGTTGGCGATCATTGATGGCCCACTCAGTGCCTAAATAGACGCTCCCCATACGTGCTCTTGCACGATCCACGAAGCCTTCGCTAGTGATATAGCTTCCTCGAACTTCTGCTGAAAGTCCATTGCCAAGATCGCCCGAACTGGCTTTGAGCATTGCTCTGCCCGTTCCAAAAGAGCCACCTCCAAGAGACGCTGTGAGTTTAGGATCTGAACTAGGCGTCGAAGTGATCAAGTTGATGTTCGCACCAAAAGATCCTGAACCGTGTGTACTCTCCCCTACTCCACGCTGGATTTGCAAGTTTTCGGTCGAACTGATAAAGTCAGGCATGTTGACCCAAAAGACACCTTGACTTTCAGAATCATTGAGCGGCACACCATTGACCGTCACGTTGACACGTGTTGCATCAGCTCCACGGATACGGATACCAGAGTATCCAATGCCTGAGCCTGCGTCAGAAGTGATTACCGCTCCTGGCGTTCGGCGCAACATCATCGGAATGTCTTGTCCTGGGTTAGCAACAGCTAGCGGTTCAGCATCAACATTCGTGAATGCGAACGGGTCAGAAGGTCGTGCTCGTACAGCGAGAACTTCCGCCTCTTGGAGTCGGCTGATGGCTGGTTTTAGCGAAAGCTGAGTAACGGACTGGACCTTTCCTCCAGTAACTAAGAGCGTCTGTGAAGAGCGGGTGTAACCGATGTAAGTCACGGTTAGCTGGAGCTCATTGCCTAGCGCAGTCAACCGCTGAAGCTGATCGTCACTAAAAGAGACGTTGCCTTCAAGATCAGTGGCCGCATTCAGGCTCGGTTGGTCTTGAGCAGGCACTTGCATGCGCACGTAAGCACCTATAAGTGGCTCGGCTTGCTCGTCGAGCACTTGCATGTTCCACTGCGCAAAACACAACAGCGGAGAGAGTAGAAGGAATAAGAGTGGGGTAAATTTCATGTCGGTAGACCAATTAAGGGGGCACATACCGACGAAGGCACAATCAAGCAGTTGCTCGACAGTTCACTCCCTTACCAGAATTATCTGGCCAGGTTCGTCGGGTATAATCTCAGCCATCGCAATTGCGGTCGGCACCCCGGTGTAACACAAATGTAGAGCACGTAATGTTAAGCTACAGTAATGATTTCAGCTTTTTAAAGACTTTTTCAGTCCTGCTTTCGCCAAAACCTGACACCTCGAAAACATCAATGCCTGTCTGGTCTAGCATTGCATGAATAGCAATGAAGAGTTCTTTACGACGGTGAGGATCTTCACGCAGAGGATCATATTCCCATGGCAAATCAGGGTGACACAGTAGGTATAGGTCCGGGCTAGCGTTCACAAACGCATCGTTGACAAGGGTTGTGCGCTCAAACTTGTCGTCTTGCCAGATACTGAGGACTTCATGACCGGTATCCTGAATGACGACGGCAGGATTTCGCCCCGCTCGCTCTTGTTGCTGAAAACCAGCCTCTATTAGATTGTCGGTCGCTTGGACAAAGTGCGGAAAGTCTCCAGCCACAGCTCTTCGGTCTGCAGCCTCTAAGTAGCCCCTTGCGTATTCAGGAATCCAGACGGCGCCTAGTTTTTTCGCAAGTGCCTTCGAAAGTGTTGTTTTCCCTGAACTCTCTGGTCCTGTTACAATAATGTGTTTGCGCATAGGCTCTGTTTCAAAGAAATCACTGTCGACGAAGCGTCTGTTCAATCGCCTAAATCTAGCGTATTCTCTTTGCAAAAGACATGCAGAAACATTGCGTTTGTTGCAAACGCTACGTTCTTCGGAAGCCTGCCTTGGCGGTGCATTAATCAGATAACATTTGCTAGAAGTGATCAGATTTTCGCTGTAGAATGGCATTGCGTTAAACTCCTACGTAGTTTAGGCGTTTCGACTTTCTGCATGCACGACATCGAACCTCATTACCACTGGCGGGAGCTCTATCAAAGTGAGCAGGATCAGGATAGTCCATTCTATAGTAGAGTGTACTCGGAATTCACCTTTACCAACCAGGTGTACAACTACTATATCCATCCACAATGGGATGACTTTGGCTCACAGACACTGTATGCCAAGCAGCTCTGGGGTGACTACAGTTCTGGAACGGCGATCATCGAGCTCATTGGTGAGTGGAACGATACGCTGTACAACGACGTCAAATTTTTAAAGGAAGAGGTGATCGATCCACTGCTACATGCGGGTGTGTCGAAGTTTGTTATCCTTTGCGAAAACGTGCTGAATTTTCACGGTGACGACAACTGTTACTATGAGGAATGGGTGGAAGAGGTCCGGGAAAACGATGGCTGGGTGGCACTGGTGAATACCCTACCCCACGTAGTCGATGAGCTCAATGCCTCGATGATCGACCACTACGTCTTTTATGGTGATCGGCTCAACGATATTCCTTGGCGTCCGAAAAAACCGAAGGACCTCATCCTTTACGTTGAGGCCATGCTGGAGGCTTCGACGATGCGGATTGGGTAGATCGCTGCGCGATCGGTACTTGGGATCGTTGGCGCTTCGCCCCGTGCAAGCACGAGGGCTTTGCTTGACTGTTGGATTTCGGGCCGTCGCTTTGCGACTGCTGGAGATGGCGTTCGACTCACTCTGTGAGTGCCATCGGAAGGAAATATCTTTCATACAGATATCTACTCAGCTTCCTATAAAATTTGAAGAATCAAGACATCGTGGATCAACGAATGTTAGCGGCCACTCCTTCCATTGCGCTACTAAGCCTGCCTTTACTGGATTATCCAATATGTATTTAAGGACCTCCCAAAAAGAGCCTTCACGAACATATCGATCATAAAACCCCGAGTCCCAAACCTTTTCGACAGAAGAGTCTACCTTTTTAATGGCTGTTGTAGTGAAGCTCTTATGCCTCTGAATCAACTTCCCGATTTGATTAAGTTTTGAGTCTGAAAGGCCCTTTAGTAAGACATGAACATGGTTCCCCATGACGCAAACAGCATAGAGTAAAATTTCTGATTGCTCGCTGAGATGTAACCAGCTTTTAAGTACAATTCCACCTAGTTCTTCTCGGTGAAGAATGAATTTCCGCTGATCTTGTGCATCAAGCAGATCATCATAAATCTTCGCATGCTCCTCCAGCAAGCCCTGAATGACCGTGCCTGAAGCTTGTCCGAGTGACTTCAAGCCATCGATCTGATTACCAAGCTCCTCGGAAAGGGCTTTGAGTTCGTTTAATGGAGCACACCCATTCAATCTATAAATTAGATGAATTGGTATATCACAGAAGAAACCATGCGGAATTCCCCGTTTAGTCCAGTATAATTTCACTCACGGAAGGTAGTAAGAGACACGGAGTTTACTTCGTGACTAAGCCCTCAAAGAGTGAGGGCAAACCCTACTCGTAACCAAAGCGCTTCAGCTGCTTCTCGTCGTTTCTCCAGCCAGCACGCACCTTGACGCGCGTCTCTAGGAAAACCTTCTTACCAAGGAATGCTTCCAAGCGCTGACGAGCACCTGTACCTACAACCTTAATGTCTTGACCGCCTTTGCCGATCAAGATATTCTTCTGGCTTTCACGCTCTACATAAATGATAGCGCTAATGCGAACAAGGTCTTTGCCTTGGTTTGTTTTGGTTTCTTCGAACTTCTCGACCACTGGCTCAACTGCGTATGGAATCTCTTGGTAGTACTGATCTAGAATCTGCTCGCGAATAATCTCTGTAACGAAGAAGCGCTCTGGACGATCCGTCATCTGATCTTTCGGATAGTACGCTGGACCTGGAGGTAAGCCTGCAAGGATCCACTCTAGAAGTTCTGCTGTTCCGGTTTGGTGAAGGGCACTGATCGTAACTGCATGTGCAGCATCGATGCGTTCCTTGTACTCAGCAGCAACGGCATCGGCTTCTTCTTGTGTAACGGTGTCGGTCTTGTTGACGACCACACAAACAGGAGAACCGAGGTTACGAAGACGGGTGATCAGGTGGTGATCCTCTTCGTACTCTTCTTGTGGCACAACTACAAAGAGTAAGACATCCACATCTTCGAATGCACTAGAGACGAACGCGTTCATCCGCTCTTGCATTTTGTAATGCGGCTCTTCGATCAAACCTGGGGTGTCGCTAAACACGGCTTGAAAATCATCTCCACTCAACAACGCAAGGATGCGGTGACGAGTAGTCTGAGGCTTAGCAGTGATGATACTCATGCGCTCTCCGACGAGGGCGTTGAGCAAAGTCGACTTGCCTACGTTAGGACGACCAAGGATATTGACATATCCCGAACGGTGCGTCTCATCTGTATTTACGTTCAGTGGATTACCTAGGCCTTCGAGCGCACGCTCAAGGTCAAAGTGCTCGCCCGCCAATTCTGCTCCAGGAGCATTTGGGTCCGTTTGAAACGGTTCGGGCTTTTTGTTATACGGATGATCTTTCGGAAGCGACATGCTGCAAAGCTACGCGGCCTTTGGCCTAATTCTGAATTTTGATTTTGTCCCGCAGTACTGCAGGATTGAATGCGCTTGACAGCCGAGAGCCTTCGGCCAATTTTGAATTTTGAGTTTAGGAACTTTGAATGTCCGTGGAGGCCTACAGCTGTTGCACATTTGGAACGTTTAAGATTACAATTCGAGAAACCTCTAATTTCGCTCGATTGCAGCATAAAAGTCCGTCTAACTAGCGTCTCGGCATTCAAAATTCAAAATTTGATCAGCTCGGCTGAGAAGTAAAATTCAAAATTCTCTTCAGAGAAAGCATCTACCTTTGCGACATGAGTAACATCGTTGCAATTGTCGGGCGACCGAACGTGGGCAAGTCCACCTTGTACAACCGCTTGATCGGAGAACGTCAAGCGATCATCGACGATGAGTCGGGGGTGACACGCGATCGCCAGTACGGCACTTGCGAATGGAACGGCAAAACTTTTACGGTCGTCGACACCGGTGGCTTTGTAAAAGGCTCTGAGGATATCTTCGAAGCGGCCATTCGATCGCAAGTTCAAATTGCTATCGAAGAGGCAGGTATCATCATCTTCGTTGTTGATGTAGAGACCGGAATTACCGACCTCGATGAGGAGGTTGCTCGCATGCTCCGTAAGACGAAGAAGCCTGTACTACTCTCTGTCAACAAGGTTGACAACCACGTGCGTCTACTTGAGGCGAACGAATTTTGGAGCCTCGGCTTTGAAGAGACATTCTTCTTGAGTTCAATGAGTGGATCAGGTACAGGAGAAATCCTTGACTCGGTTACTGAAAAGCTTGAAGAGCTTCCAGAATCAGAACTCGAACAGGACGTTCCGAAGATTGCGATCGTAGGACAGCCGAATGCCGGAAAGTCTAGTGTGGTTAACGCACTACTCGGAGAAGAGCGCAACATTGTAACGGATGTTCCAGGAACAACCCGCGACTCTATTCACACGCGCTTCACCAAGTTCGATAAGGACTTCTACCTCATCGACACAGCTGGTCTTCGTAAGAAAGCCAAAGTGCATGAGGACCTAGAGTTCTACTCAGTGATGCGTGCGATCAATGCGATTGAGGAATCTGACGTAAGCATCATCCTAATCGATGCGACCGACGGTATCGAGTCTCAAGACATGAGCATTTTGCGTGTTTTGCAGAAGCGTCACAAGGGTGTTGTTGTTGGTGTCAACAAGTGGGACCTAATCCCTAAGGAGACCAACACGATGCGCGATTTCGAGTTAAAGGTTCGCGAAAAAATGCAGCCTTTCACCGATGTGCCGATTGTCTTCACAAGCGCTACAGAGAAGGTACGCCTCCTCCAGTTGGTTGATGCGGCACTCGAGGTCAATGTGAATCGTAACCGGAAGGTTCCAACCGCAGAATTGAACCGCGTTATGCTTGAAGCAATCGAGAAGGTGCCACCTCCGACCTACCGCGGTCGTTATGTGAAGATCAAGTACGTAACACAGTTGCCTACTTACTTCCCTGCTTTTGCATTCTTCTGTAACAACCCTAAGCAAGTCAAGGACAGCTACAAAGGATACCTGGAGAATCAACTCCGTGAGAAGTACAACTTCTCTGGTGTACCAATTGAAGTGTATTTCAGACAGAAATAGGCTACGCCTGTTTCTATCTGAAAGTACTTGGGATCGTCGGCGCTGCGCCCCGTGCAAGCACGAGGGCTTCGCTTGACTGTGGGATTTGGGACCGCTTCGCTGCGGGACTGCTAATAGGGACGTGCCATCGGTGCGCTCGTTTGGCGTCGGGATAAATCCCATTCTACCCGTTCTGCTTCGCTCAGGGCAGGCTGTTAGGCAGTGATGCTCGTTAGTGACGTCAAACCCAAAGGCAACCGTCATTTCGACTAAGCTTCGAGGAACGAGGAGCGCACGGAGAAATCTGTTGGTGCGAACCAATAAGGCGCAATCACAGCTTAGCGCTGGAAGCAAAAGGAATTGACAAAAACATGCCGATCGCTTTGGTCGTCAACAAGTGCCTCTCAGTTGAGTAGGCTATGGGAGTATACGTCACACCAATCCACTTATAGCCTAGTTCAAAACGAGGACTCCAAGAGCTTGCTAAGTCCTCCTCTTTGAAAGCTCCTTTCCCGCCCACTTTTGCATTGAAATGAGTCGCGGCACCTATCCCTGCGCGGAGATTATCGTTAACCCTATAAAAAGCGCTGAGATGAAACGGGAACCGCGACAAATGTACTCGTTCGTTCCCCGTGCCTGTGAAAGCTAGCTTGTAGCCAAGCATAGATCTCAACATCAAGTATTCGAAATCCCGAAATTCGACTTGGCCTCCGATTCCTAGCGAACCTCCTTGGCCAGTGGACAAAGACTGGCTTTCAGTGCTACCAAAATAGATTCCTTCGAGGTCTACACCACCGCATTCGTAACCAGCTTCAACTAAGAATTTAGCTTGTAGTCTAGCTGTTTCAGCTTGCGCCAAAACACGCTGTGCACTCAATAACAAAAGACTGAAAAATATTGAGGTAACTAATTGCTTCATCATCTATGGGGAAATCAGAAATGGAACCCCTGTAGTTTACTAGATATTTCCTCACTTTAGCTTTTTAAGGTAAAACTACCCGCATCACAACTCAACCGTCATTTCGACTAAGCTTCGAGGAACGAGGAGCGCACGGAGAAATCTGTTGGTTTACGCCAATGCTAGTCAAGCAAGGCTACTCAAACACAAGTGTGATGAACGGATTTCTCCGCTACGCACTTTAACGATCGAAGGCGCTGACGCGATAGGTAGCGCATTGTGCTTCGGTCGAAATGACGAGGTATGCGCAAAGCGCACCAGCATCCTGTCCAGCAGCGTCAGCGGTCCAGCAGTGGAGCGAAGCGAAACGATCTAACCTCCTTTTTACTACGCGAAGCGTATTCCAGCCTCCTTTGTACCACGCGAAGCGTAAAGGGAACACCTTTTGCAACTTGTCCTCCACATACTGCATATTCGCAGGACGCAACAGACGCTACTTATGATTACCGACGGACCGATTCCTGGACTAAAGCTTTATACACCACGTGTTTTTGGCGATGACAGAGGTTACTTTTTCGAGACCTTCAATGCGAACGTTTGGAAGGAGGCAGGAATTACGGAAGATTTCGTGCAGGACAATGAAGCGTACTCTAGTCGAGGCGTTTTACGTGGCCTACACTACCAACGTGGAGAGCATGGACAGGCCAAACTTGTACGTGTAATTCACGGAGAAGTACTGGACGTTGCCGTCGATTGTCGCCCTGGATCACCTACCTATGGTCAGCATCATTCAGTATTGCTTAGTGGCGAATTGAAGAACCAATTTTATGTCCCTCGCGGCTTTGCTCACGGGTATGTAGTTCTTAGCGAAACGGCACTCTTCGCATACAAGTGCGACAACTTCTATCAGCCCAAGTCTGAAGGCGGACTCAAGTTCGATGATCCGACCTTAGGCATTGACTGGAAGATTGACATGGCAGAGGTACAGCTGAGCGAAAAGGATGCTATTCTGCCACATTTTGGCGATCATTTAGCAGCACTTTAGCAAATACTGCCCTACCCAAGGACAGACTCAACCGATTGACAACAAGACTTTTATGCGCATTTTGATTCCTGGAGCGAACGGACAAGTGGGCATGGCCCTCCGTCGAATCCTTACCAACCCTACGTTTGAGTGCAAATTCACCGACCGGGCTGAACTTGACATGCGTGACGAAGAAACGGTTAGAGCAATTACGCTTTCTTACAAGCCAGATGTGGTGATCAATTGTGCAGCATATACGGCTGTAGACAAGGCTGAAAATGAAACACAAGCGGCGGTTGAAATCAACCAAGACGCAGTTCGTGTTTTGGCGGAAGCTTGCAGCTCAATCAACGCACGGTTCATTCATATTTCGACGGACTATGTGTACCATAACCTGAAGAATCGTCCACTACGCGAGGATGATCCTACCAATCCGCAGAGTGTCTATGCACGTACCAAATTGGCTGGAGAAAAAGAAGCCTTGTCAGCTTGTGCCAAAACCACCGTTTTGCGCACGAGCTGGGTATTTGGACTCGAAGGAAACAACTTCGTTCGTACGATGGCCCGCCTTGGAGCCGACCGTGACAAGCTCACTGTTGTAAGTGATCAGATTGGAGCACCAACCTTTGCTGATGACATTGCGAAGGCCATTCTACATGTGATCGAGTCTCCAGAATTGAAACCAGGAACCTACAATTACGCCGGACTTGGCGTTGCTTCTTGGTATGATTTCGCGAAGGCCATTATGGAGACCTACGGACTTTCATGTGCCGTCAAGCCTATTCCTACGACTTCCTACCCTACTCCAGCAGCACGACCTCATTACAGCGTGTTAGATCTTCAAAAAGCACAGGCTGCAGGTTTCCCATTTAGTCATTGGCGCGACGCACTTGCAGAGTTCAAGGCACTTGACGCAACGTGAGGGCCTAATTCATCGTTGAGGTAGTTACTACCTTGCCGCAAGTGACTATATCTACCCTCTTTCGCGTACTACTCGTTTCTCTACTCGCAATCGTTGCTAGCCAGAAGGCTTTCGCGACGCACAACCGAGCAGGAGAGATTCGTGTAGAGCAGCTCTCTGGTTTTACCGTAAGGGCAACCGTTGTAACCTACACTGCCTTCCAAGGCAACTCTAATGATGCCGATCGTGACTCTGTCCTGGTCGCATGGGGAGACGGAACCGAAGAATGGGTAATCAGAAGTAATGGCCCACTTAACGACGGGTTTCCAAGTGGAGAGCCTCTTGGAGATAACATCAAGAAGAACATCTACGTGGCCAATCACACGTACAGCGGCCGCGGTCAATACGTTATCGGAATGCAAGATCCTAACCGGGTCGATAACATCCGCAACATCAACAACGGAGGTTCTACAGAAGTACGCTTTTACGTACGAACGGTCTTCACCTTTTTGGATGCGAATTTTCAAGGCCCCAACTCTACACCAGAGCTATTGCAGCCTCCGATCGACAATGGATGTGTAGGTCAGCGGTTCACGCACAATCCCAATGCGTTTGATCCAGATGGTGATTCACTTTCATATCGCCTTGGAATTCCGCTACAAGCAGAAGGTATACCAGTCCCCAATTACCAATCGCCGAGTGAATTCGGAGGAATTGGTGGACCTAGTTTTTTCACCATCAATGAGACAACAGGTACCCTAAGCTGGGACAGACCTCAACGAGAAGGTGACTATAATGCTGTCATTTTGATCATCAGTCACCGTAATGGTTTGCCTATCGACACGACGACAAGAGACATGCAGATCTCTATCAAGACGTGTGATAATCTTCCGCCGCAAATCATGGTCGATAATGAGTTTTGCCTGATAACAGGAGAGACCTTGACACTCGATCCAAGTGCAACTGCGCCTATTGCAGATTCTGCTCAGCAGGTGAGGCTGGAAGCAACAAGTGCCACCTTTGACTTGGCGCTTTCACCAGCGACTTGGAACGGCGACACCCTTTACCATCAAGATCCGTGGTCGAGAAGATATACTTGGCAAACGGTGTGCGAGCATACTGACCGGTATCCGTACAACTTGATTTTCAAGGCAACCGATGATTTCGCTACCAACCTTGGAGGACAAACAGATCTGAGCTGGTTGGAAGTTGTTCGCATCAAAGTGAGTGCACCACCACCGTTGGATGTTCAAATTGATGCCGACAACGGCTTGATTGACCTCGACTGGGAGGCACCATATGCCTGCGAAGATGCAGCGAATGACTTTTTCTATGGGTTCAGCGTTTGGCGTCGAGAAGGCTCTAATCCCTTCCCATACGACTCTTGCATCCAAGGGCTCAATGGTCGTGGATACACGCGTATTTCTAATCAAACGGAAGACATTGTTGCTGGCCGTTATGCCTTTACCGATGATGACATTGAACGAGGTCGCACGTATTGCTATCGCATCTTAGGCCAGTTTGTACGCTACACGGCTACTGGACGCCCATTCAATTTGGTAGAGAGCTTGCCGAGTGCTGAAGTCTGTATTCAATCTTCACGTGACTTACCTCTGCTTACGCGGACAGACGTACTTACAACGGATGCTGTCAACGGAACAGTAGACGTTCGTTGGACGCCGCCACTCGCCATTGATTTAGACACCATGGCCAACCCTGCTCCATATACCTACGAGGTGCTTCGCAGCACAGGTGTTGGGACAAGCAACTTTGTAGCGATTCCTGGTACTCTTACCACCTACTCTAGCTTTACAGCGCTTCAGAGAGACACGACGTTTCTTGATCAGAACCTGAATACCGTGGCAAATGGCTATACGTATGCCATACGATTCACATCCAATGGAAGTGACAATGGCATCGCTCCGCTACCCGCGTCAACCATCTTTTTGGACATCGCGAGTACGGATCAACGCAATACCCTGACGTGGCAAGCTGAGACCTCTTGGGAAAACACCCGTTACGAAGTCTTACGTGCTAACGTAGGCGGGTTCGATACCATAGCAAGCGTGACGACCACACAGTATGCAGACGTAGATTTAATCAATGGAGACGAGTATTGCTACAAGATTTTAGGATACGGTACATACGGTGTATCGACGATTTACTCGCCGTTGATCAACAACAGTCAACAAGCCTGCGGCATTCCTATCGACACTGTAGGGCCATGTCCGCCGGCAATTAGTATTGCGACGATTTGCGACCAATTGGATGATCAAAATATTCGTCCTCCGTTCACGAATACGATCTCGTATAGTTTTGGCGAAAGCTGCACCCCAGCTGATGACCTGAACCTCCTACGCTTCTATCAGCTATCCGATTCGTTGGGTACCCAACGCACGCTTTTAGGAGAGATTGATTACCCGATCGATACCATTTTCCGTGTCGAGAACCTCTTAGAGATTGTTGGTTGCTACGCCGTTACTGCTGTTGATTCAGTAGGTAATGAAGGTCCGTTTTCGGCAACCGTTTGTGTAGCAAACTGTCCGTTCTACCTCTTGCCAAATGTCATTACGCCAAACGGAGATAACCAGCACGACGTTCTCCGTCCACGGATCAATCGTTTTGTAGAGCGCGTCGACTTTGTCCTCTATACCCGCTGGGGTGAATTGGTGTACGAAACCCAAGATCCAACCTTGGGCTGGGACGGTACGAATTTGAACGGCGACCCTGTTCCTGATGGCACCTACATCTATTCCTGTGAAGTCTTTCAGCGTCTACCTGGTGGCGATGTTGAGCGTTTGGAAGGCGATGCGTTGAATGGAACTATTGAGGTGTTTAAAGGGGAGTAAAAAATTTGAATTGACGCCCCCGCAGTAGCGCAAGACAATTTTGAATTTTGAATGTTCGTGACGCACGTTAGGAATCCACATTAGGGCCGTTCAATAGCGACGATGTGCCATTAGTGACCGCGGTAAACCGCATGCTACATCCGAGCAACGCACGCTAACGCGGCTCCCCTTTCAGGACGCGAGGCTCATAGGTGCGCAACACGCCACAAGCAAATATCCTTCAGCGCAGCGTTCTTATGTTGAAGTGTTCAATCGTCAGATTTAGTCTTCAAGGAGAATCTGCTGGTAACTTAAACTAAACAGTTCCAGATGAAGTCCACTGATCGATCTGACGGTTCGGAGGTACTTCACTAAACTTGCATTGAACTCACCCGTTCTCTTTTCTCAAGCAACGAACACCCATGTTTACCGGAATCATCAAAGCCCTCGGCACCATCACCGACATGACCCACGAAGGGAGTAACATCCACGTGACGGTCGAATCCGAGCTGGCCAATGACGTAAGTGTAGACCAGAGTGTAGCCCACGATGGGGTTTGCTTGACGATTACTTCCGCTTCCGCTAAAACCCATGTGGTGACAGCTATTCAAGAGACGTTAGATCGCTCAACGCTGGCAGAATGGAAAGTTGGCCGAGAGGTCAACTTGGAGCTCGCCATGCAAGCCGGCGCGCGCTTGGATGGACACATGGTGCAAGGTCATGTCGACACCACCGCAGAATGCATAAGCGTGGAAGATGTCGATGGCAGCTGGAACTACCGCTTCAAGTATGAAGTGCACCCGGAGCGCATCCTTGTAGACAAGGGAAGTATCTGCATCAACGGTGTCAGCTTGACCGTAAATGATCCGACCATCGATACGTTTGGCGTTTCGATTATTCCGTACACCTACGAGCACACCACCTTCAAAAATTTGAAGCCCGGATCGAAGATCAACTTAGAGTTTGACGTGATCGGGAAGTATGTGGTGCGGTATGCAAGGTTGTATGGGAAAGAAGCGTAGCGCTTGGCTTGTTATTGACCCAACTCCGTAAGTCGATCTTTCGCCCACTGGTTATCTGGATTTAAGACGAGACTACGCTTCCAGTTTTCAATGGCACTTGGTGTATCTCCAGACTTAAATTGCAAATCGGCCATGATTGAAATGGGAAACCAATTTTCTGGATCAATTGTAATACAAAGCTGTAATACATCGATCGCCTTAGCTTGTTCACCTGCAGTATCGTAACCTTCCGAAGCGGAGATTAATTGATTGACCGTAATCTCTCCTTGCATCGTATCGAGAGCAGCAAGCGCAACCTCAAGGTTCGAGCTACGGTATATTTCCAGTAGTCTCTCAGCGTTCAAAATACCAGTCGCATCTTCAGTCTGACCGACGATTGCTGTCCGTACTAAAGAGCGAGCTGTAGCCCACCCATCGCGCGGACCGCGGTTAGACAATGAAATGGCATACAACCCGAGCGTCGGATAAATATCAACCTCTCCAGACACCCCCGGGAAGCCTCCATTGTGGCCATAGACGGGTGTCTCGTTTAGCGTTTTAACGGTTAGTCCATAACCGTATTCGTTCCCAAAACGGTCTTCACGCATTTCTGAAAGCGTGCTAGCAGAAACGACCTTTCCTGCCGCGAATGATCGGGCATATAGAAGCAAATCATTTGCAGAAGAATACCCTCCGCCAGCAGAACTTCCAATCATTACGAGGTAAGGATTTGTCTCCCGCTGTCCTGTAGAATCTACTTGAGCATAAGCCTTCGCAACAGTTGTAAATAGGCTATCTCCTGTGTACCAACCCGTGTTGTTCATACCTAACGGTACAAAAAGGTCTTGCTGCACATATGAATAGTAGTCCTCACCAGTAACAGCCTCAATCACCTTTCCCAGCACGATATACCCAGCGTTACTATATCCAAAGCTTTCACCCGGAGCAAACCCCAAAGGCTCGTCGACAAACTTATCTAAGTAGTCATTTAAACTCCTAATCGTGTTCGGATCACTGTCCTCGAAAGCAGGTGTAAACATATCTCCCATTCCGCTGGTATGAGATAGAAGCTGTTGAACTGTGACACTATCTTTTACCGTAGCATTCGGGTAATCTGGCAAGTGTGCGCCGACAAGGTCAGACAATTCAAGCTTGCCGGCATCGCGAAGCCGCATCACTATCGCTGCCGTAAACAGCTTATTCATCGAAGCCAAGTTGAAGCGAGTATCCGGTGTTATGGGAGTTTGCTCTTCCAGGTTTGCATATCCATATGCCGCTTCAAACAAGATACTATCTTCATTTGCGACCCAATAGATTCCGGAAAACCCGTCGTCTTCACCTAATTTCCCTATATCTAAAGAGAGCGAATCGAAATCAATAGCATCCTCGGAAATAGGTGCCGCGCAAGCAGCTAAAAAGCAAATTAGAATTATAAAAATTGACTTATTCATGAGTAGCAGTTTGACAGTTGAGGATTAATTTATTGAGCAGACGCATGAGTTCTTCTTTTTCGCTTTCGCTAAAACCCACCATCGCTTGTTCGCGGTTAGCACTCGTAATCGGGATAACGAGTTGTAGCTGAGCTTTCCCTTTTGGAGAAAGAAGAAGCCGCTTACGCCTCCGATCACTAGGGTGAGGAGCACGAGTTACCAATCCCCTTTTCACAAGCAGTTCTACCATTCGAGTGATTGCAGCAACGTCCTTGAAAAGGATTTCCGCCATTTCGTGCTGCCCGATGTTGGAATCCTCAGACAGGAGGTTGAGTAGCAATGCTTGGTTAATCGTAAGCTCAGGTTCGGCAGCGCGAATACGTTCTGAAGCGAATCGTCGATAGACCTTAATCGCCTTCTCTATCGAGTAGAATACGGACTGCTGGAAAGGTTGAATCATTTTCATTGACACAATGATAGTTGACACAACAATTACTTTGACGCAGCTTCTCGACAAAACCCAGTTTGTCAAAGACAAAAGAGCCCTAACGACCTATGTCTCTTCGACTCACCGAAGCAGAATTATAGAGATCCGTATCAATGTATGGTTACGTGTTTGCGGCGCATTCGATACCTTCTTGCAAAGGGAACTGCATAGACACTGCGTCAAGCAATACACCGAAGTCACAACGCTACTTGAGTCCTCCCACGCAGCCAACTCTTCACCAGGCAAACCGTACGGTCCACTGAAATCCTATCCTTGGTGGTGGACACTCAGGTGGACATATAACAAAAACACATGTTTATGGTAGTCATGCGGTAGACATCCGTCTCAAAGCGTGGCGAGCAGAAATACTTGCGCCTATTCTTGTACTGGAAAGTGGAGATACGAAGCAATTCGAATCTTACAGTCAGCAGTGAACCTTCGACCATCCTTGACTAAGAGCGTGTTTAGGAAATCCAATTCGACTAAAAATTGGCTGATTTTTCACTGGTTTTCGTTAAAAATGCTCGAAATAGCCAGCTATTCCTTGCGCTTTTTGCCTAAATCAGCAATAAATCATCTCAATTTCGCCAGAAT
>JBGCGF010000047.1:0-31921 GCA_045110575.1 Saprospiraceae bacterium
CGTCAACATCGCATTGCCACTTCCTTCAGGCCACACCGTGAGGTAATACATACCCGAAGGCAAATCATCAATCGGCACATCAAGTTTACCTCCTGCTACTTGCTCGCTTTCGCTAAAGCCCAACCGCTTCCCTTGCGCATCGGTAATGGCATAACGCACCGCTGCAACAGTTTCAGGAAAAGAAACTGAAATCTGCTCACCTGCACGCACTGGATTGGGAGCTAGACTGATTTCATAATTTGAGTAAGCGTCTTTGGTAGAAGAAGGCTGTCGACATCCTGGAGCGAGGCAACCTAGAGAATCTAGAAAGAAAAGGGCAGTGTAGGCATAGCGGAGGTCGCGGTATGGGTCGAGTTTGCTTTCTGCTACCCAAGCTGCAACCACATAGCCTTCACCGTTGGGTTTCATTGCGATGTCCATTGGGACCATGCCATGATCTCTTGTGGCAAATGAATCAAGTCTTAGATATGTCGCCCATAAGGAATCTCCTGTCACGGCATCTGCCGCTTTCAGTTCAATCTGATCATCGCGCTGACCTGTAGCACTATCGTACAGTTGATTCGAAGCATAAGCTGTTAACGCAGTTTGACCACTACTATCGATTCGTGTAAACTCCCAGCTAGGATCAGTAAACCAATCTTGTTTGGAAACATAGACATCCTCCCATTTTAATTCACCTGTCCGCAATTCAAACGCTGTTATCTCTGTAGTCGTTCGCCGGTACATTGGAGCATTCCAATCAATGTTAAACTCGGTCATGTATCCTAGCTCATTTTTCGAATTTTGAGTAAAGAGCGGGGTTCTATTTAAGTTTTCTTTCACAAGAACTTCATCAAGTCCTTCACCTGTATGAATATTGAAATACCTTACAATTAAGTCTAAGGAATTATCTGACCGAAGAATGGATTGCGCTCGACCTAACGTGTCTCCAAATCTCCAAACGCCCAATTGCACATCATTAGATTCAATTCCATCAGAAATCGATACAAACTTCACTTTTCTGTATCCTAAAGACTCATCAGGAACATATGACCGTATTTCAACAATAGACTGTCGGCTCGAAGTAAATCCACAGTTGAAAATAAATTTAACGGTATCGCTCAAGATTGAATTTAAACGCGTAATGCCTTTCGTTAAAAAATATGATTGATCTTCTACTTCAAAACCATCCAGCCATAGTGTATCAATCTGCTTTACAACTTCCTGAGAATCTGAAAAAGATACAAATTCCAATATTGAAGCTGAACCTGAGAAAGTGTAACTCGTATCAATTGGATCATAATTTGTGTTCCGAATGGACAAAAACCCGTCAGGCACAATCATCGCAGAGCCTCGATCGAAATCGTTCGAAGATCGGATATTTACCGTATCGAATTCTAATGTTTCTAGGTAGACGCCATCGTAGCTAGAAAAATAAGATCCTCTAGTGAAAATATTCACAGTATCCCACCCCGTACCCTGTATTACCAAGTGATTATTAGATCTTACAACAACTTGTGCTGGAAAAGAACCGAATGACAACTCAGGAGCTGTTTGAAGCCTATGAATGCCGTACCCTGGCAACTGTGCAAACAGCCCCACCCCTAAAGAAAAGGTGAGGCTGATTACAAAAAAGTAGCATTTGAATGAGCTATTTGACATTGGAAACGCTTACTGTTTGGATTAGGCCTTGATCATCGCTACCTCTAATATAGTAGATGCCGCTAGGTTGGGTACTAAGAGATTGATTTAAGCCTTCAATCGTCAAGTAGGTTCCTGTATTGGGGCTAACGACTTGACGTCCTAGTGCATCAAAAATCCTTACATCTTGTAATTCAAAAGGCGTAGGTAAAACTAACGATTGTATATCATCAGCATTGCCTCCCTCATCATCACTAGAAGGTTCAGGTAACCGTGCCTCATAATTCGACAAGCCATAACTCGCCGCTGCGGCTCTGGCTAATCCTTGGCTGTAGCTTTGATTCAACTCGCTTTCAGATAAAAATGCCGTCAAATTTGCTGTTGTGAATGCAGCAGCTAATTCACCATCTGTTGATGACGCCTGAACATCTTCAGCAAGAGATAACATGGTAGAGAGTCTCGACACCTCTGTCGGCCCTATTAATCCTACAAGTCCCTGAAGCTTCGTACCCGCTGATACAAAATCTCCTTGATAAACCTCTACTAAGGTCTCATCCAACGGCTCCCAGGGTGCTGCTGTCTTAATGGTATTCTCCCATTCAACGACGCTTCCATTCTCACAACCGTCGACTTCATCGATGTATTCGCGGGCGTACATGACATATTTCCTATTGTATTCCGCTAGAGCAATCAGTGCTTGTTCTTCGGAAGTCGTACCACTCTGGAAATAATCTTTCACTGTTTGACGATCGACATCAAGTGCAACAACATCCACATCCTCACATGGAGGCTCTTCGCCTCCTGCAACTCCAGAAATTGGAAGACAAGAATTAGAATTCTGCGTAGTAGCTGCTGTGACCTGAAAGCTTGGATTCGGTTGCTCGTTTTGATTTACCCCGAAATAAGTGGTTAGTGTCATTTCGCTTGCAAATTGCATATTGAGAGACTCAAACACATTTCCTGCACTAGCGATTCCTCCCGTTTCTCTGCCTATTTGAAAGCTTGCAATAGTCCCCTTTGCCCTTATATCCTCTTCACACCCATTGAACGTATTGCACTCATAGCAAAGTCCCGAAATGTTATCGGTACCGCCATTTTCTTCAAGAGCTAACATCCCGTAGTTGCAACCATTCAGCGTATTGTTATAAACTGCATCACGTGTCGCTGTTACTAGATCACCAATCACAACAACTCCGTACGTCTTTGCAAAACCTAGTTGGGCAGCATTTACCGTATTTCCTTCTACCGTATGCCGACGACAGAACTCAATGCGAATGCCTTGCACAGGGATAGGATCTGCATATCGATCCATGTAGATGTCTTCAGACATGGCCTCGAACGTATTGTTGATTACTTGCGGGTTGTTGTACCCAATCAACCACGCAGATACGGTCGTGTTGTAGGACTCACAGCCCCTCACCGTCGCGAGGTGGTTCTTTAATCCGCCTTGAAAAGCTTTTATTCCGTGGAGGTATCCTGTGATGGTTGTTGCTCCACCTGCATTACCAGCTGGACCTACAGCAGTCCCTACATTAAAGCTTGCATCAACTACACTTATAGCAGTTCCTCCGACTTCTTTGTTACTGCGGAGGTCTTCAAAGACATTCGAACCGAGTTGTGTTACTTGCCCAGGATCGCCATAGGTTAACTTGACGCCTATGTGCTCTTGCACAGCATGTGGATAGTCATCATCGACTCTTATGGTATTGTAGGTAATATCTGGTGCTTGATCCGGATCTGAGCTTGCAATACTGGTCAAGCAATTCTCAAAAACACTACTTACCACAGAAATCGCACCTTTGTTGTGCGCTCGAAAGCTTTGTCCAAAATCTTTCACTCCTGTACGTGCATTTCGAACAGTAGATCCTAGCAAGTACGCGCCTGGAGGAGAATTCACATTTCCTTTTATGAAGGCATTGCCGTCAGTTGAAATTCCAGACCAGTATTCTCCTTTACATGGATTGTTTTCGAAAGTGCTTCCAAAAGCCGTAAAGCCACCATCTTCTTCGACAATGATTCCATAGCCTTCCGCAAATCGAAGCGTACTGTTACTGACAACCAAATTGCCTCCACCAGTTACAATCAGGTTGTTGTTGTAGTAGATGGTTTCATCTGTGATGGTTGTGACATCTGAAATGATGACAGGGTCTTGATTGGCTGCGACTGCAGCCGCAGCTAGGCTTAAAGATTGAGCAATATTGAGATGTCCACCACCATGTCGATTAGGGTTATGCCATATTAAGCAATCTGCATCAGCGCCCTCAACTATTAAATCTTCAACCTCTCCTGGGCTAAGACAAGGAAATGAATGAAGTAACATACCAGCAGCGGCCGCTACAAAGGGTTGAGCCAAAGAGCCTCCTTGACCTATCCCATACTCACGGCCTCCATTTAAATCTGGATTGAGGGCTCTAACAACGAATCGACCTGGAGCTAATAAATCAACTGTTGGGCCATCAAGGTTCTTCCAATATTCGTTAATACGCCCATCATCCAGAATCACTGTTGTAGCTACTACAATTATACCAGGTGTGGTCTGTGTCTGTGGTGCGTTCTGATTATTTCCTCGAGTTGCGTTGAAAGAGGTAGATAGGACAAGGATTGCCCCAGCAGCCTCTACCGCCTCTATAATATCTATCAAAGCTAAACCAATACTTCCATCAGGTTGGTTTCGCCAATATCGAGAAGCGTTAATAACTCTTTGACCATCATTAATTGCCGCGATGATTCCAATATTCCACGGAATGTCTCTATTTGGAACTACGTAATTATCAACGGTACATACATCACAGACTCCTGATGTGCCAATTCCATTATTGATACCAGCAACAATGATGCTCGTAACTTGAGTGCCATGTGAAGCGGTACAGGAACAAGGAATACCGTTGGAGTCTGTATACCTCCATACCTCTTCAACTCTACCGACTAAGTCTGGATGATCCTCATCAATTTCAGTATCAACTACTGCAACAGCGAATGGAGCAATCGAATTATCGGTAAGAGGCCAAGCACACGCAGCTCCAGTAGAGGTAATTTGCCATGATGTGTTCTCTGCAAGGAGGTAGTCCATAGTATCTTGTTGAACAAATCCCTGACTCCCGTTAACCAAAGGGTCAGTAATTGGATCGGGATTAGGGCAGTCCCCACACTCAGATGCTACATTCCCGTAATTCTGGTACCAGAATATAAACTCACCCGTCCCCATTAATTCATCTAATACTTCAACTTTATCGCAACTACTACAATTAAGAGTTCTCCAAGACAATAATCCCGGGGTTGTCGCTTCAGTATAAGTTACCTCAAGTGTCGCTGAATGACTAGAGAGTATGGAGGCAATACTTCCTGAATTTGTAACTTGAAGATCATCTGAATATCTTATCACGTACATGTCTGCCGATTGTTGGCCGAACATTGAAAAGGACAAAATACAAGAAGTAAGAAGTTGTAAGCTCCGTGAAAAAATCACCTTACGAAGTAGAACGAAGAGGCGGGGGGTATGCATGATGTGGCATTTAAATAGTAAACCAGGCTAATTGTTTGGCATTCACAACATGTGAAAGAATACTTAACATGTTTTAATTATATCACTATATATCCAATAACTGAAATGGTTTCGATTGTATTTTAGACACAAATTTCAGTTCACATCTCATTGATTACCAATAGGATAACCTCCGAAATGACGATGGGTAACATTTTCTTTATTTGCCTCAAAGCCGTCCGATTGAGGCAATAACTGTAGTTAGTTCAGAAACTTCAGACTCACTATCAAATTGCATATTCCTGCAGATCTGACGGTTCACCGTAGCACACAAAGGATCGGTTCCTTGAATGAAATCGGGAACGAATGCAATTGAAAGGCCGCGTGCTCAACTGCCGCTCGACTAGTCCTGTTTATTGACAGCTGGTTGCCGAGGTTCATCAACTGCGCAAGCTGCGACTTACTCAACGTGTCGAAGGACCAGGAATCCGCTTCATTAAAAGAGGTCAACCCCGTGTTTCTTAACATAGGTTAACTCTATCCTCATCCCGCTACCTGATCTTTGCCTTATCAATCAGTCAACAGAGCTGTAACGAAAGCAAGGTTCACACGTCTAGTATAGAGGCCAATTTGTCGAATGCAACTCGGCGCCAAGCAACTATAGAGCTTCCTTAGCCGTTCTGACGACGACCCCCAAAAGTCAATTATGAAATTTAGCTACATTTTCCTCCTTTTCAGTCTCTTGCTCGGAGGTTTTGGCGAAAGCCTAGCGCAAAGCGACGGCACCATCAAAGGATACGTTCGTGACGCAGACAATGGCGAAACACTCATCGGCGCAACCGTCATTGTGGATGGTACTTCCACAGGTACTACAACCAATGAATACGGCTTCTATTCGCTCACCGTGCCTAGCGGTTCGATCAACCTCGTCGTAGGCTATCTCGGCTACGCGGACGTCCGCCGAACCGTTGAACTCACCTTGAGTGCGACTGTAGATTTTGAACTCGCCGAAGAAGGGACACTGCTCGAAGAGATCGTCGTGACCGCCAAGGAAGAAGACAACAATGTCTCGAACATTGAGATGTCGGTTGAGAGGCTTGATGCAGCTACGCTTCGTAAAATTCCTAGTCTCTTGGGAGAGGTCGACGTGCTGCGTGGTATTCAATTACTGCCAGGCGTAACGACGGTTGGTGAAGGTGCGGCAGGATTCAACGTTCGTGGAGGCTCTATCGATCAAAACCTCGTCATTCTGGATGAGGCGCCGGTGTACAACTCAAGTCACCTGTTCGGTTTCTTTTCAGTCTTCAACCCAGACGCCGTTAAGAACGTGAAGCTTTACAAGGGCGGGATTCCTAGCCGTTACGGTGGACGTCTTTCAAGTATTCTCGACGTGCGCATGCGCGAAGGCAACAACAAGAAATTCCAGATGGATGGTGGCATCGGTACCATCTTCTCTCGCCTCAGTATCGAGGCGCCAATCGTTAAGGACAAGTCGAGCTTCTTGCTTGCTGCGCGTCGCTCTTACATCGACGTACTTGCTAAGCCGTTCTTGAGCGGAACCTTGGCTGACACGAAGCTTAGCTTCTACGATTACACTTTGAAGACGAACTACAAGTTCTCGGACAAGGATCAGCTTTTCCTTTCGGGTTACCTAGGTCGCGACGTCTTTGGTATTGGCAGTGGTGCTTCGTTTGACTGGGGTAACACCACAACAACCCTTCGTTGGAATCACCTTTTCTCGGACAAGCTGTTTACCAACCTGACGCTCTACTACTCTGATTATGATTACGCCATCAACTTTGGTGACGATCGCGAGGAAGACGGCTTTGACTGGAACGCCAGCATCTTCAATTTAAGCTTCAAGCCGGAGCTGACCTACTACGCCAATCCAGACAATGTGATTCGCTTCGGTGGACAAGGGATCTACTACCGTTTCGAGCCAGCAAACGCCATTGCGACCAGTGGCGGTGAGGTAATTGACATTAGCCTTTCTGATCAATATGCTGCTGAGTATGCTGCATTTATTGAGCATGAAACAACGCTTGCCGATGGGAAGCTAAAGTTGAACTACGGCCTTCGCGTAAGTGCCTTTCAATACCTCGGAGGCAGCAACATTTACACCTATGACGAGACTGTACCGAAAGGAACAAAGCGTCCGCTCACCGGAGTGGAGTCGACCGAAAGAGGCGACGTCATTAAAACGTATTTCAATCCCGAACCCCGTGTAGCACTTCAGTACCAGCTCAACCCTGCGAGCTCGCTCAAAGCAAGTTACCAGCGCACCGCGCAGTACATCCACTTATTGAGCAACAGTGCAGCGTCGATACCACTCGACCTATGGACGCCGAGCACCAACAACATTAGGCCACAGAAAGCGGATCAATTTGCAATTGGATACTTCCGCAATTTCAAGGACAATGCGTATGAGTTCTCAGTAGAGTCTTATTACAAGCAGATGTATGACCTTGTTGACTACATCGACGGCGCTAACTTGACCATCAACCAGTTTGTAGAAGGAGAAGTCCTCGCAGGCGACGGTCGTGCATACGGACTCGAGTTCTCGCTCAAAAAGAACAAGGGGCGTCTAGGCGGTTTCATCTCATACACCCTCGCCCGAAGTGAGCGCCTCATCGAAGGAATCAACAACGAAGAGTGGTACCCGAGTCGATTTGACCAGACCCACAACTTCAGCATCACGAGCTTTTATGAGATCAACAAGCGTCTCACGTTGAGTGCAAACTTCGTGTATAATACTGGTACACCACTTACGATTCAATCGAGTGGATACTACCAGCTTGGCTACTATGTGCCGCACGTAGACAATGACACCCGAAACGGGTTCCGTATTCCAGATTACCACCGTCTAGATTTCTCGATGACCCTCGATCCAAAGGAATCTAAGAAGGACAAGCGCTGGCAGGGACAATGGATCTTTGGCGCTTACAACGTGTATAGCCGACGCAATCCCTTCAATATTTATGGCGGACAGACAGATGTACGTCCGGTCATGGGACAGCCGATCAATACGCAAGCAAATCAGCTTTCCGTTGTCGGCAGCATTGTCCCTTCTGTGAGCTACAACTTCAGTTTCAAGTAGGGCTCGCGTCACTATCAGCATCCCACGTCTCGTATCCCACATCCCAAATCCCTTCCTTATGTTCCCATCACTCATCGGCAAGTTGCTCTCGGTTCTTCTTCCCAAATCTGCAAAGCCTCAGCCTGTGCTTATTCCTGTTCGCAAGGGTTCATCAGCTGTCGCCAAAACCCCTACTAAGATGACTAGCAACTGGATGTTACTCTTCGGGCTAGGTATGCTAGGCGCAGGTGCTTGTACTGATCCTGTTGACCTAGACTCAACATTTGAAGGTCCGCAGCCAGTGGTTGAAGCATGGCTTACAAACGAGGCTGTAGAGCAAACAATCAACCTAACCTACACGCAAGACTTCTTCGCCAATACACTTCCTACTTCACTCACTGGAGCAGAGGTTGTGGTTTGCCAGACGACGATCGGAAGCGACTGTTTTGTTTTTGCGGAAGCTGAACCTGGTCGCTACGTATGGACGCCAAGTCCTACATCGCAATATATCGGAGAGGTTGGAGAAACGTTCACGTTGACCGTAGAAGATGGGGATCAGGTCTACACGTCAACAACAAGCATGGGGCGCGTTCCTGCGATTGATTCAATCAGCTTCCAGTTTGAAGAAGAGCAGCTTGGACTAGACGAAGGGCTCTACGCACAAGTATATGCACGCGACCTTCCTGGGGTTGGCGATCGCTACTTAATACGCACAACAATCAACGACACACTCCTCAATCGAATTGAAGAATTGAACATCGCCTATGATGCAGCGTTCGATGGTGGCACACCAACCGATGGCATCTACTTCATCCTTCCAATCCGTACAGGCATTAATAAGTTGGACTCCAATCAAAGTTTTATTCCGCTATTAACCGGTGACGTTGTTGAGGTTGACATCTGGTCTATTTCTGCTACGGCTTTTGATTTCCTGAGAGGTGCACAAACACAGATTCAGAATGGAGATGCGCAGCTATTTGCTGTCCCTGTGGTGAGCACACGCGGCAATGTTGAAGACACGAATGGAGAGTTTGTGATCGGCATGTTCAACGTCGCTGCAGTAAGTTCTGCAGTACGAGAAGTTCCTTAGGAATCTCAATGCTTCTTGTACGAATTGAACGATAGAAGTTAATGAAAGGGATCGCCAAAAGCGATCTAATAAAAAAGCTCGTAGCCCCAACAAGATGTCGGGACTACGAGCTTTTTTCGTTTGCCACCTTAGCGGTAAAACCTAGGAGAGAACAGGGGAATACTAGCGCAGATCAATCGAACCATAGCTCGTTGTCATTACTATGGTCGCTTTAGGGTTCGCCCCATGTTGACCTTCGTAATTACTAGAGCTTCCTATTTCTTCTTTGCGCATCATCTTGATCGAAGAAGGTAAATCAATGTCTGTGTAGCGTCCCTTTGCTTCAAGGGAGTACTTAACCATTGGGTGAACTTTCACCGTAAAGTCGCTGTAATCACCTTTCATGTAGACACTTGAGAGTTGTGGAGCTGTGCTACCGACAAAAGCATCTCCGTGACGCATATCAAGCTCTACATCGTCGGCCAAGTAGTTGATCCGAATGTCCGTGTAGCGTGAGTCTAGTTTTACCGACCAGGCTGAGTCAATCTTGAAGTCGTCGTAGCGGCCTGCGTTTACGAATTCACGCACAGATCCGATAACGAACTCGTCGTACTGACTATCCAAATTGAGTCTCGCCAAGCGCTTGATCTTCGTTTCGGAATACTTAGAATTGATCGTTGTTAGTGTAGCACTTTTGATCTCTACTTCTGCATACTTGAACGTTGCATCTAGCTTTTGAAGCTTGCCGAGGTGAGCCTCTCCGTAGGA
Organism: Saprospiraceae bacterium; assembly: GCA_045110575.1. GTDB lineage: Bacteria > Bacteroidota > Bacteroidia > Chitinophagales > Saprospiraceae > CALDTK01. The sequence continues at coordinate 10,015 of JBGCGF010000047.1, forward strand.
GACGAACAGGTCTGTATGTCCTCCGACGTTACCCGTAAAAAGGTCTCCGTAACGGACATCAAGCTTCGCATCCATTGCAAGGTCTGGAGTGCGCACATCGCCGTAGCTGTTCGCTAGGTCGACATTCCATCCTTTCGGCGCAGAGATGGTGTAATTGATCGTGAACGAGCAATTTGAGCTACCCCACCAGGAGTTACCTCCTTTGGAATCAATCTCTGTTTTGGCAGAGACAGCAGTCTTTCCAGACCCAAAGTCGACGGTGATTCGATCGAAGGTTTCATCTGCTCGGCTTTCGCTCGATGCGTCAACTTCGATCAAGATCGCAATCTTGACCTCGTTGCGATCCCAGACAGCGTAGTTGATATCGCCGTGGCGATTGTCAATGCGCAAGTCTCCAACTTGATCAACTTGAAAGAGTTTGTTGATCGACTTTGTATAGGCACGGGTAAATACTTCACCCTGACGGTGAAACGTACTGTCCGTAGTGGCGTGAGCCATCGGTAATACTGTTCCTAAAAGCAGGAAAACAGTAAGTGAAATGAGAATTCGTTTCATGTTTTAGGATTACAATTCTTCCCGCCCTCGCGGACCAGGTTGATTGAGTTTCGGTTGATCGCGCTCTGCTTCACGCAGGCGATCTAAGACGCGCTCTAGGGCGTCTAATTTGGCTTGGTATTCTTGAGCGATTGCCTCGAGTACAACCCGTTCGTTACCAGCGGCCAACTCATCGAAAGGCTGCTGTGCTCTGAAATCGGATTGCGTCATATCGCTGAGTTCGCGGCGTAGTTCTGGTTCTGGCTTATAGCTAGCAACCATGGCCAAGCGGCGATCTATTTCGCGTTTGTAGTACTGTTCTAATTCGACGGCACGGTTCTCTGTTGAGGGCTGATCAGCCATTGCTGGTGATCCATCTCCGCTCATCAGCATACCGCCCATCACTCCGATGGTAAGTAGCATGCAAGCGACCGCTGCTTTGCGCCAGTAAGGATACAATTGACGGATTACACTGCCTCCTTCCTTCGGAGCTACCGAGGCTGGTTTTGGCGTAAGCTGTACCTCCTTTGCAGGCATCGCTCGTTCGAGTGCCTCCCATACGGAAGCACGTGGCTCCTCGTTGTCGAAGGCATCGCGTTGGGCATCGATAAATGCCTTCAGCGGATCCTGATCGTGGTTTGGTTCTATGGGTTTCATGTTAGAGTCTCTTGAGCGAGCTCATCACGAAGGCGTTTTCTTGCCCTACTGTATTGTGATTTACTCGTCTGTTCTGAAATGTTAAGCACTTCGCCTATCTCTGCATGGTCGAACCCTTCGAATAGGTAGAGCGACAATACGGTGCGATAGCCGTCGGGCAAGCGTTTCACTGCCGCCTGAATTCGGGCGACGTCCATCGATCGATCTTCTTCAAAAACCTTGACCTCTTCTGCTGGTGAGAACTCTTCTTTGAGTTCGGCAAAATGCAACCGACGTCGCTTGAGGTGATTTAGGCAATTGTTGATGACGATTCGTTTGATCCAGGCGCCAATGGTTGAGTCTCCTCTGAAGTAATCAAGCTTTCCGTACACGTCTGCAAAGGATCCTTGAAGCACATCTTCTGCATCCTCTCGGTTGCCGCACATGCGCAGGCAGGTTCCGAACATGGCGCGGTTGTAGCGCCGGTACAGTTCGTACTGGGCCACGCGCAGTCCTTGTCGACAGCCGTTAACTATTTCTTGTTCGCTTAGTTGGGTCACTCGCTCTTCCCTAACGTTCCTGAATATGGTGTAAACTGAATGTGTCGAGACATTTACGGATCATCACAGATCGCAACTGCTTCGTCACACTATCAAGGACAAGGTACGCGTGGCGAGGTTGCACGAGGTGAGGGAAAGAATTGCTCAGGTCTATCTTAACACGGTTTCAGCTTTCGCCAAAACCCTTTCTCCTACTTCGGCGAAAGTTCAATAAGCAGTGCCTCCAACGCCTCTAGGTCGCCTGCACGATACTTGCGGCGATAAAACACCTGCTTGCCTTCTGCATCAAAGACAAAGAGCTGTGGCACACCGTTGAGTCCTCCTGGCATGACGGAAGGAAACTCGCGGTTCTCATCCAAGTAACTCCGCCACGGATATGCTGCTGCGCGGGCATGAAACTGATCGCGTCGACGCTCGAAGTCTAAGCTAATTGGGACGAAGGCGAAGTCTGCCTGTGCTTCCCAAGCTTCCATTTTCTTGGTGATTGCATCTAACTCCAGGCGGCATGGTGCGCAAGTGGTAAGCCAGAATAACATGACCGTTGGGCGCTTCCCTAGGTTTTCGCCAAAAATCGTTGTGCTAGTTGTCGCTGCGGTGTCCTCCCCTAGCCCACTCGCTGTGAGTTGGATATCGTAAGGGAAAAGTGTATCGATTTCGGTCTTAGGACGAGCCTTCGACTTGTAGAAATACTGTTGCGCTAAGCCGACGCTTACGCTAAAACAAAGGAGAAGTAGAGTCAGACTACTTCGCTGCTTGAAGACGTTCGAGGGCTTGTTGTGCACTAGTTAGGCTTGGGTCTAAGTTGAGGGCTTGCTGATACGCTTGACGCGCTTGCTGTACATTTCCCTGCAATTCAAGTGCCACGCCCTGATAAAATCTAGCTTCGATGTAGTCTGGACGAACTTCAACGGCTCGATCAAACTGTTCCTTGGCCTCGATCGTATTGTCCATGTCTAGGTAAACCAATCCGCTGTTGTAGAATGCCTCGTCATATTGAGGATCACGATTAATCGCTTCATCATACTGAGCAATAGCTTCTGGGAGGCGGTTTTGACGTGAATAGTAGTCCGCCAACATGCGGTAAGGAATTGCTGCTTTGCGATCAATTGCCGTTGCAGTTTTAAAGTAGCGCTCAGCGATGTTGTTGCCTCTTGCTTCGAACAATATCCCAAGTGCAAGCCAAGCATCCAAAATATCTGGATTAAGCTCTGTTGCACGTTGGTATGCGTTGATTGCACGCACGGTATCCATTTTCTCGGACAGTACTTCTCCGATCATAAAGAACACCTCTCCTTCATTAGGATTGACTTTTACAGCTCGATCTAGCGTAGCAAGTGCATCGTCGTGCTTTTCTACGATAAACTGAAACTCAGCCAGCTTGAGCAGCGTGGGCATCCGTTCTTTAAATTTCGAACTCGCGTAGATCATCGTGGTAAGCGCATCACGGCTGCGAAGATTATCCATCTGCGCATCGGCAAGCAAATGCCAAACCGCTACGCGTGAGCTATCACGCTCAAGGCTTCGTTTAAAATCAATGATCGCACGGTCGAACACACCGTTTTCCATGTAAATGGCACCACGCTCAGCATAAAGCTCTGCATTGTCTGGATCGCTGGCAAGTGCTTGTGTCAATTGCGAAACGGCAACCTGCTCTTGCGTCATTGATTCTTCAGCAACGCCTCCCGCAGAACTAGACTTGCTCTCACCACCGCAGGACAAAATTCCTAAAACGGCAAACAGTAGACCTATCGCAACACTGTAAATCTTCATAGACTGCAAGTATAGAGCCTCTTGCTAGCTTCTTATCTCTTGTTGCCGACACTATTTGCTGACCAATTGTAATCGATGTAGGAAAATTTCACTCCATCAGGAAGGTCTACACCACTATACTTCTCGACAAACTCCTCTAAAGAGGAGTTATTCCACTTGAAATCACCGCCGTACCACTTAAAGATGGATGAGATCTTTGGGTTGTTGGGTTCGCTCAAGTCGTTCCGAAAGCTTTTGAATGCAGAACGCACCTGATCATCAAGCTGCTCATCAATTCTATCTGCTGTAAACGCCTCGTTTCGAAACGAAGGACAAGAAACACTTGCACAGTTGACCGCCATGTGAATGCGCTGATCCTCAAACTTTGGCCGGATGATGCCGTGCTCTATGTCATTGAGGTCGTACGCTTGACCTTCGATCGAGAAAAATTCCTGATCCCAAACTGAATTGACGAAGCCAATCCCACCTTTGATGTCCTTGATGCTTTCTACAGGCCAGTTATCCACCATTAGCTTTACGGTGTAGGCATTATAAACGTTGATCCAGTAGGCAAAACGTTGATTGCGCGACCAATTTTTCTCATTGGGATGATGCGTAGAAACCAAGTCGAGATACTTAACTAACCCAACGGTATCAGCCTTCCAACCTTCATAATCGACCCAACCATCATCAGACACATACTTCTTGAGTTCCTGTGTCCATATTTCGTGTGTTATCGGATCACTGTCAGATTTCACATCGTCTACACGACAAGTTGGTACACCTGCCAAAAGGAGTCCGAACAAAGAGAATAGAATTGCTTTCATTGTGTCGAAGTTTGAGCTGAAGATGCTATAGCAACACCTTTTAGTTGTAAATGGCTCATTTTCGCCTCCTAATTTTTAGTCAACTCCTTGCTTTCTACTTAGAAACTGTACTTCGTGTCTGCTACGTCAATGCTTTTAAATATCGACTGGGTCAAACCTGGAAAGCCCTGTCAACCTACGTTGCTGGCCTTTTCTGGATTTGGTCACAGACTTGATCCTTGGACTCGGCTCGCGCCGAAAGGGTGGCGAGTTGGTGTAGTAGGGTTTCCTGTTGGCAACCCTCCTAGTGAAGCATGGACGCCGGAAACCCTTACTGCTCAGCTTGAACGGTTCTGGGGCGAAGCTTCTCACAGAGCTATCGTATCCTTCAGTTTTGGTGCCGCAGGTGCAACGCAGGTAGGAAATATTTTGGCGAAAGCTGAAGTTGGAAAGCGCCCAGAGCTTGTTGCTTATATCGCACCTGTACAGTGGGCTAAGGCACCTTGGTCGATTCTAAAACGAGTACGCCCACATAGACGACTGAAGTGGCTACAACGCCTCTCCGTTGGAGCTACGAAGGTTTCTACACTTTCGTCAAAACTTGGAGGCCCAGCGCTTGAACAGATCGTTCGAATCGTTGAAAACCACATTGGATGGGATTTCGTGGCACACTATCTCCCCTATATCGACTGGATTCAGACGAGAGTTAAAACGGTAAGGGCATGGGATAAACATCCTTGGCCGTGTTTGCTCATCGGTGCGAGTATGGATAAAACGGTGCCTTGCCGACGAATGGCCTGGCGGGTTAAGTACGTCGATAACGTGACTTACCATCAAGTAGAAGCGAACCACTTTAACGCGCTCGATTCTGCTCGACCTTTGTTGACTGAAAAGCTAGAGAAGCTCACAGAAGCCCTTACAGACTGATTCTTGCTCCTAGACTAAGTCCAGCTGAGCTTAATCGATCATTGTTCGGTCCGAATCCTGAAGCAATTGGCAAGTACTGGCTGTAGCTCAATGAGCTGAATACAGAAAGCTTATCGTTTAGCTTGTGCGATGCTTCAAGACCTAAGCGTCCAGTAAAGAAGGCGTTTCCAGCCAATTTTCCGCCAATTTCAAGAACCCCCGGAGTAAAGTCCTTGGCTTCTGAGAATGAACGTTCGACTTCTATTACTTCTTCAAGCTCTGATCCACCTCCTGGTCCAGACACTGGAACATTTAAAGAGGTGACTCCATAGTCCTGCTGCAGGTCATATCTAGAACTAAGCGTGAAGTTTGCAGCAAGTCCAGCAAAAGCCCAAATACTTGTGCGCTTCTCAGGCTTGGTCAAACGAACTCGAAAGTCCACCGGTACTTGAGCAATATTGACGCTAATTCCGTCAAAACTCTCTGCTCGACTAAAGGAAAAGGTAGAGTTTATATCTGCCGCATCGAGAACGGTAGGCAAATTAGGATCGTAGTTAAGTGGTGTCAATGACACGCCTAGTCCAAGTGCTGTTCGCTTACCCAATGAGCGATTGGCTCCAACGCCTAGAGAAACTCCTCCTCGCCAACGATTAGAAGCTTGTTGCTCAAACTCCATGTCTACAGGTGTAGAAATGTTCCAAACCTTAAGTCCTCCTTGCGCACCTACTTCCCACTTAGATGCTTTCACGCCAGGAAGTTTATGTAAAGGCACCTTGCTCTGTGCAATTGCCAACGGAGAAAGCATCAGCTGGTCCAGCGATTGTAGATCCAAATTAGCTTCCTTATCAGAAGGGAAGACCAGCAATGTAGAAGCTGCAGATGTAACGGCCTTACCGTCAAAAGCAGAACGCTGCTGTCCTTGGGCATGCTGTTGTGCAGCCAACATTGTTGTACTTCTCCTACTTGGTTTTGCGAACCAATTGTACACGCCTTTTAGCAAGGCGAAAGGAGAATAAACGGGGCTGTTCGTTCCTGTAACCTCAGCAGTTGGTTGGAAAGCTTGCGCATCCATAGATGCGTTGGTCACAGATGAATGTTGTGGGACACCACTATTACTAGCGTATACCAGCTCTGCTATTTCTTCTGGTTGAAGGAATAGATTAGTAGCTGGGCTACTCAGTAGTGTACTTTTCTGAGGAAGCGCTTGAAGGCTTTCAGTAGTAGAAGCGGTGGATGCGCCTCCTTTAGTGACAATAGGGTTATCACGAAGGATCGGAGCAAACGTCAATAGTAATGCGATTGCTGCAGCCATTTCAATGACGCGATAACGTACAAGCACCTTGCGTAGTGGCCACAGTGTGTCCATACGATGCGAAAGTACTTTCCAACTTGCTTGTGGCTCAAGCGCTGTTTCTGCGCTGGTTAATTTTTGTGAAAGGATCCGGTCAAAGACTTCTCCTTCTGTTTCTGAAGCCAAATCGAGCTTCCCGCTCAATGCTTCCCATCCAAAAGCAGCTACAGCTACCTTATCTGCTCCACCTGGGCTGGTTGTGCTGGAAAGTTGATCGCGTAAGAGCGAGTCAAACTCGTTCCCTTCCAAACGGCTCTGTAAAGCTGTCCAATCTGGAGTCCCTTCAACAGGTAGTTGCTCCAATTTGCCTCGTATGATGTCATCGAATTCTCTCATGGCCTATCGCTTGTGTGCTATGAGGGCAACCTTGAGTTTCTGACGGGCTTTCACGAGGTTAGATCGTGAAGTACTTTCAGTGATTCCAAGTTGTTCTCCGATTTCGCGGTGAGAGAAACCCTCTATTGCATAGAGGTTGAAAATCGTTCGGTATACAGGAGATAGCTTTTGGACAGCTATGAGAATTTCTTTTTCGGTGCATTTGCTGACGGCATCGGCCTCATTTGTACTGAGGTCAAATGAGTTATCGATGTCATCGGTTCGACGACGTACCTCTTTACGGTACGTATCGATGCACGTATTGATTGTTAGACGGCGCATCCAAGCTCCTAAGCTTGTATTGGGCTGATAGCGTGATATGTTCTTGAATATCTTAATGAATCCTTCGTGGAGCATGTCCATTGCTTCACTCGAATTCGCGGCATAACGATTACAGATAGGGAGTAACTGATGAAAATAACTTTCATATAGGGCCTTTTGCGCCCACCTTTCACCTCGTGCACACGCATGCACAAGTTCGGTTTCATCTACTATAGCATGACTTAAAGCTGCATCCATAAAAATGGTATTGAGGGGCAGGAACGTAAGATAGCTCTTATTGAACTACCTAAGCTAGACGCATAAGAGGTCTAAATCGCTGCCTTGGTACCAAAAAATAACACAATGGGGTGATGGTAACGCAGAAAACGCCAGCTGCTCTTGGCAACTGGCGTTTCTAGATGTCCATCAAAATGAGTGGACGGTAGTACTAGATACTAGTACTTCGCTTTGCGTGTTTCGCTAGAAACAGTAAGGCTGTGACGACCTTTCGCACGACGTGCATTGATGACGCGGCGGCCATTCTTAGACTTCATACGTGCACGGAACCCATGCTTGTTTGCTCTGCGGCGGCGTGACGGTTGGTAGGTACGCTTCATGATATTGAATTTTTCCCTCGAAAGGGGCCACAAATGTAGGCGAATTCTGGTAAAAAAGAAAGAAAAATAAATTAATCCTGCCGATCTCTTGATCGGCAGGACTGCTAGTCTAGTTTCGGGGTTCTGCCCTTGGTCTTACTAGCGGTTCATAGACGTCAAGAACTCTTCGTTATCGACGGTACCAATCATTTGTTTGCGAAGGAAGTCCATCGCTTCATCTGGCTTCATATCTGCCAGGTGTGCTCGTAGCACAGAAACGCGGTTAACCGTTGCTGCATCGAGCAGGAGGTCTTCTCGACGTGTACTTGAGCGTGGTAGGTCAATCGCAGGATACATGCGCTTATTGGCCAATGAACGATCAAGCTGAAGCTCCATGTTACCCGTTCCTTTGAACTCCTCAAAGATCACCAGGTCCATTTTCGAACCGGTATCTACGAGTGCTGTTGCAAGAATGGTAAGTGAGCCTCCGCCCTCGATGTTACGTGCTGCACCGAAGAATTTCTTCGGTTTCTGGAGAGCGTTGGCTTCAACACCACCAGAAAGCACCTTACCTGAAGCAGGTTGAACGGTGTTATATGCTCTGGCAAGACGTGTAATTGAATCAAGCAGGATAACGACATCATGCTTACTCTCAACCAAACGCTTGGCTTTTTCAAGGACCATTTGCGCCACGTGAACGTGGTTGGCTGCTGGCTCATCAAACGTCGAACTGATTACTTCAGCGTTGACTGAACGCTTCATGTCCGTCACCTCCTCTGGACGCTCATCAACGAGCAAGACCATGAGGTAGGTCTCTGGGTGGTTACGTGCAATCGCGTTGGCTACATCCTTTAGCAAGAAGGTCTTACCCGTCTTAGGCTGCGCAACGATAAGTCCACGCTGTCCCTTTCCTACTGGGGAGAACAGGTCGACCATTCGCATACCGTAGTCCTTGCCTTGTGGGGCGCCGGTGAGCTTGAACTTCTCGTCTGGGAACAGAGGAGTCAAGTAATCAAACGGTACGCGGTTACGAATGTCTCGTGGGAGCTGACCGTTGATGTAATGAATCTCTGTAAGCGCGTAGTACTTCTCACCTTCTTTTGGTGGGCGGACTTTACCTTGAATGGTATCACCCGAACGAATACCTGAACGCTTAATTTGAGCTTTGTCGACGAGCACATCATCTGGCGATGCCAGGTAGTTGTAATCGCCTGAGCGCAAGAAGCCGTAGCCATCAGGCATTACTTCTAGAACGCCTTGGCCATCAATTCCTCCGTCGAGTTCGACATCGAACAGGTCGATTCGCTTCTCTGGTTGGTTGTTGCGGCCACGGTTACGACCTCTACGATCGTCTGATTCTTCTTCGTTATTGTTGTTGCGATCGCGGTTATTATCGCGGTTGCTATCACGATCGTTACGGTCATTGCGATTGCGACCTCGATCATTACGATCGGTACGCTCATTACGATCACCTCGATCATTGCGATCGGAACGCTCATTACGATCACCTCGATCGTTACGGTCATTGCGATTGCGACCTCGATCACGACGATTGCCGCTGTCTTCGCTCTCGTTGTTGTCTCCGTTCTCTTCTCTATCAGAAGATGAATCACGGCGATCATCGCGGTTACGATCACGGCCGCGACCTCTTTCATTACGGTCACGATTGCGGCCACGGTCACGGCGGTTGCCGTTGCTATCATCACCTTCTACATCACCAGACTTTTCTTCGCCTTCTGAGTCGTTTGATTTTTCACGACGATTGCGACCACGATCTCTATCACGGTCACCTCGACGATTGCGGCCATCGTTACTGTTGTCATCGCCATCAGCAGACTCTTCGCCCTCTGACTCAGTTGACTTTTCACGACGGTTGCGACCACGATCTCTATCACGGTCACCACGACGATTGCGACCATCGTTGCTATTCTCGTCACTTTCTGAATCTTCAGAGCGCTCTTCGCCTTCTGAATCATTAGAATTTTCACGACGTCCACGACCACGATCTCTATCACGACGATCGTTTCGTCTACCTCTGCTTTCGCGAGGAGCCTCTTCAGATCGCTCTTCGTTTTCAGGTGCTTCAACAACGGCTGGAGCTACCTCTGCGGTGCTCTTGCTTTTGGTGCGAGTTGTTGCTCTACCGCGCTTGGGCTTTGGAGCTTCTTCGGCACTTTTTGCTGGAGCTGCTGGAGCTGGGGTCTTTGCAGGAGCCTTAGCACCTGAGTTACCTTCTCCTTCTAGAATGTTGTTAATGAGTGCTTGCTTATTAAGCTTAGCTACTCCCTTGATGCCCATTGCTGCTGCCTTTTCGCGCAGTTTTGGGACAAGCATGGATTTAAGTTCCTTCGCGTCTGACATGTACGTGCTTGACTGAAAATTCGCTTCCGCAAAACCTAATAGGTACCTACCTACTTAAGTAGGGTTTTGGCGTAAGCTGAATAGAAAATGCACCTTGGGTGCTTTATAGAAATTGATGGGGAACACTAAGTTGAAATACAACACCCTTTCTTTCAAATATTGAGGTCAAAACCTCTAGAGAAATAGAAAGAAAAAAGTGGTCTGGGTAAGTGCGATCCCTGTAGTAGTCGCTGCTCAATTGCCTTTGAGGCTAGAGCGAATGCGCTGCGAAACTAAACGTTTCTTACAAATACAACGACAGTTATGTGCTTTGGGTTTCTTCGAACAGCTATCTGCCTATCTTCGCGGCTCTTAAAATCTTCGATCAGATGTTAGAAATGAGCCGACTGCGAGACGACCGAGAAGGTGTCGAAGCAGGATTAGCCAAGCGAAATGTAGGGATGACGGACGTTGACCTTGCGATTACACTTGACGACCAGCGTAAAGCTGAGCAGCATGAAATGGATTCTATCCAAGCAGACACGAATGCGATAAGTCGTCAGATAGGCGACAAAATGAAGTCCGGAGATCGAGACGGAGCAGCTTCACTTAAGGCACAAGTGGCCGATCTTAAAGCAAAACTTACTCCATTGCAGGATGCGCACGCGCAAACCAAATTGGAGTTAGAGAACACGCTTCTGCGTATTCCGAATGTACCCCACGTCAGCGTTCCTCCTGGTCGCGATGCGGAAGACAATGAGGTGTATCAAGCAGGACCTAAGGCACTGCCGGTTTTGCCGGAAGGTGCTAAACCTCACTGGGAGCTTGGCAAGCAGTATCAACTTTTCGACCTTGAATTGGGTGTAAAACTCACGGGTTCTGGCTTCCCTGTCTATCGTGGCAGAGGAGCAAAGTTGCAGCGTGCACTGATTGCATACTTCCTAGACAGAGCGACTGCAGAAGGATACGAGGAGTTTTTACCTCCTCACCTTGTGAATGCAGAATCTGCTCGCGGTACAGGCGCATTGCCTGACAAAGAGGGCCAGATGTACCATGCGGTAGCAGACGACCTCTATCTCATCCCAACAGCAGAGATTCCGATTACCAACATATACAGAGGAGACATTGTCGACGAAAGCGACCTTCCTGTGAAGATGTGTGGATATACGCCTTGCTTTCGCCGAGAGGCGGGCAGTTACGGTAAAGAAGTTCGTGGACTCAACCGAGTACACCAATTTGATAAAGTTGAAATTGTTCGCATCGAGCGACCTGAGGACAGCTATGCCGCATTAAACGACATGCTCGCCCATGTTGCTGGATTGCTGGAAGCGCTAGACCTTCCTTACCGAATCTTGAAGCTTTGCGGAGGTGATCAGACTTTCACTTCTACCATAACCTACGACTTTGAAGTATGGAGTGCTGCGCAAAAGCTGTGGTTAGAAGTAAGCTCAGTGAGTAATTTCGAAACGTTCCAGGCCAATAGGCTCAACCTTCGCATTCGCGATGGCAAAACCAAACGCTTGGCGCACACCCTCAATGGAAGTGCACTTGCCTTGGCCCGCATTGTTGCTTCAATTTTAGAGAATAATCAAGGTCCAAATGGCATTGCTATTCCTGAGGTTTTACAACCTTATACGGGTTTTGCGGTAATTGATTAGGAATCAACGATCAGTATGATCGGGATTTGAGACTGTGATTAAACAAAACCAACATGACTTTCTACTACGGATTGATGTTCATCAGCATTGTGTTTGCTGGCATTGGCTGGCTCATGAGCCGAAAACTCAGAAGCGTATTTGCTGAAAATGGTCGCATACCAATTGCAAGCGGTATGAACGGAGCTGCTGTTGCGAAAGATATGCTTGAGCATTACGGTATTTCGAACGTCAAGATCGTTCAAGGGCAAGGTTCGTTAACGGATCACTACAACCCGAGCACAAAGACGGTTTCACTCAGCCCTGATGTATACAACGGTAGAACGGTATCAGCCGCAGCTGTTGCAGCACACGAGGTTGGGCACGCAGTTCAGCACGCTGAATCATACAGCATGTTGCAGTTGCGATCTAAGCTCGTTCCTGTCGTGAACATCTCTGCCAAGATGCAGCAGTACTTCTTCATGTTTGCCTTTGCTATTGCAGGATCGGTTGGAAACAATATCGTTCTCACGATTGCAATAGGGCTTTACGGAGTAACAGCTCTTTTTGCGCTTGTCACGCTCCCTGTTGAGTTCGACGCGAGCAATAGAGCTTTGGCTTGGCTCGACAGTTCGGGCACTACAGTCAATGTTGAGCACGATAGAGCAAAAAGTACACTCTGGTGGGCTGCTATGACATACGTTGTTGCTGCACTGGCAGCTGTTACGCAGCTTCTCTTCCTGGTATTCAGACTCTTAGGTAGCCGAAACAGCTAGTCACTTTGCAAAATGAGCTTAAAGCATAGGTTCGAAACCTTCTGAAGGCAATTTTCAATTGATCTGAAAGCTATTACCGCTTTACAGGGAATTAAGCGCAAAAGAGGAAGTCTCGGCCTAATACTTACATTTTGAGGGGGTGAAAAAACCTTGGTCAATTAGCTTCGCGGCGCTTTGATCAGTCAGCTGATGGATTGAAGCATCTTTAGCCTTGCGCTGAGCTGCGAAAAGACTGTGAACTTGAGTAAAGACTCAGTATTCGCTCTCCCGAAAATCATTCAGCAGAAACACTACCCAACCAGAAATGAAGTACGTCCGACGATTTGTATTTGTGCACTATGAAGACCTCTTGCACATTCGCTTTAAGAAGCTTGAAAAAGTAACGGACAAGCTCTACGTTTTCATTTCTGACACGGTCAGTCAGATGCCTGTTTGGCTTGTAAAGCAAGTTCAAGAAATGGGTCGTGACCTCGAGTGGATTGAGGTAGGAGAAGCAGATCGCAATTTGACGAATACACTAATGGCCTTCACCATTGGAACCCTTCACGAAAAAGTGGACCTCGGTGTAGAGTTCGCCATCTTGAGCGATGACGAGCGAATTGACACGTTGGTTGAGCACATCTGTAACGGTGAGCGCGCTTGCGTTCGCGTAAAACAAGGTGCTCCATCTGCTGAGTCAGTTAAGATGAATTCCTCTGCTTCTGCAGAACCAAAGCCAGCGCCTAAGCCTTCTGAAGTTTCACCTAAGCGTGCGCCTGAACGTTCAGTCCTTATCGCAGACGAGCTAGAAGAGGACATGGAGGTAGAAGATCTCGATCTTGACGTTGCTCCGATTAGCAAACCACAAGGCTTTGATGATTTCTCTTCTTTTAAGGAGGATGACAAGGCTGTATCTGTTAATCAAGAAGGGAACTTCAACCTTCGTCCGAGGTTCCAGCAGACGCTGCCTACCGTCGACGAACGCGAGGTTAACGTCGCAGGTTTGGCTGATAATGTCGTTCGCCGATTGATCAGATCTGGCAATCGCCCAGCTGATGTTTCTATGCTACGCTCTTACATTCTACTGCACAGCGATGATGCAACTGCAATGGAGTACGTGCAAGAAATGATCGAGCACATGGCCCGAACAGGAGAAATTAAGATCAACGACGGTGAAGTCAACTACAACTTTTAGTAGCCTTCGAATCGTTAGTTAAGTAGGAATACGCTGCTGTTGTGCAGCTTATACACCTACAATGGTGTGAGATTGGAGGCCTTCTCTATATTGCACACCAAGACACCAGCTTACTAAACAACGATGCAAGACGACATTCAAGCAGCGATCGATAAGGCGAGTAGCCAAATGGATCAAGCAATAGACCACCTCGAAAAAGAACTACAACGTCTACGGACGGGCAAGGCCTCACCTTCATTGGTATCGGGCATCATGGTTGACTACTATGGCTCACCGACTCCAATGAGTCAAGTGGCTAACATTAGTACCGTCGACTCGCGAAGCATCAGTATTCAACCTTGGGAGAAGACCTTAGTCCCTGCCATCGAAAAAGCAATATTCGAATCTAACATTGGCCTCACCCCACAGAGTGATGGTGAATCCGTGCGCATCAACATTCCACCACTTACAGGTGAGCGTCGTGTTGAGCTAGCCAAGCAAGCAAAAGCACTCGGAGAAGATGCTAAAGTGAGTATTCGTAATGCCCGTCGCGATGCGAACAACTTGATCAGTAGAGAAGTCAAAGAGGGCTTCCCTGAAGATCAAGCAAAAGGGAAAGAGAAGCTCGTTCAGGATCTTACCGACAAGCACTCGAAGAAAGTCGAAGAGACTGTAGTAGCGAAGGAGAAAGACATCATGACGATCTGATCCATCTGCCCTACGCAGATTCTTGGTTTAAAGCCCGAAGTACTCCCTGTACTTCGGGCTTTTTACTTGCTAGGCCGCTGGTAATCGAACGGCTTTCACTGTGTATCCGTGTGTGTTGGTCACGTCATACATCTCGATTTTACCTTGATCTATAAGTACGTTGGCGAGTGAATAGCTTGAATTCACTGCAAAGCCACCATCAGCCAAGTTGTTCGTGACAAACCACTTCAAGCCTACATAGTCGTTGTAGCTCTTGTCGTTTTCTTCTTGGAGTAGCTTCAGCATGGTTGCTTCGTCGATTGCCTTCTCTCGGGTTTTGTCGACAGGTAGTTCGATGTGCCCTACGACTTTCGGTCCAGCTACACGCGCTCGATAAATGGTCGGCCCTGTGCTGTCATCATCTGGACTACTACCAACCGGATCGTAAGTGCCCTCTTCCTCTTGCTCTTCCTTAATTTGATCATTGACGGCTTCACGAATAGCCTGCTTGTCTTCCACTGAAAAGACGAGCTTATCAATCTGGCTTTCCGCCTCTGTGATGATCATCAATAGATCCTCGCACAAACGCTCTCCACGCTCCAACTCATTGGCGTAGAACGTACCATGGTGAGCCACCTTGTTACGGATGCGGTATAGCTCTTGCCACTTGTGCTTGAAGTGCTTGTCCTGGAAGAACTTCTTGAAGTACTTGGTATAGTTACCACGAAGCTCTCCTTGGAGCTCAAGCATGTCCTCAATCGACTTAACGTCAAGCAGCTTGTTGACAATCGCCTCTGTGTTGTTGAAACCGGTTGTCTGCTTGTAGATCAACTCCCCAAGATCATCGAAGTCCACGAGGTTAACATCGAGCTCAACCAAGCTTGACATCTTGTCGGTGAGCTGTTCGCGACGGGTCTTCACCTTCTCGTTCATGAGCCTCGTAGAAGTAAGCTTCCACCAATTGAGACCAACACGCTGAATAAAGAACTTGGTCAAGTAGCGACGAAGCTGACTCTCAACTCGGTTAATTTGAGGATAGAGCAAATTGGCGACCTCTGTGCTAACCGTATCTGCAAGAATGCGCACGTTCTTGAACTCAAGTTTACCGCGCAAATGCTCTAGCAAAGGAAGACGGTACTTCTCCAGCTTGGCGAAATCCTTGCTTTCTGCAGAAATCACGAAGGCTGATTCCTGATAATCAGTCAGCATGAAGCTTGTGTCAATGCAGTAAATACTCAATTGAACACCGACGCCGGCCTCCTCGACACGTACTATTCCTTTTGAAGATCGAATCGTAGGATCCACATCTTCCCACATCGGGCCAAAAGACAAAGCTCTCGCTAGCGCCTGCTCGGAATTTATACCTGGAACGTCCAGACATAAAAGTTCGAAGGTGTAGTGGTCTGTGCTCAACTTGGTCATGTCCCTTGATTTTGGAGTTAGAAATAGTTACCCGAGCCACGTTAAGGGTTTTGGCGAAAGCCAGGACACCTTTAAAGACGATGAAAGTCGAGACAGTCCGTTTGTGAAACAATAACAGCACTGCCCTCAAGTGATCTACACGCGACTCTAGGCTTCTAAAAGCCTGAGTCAACATTCAATCACCAAACGTGAGACGGGTTAAAAAATAGTAAGTGGGAATCTACTACTCAATAGTCATTAATGATAGTATCTACCCTGTACCTAGCACTAACAGGCGAGATTGCTTACAGATTGCAAAAAACAGGTATATCTCTTCTTTAGGCACTCCAAACCTTTAAAAAGCCTTTTCCAACTCTTTAAAAACGAGGAGCTTAGAAAACAGGACTAGCGCTTACGCATTACAACAGAGACTTATTCGTCCCCCCTGCCACTTGCCCTAGGGCCTACGTGAGCTCAATTCTACCCTATTTATAGGCTAAAAATAAGCGCAGAAATATATACATTAGTAGTCCCTAGCTTAATTTAACCATGTCTCACGTCGTCGACGCTCCAAAAGCGACCACACATACTTCTCTCGAAGACTTTTTTGAGAGCTTTCGCCAAAACACAATAGGGCAAGACTTGCACATTGACACCCCTCACGGGAACCTGCCAATGGTCTATGCCGATTGGATTGCTTCCGGAAGGCTTTATAAACCTATTGAAGATAAAATCAGCTCGGTGATCGGTCCGTATATGGCCAATACCCACACGGAAAGCAACTCGACAGGACGAGTAATGACCGAGGCGTATCACCAAGCACGCGACTTGATAAAAAAGCATGTCGGCGCACACAATGAGGACGTTCTGATCTCTTCTGGATCAGGCATGACTTCGGTGATCAATAAGATTCAACGCATCCTCGGGCTTCGTGCACATGAGCGCTACCACGCCAGTGTACGCCCTAAAACGAAAGAAGAAACGCCTATCGTGTTTCTCACACACATGGAGCATCATTCCAACCAGACAAGCTGGTTAGAGTGTCTGGTCGATGTTGAAGTAATTCCTGCCGACAGCCAAGGTCTACCGGACCTTGACGCATATGCGAAGTTGCTCGAATCACACAGTGATCGCCCGTTGAAAATTGCGGCTGTCACTTCCTGTTCGAACGTGACAGGAGTTGTGACTCCTTACCGGGAAATCGCTCGTATAACGCATCAGCACAACGGCATTTGCTTCGTCGACTTTGCCGCTTCAGCCCCGTATATCGATATTGAAATGCGCCCGAAAAATGACCCTGACGGACATTTGGATGCAATCTTCTTCTCTCCTCATAAATTCCTGGGTGGACCAGGAGGCACAGGCATACTCGTCTTCTGCCCAAAACTGTATACCAACAAAATCCCGGACAACCCAGGAGGAGGAACGGTAGACTGGACTAATCCTTGGGGCGAGCACAAGTACCTCGACAGCATTGAAGCACGAGAAGATGGCGGAACACCTGCAATCCTTCAAACGATCAAATCGGCTTTGGCCATTCGACTCAAGGATGAAATGGGTACCGATCGCATGCACGAGCGGGAAGGTCAACTGATCGATCGCATGTGGGATCGATTCAAAGAAATTCCAAACCTCCGTTTGCTTGAGCCACACCTCAAAAACAGAATCGGGGCGATCAGCTTCTATATTGAAGAATTACACTTCAATCTTGGGGTGCGCTTGCTCAATGATCGCTTTGGTATTCAAGTACGTGGTGGTTGCCACTGCGCGGGCACCTACGGCCACTACCTACTCAACGTAGACCGAAATACTTCCAAAGCGATCACCGACGACATTACAGCTGGTAAGCTTAGCTCTAAGCCAGGGTGGATAAGACTCAGTATTCATCCTATGATGACAGATGCATCGGTCGATTTCATCCTAAATGCGATCGAAAAGGTGGCACTTTACCACAAACGATGGGCGACTGACTACCGTTACGATATCTCGATCAACGACTTCGTCCATGTGGATGAAGGTCCCGTTGAACTTGTAACTGAGTGGTTTAAGTAAACTGTCTTCTGCCGGTCAAAGACCGTGGATGTCACAACACCTCTGATTGTAAGCTGCAAGTATCTTTGCGGCATGCTATTTAGAACCTGTGTATTTGCCCTTGCCCTCTTAACCATCGCCTGTTCAGATGCTCAAACTCCTGAGCATGCTGCAGCAGAAATTTCGGCTGAGCTAGAAACCCTCAAAACGATGGAGTCCAAGGTTTTCCCGAAAGGAATTGAAGGAGGTACCGATACAACCAGAGGCTGGCCTTATGTACGTGCGGCACAAACATTTGCAGAGACGCATCCGCAAAATGAAGCGGTGCCCGAAGTATTAATGAAGGCAGCAGGCATTGCAAATGGGACAGATTGGACCAATAAATCCATACAGCTATGGGGCTACGTATGGCGTCGTTTTCCTGACCATCCAAGAGCTCCAGAAGCCATGTTTTATCAAGGTTTTGTCATGGACACCAAATTTGCGGACTACAATTTGGCCAAGGAGTACTACAATCGCTTTTTGACCAGTTATCCTGATCATGAGCTGGCTGATGAAGTGAAAGGACTGCTCAAAGTGGCCAACCTTGGAGGAAAGTTACCTCCAGTACCTTCTGCACCTCAGAATTAGGCACTTAAATTGCTTCTAAAAAGTATATGATGCGCTCCATTTTTACTACCCTCGCACTTGTACTTGCCGCTTCGGTAGGTATCGCCCAAGGAATTGACTTCTTTCACGGTACCTACGAAGAAGCCCTTGCCAGCGCTGAAGAGCAGGGTAAACTTGTGTTTGTAGACGCCTATGCCGTGTGGTGTGGGCCGTGCAAACGCATGAGTAACCAGGTCTTTCCACGTGAGGACGTAGGCACGTTTTTCAATGAGAATTACGTGGCACTCAAAATGGACATGGAGCGTGGACCGGGCAAGAAATTCGCAAGAAAATTCCCCGTCTCAAGCTACCCAACGCTATTATTCATCGATAGCAACGGCGAACTCGTTCAGCGCGTCATTGGCGCTCAGAGCCCAGAGAACTTGATCATGCAAGGTCAACTAGCCTTGCGCAAAACGGATAATTCAGAAACGTTCGCCAAGCAATACCGCGAAGGCAGCCGTGATCCGAAACTCGTTTTGAAGTACATCGAATCACTCAACAAGGCAAACAAGCCTTCGCTTGCAGTAGCCAACGAATTTCTCCGTGACAACAAAGACTATGCGAACGCAGATGTTCAAGCTGTAATCTTTGCAGGTACACGTCAAGCAGATTCACGCGTTTTCAAGCTTTTCATTGAGCAACGTAAGGCGCTAGAGGCGACCTACGGAGCTGCAGTTGTTTCTGAACGCATCGAAGCAGCCTGTGAGCGCACTATGAAAAGTGGCCTCACCTACAATTCAGACAAGTTGATGGCCGAGGCCAATGCTGCCATGTCTGAGCACCTGCCATCACGGGCCAAGTCCTTCACTGCGAAAGCAGATATGACGAAGGCGAAGAACAACAAGGACTCTGGCCTAGCTTATAAAGCTGCTAAGAAATTGGTGCTTTCAAATGGAAATACGCCGTCTGCTAACCATGCAATGGCTGTTGAACTTTCAAGCTATTTCGCAGACCAGCCAAAAGCAATGGCACTCGCCACGAAAATGGCCGGAACTGCTGCAAAAGGCGACCCTTCGTTTGATCACCTCTTCACGTATGCTCAACTACTTGCTGCTGTCGGAAAAGGCAAAAAAGCGAAGAGTCAAGCACAACGTGCCATGCAAAAGCTTGGCGAAAATGACGATCCACGCCGCGCTGCTATGGTTTCTGAGCTGTTAGATCAGCTCCAAGGGTAAGCCTTTCGATCAGACCGATTTTCTAGAAAACACTTCCGATTGATGCGCATTGCCTTGCTTCTACTTGTGATTTCAATGTCCATCTCGGCGAAGGCCGAAGTAGACTTCCTTACGGATTATAAGCAGGCGCAAGCCGAATCCGCTAAAACGGGTAAGCCTATCTTCCTCGACGCCTACACCACTTGGTGCGCGCCATGTAAGAAGATGGAGCGTGAAGTTTTCACAGACCCTGCTATTAAATCTCTACTTGAAACTGATTTCATTCCACTTCGACTGGACATGGAAAAAGAGCCCGGCATGAGCTTGGCCAAACAGTTCGATGTCGCCTACTACCCTACACTGCTGATCTTAAACAACGGCAAGGAATTACATCGCAGTGTTGGCTTTATTGGCGTGTCTGCACTTCAGACGTTCGCAAAAACAAGTCTAGAATCTTCTTCGCAATGGCGGACGTTAGATCAACAATTTGAGCGTGGTGATAGAGATCCAGCTTTACTGAGTCAACTTCTCGCTTACGCCAAAACCGCAAATATCCCTGCATACGAGCACTATGCACTTGCCTACCTGAGAACAACCAATAAGTGGTCGACGCAAGAAGGGCAAGAGTTGGTCCTTCAGGGTATCCAGTCGGTAAACACGCCTTTGTTTGACAGTCTCGTTGCTCAGCAATCGTCGTTAAGTAATCGCTTTGGCGAGCAGGTTGTTACCGATCGCATCGCTCGAATGGTGGACGGATACTTGTTTGGCGACATCACAGCCAAGCCTCGGAAAGCCAAGAAACTCATCCGAAGAGCTTATCCAATGGCATCCGATAGTACGTTCATTCGCTACCAAATGCGTCGCGCACGCGAAGCTGGAGAAGCGAAGAAATTTGGGAAGTATGCCATCAAGTCGCAGCAGAAATTCCCGACCACCGATCCATACGAACTCGAAGAGTTGATCTACGTTTTCGAGCAGAAGCTTCCTGGCTGGAAGACAGAAGAGGTTGACGTTTGGCGTGCGCGGAAGGAAAAATTGCAAGCTGCCGAGGGGAGCTGGTGATCAAATTATGACGGCTTTTGAGCTCTGCTCAGGCCACAATACGCTTTGCTCGCGTAGCTCACGAAGCGTGGTTCAAGGTTCATCACCAGAAGCAGTTTCCAAACGTACTAAAGCGGTTTCCTGAACGCAGCTTGCGTAGTTGAAGGACCGCGGCCTTTCAACAAGTTCAAGGAACCGCTATATAACCTACAACGGTGAACCGTCAGATCTACCGGAATAAGCAAATTGGTCGTGTAATTGAAAGCTTACAATAAAACAGCGTTACAGGCTCGATCTGACGGTTCTTCGATACAGGACAACAAGAAGTTGTGTGACATACAGAGTTTTAGTTACTTTCAAACTGAACGCACACATCTACCAACCTCTCAGCTCTGTTTGTACCTTTAGCTAGAAGAACCAGAAATGCAACGTCCCTTTCCTTTGACGTTTAGTCAAGTACAAGAATTTCTCTTTTCGAAAAGATGTAAAGATCGGAACTCGGGTACAGGAAAGGTGTGGATACAGGAGAGTTAGTAGTTATAATGAAAAAAATGGAATTCAGAAATAAAATAGATTTATTCAGACTAACCGAGATTGTAGTCGAACGCTTTCGTAAAGAAAGTGGATTCAAGCTATCTGGAAGTGAATTTAATTTCGGATACAACAGAGCCTGGGGCTGCCCCATTAACCGAATCAACTTTAACCTTTTTATCTTCGGAGAAGATCATACACATTCAAGGTTTGATGAAAAATACAATACTGAAGAAAAAGTCGCAGAACTATTTTTTGTTCATTTAAGGGACGACGCAGGAACTCAAGACTTAAAAGATGGATTAATATCGGCTAAATTGCACAGTCTTGAAGTACGATCTCAAGGATTATCAAAGAAAATAAGAAAAGTGTCTGACAAGCACTTTGGCCAATCAAAAGGCAAGTCCTTAATAACAATAGTAGATGAAAAACACCCATATGGATTAACTTATGAAAACGGGTTTCCTAAAATGCAATACCAAGTATATAATCAAGATAACTCAATAAGAGAATACTACGACTTAGATTTCAACATGAGAGGATTCAATGAAAACGTAATATTACAAGAAATAACAGAAAAAGTAACTACATCTAATCGAGTAGGGTAAGGAACGGCTACTAGGCCGTCCCTTATCCCTCTCACACCACCGTACGTACGGGTCTCGTATACGGCGGTTCATGAACCATGGATGAGTTGTTCGTAGTATTTGGTAAACGAGCGGTAACCCCGACTT
>JBGCGF010000048.1:0-44254 GCA_045110575.1 Saprospiraceae bacterium
GACAATCGGAGGGTGCCAAGTTGGATGGATTTCTTGAATGAAAAATCCATATTCTGCATAGATGCCAGGTTTGTAGGAGCGACCAGAGTAATGAATAGGAGCCCCATTGAAAACGAATATCGCAGGAAATCTGTCTTCAAAACTGCAATTGAAAATTCCAAACTCTCCTGGAGGTGTAGAAAGCCGTCCTGAAACTGTCCATGAGGTATCCTCACCGGTAATCCTCCATGACGCACGGGTATCAAACCACGTCCGTAAGTAACTAGAATCAGGCTCTACAGGCCAGTCAAATATAAGTTCGCCACCTCCATAAGTTGGACGTTCAGTAGTGTTGAATTTTAAATTATAGATGTAGCGTACCTCAAGGCTTGGGAAAAGCTGCTGCAAATATCTGACTTCTCGATTTAATACAAACGTATCAATCTCTCCTGGCGGTACATCAGCGCTGTCTATAACTTCCCATAATTGCCATGTGGGGTGCTGAGCATACATGGATCCAGTTGTGAGTAGGATCAATGATGCTATAAGTAGAAAAGATGCTTTTCGATTTTTCATTGGACAAGGTGGATAGTAGTTTTTGCAACAGTTCCCAATTCATCGGTTGCATTCAAAATATATATTCCTTCTGGAAGATTTGAAGGGAGTAATAATGGTTGGGCAGATTGAGAAGCGTCTACTTTATAATCAGCTAGATGCTGTCCATTGATATTCAAAAGAGTAACCTTTAAATCTGTCGATTTCGTGGAGGTTAGCCATATGGTACCCGAAGTTGAGGATGTTGGATTTGGAAATACACTCACTCTAAGATCTGTTAAAGAATTGATCTTTAAAGGAAGGTGGTGTATTGGGTAATCTACTCCAATAAGTGGGCATAATTCTATCGCTTCAATCCACGTTGTAACAACTCCATCTGATGTTGTAACTTCAAGCTGTACGTATACAGTTATTGGATTATTAGACTTAAATTGATGAATAGAGGCAGGTAGAAACGCTGATGGGTTATTGCTAAAGACGGTTCCTGAGTTCGATCCAGAGAAAAGAGGTGAATAGCTATAGCGCCACTCGTAAGATTGGACGGATGATCCAGGCACCCCAACCGCAGGGAATGTTATACTCGCTTGGAGAGATGCACCATAATGGCAAGGTGTATTATCATCCTGAACGATGAGTACCTCAAGCTCTTTTGTATCTCGAAAATCGGCGAACCGGCACATACTCTCACTAACCTCATTGGCACATTCAATTTCGTTAGTAATTCCAGTTGGCTCATTCATGTATTGAACAGAAGAGTTGCTGTAGTAAGGTATTGCGAGGTTTTCCACTGCCCCTTCACCCTGGTGCATGACAGTTTGAACTCGGTCATGATCAGGAACTATTAAATTAAGCTTATGGCCCCTTGGGCAACGAGTGCTATTGTTGCTGTCATGATAGCAACCCCATAAATGGGCTAATTCATGTGGAGCAGTGAAAGTGTGAGTAGAGTATCCAAGGTTTCCAATAGCGAATGCTTTATTTTCTGGTGTGTCATACCCAACGGCTTCTCCATTCGTTAAAGTCATCTCTGGCCAGCCACCTAAGTAGTACACCATGTCTGCACTATAGTCATCTCTTAGTTGTTGCGCGATAGGGTCTTTCCAAAATGAATTTACGGCCCCTCTTAAATTACTTATGGGTTCTCCCCTGGGTACTCCCCCGGGGATATTGTAAGGAGTATCGTGAAACATGACCCTGACTCGTTTATTTAATACTCCAGAATTACGTAAAACATCATTGGTTCTATTTGCAATTTGTATAGCTGTTCGATCTAAATCTATACCATGAACTGCTGCATCATTAAATGCAGATTGTCCAGCAACCACTAATATGCTGACAATGGCTTGACAGTTTGTGGGTTCGTCACAAGAAGCATTGGCTGTTTGTTCAGGATTGGAAAGACCGCATGATGCGTCATCAAGTTCTATCTCTACGAGTAGCACATCATTGCTCCCGAGTGAAATAATATCAATCGCTTTATTTCCTCCAAGGGATGCTGATCCCTCTACGCCGATCGAATTGCTAGATATAGATAAATATGAGCCAGGTACATCTAGCTGTCCTGATAAAGAATAATTTTCTCCATCTCTTAGAATTCCTTTTGGGTGCCACTTCATAGCTGTGCCTAGTAAGTTCACGTCAATTCCATCTGGATCTTCATTCTCTGAAAAGGTGACAATAGGGTCACTCCATGTTGCGTACGATAATGAGACTAGATTCGTTCTATTAGTGTGGTTCTGAATTATCGTGCTTTTCTCTGGGAAATCTGCATCAGTCTTTGAACTTGGGGCAAGGACAGATTGAGCGAAGGAAATCTGAGACAAGGAAAAAAGAGTAAAAGCTAGTACTAGAACCTTACTTGAGTAGCTGAGTAGCTGAGTAGCTGAGTAGCAGTGGACATGATGTGTGGTAAATTTAGTGAATAAGAAACGCCTATCTATGGCTTCTTTGTGAATATAGAAATTAACTTTGAAAGATCAAAGTTTCTCTTTCATTTTGTAAAATGGCTTGTAGTGAAATCTGGATGCGTCTGACTCTATATGGTTTTAAAAGAGGCTTTTATGCTTAACCATTCACGTTCTATTTATTGAAGTGTTGTAACCTGCCTTTCGAAGATGCTAGGCATCAAGAAAGGTTGCTGAACCTTTAACCTCAACGACTACCTTCGCGCCATGGCTCGTCGCAACAAACTCTGGCGCTTTGCGCAACTTCAGACCTATTCCAATTACTACGAAGCTCCGATTCACGGCCCTAATGCGGGACACGGTGTTATCGGAAGCTCTGGTAAGGAAGAGGATATGCGTGGACGTTGGGCCAAAGATCACTTCGGCAACGACAACCCGATTACGCTAGAGCTTGCCTGTGGCCGTGGGGAATACACCGTAGCACTCGCACGAGAGCACGCCGACCGAAACTTCATGGGGGTGGACATCAAAGGCGCGCGGATCTACCTCGGAGCTACGGACTTGAAAGAAACAGGTCACACGAACGCTGCATTCTTGCGTACCCGAATTGAGTCCATCGATCACTTCTTTGGAATAGGCGAAGTCTCGGAGATCTGGATCACTTTCCCGGATCCATTCCATGGTAGCGAAAATCGCCGCCTTACTTCTGCGCGCTTCTGGATCAACTACGCCCGCATGCTCCCTGAAGGCGGTCGTATTCACCTAAAGACGGACGATCCAGACCTCTACGAATACTCGCGTCAGCAATCACCGTTATTGACGCACTTCAAGCAAGTCGCTGATTTTCCAGATATCTATGGAGAGAAGGAATTGCCGCATCCTGAGCTCATACACAAGACGTATTACGAGCGCAAGAACATCGCTAAGAGTCCGACGATTCACTGGTTAAGCTGGGAGCGTAATGCCGAGCCAATACCGGATGCGTATACCGTAAAAGAGAAGAACGTAGTAGTCTCTGTAGACGTAGAAGAGTCTTAGAAAACGCTTAAAAGCGACATTCCGAAACGAGCAAACCTTCAGCGGTTTCTGGATCAAGCAGGCTATGAAGTGCTTTTATCAGTCGGATGAGGTCGCCGCTGGTCAAAACCGTATGCTGGCGAAAGCTCAATAGGTTGTCTGTTGGATCAGCTAAAAGTTCTTCTGTTTCCAATACACGCACCAGCTGTCTCGCCACTGCGGGAGCTGGATCAATTATCGTTACACCCTCTCCTGCGGTTTCAGCGATAGCTTCTTGTACCAGCGGGAAGTGTGTACAGCCTAATACGATCGTATCGACTCCAGCCTCGATCATCGGCGTTACGATGGTTTCAAGTTTTGCCGAAAGGCGAGGACTACTTAACTCACCTTCCTCGATCAAGGTCACTAGGCCAACACATGGGTCTTCGATTACTTCGATGTCTCGACCGTACTGACTCATCAGCTCCGCATACCTCTCAGATCCGAACGTACCTGCCGTTGCCATAACGCCAACCTTTCCTGATATTGTAGCTTGGGCAGCAGGCTTTACTGCGGGCTCCATTCCGATAATAGGAATCTTAGGGTAGCGCTTCCGCAAAACATCCGCTGCCGCGGCTGTGGCCGTATTGCAAGCAATAACGATGACCTTGCACTGCTCAACATCGATGAGGTATTCAACGATCTCTTCGCTAAACTCGATAATCTCCTCCTGTGGTCTTGGTCCGTAAGGTGCACGGCCCGAATCGGCTACATAAACGAACCGTTCTGCAGGCAGCAAGGCCGGCAGCAGACGGAATACGCTCAAGCCGCCTAGGCCTGAATCGAATATTCCAATGGGAGGGTGCGTTTCGCTTGCGCTCAAAGGGGAGGAGAATTTTGAATTTGCTATTCTGAGTTCCACTCAGAATAATTTTGAATTTTGAATGCCGAGATGTCTTGCTCGCCTTCGGCTCATTCTACGTGACGGGCGAAAGGTAAGCCGCAGAGATTGAGAATTGAGCGATGTGCATTTACCCTAAAGTAGAACGCGTTAACCGTTTGCCAACGTCCCCAAACGAGCATTCCGAATGAACGTCGTGAACATTCAAAATTCAAAATTGCAAAGAAGCGGAGCTTCAAGCACCAATTCAAAATTATGAGAGGCTCCTAGCCTCTCATACAAGCATGCAAACTCCTCCGGATCTCATCGACGGTAGCAATTTTGCAAAACTGTATGCGTGGGTAACGCTGCTCAGAAAAGCTCAGCTGCGTTAGGTCGAACACAGACTTGTCTAGTTCGAGCAAGTTGTGACCACGAGTTACAAGTAGAAGTTGACGGCAAGGAGCGCGTTCAACAACTTCAGAAAGCGTGTAATCACCGCTTAAGTAGCGATTCACGAGGCGAAACGTGACTGGAAACAGCACCAAATACCCGCTCTTGCGCAACCTGCACTGAAGGTGCAATACCTGGTCTTCATCGGTGTAGAGGCTAAGAATAGCAGCCTCATCCGCGAGTAAGTCCGGTACGCGATCGATCTTCGAGAAGATCTGCTGGGTTTGTAGAGCGACCTGAGTGGTCATGTGTTTCAAGGGATTAAATCAGCCTACTACGTATAGGCGATTAACAATATGCAAGCACCGTGCCTAAGGAGATCAGATTATGCTTTTTGATGTTTTGGCGAAAGCTGAATGAGCCTTGTAGTGTCTAGCTGAAACGCTTGATTTCGAGGAGAAAAGGAACAATGTCCTCGACATAACGTAACTCTGCAAGAGCGCGTTAGGGAATTCAGATTCTGGCGAAGTTGAGGTGGCTTTATGTTGATTAAGACAAAAGCACAAGGTTTAACGGGTTAATCCTAGCATTTTAAACCCATTTGGCTTCGTTCAAGGCAGACAATTAGCGGAAAAACAACCAATTTTTAGACGAATTGGAATTTCCTAAACGTGCTCTAAGACAACCTCAGCGCGGTTTTTGTGTTACTTGACCGCTGGCAGGCTAATTCAGACTTGCTTCACCCCTAATCCGACACGATATGTTCGACTCGAATGAGTTCATGAAATACGCGACCAAGCATCTCGGCATGAGTACCATGCACCTCGAGAAGTACAGCAGCGTAACGGGCCAGCAGGCCTCGGTACAAGTACCCAACATCCAAGGCTTTACGCCAAACGTCATCGAAGAACGCGCTATGAACGTGGCCGCGGTTGACGTATTCTCTCGTCTAATGATGGACCGTATCATCTTCATGGGCGTGCCCGTGACAGATTACGTAGCCAACGTGATTCAGGCACAACTTCTCTTTTTGGAGAGTGCTGATCCGACACGCGACGTTCAGATGTTTATCAACTCTCCAGGCGGATCTGTGATCGCAGGTCTAGGCATGTACGACACGATGCAGTACATCCAACCAGATGTTGCTACCATCTGTACAAGTCTTGCCGCTTCTATGGGATCTGTGCTGCTTGCAGCCGGAACGCCAGGTAAGCGCTCGATTCTACCAAACGCTTACGTGATGATTCACCAGCCATCTGGTGGTATGTCAGGTCAGTTTACGGACATGGAGATCAACTACAACTTGATCAAGCAGTTGCGTCACCGTCTCTATCAAATCCTTGCAGACCACACCGGTCAGACTTGGGATACGATCGAGAAAGACAGCGACCGTGACAACTGGAAGACAGCCGACGAAGCGAAAGCTTACGGTCTTGTCGACGAAGTGCTTAAGCGCAGGGCTCCAGAAGCTTCGTAGGCTCTATAGTTTACAGCTTACGCCAAAACAAGACAGGTAGACGTGTATACACGTCTACCGGTCTACTCGTTTTTTCAGTCCCGTGCGAAGCACGAGGATCCTCGTGCTTCGCACGGGACTTACGCCAAAACAAAACCCTTCCATCTGCGCGTCAGGTGGGAGGGTTTTTTGATTGTGGTCCGGCTGATTCGCGGTCGACCGAAACCAAAAGAGGAAAGCAACAAGCTTTTGCACAATCGTTTAAATTTTCGCTCAGCTTTAGCTGCAATGATCATAAAAATTGCCAAAATCGAATTAAGGGACGTGTAGACACTTATATTGGTTGATACGTTTCAGCTTATGTCAAAACAAACCTCATCCATGTGATATTCAGATGGCTGAGGTTTTTCAATAAAAATATTTGGTGGTTTGAGGAGCTGGGAGTATATTTAACTCAAAATTTTAAACTTTTTCTACCATTTGTATTGGTACTTTCGATTTAAAATTTGACATATGCTATCGATATTGATAGTATTAATTTAAACATAAAATTATGTTGATAAAGCGTTTTGCTCTTTGCTCTTTGCTCTTTGCTCTTTCTCTTTCTCTTTTTAACTTCTGCATTTTCACAAGTTCCTCCACATGTTCAGGTGCTTCAACCTGATCTGACGACTTATTTAAGCGATAGAATAGATGTTATTTCAATATCTTTTCTCGAAGTGCAGGAGGGGGCAGTTAATTCGATACCAATTTATGGTGTGAGATATGGCACCTCATCGCTTGATGATCTAGGTGTGTTCAGTCCTGAGTATGTTAAGGGAAGGACTGATGTTTATCCAATTGCGTTCATGCCAAATACAACCCCTATTGTTAGGATAGAGCTCGAAGCTAATGGCTGTCCAACATTAGAGGTGTCGGGTGACTTGAGAGTAGAATCGGGATACATTATTAGTTTCCCAAGTATGTTGCTCCAAAAAGATCCGGCTTCTGGATATTTTATATATGAAGGCCCAGCTAATAGCGTTGTTGATGATGAGGTTCGCTATGTCCGAAGTGCAGTCCTCCGGGTTTGGAGAGACGATCTAATTAGGCGTGTGAGCGTCAAGCAGCAGGCTTTCGAGTATATGCAAACATATAAGAAAAGCGAAATTCTAAATGTAACACCCGTGCAAGGGACTACTCGAATTCCTCACGTCTATTCACTTTTAAAATTCGGGTGTCGAGGAGCAGACGGATTGAATTCATCAAATTCTGAAGAAGAAGTTGCATCTCAAATAATGCTAAATGAATTTTCATCACTTACAGTGAGTGGAGGATATTTTGGAGAGAGAGATTGGTTCTATTGGCCTGAAACGTTTGATGATTTTCCTTCTTTGAACAGGTTCTCTGCTCGTGAAATTTTTGAATCTGATAGAGGAACGTGCGGTTCTTGGGCAGATTTGTTTAAGCATGTTCTCGCTATGCAGGGAATAAAGAGTAACACAATAGGTGTGGAGCCTCCTTCGATTCCTGTGAATAACTTGGTAGTTAATGAGAAAATACGCTTGTTAATGGAGGATTTGGGGTTCAGCATGTCCAGTGCCAATATTATTTCTTACAGACAGCAGATTTCCCAGTCTGCACTGCGGTCATGGGAGAGTACCTTTGCTGTGAAGAATCAAGGAGGGAGTACTTCAGATGATTGGTTGATTTATGACAGGTTTTCCCAAACGGGGGGTAATGGAAGTGTGTCATCCAATTATGAGTGTGTTGGCGGTATTCCTTTAACTAATAGGGAAGGTCTTGGAGGTCAAAATGAGGTCAATCCTCTCTCAGTATTTACGAACCATGCGTACGTCAAACTTCAAACTTCAAGTACAGTTTTTGACCCTTCATATGGTTTGATTGGTTCTAATGATATTGGTTACATATCAGGAGCAATTCCTTTTAGAAGCCTTTCTCTTGCTCCGTTTGGTCAGGCGGTGAATCAGATTCTAAATGAACCGCTCTTAATTGGAGATGATAATTGCACTTCAGTTTTCGGTCCGATTGGTTTTAATGATCAAACATTATTGCATCCTATCTCAACAGACCCATCAAGTTGGAGTGTAAATTCTTATACTTTTTAGTATTAAAACCTGATTAAACAACTTTTTATGAAATTTTCTTTCCTTTTAGTTTTTTTAATTTTCTTTTCTTTCGCTAACGCCCAGTCTATTAATTGGCCAGCAAGTGTTACAGATGCAACAGAGCAGCAGTGTAATGATG
Organism: Saprospiraceae bacterium; assembly: GCA_045110575.1. Lineage (GTDB taxonomy): Bacteria > Bacteroidota > Bacteroidia > Chitinophagales > Saprospiraceae > CALDTK01. The sequence goes on from JBGCGF010000048.1 coordinate 8,411, forward strand.
GTGAAATAGATCTTCATCCACCTTCCCTTGGTTCTTACACCTACGAATGGAAGAATAGTTCGGGTTCCTTACTTGGGACTACAGAGGATATTGTAAATTTGTCGCCAGGCGAATACACTGTGACAGTTACTGGTGTGAATTGTCAGTCGTTAGATATGACCTATAATGTTGGGATTAGGGGCTATGATTTTGAAATTACTAGGGGGAATCCGTCTAATTGTACTTCTAGTAAAGCAGATAGAGATAATGGTTTTATTATATTAGAGTGGAACCAATCTCAGAGCCCCGTGCCTGTTGTAGAGTTTCATGATCCTCAACAAGGTTGGAGAGATATTACGAGTGCTCCGTATGTAGATGAACTGGGCGCAGGGATTTACCGATTTCGTATAACGGTCGGATCATGTAGCTGGGAGCTTAGACCGGGCTTATGTTGCTGTTCAACAACGTATGATGCGATGCCAGGTGACAGCCAAGCATGTCCTCATGTAGTTGATGGACTTGGATTTAGTGTTTCTCTTCTTAGAGAAGTCGCTGCTTCGGATCGAAATTCTTCTGATGGAAGCATTACTCTTTCAGTTTCTTCACCTGCTTATTCTGCTTCAATTCGTTGGACTGGGCCAAATGGATATACTGGCACGGGGCAATACATCGACGGATTAGCCCCAGGGCAGTATTGCTATACGTATACAGACGACTGTAATCAGCATACTTCAGGCTGCTTTGATGTTAGAAGTTGTGATGAAATGGATCTGTCAATAACTATTGAGGATAAGCAGAATGAATGTGATGGAGACGGGAATGGTTGGATTCAATTAGCTGTTACAGGAGAGGGTAATCCATTGGTCTACTATAGAGGTGAAGATGGTAAACCTACTGACCTTATTCCAGGGGGGCTTTTGGAAAATCTATCTGGTGGGACGTACAACGTTATTCTTTACAACGATTATAGGTGCGAAATCTCAATGGATGTCAGTATTGTTAATGTTGAGTTAGAAAGAGTGATTAACAGGAAAGAGTGCAAAGAAGAATTTTACTGTGAAGGTGAACTTTACAGAGTCGTGCAGCATCCTACTTACTTTGAACAAGATCCAAGGTATTGTTGGTTAACATACGAGATATGCTCTTTAACAGAAGAGACGATCAATGTAATCGACCAATCAGGGTCAGTAACGGTTAATGTAACAACTGAAGGGGGCAGCAGGTGTACTGCAAATATCACTTGTATTGATGGGTTTACATCACTTGGAGGTGTATTGAGAACAAGTGTATCCAATACCTGTAGTCCAGGAGCTTCTTGCGTTACTACAACTATTTGCCGAGTGGGAGAAATTAGTTCTGACTTTGTTGTTAGTACTACGACATCATCTCCTGCTTCTCGAACGCGTTCTGGGACATGTGGTCCTTTTTACGAGTTTGTATATCTACCAGAATTTGATAGGACTGTTAGGAGGGCCTATTACAATTGGAATTATAGGTATACTTGTGGCGATGGTGGTGGATCTTTCCTTTGTTGTTCAAATGAAAGGGCACAAATTGCACTTACCGGAGAAGGCCCAGGAAACTCATTAGGAAAAGATGATGGTATTTCCGAAATTCTAACTCCGCAAGAAATTGATCCTGCAACCTCGTATATTTCTAGTGCAACGAAATCTTCAAGTTTTGATTCTTCTGTCAAATATTTGGGCCTCCTTTTAAACATGGAGAACGTTGATGTTGAGCAAAGTATCAACTCAGTCATTGTAACTTCAACACCTCTTTCTACCTTCAAGCTGTATCCTGGTGCTAGCTTTGTTTCAGACGACGAAAAGCAATTTTCAGGCCGAAGCAACGAGGGGCGAATTGATGAATTAGGCGATAGTAGTGCTGATTCTGAATATGGTAGTTTCAGGCTGGTGAATGCAGTCGGTCAGCAAGTTCTTGCTGGTGAGATTACACCAGACCTATTTTCAGGGCGGAAAACAATGTTTACGATGTCTGAGATTTCTTCGCTGGGAGTAACTTTACCTACAGGGATTTACTTCTTACAATTAGAAGGCAGTTTAACTCCAAGAACTGTGTATATTTCAGAATGATTTTTCGTTTTTTGATAAGTTCTTTCTTAGTAATTGGCATTCAATGTCATGTAGAGGCACAATCTATTAGGATCATCGATATTCGAGGTGATACTACGGATTGTGCCTCTTTTCCGGCTGGGCTCTATTCAAGTATAGACACCCCTCACTTTTTTGACGAAACAGTCCAGTATACTGCTGTTGAGCTCCGGCCGCTTGCTTTCTGCGATGTGGATTCAGTCTCTAGTTCGGCAGCATCAATAGCGATAATAGGAAATGCGTTTCCCTGTCGGCTCGAGCACTCTTCGTATTTGGGGGCTGGAATTGAGAAGGCTCTTCTATTGCATGTTGGTTCTGGAATCAATGGTATTGCTTTTTCTAATTTTGATCAATTCGCTAGTGATAATGAACTTAGTAAGTACAACCTTTTAGGAGTTGATTCTGCCTGTATTGCTCGAGTCGGCGACACTATCGCTTCCGTGATTTTAGAAAAAAAACCTTATTTATCTCAATCTATTTCATCTTTTACTCAATCCATAAGTTTGTCCTCAATTGATACGACAATAGAGGTCGTAAGAGATAGATTAGCGCTTTCGGTCTATTTACCAAGTAACTCATCCATTTCATTAGGTTTTACTAATAGTTTCGGCTCATCTAGATTGACAACGGGTAGATTTTTACTCCGAGGCCATAGAATTGACGCGAAATTTCATACTGTTGGCGATTCTAAGTATTTGAAACTCTCCTCAGGCCTAGTAGGTGACACCTATAACTTGAATCTATACGACTTAACTTCTGATTCAATTAGGTTGGTTTATGATCTTTTTCCTACACCGAAAGACTTTGGGTCGTGTGAGTTTAGCACTTCGCTTTCTACAATTTTAACAGCGCCCGGAGGGGCAATAATTGATCCGACTAGTGTAAATCAAGATTCAAAATTTTTTAGTATTAATTCGTCAAACAACATATTCAGGGTGTCGACCTTAGATAAGGTTTTTCCAGATAGTATCCTTGGAACTTATACCGCATACGAATCAGATGATTATTTCTTTTTGTATTCTAATCCATCGTCTTGTAGTCAAATAACTGATTATTTAGGGGATAGTGTCTCTTCAACATCTGCAGAGCGAGAGATTAGTAAAAGTCGTGTTTGCATAGATTTACAGATATCAAATGAGTTAGGACAGATAATGGTAACTAACCCGATTGGGGGGAATGGTGGCGTGCTTCACCTGTTTGATTTTTCTGGTCGTGAGTTTCAATTTCAGGCGCAAGACGGTTATGTTATTATTCCTGATTCAGGTTCTTTAGTTTTCGCAGGAGGGTTTTTTATTCCTGATTTCTCTAGTATTTCTCGAGCTTCAGTTCCAGTTTGCATAAGCTACAGCGAGTAGGCTAGTTTAGATACGAATCGTTCAGGAGTGTCCTATTTCTCCATTAGGAATCGATCCAGGCGCCAAAACTTAAAACAAATCCTGTTTTACTCCGCGAGTTTCTTACCTTCGTCGGCCCTATCTTTGACAAGCTCAGTTTTAGGGAATACTCACTATGCGAAAATCCAAACAAGACGTCCGCTGCTCCTTCTGTGGACGTGATAAATCAGAAGCGCTCCTACTTATCGCCGGCATAAGCGGGCACATCTGTGAGGTATGTACCGAGCAGGCAGGAGAAATCGTTGACGACGAATTACTCGAAGGCACCGGTGGCTTCCATGAGATGAAGACCGATACAGAGCTTCCTGCTCTGCCGACCAACATCCGTCCCAAAGAAATTAAAGCTCACCTTGACGAATACGTAATCGGTCAAAACGATGCGAAGAAAGTGCTCTCTGTAGCGGTGTACAACCACTACAAGCGACTTCAGCACGAAGACAAACTCGGCGACGTAGAGATCGAGAAGTCAAACCTGCTATTTGTAGGTCGTACCGGTACTGGAAAGACGCTTTTGGCCAAGACCATCGCGAAGTTTCTAAACGTACCGTTTGCCATCGTTGACGCAACGGTCTTTACCGAGTCTGGCTACGTAGGAGAGGACGTTGAGTCTATCCTCGCTCGGTTGCTACAAGTTTGTGACTTCGATATACGCGCTGCCGAGCGTGGCATCGTGTACATCGATGAGATTGATAAGATCGCTCGCAAAGGAGATAACCCTTCTATTACCCGCGATGTATCGGGCGAAGGCGTGCAACAGGGCATGCTTAAGATGCTAGAAGGAACTGAGGTTAACGTGCCGCCCCACGGCGGTCGTAAGCACCCTGAGCAGAAGATGATCAAGGTCAACACAAGGAACATTCTCTTCATTTGCGGTGGTGCCTTTGACGGCATCGAAAAGGTAATCTCGAAGCGTATGAACCACCAGGTGATAGGCTTCAAGCACGACGAGAAGACGAAAGTTGATCGTGAAAATCTACTTCAGTACATCCAGCACCAAGACATCAAGTCTTTTGGACTTATCCCGGAGTTGATCGGTCGCTTGCCCGTATTGACTTACCTCGAGCCACTCGACGTAGAGACGCTCAAGGCAATCATGACGAAGCCGAAAAACGCGTTGCTCAAGCAGTACCGCAAGCTCTTCGAACTGGAAGACATTCGCCTCAGTATGACTGAAGATGCGATTGACTTCATGGCTGAAAAAGCACTCGAGTACAAGCTTGGTGCACGTGGCCTTCGTAGCCTTTGCGAAGCCATACTCGTGGATGCGATGTACGAGCTTCCTGGTGATACGAGCGTAACGACGTTCACGGTAGATCGTGAGTACGCCGAGCGCAAAGTGAGCAAGAGTAAGATTGCCTACATGAAGAAAGCCGCCTAAGCATGAGCATCAACCGACGCTACCCCTTAGGTACTATGGAAGAATCAATCGCTGGTGACATCGATTTTGATGCCTGTGTACAAGCGATTAGAGATTTTCCTAGATCACTTTGCCTGCGATTTGACGACCTTTCAGAAAGTGAACTAGCCCTGACCTACCGCGAAGACTCGTGGGACATCAAGACGCTCGTTCACCACTGTGCAGACAGCCACATGCATGCAATCTTACGCATCAAGTGGGCGCTCACAGAAGACGTTCCTGGTGTCAACGGATACAATGAAGGTCCAACGGCGACCCTTGCAGATTATGCGCTTCCTATAGAGGCTAGTCTGTCTTTGCTCGATGGATTGCATGCACGGCTTGCTCATTTGCTCGACAGTCTCACTCCTGAAGAGCGAAAGCGCACGTACCTGCATACTGGACACAACAAGACCTTTACGATCGCTGAAACTGCTGCGATGTATGCATGGCACGGTAAGCATCATTTGGCTCACATTGAATTGGCACTTGGCCTCTTGAAGTAATGCGCTATTTTCTAAGACTCGCTTATAATGGGCACGCTTACCACGGCTGGCAACGCCAACCAAGTAGTACGACCGTTCAGCAAACCATAGAAGAAACAGTAAGCCTCATTCTTGGCGAGCGTATTGAGCTCGTCGGTTGCGGTCGAACGGATGCAGGCGTACATGCAAGTGCTTATGCAGCACACGTTGACACGTCAGCGAAATTGCCCGTACAATTTGTGCGGCGCCTCAACCGCATGTTGCCAAAGGACATTGTTGTCATGAGTTGGGAGGATATTGGTCCGACTCCACCTGCCGGAGAGCATGGTGTTCATGCACGCTTTAGTGCTACCCACCGTGCGTATCGATATGACATTACGCGTCTTAAAGACCCCTTTCGGCAAAACACCACCTGGCATTATCCACTTTTTGATGAGTTGGACATTGATGCCATGAATGCTGCATCGGCACTCTTGATGGAGTACTCTGAATTCGCTCCTTTTTGCAAGAGTAACTCTGACGCTAAAACGATGCGCTGTGACTTGCGGCGCTCGGAATGGGTAGCCTGCCCTGAACTTGTTGAAGGGAAAGCAGGAACACAAGAGGCTGAATTACACTACCACATTGCAGCCGATCGATTTCTACGCGGCATGGTTCGCCTCATTGTAGGTGCATGTATTCGCGTCGGATCAGGTCAACTTTCTGTAGAAGACTTGAAGCACTGCATGGAAACGCAGACCCGTCTTCCACGCCCCTTGAGTGTACCACCTGACGGGTTGTTTTTGACAGAAGTCCATTACGAGTAGTGATTTCAGGTTCACCAAAATAGAAAGCGGTTTCCTGAATGGAGCTTGCGGAATTGAAGGACGGCTAGGTCAATTGCTAGTTGGTAATTGTCAATTGGAAATGTTCGTGACGGCCAACAGGGCGTGAACGATATGTTGAATGGAGCTTGCGGAATTACGTCAACCCCAGCCAGACGTATGCCGAAGCTAAATCTCCCGCCTACAGCGGCCCGAACAGCTTAAGACTGCACCGCAGTCAAACAGGAATAGCGTGGGGTCGAACAAGAAAATATTGAGTGTAGGGAAGACGCTCTTGAATTCCGAGAGAGCTCTTTGAATTTACGCTTTTACGACCCCACGATAATGGACGAGCTTTTTCGTTCTTTTTGACGGTACAAAAAGGACAAGAGGATTTGCAATAGACGGTAATTTTAAAGGGTACGTAAACGCGAAGCATATCAGCACGAGACACTTAGAGCCTGTTTAAGAATTCGGATTCTGGCGAAATTGAGAGGATTTCGGACTGATTTAGACAAAAAGCGCAAGGTTTAGCTGGCTAAATCGAGCATTTTTAACGAAGATTAGATTGAAATCAGCCAATTTTTAGTCGAATTGGGATTTCTTAATCAGGCTCTTACTACACGTTTCACAAATACTCACTTTAGGTCATTCGATTCATTGCTGAGCATCATCGAGGTTAAAGTCTTGAAAAAGACTACCTTTGCGGCCGCTTAGGAAAAACTGAAACTGAACGCAGTAGCAGCTATCCATTTTTAAGAGCCCGTCTACGAAATAGGCAAGCTCTTTTTGCGAGCGCGGCACCGATTAGTGCCGCCAAGGCCATTTCAGCCCTCTGGGAGTAGAGGGCGCGCCACCGGGTAAGGTGGGCGTTAGACAGTCGATCCGCGAAGGGTGATCGGCGAAGTCAAGGGGATTCGGGTCATGGTGGAACAGTTAGGTGTACTCGCACGCAGATGTACATGCGACAGTCCTTTTGGGCCCCGTGCATAGCACGAGGATCCTCGCCGGAGGGTGGGACTTTCGCTTAAAAACCACTTTTATCATGGCCAAGAAAGCCACCGAACTTACCGCTGAAGAGCAAGCTGCAAAGCGCTCTGCATCAGCGAAGAAAGCTGCAGCAACACGCGCAGCAAACAAAGCAAAGAAAGAAGCTGAAGCAGCTGCACTAGAAGCACCTGCTGCAAAGCCAAAGGCTAAAGCCAAAGCGAAAGCAAAGGCAGAGCCTAAGGAAAAAGCTGCGAAGAAACCTAAGGCCAAAGCTGCTTCAAAAGCGAAAGCTGAGAAGGAAGAGAAGCCAAAGGCTAAAGCAAAATCAAAAGCTAAGAAGAAGGAAGCTGTTCTCGTAGAGGACGAAGCACCGGCATCTATCGACCACGAAGCATTCATGGCTGAGGAGGAAGAGGATTACGATGAGCCGCTTCCTTTCGAGACTGATCCTGCAGCTCCAGCTGAGGACGTACTCGACGCTGAGGCAATGGCACTCGTAACAGGTGCTATTGGTAAAGCACCAAAAGAGAAAAAGGAACGTGCTCCTAAGAAGGAGAACAAGAAAGCAAAGAAGCGCGCTGAAGCAGCTTTCGATGCAAACGACATGTCTCACCTCGAACCTGCAGCAGAAGACTCCTCAGAGGCTGAAGCAAAGGAAGAAGTTAAGGACAAGAACGACGGCCGTCCTTCCTTCAAGGATCTTGGCTTGATCGAGCCACTGCAACGCGCAGTTGCTGACATGGGCTTCGAATATCCAACGGTTATTCAGGCACAGGCAATTCCAATTCTGCTTGACCGCAACACAGACCTTGTCGGACTTGCACAAACAGGTACTGGTAAGACTGCAGCATTCGGCCTTCCAGCGCTAAATCGCATACACGTAGATACGCGTGTACCTCAAGTACTCATCCTTTCTCCAACGCGTGAGCTTTGCTTGCAGATTACGGGAGAGATAGAGAACTTCGCCAAGCACATGCGCGGCGTAGGAATCGTAGCTGTTTACGGTGGTGCTGACATTTCAGGACAGATCAGACAAATCCGCCGTGGTGTACAGATCGTGGTTGCAACACCAGGTCGCTTGCGTGACCTCATCCGCCGTCGCGCGGTTGACTTGCAACAAGTGAAGTACCTCATCCTCGATGAGGCAGACGAGATGCTCAACATGGGCTTCAAGGAGGAGATCGACGATATCCTTACTTCTGTTGCAGACGATGCGAACACTTGGTTGTTCTCGGCTACGATGCCAGGAGAGGTTCGTCGCATCGCAAGCGAGTACATGAACGATCCTGCAGAGGTGCAGTCAGGAGAGCGCAACTCTTCTAACTCGGACATCTCTCACCGTTTCGTAATCTCACGTCCACGTGAGCGTTTCCCAATCTTGCGTCGCTTCTTGGATTTCGATCCAGACATGTACGGCTTGGTATTCGTGCGTACACGTGCTGATGCGAAAGATTTTGCTGAAAAGCTATCTGGTGACGGATACAACGTGGATGCAATTCACGGTGACCTTTCCCAGTCACAGCGTGACAACGTAATGGCTCGTTTCCGTAGCAAGCGCCTTCAGGTGTTGGTTGCAACTGACGTAGCTGCACGTGGTATCGATGTAACTGGAATCACACACGTATTCCACCTCAACCTTCCGGACGATCTCGCCTTCTACACACACCGTTCTGGCCGTACCGGTCGTGCGGGTGCAACAGGTGTTTCACTTTGTTTGCTTCACCCAGGTGATACACGCAAGCTTCGCAGTATCGAGCGCATCATCAAGACGCGTTTCGAAGAAGTACAGATTCCTGGAGGAGAGGAAATCATTGAGCGTCGCTTGTTGTCTAACATGCGCCGCCTCAAGAATGTAAAAGTTGCTGACGGTTTGGAGAATTACCTCTCTGCTATCGAAGCAGAACTTGAAGGACTCGATCGTGAGGAAATCATCAAGCGCATCGCAAGTCGTTCGTTTGAGAAGTTGTTCAACGATTACCGCTTTGCTCCAGATCTTAACGATAAGCGAGGTGGCCAAAAAGAGCGTAGAAATCGTGATGACGATGGTGGTGGTCGCGGACAGCGTGACGATTCCAACATGGAGCGCATCTTCATTAACGTAGGTGCAATGGATGTTGGTGGCCGTAAAGGCAACCTACTCGGAATGCTCTGCGATGCAGGAGGCATTCAAGGAAAGGACATCGGTCGTATTACGATGAATAAGACGCACACGTTCTTCGACGTAGACAAGAGTCTCTCGAAGCAAGTTGTAGAGCGCATTGGTTCACTTGAGTTTGATGGTCGTCCAGTACGCATCAATCCAGCTGCACCAGGCGAAGGCAATGGTCCAAGTGATTTCGAAGAGCGTCGCGGTGGCGGCGATCGCGGACGCGGTGGCTATGGCGGCGGCCGAGGCCGAGGCCGAGGCGGTGATCGCGGCGGACGTGGTGGCTACGGTGGCGGCGGAGGTCGTGATCGTGATCGCGGTGGCCGAGGCGGTGATCGTGGCGGACGTGGTGGCTACGGTGGCGGCGGAGGTCGTGACGGTGGACGTGGCGGACGTGATGGCGGCGGCGGCGGTGGCCGTTGGTAGTCGACAGTAGTTTTTAGGCGTTCTAGCTTTCGCCAAAACCTGCTACACTAGCATTGCTAATCAACTTGAAAAGGGTTGGAAGAGTCAAATCTTCCAGCCCTTTTTGGGTTTTGGAGCCCTTTAAACAACCGTTGGAGTAGAGCTAGTCTCTCTCTCGTCATTGGATTGATTTGACTACGGGCGCTTACGGCGATGATTTACCTTTACATTGTTCAACGCTGCTGAATTCACCTGAATGATCGGGTGGCTGGACCTTCTCAGTCGTGATTGCGGTTGATTCGATGGTTTTCCTTGCACTCTGCAAGGAGGCGGACACAGGTGAAGCTTGCTCGCTGGGTAAATTTTCTTTCCTTAAGTGGCTCCTAACCGGTTTCACCTCCCAGTTTTTCGAATAAATTACAAAGCATGAAATTTCTCGTAAAATTCTTCTTGTCCTTGGTTATTGTATGCACGGTATTGATGCAGGCAATTTTTTCAAGTTGTACTCCTGAAGCGATTTTGGAAACAGAAACAATTACCGTAACAGATACTGTTTTTGTATCAACGATAGACACTGTGCTCGTTTCAACAACGGATACCCTGCTTGTTACTGTAATTGACACCTTAGTTGTACCAAATGAAGAGAGTGTAACTAATTTTATATTTGTTAGGCATGCTGAAATATCTGGAGCTGCTACTAATCCTGGCTTGACTCAAGAGGGTATGGATCGGGCGGATAGGCTTGCCAGTATGCTTTCTGAGCTGATGCTGGATAGGGTGTATAGCACTAGCTATAACAGGACAACACAGACTGCTACTCCTGTCGCTATTGATCAAGGTTTAGCTATTTCGAGCTATGGTGGATTCGACCACGACGATGTCATTGATGACGTGCTAGAAGATCTAAATGAAGGTGTCGTGCTAGTCGTTGGTCATGGAAACACTACGGCAAATTTTCTTAATGCTTTGACAGGGACTTCTGATTATGCTGACTTAGCTGAAGATGCATTTGATAACTTATACTTGGTAAGTACGAAGTCTAAGGGAGATTCAAAGGTCGTTCATTTGAAGTATTGATATTCGTTAATAGTGTTAATTAGAAATTTACATTGATAGTAAGTTGACCTTTGTCTGGGCGGATTGTAAAGCTCTGTAACTGGTTTTATGTGGTGGCGGTGGCCGTTGGTAGTCTTTCTTAGCTTTCGCTAAAACCAATACGTAAAAACAGCCTCACTGGACACTATGTCTAGTGGGGCTGTTTTGGTTAGGTCTCTTTTATTATCGATTTTTTTTTGGAAGTAAGCAGCGTTTTGGTCTCCAGAGGCATACTACACATGCATACTCTACAACTCCAGCCTATGAAAGATCTCAACGCACGCTTTTCTCTATTTGTCGTTCCAAGGCTATTGAGCGCTTTCGTCGTAAAAAGAGCAGAAAATAATTTGTACGTTTATTTATTGAAAAACCTAGGAATGATGTACGAACGATGTTTAAGATTTGCCAGTCAAAAAGGCGTTAGAAAGCTTGCCTTTTTTGTAGTTGCAGCTTTGGTGCTGGCTGTTTCAGGCGTCGTAAAAGGACAAAATGTCCCGATTTCAGATTATTCAGTGAATAATTTCGGTCAAGTCCAGTTGGAAATTCAAGCCTCTGCAGACAACTACTATTTATTGACGGCTGAGCATGAATCTAACCTGGGAATAGAAACCATTACCTCCATTACCATGGGAGTTGATGGAACCATGCTCATCTCGGAGCCTAATGCGGCTTACCCGCTTGAGAATTACAAAATCACGCAGCATTCAATCGCCAATCCGGATGATACAGACGGAGACGGTATTGATGACATCACGGAGTTTAACAACATGCCGACCGATGCACCCTTAAATTTTGCGGCCCCTATTTCATTTACAGACGGCACGACCTCTATTCCTGATGCTGCGACGTTCGCCAGCATGGCTGTAGTTGCAGATGTGCCCTGGGCTCCATTTTTGAATGGGCAGGAATTTGTGAAGTTCGGTATACTCGATATCGACACCGATAATCCGAAGGTCTACTTCATCAACAGTAATACGCACTTCATTCACGCTAACTTTTTTAGCGCGATTGGTGCAAACGTGATGGGAGATGATGGTTCAGGTGAAGTGGTTTTCAATCCGAACGAAATCCTTCCCAATGGAGCGATCGGTAGCTATTCCTTTAATTTCTCTTTTGGAGATGCACTGGATTTTGAAGCTACTCAAAAGACCTTTGAACTGCTGACAGCTAACATGCCGTTCTTGCGCAACAACATGCAGCATTTCATCGGCAGCTCAAGCGAAGGGCGTTATGAGACGCAGTATAAGGACGACTACATTGGTTCAAGGATTAATGTCGTTTTGGAATCAGAAGTGTTCGGTGACATTGATTTCATACCTTTTAATGAAGCAGAAGGATATGGCTTCTTTAGAGCGATGATGCTAGATGAGAATCCTGGGTCGAGAGACATCGTGCTGTACGACGCATTACCGAATTCTTTACCAAGGGTAGGAGGCATTATTACCTCTGTTGTGCAGACGCCTTTGTCTCACGTCAACTTGAGGGCGATTCAGGACAATGCGCCCAATGCATACATCCGTGATCCGCTTGCGATCGATTCCATCGCAGACTTATTGGGTAGCTACATTTATTACAAAGTAGAGAATGACAACTATGTCATTAGAGAAGCTACGCTTGAAGAGGTTAACGACTGGTATGAAAAGCTACGACCTACCGAGCCTCAAATTCCAGAGCGTGATTTAAGCTTTGAAAGAATATTGCCACTCGATTCTATAAGCTTTGAAATGTCTACAGCATTTGGAGCGAAGTGTACGAATGTGGCAACGATGAGAACATTCGGTTTTCCAAATGGAACAATTCCCGATGGTTTTGGTATCCCGTTTTACTACTATGATGAATTCATGAAGTTCAATAACTTCTATCAAGAAGTTGAAGACATGGTTGCTGATCCGAACTTCATTTCTGATTTAGAAACAAGGATCGACATGCTGAAAGATTTCAGAAAAGAAATCAAAGACGCGCCGATGCCGCAATGGATGCTTGATGATTTACAGGCTATGCATGACGGCTTTCCTGTAGGCACAGCAGTGCGTTGTCGATCAAGTACGAACAATGAGGATTTGCCAGGCTTTAGTGGCGCTGGCTTGTATACTTCAAAAACACAGCACTTGGACGAAGGCCATATCTCTAAATCTGTTAAGCAGATTTATGCGAGTATGTGGAACTTCAGAGCGTTTGATGAACGTGACTTTTATCGCGTAGATCACTACATCGCTGCCATGGGCATTTTGTGCCACCCTAACTTTGAAGAAGAAAAGTCTAACGGAGTTGGTGTCAGTATTGATCCGATTTATTCGACGGAGAATACCTTCTACTTGAATACGCAGGTTGGAGAGTTTCTAATCACAAACCCTGATGCAAATTCAATTCCTGAGGAGATTCTGCTGAATCAAGATACGAGTAAAGGCTACACAGTATTGCGAGAGTCGAACCTCGTGACACACCACGCACTGGTTATGGAAGAGCGGTTTCTCGATTCAATGAGAAACTACCTCAAAGTCATTCATGATGAATTTGCAATTCTCTATGACGTTGTTGGTGCGGAAGGCTTTGGAATGGACATCGAGTATAAAGTGACTGCACAAGATCAAATGGTCATTAAGCAAGCAAGACCATGGGTGTCTTTCTGGGCAGAGATCAAGGCTGAAAATGACTTGGGCGTAGAGGAGGTAACTGAACCACAAACCTCTTCTAGTCTTGGCGCGAATGAATTGGTGACCGCTAAGGTTGCCAATAAGGGATTGAAGAAGATGGTGGACTTTGATGTCTCGCTATTCGTTGACGGTCAGTTTGCAGAAACGATTACGGTAACGGATACAATACGTCCTTTCCAAGATGCCGAATTCCAATTCTCGTCTCCTCAGGATTTCTCAGCGATCGGCGACTATGACGTCATGGCAGTTGTGACGAGTACGATTGACGGCTACGCCAATAATGATACGTTGAACGTCGTCTTGAGCAAACTTCATGTGCTTGAGGCTGGTATTGCAATTGGTTCGGTAACGGCTAAGTGTGATACTGAATTAGACGTCGATGTTGTGGTTACCAACTACGGTGAAACATCCCTAGACGATACGGCAATTGAAGTTGTAGTGAATGGGGTAGTGGTTGATACAGCTATCTATAGCCGTAGTATTTCGTACCAGTCTTATGCTGTTGTTCGAATTACAATTACCGAAAACTTACAAGCGACGAATAACCAGATAACGCTGAATTTGATTGACGTCAACGGTCAACAAGATGCGGTTGCGAGTAACAATACGGCAACAACCACTGCAGGATTAAATTCTAGCTACGATATCGTTACTGTTATTATTAATGCGGATGATTATCCGCAAGAAACTTCTTGGCAAATTTATGACGAGATCAGCGGCGAGACGTTAGCGTCTGGAGAGCTATCTCGGAACACAGAAGTGTTTAGTGAAGACATTTGTGTGGACTATGGCTCTTGTATTACGATGAGTCTATTTGATTCTGAAGGTGATGGTATTTGCTGTGATTACGGATTAGGAAATTTCCTTGTGCTAAATAGTGTCGGTGATACACTGTTTACAAACGATGGTGAGTTTGAATCTGAAGTGGTCGAGTTGTTCTGCCCGAATGGTGAAGGTTGTGCCTTTACTGCGCGCATAGAAAGCACGATGGCTACTGCCGAGACTGCCGCTGATGGGGTCATCGAGATCTATCCTTCAGGTGGCTTCGGACCTTTCTTGTATAGTATTGATGGAGGACAAACCTTTATTGATAAGAATGCATTCTTCGATCTTCTTCCAGGCACCTATTCACTAGTAGTTCAGGATGATGCAGGTAATTGCACCTATGAGGAAATGGTAGATGTAGGGTTTGACCCAACAAGCAACACCAATGATCCGCTAGCTGATCGAATTAGCGTGTTTCCAAACCCTGTCAACGATCAGTTGACCATAGCGATTGAAGGTGCGATTAGTGCTTCTCGAAACGTGAACTTCGGCATCTACAATTCTCTAGGTCAGTTGATGGATGCTGGCTCGATTTCAAAAGGTGGCTCTCAGCAGCAGGCGGTCATCTCGTTGGCTACGTACGCTTCTGGAACGTACATCGTTAAGTGCTACGACGAGTCGTTTGAGAAGCAGTTTAAGGTGATGAAGCTGTAGAGCTTAGCTTTCGCCAAAACAACTTGAAAAGGGTTGGAAGAGTCACTTCTTTCGACCCTTTTTGGGTTCCGAGCTGATCGTACGCATGCTGGTAGTAAATCATCACACCTGATCTTTTCACTAGCTTGACTATATCCCTCTTAAACAGTTGGACCTATGAAGCAATTCCAATCGTATATCTCAGTAGCCATCTTCTCCATCTTCGTTGGTGCTCAAATCACAGAAGGTGTTCTTCTTATTCCTTATTGGCAGTCACTATCGGCGGAAGCGTTCTATGCCTATTACAGTGAATTCGGTCCTGCGATAGGTCGCTTCTTTACCGTCTTGACAATCGTTGCAGCGTTGATTCCTATTGGTTTTGCAGCTTTCGCCAAAACCAAACACTCTCACGCATTTGCCCCAGCCCTGATTTCTGCAATTTTGGCCATCGGTTTTGTCGCCTCGTTCTATATGTATTTCAAAGGCGCCAATGAGCTCTTTTATCAATCGGCATTTAGTGATGCCGATTTGAAAGCTGAGTTGGTTATTTGGAGCACATGGCACTGGGGCAGGGTAGTGGTTGAGTGCTTGTCGCTGGGTTTTTTGGTTCGCGCTATGGGAAGGATGGGGAAGGGGTGATCTGTCGGCTAGTTAGGTCAAGATTCAGCGCAGTACTATTTCGTTTTCCGTAATCGTTCAATCGCCTCCGTGGAACTTTTGCACCAACTACAATTTGATGTAGGAGCCAAGTCTAATGCTGTTTGATAGCTTATAATGGCTAATTCTTTTTGTTCATTCCTTAAGTATGCTTCTCCTAGCGAATCCCAACTATTTCCATCCTTCGGGAACAGCTTAACATTGAGCTTAAACAGTTCAATCGCCCATTCAGTATTATTGTCCGTTTCATGTCTCAAGATGTCATACCCGACGCTGTTTAAGGTGTTTGGTTGGGAACCTTCTGGGAGGTATTCTTTTTCGATAAGATCTGCTAGCTCCTGAGATTCGGATAGTATTCTGGTCTCCATAAAGTCAATGACCAGCAAGTGAAGGTTCTTTTTGATCGGAGTAGGAACATATGCTTCATCAAACAGCATTTTTTCGATTCTCCAGGCTACCTCTACTTCCTTGGAGGCTGCATTGGTGAATAAAATGACTAAGGCATCTTCTTCGGGGGACCAAATGAAATCGTGGAAGTATATCGAATTGCCTCCATTGTGACTAATGATTTTCGTATTTCTATTCGACTCATAAATGGCCCAGCCGTACCCGTAGTAGCTAGTGCCAGCTTCGGTTTCTTTGACGTAGCGAGTTGTAAGTCTTTCGAAACTAGGTTGTGATAACACTGTGTTGGAATTAAGCGCCTCATGCCATTTGTACATGTCTTCTGAAGTGGAATGGATACCGCCGTGGCCTTTTAGCGACCAGGTGACCTTGTCCATCTTTTGATATCGCTCAATCATTGAACCTACATTGATCACCCCATGAGCATATCCCTTTGCAATTGAATTTTCTTTCCAAGTTGGAAAGAAGTATCCGGTCTGTTCCATCCCTGCAGGTTTAAATATATTTTCATGTAGAAAAAGCTCGTAATCCATACCGGACGCTACTTCGATGATTCGAGCTAAGATGCTATAGCCTACATTCGAATACGCGTATTTTTCACCTGGGTTATTTTGGAGGATTGAGCTAAAAGCAGCCTTGAAGAATTTCTTTTGTGGGATTTCATTAAAATCACTGTCTCCTATCTGATCTATAAATCCAGCCGTGTGTGTTAATAGCTGGTGGATTGTGATCTCCTCTTTGTCTAGCGGAATATCTTTAAAAAACTGGCTAATGCGGTCTGTAGTTTTAAGCTTGCCATATTCCTCCAGTTTCAGAATCGCAGCAGCCGTAAATTGCTTAGTAACTGAGCCTATCGGAGCTACTGTTGTCGAAATGTAGGCAAGGTTGTTTTCTCTGTCGGCTAACCCATATCCTTTGTTCAGAATGATTTGGCTTTCTTTCATGACAAGGACTGACCCCGAAAACCCTTTCGAAATACCGGCACTTAAATAGGTGTCAATTTTGTTGCTCAATTCAGTATTGAGTAGGATTTCTTGTGCATTCAGGCTTGTTGATGTTAGCGCAAGTAGACTAAGCAGAAGTAGCAGTAGATTTTTCATGGAGTTGTGTTTGATCGATTATCGAGAAGGCATACGTCGACCAAGGACCCGCTTGGAGGCATCCGATCTTAGCGAACTTGATTAATGTAGAGTAAGTGGCTTACTTGTGCGTTTTACAAGTAGGCGTATGGCTTAGAAGTGACTATTTGTTAGAGGTCTTCAGGTACATGGAGTAAGCCAGGAATCCGAGTGAAATACTAGTGATAATAATTGCGAAGGAATGAACACCAAGAGGGGTAAACGCTGCAGCGATAAATAGACCAATTCCCGCTGAAAGAAGAAGTAGGAACCACTTTATAGAATGTGATTCCTCGTTCGGGGATTCCGTATGTAAAAGAGTTGTCGTATATTCTTCTGATAGACCTTTTTCAAGGATTTGACTTTTCAACTTATTGTCGAGTAGTCTCTTAAGAATCACTAGTATGAATCTCATTACCAAAATCAGAAGAACAAAAAAGACAAGTGTTTTGTATACGTCGGGATCGAGATTAGTGAAGAAAGAAGAATTCATGTTCTAGATTTTGCTGTGTTGTATTAGACCAGGGGATGAATATTATGTTGCAAGGAGATGCAGTATAATTCAGGATGTCAGTGTTTTAAGCTTCCTATCGAACGTTCTAATTTGGTCGAATACAAGAATGGAAAAGGTGAAAACGACTCCGCTTATGGTAAAGTAGACCTGATGAGTTGGGGTGCCGTCGAGTAAATAGCTAGCCGTGTTGGTGAACAGATATATCGCCACAGCAAAGAAGCAGACTGCTACGGAAATTACCAGCGCATACAGGTAGCTGCCCTTGCTGCTCTTCTCCGTTTTTTGCTGGATTTGACTTAGAAGTAGGCTTGAAAGATTGTATGTAAGGATCGGTTCGGGCTGAGCCTTGACCCTGGCGGCCAGTGACGCGTACGACTTCACCTTTGCGAGACATGCTTCGCATATGTTAATATGTCTCACAAGACTTGGTTCGCATTCCGTCCGGTCGAATGCATATTTCTGAATGCTCAAGTCATCTGCGTGTAGCTGTTTCATAAGTCTTCTCTTTTGTAGGTGAGCAAGAGGTTGGTGCGCAGCTGTCTCCTTGCTCGGTATAAGTAGCTCTTCAAGGTTCCTTCTGGTAAAGCCGTAATTACCGCTATTTCCTTATAGCTGAGTTCTTGCATGTGGAATAGCGAGAGTATCGTCTTGTAGAGCGGCGGTAGCTTTTCAATTTCAACAGCAAGAATTGTCGCGCGTTCCTTTTCGAAAAGATCGACAGTGGGTTGGTTCTCTTTGCTTTCGATGGACTGCCAGGGTTCGTTCTCCTTTTCGGCCGATACATCCAGAATTGGGATCCTCTTCTTGACCAGGTAATTCAAGCACATGTTATATGTGATTGTGCCAATCCAGGTTGATAATTTAGAGTTGAACTTGAAGCTATCGAGTTTGTCATAGACTTTCAGGTAAACCTCCTGCGTAAGGTCTTTTCGATCTTCTGGGCGCTTTATCATCTTATAAATGATACTGATGACTAGTCCCTGCGTATTGCGGATGATCACCTCAAAGGTTTTTGGGTTCCCTTCTAGTATCCTTTTGACCAGCTCTTTATCCGTTGATTCACCTTGTGTCATCTTGCCCACTGGTTGGATTAGACCGATTCAGTTCGGAAAGGTTGCAGTGTGTCGTAACTTAATGATATTCAGTGAGAACGGTGACTGTTCGACATGGTCATCCCGTTCTTTTAGACGAACAGGCTTATCGCCAAAACATCCTCTACGGTCAAGGATAGCTTCTTTCTAACCTCTGCCTTTACAGGAAGCACGTAGCTCTTCCCTTTACTATCAAACCAGATGGATGTCTTCCATTTCAAATCGTTTGCAATAGCTACGGCTTTCATACGGCCCCATCCTTCTTCCTGCCACTGAAGGTTACTTCTGATCTCCTTGGAGAAGTTGTCAGGAACGGTTACGAAATACCAACCACTGCCTGCGTCACGCCATAAATGTGCAGAGAATTGATATTTTATTTTGGTCTGCAGGGTGATTTTCTATCAGGAATGTCAGGTTAGCTAATCTATTGATTGGAAGATTGAATAGTACGTAGTTTAGTCAATGAAGTGTTCATTGTCTTACTTACATAAGCTTTGTAATTCAGTTCCGAATTGAGTGTAACCTCTTTGTGACCCCTCATCTGAGTTTTTTTTTGGCTTGAATTTTTCGTAGGAATCTATCAATCAACTGGGTTTTTTGTCTCGACTGTCAATAGTTCAAAATGTTTGAGCATTGGGTTTGCGGAAATATATGTCACCTCTAGTTTGTATGTTTTATTGTCGTCGGGTATTGGGACTAAAATAGTTTGGCTGTTTTGGTTTTTGATCACGGTGTATTCAATAATGTCGCTATTGTAAGTTCCTTTTTCATGTAGGATTATTCCTATATTACCATCAAAGTTGTTTGATAGATCAAATGAAATTTGATTTGTGTCGAAGATTATAGTAGGAATTGAATTTGACAATCCAAATTTAAAGAAATTTGCATTGACTCTTGGCATATTCGTGAATTGCTCCCTGGTGTATTTTTTATCTAATAGAGTCCACTTGTGTTCGTTTGGGTAATGCGTTGAAATTAGTAATTCTGGATTTGGATTAAAATAGAATTCATTTACTTTTTGATGTTCTTTTTTTGGGCTTGACCACGTTAAATCAAATATATACCATGTAGAGTCTATTTTGACTGCGTTCCACGCGTGGTTCTCGTTTGTACTTGAATCATCGTAATTTCTTCCTTTTGCAGTGCCAACTATGATTTCATTTTCAACGCCAATTTGGTCAAACATTGTTTTTGCTAGCATAGCATAGCCTCCGCATATTGTTTTCCCTTTTTCGATAACTTTGGTTGCAAGAGTTTTGTCGAACGTTTGTTTGTGCCAATACCCATTTATCAATCCTTCATTGTCGTATCTAATATGTTTTGATATCCAGTATGACAGTGTAAATACTTGGTTCAGTTTTGATTTGAGTTCAACTGAAGTTATGAGTCGGGTTAAACTGTCTAAACTTTGATTCGAGAAGTAAATAGAATCAAGGTTTAGTCTAGTTTCATCAGTTAGATTTGTAGTTTGGCTTTTTCCATTTATACCAAAAAATAGCAGTATTAATAGGATTGTGAGTTTTTTCATTCTACTTAGTGATGAATATTAGGTGTTGGCAATTGTTAGGCATATACATCTGGCTAGGAAGGCTGTCTAACCCCTACGCCCAAGGACAAGGACAAGGGCAAGGGCAAGGGCAGAGATACAGTAATGTAAGGAGGGTAGGCGTTCGGTAAGGCCTCGTCGAATGCGATTTGTGGGTTAGCGACACTCGTTGTCTTAACCTGTATGTCGCTTAATGGAGCTCACACATCCGCACAACGCGTCAGGTCAGCAAAATCTCCCTCTATTCTCCAACTACAAAACGATACCCCACGCCTCTTAACGTAATCAGCTCAACCGCAGGCTCGCCAGTAAGCACTTGCCGCAATTTTCTTACATACACATCAAGCGTGCGAGATTGAGATAGACTGTCATCTTGCCAGAGAGCCAGCAAAAGATCACGTCGGTGTACAACCTCTCCTGCCCGATCAGCGAGGTAGCGGAGCAGCTCCGACTCGCGATGAGAAAGGCGCACCAACTCCTGCTCGGCTTCCGCATCGCGAAGCGTCAATCGAGTTGGATCGAAGCACAATTTGCCAAGCGTATAGCAACCCGCTCCGTCCAATAACGGAGATCCGATTGGCTGTTGGCTACGCACACGGACAAGGTTTTCAATTCGGACGATGAGCTCTTCAAGGCTAAACGGTTTGCGTAGGTAGTCGTTTCCGCCTGCCTCAAAACCGGCGACCACATCCGCCGCCTGGGTTTTGGCCGTAAGGAACAAAATGGGCAGGCTAGGGTAGCGATTCCGCAACTTGCGACCGAGCGAAAGACCGTCCTCCCACGGTAACATCACATCGAGCAAAGCAAGGTCGTACTCATCGGCCTTCGCTAAAACATGTCGCGCAGCGGTACCGTCCGTAAAGTGATCAATCTCATAGCCACGTGAGTTAAGACTCTCTACAACAATGCCTGCCAATGCAGGCTCATCTTCGATGTATAGAATTCGAGCACTCATTGGCGTGGTAGGTTAACGGTGACAGCTGTGCCTCGATCTTCAGGACCAGAAGCTATCGAAATCGTTCCTCCATGTCGCCTAACGATCTGCGCCGCATAACTCAATCCCAGTCCGTGACCTTTCACGCGGTGACCTTCGCCTTCCGTTTGTACGCGATAAAACTTCTCGAAGACGCGCTCACGTTCCTCAAACGGAATTCCCGGACCATCATCTGTGATCACGAACGAAACCATCGAAGGCGTCGACGAAACTGCTAGGCGAATCGTATCGGCATTGCCGCCATACTTAATCGCGTTTTCGAGTAAATTATCTAACAAATGACGGAGCAATAATGGGTCACCAAGCACGGTAGCGTCAGAACTGGTTTTGACGGAAGTCGAAAGGTTTGATGGCAACACATGTTTTAGCGAAAGCGTACCCCAACTCGTCTCAGCAAATGCTAGAAGATCTACAGATTCACGTGAAAGTACAGGTGGAGTCGCCGCTTCAAGAAGTATGGTTCCGAGCGCGCGCTCAGCTAATACTTCCAAACGACCAAGCTCTTCGCGGCTCGTCTTCAGATAGCGAAGGCGTCGTTCTGGATCGGCATCCGCGCCGAAATTTTCAAGCGATTCCAAGGCAATTCCAACGACCGCAATGGGCGTCTTCAACTCATGAGCAATGTTGGCGATGAAGCGGTCTTTTTCAATAAGGGCAGCTTCACGTCGACGCAAATCCCGACGCATCAATCCATAAAATGCAAACAGGCCTAAGAGTAGTAATGTACCCATCGCTATCTCCGGCAGGATCCGCTCGAAAAGTCGGCGCCTGTAGTCTTCTACGAAAATGTAATCGGGTAAAATCGATAGCTCATCAGCCGACGTTTCGAGCGAGGTGGCATCCTGAATTACTTTGGCCTCCTTCGTCACGGTTCGAAAAAACCTGCCCAACGTATCTGGAGCCAATGGCGCAGGGAAATCCGTTTGAACCAGGCGGAGTCGAGCACCTAATGGCTCAGCGATCGCTTTCAAGACACTGTCCACTTCGGCAGCACTAGCGCCCATAGCAAAACCGCCAGCGAGGATTTCTGAAAGGCGATTAATCTTCAAGCCGTCTGTATCTGATGGCGCTAGCTGGGTGTCACTTTCAGTATCGAGCCGAATGACGCGTTGGTGTTTAATGTCAATCTTCAAGCTCGGCGCAACATCAATGATGTTTGATGATGAGGTAACGCTTATTGAATCTATAAACACTTGTTTGAGGCTAGACTTTATGCGACTTGTACGCCAATCAGCTAACCTTACGTCGAGCCGATCCCCAAGCACTGCCTTCTCTGCGGCATATCGCTCCGTCCACCACCAGCCAAGAGTAGCTAGCAAGACGATTGTAAGAAGGACGAAGCCAAGGTCTGAGCGGCGCATGATGCAAGTTTAACGGTTAGGGCGGCTTCGTCGCCTATCGATTAACCTTAATTAACCAAGCTTCAGGTTCGCTAACACGGGCGACCTCGAATCGACGACAGTTTTGCAGCATCATTCACCAAAACTGTTGTCATGCTTCGCTACCTCATTCTTTCTTGCATCGTAATAACCGCTTCTCTCTGCAATGCACAACAAACGTCTGGGCGCGCCGTGTACGAAAAGTCAACCGCCATAAAAGTTAACCTTGGCAATAGCGATCCTGCTATGCAACGGATGCTCGTTGACCTTCCAAAGAGCTTCGACAAGCGTGCCGAGTTACTTTTCTCCGCCGCCGAATGCCTGTATCAAGATATTGTCGCCGAGCCGGTGGACAAACCGGAAGGCCCGCCTAGCAGCACGCGCACCATAAGCTTTGTGAGTGGCGCACCTGAACGGTATCACTTTGACCATGAAACCAGACGCGTACAGCAGGTTCGCTCTGTGTTAGATCGCCAATTTACAGTTGAAGACGAGGCCATATTTTTCGACTGGCAAGAAACTGGACACACAAGTTTCGATGCAATCACTGGACTCCCAACACGCGAAGCCACCGCCGTTCATTCCGACGGAGATACGATCGTCGTTCAGTACACGCCAAGCATCGCGCTTCCATACGGACCTGAAGAATACCAAGGCCTTCCCGGACTTATCGTCCAGCTTCAAAAAGGCAAGGTGAGCTTTCAATTGCAAGAACTTACGCTTCTCGATGAGGCGCCGGCGATGCCCCTCCCCAAAGCGGAAGGCAAGACACTGACCCGGGAAAAATTGGATGCGTTGCGCGAACGCAAGGAGCAAGCATTGATAGATGGTATGAAAAGTAAAGGCACAGTTATTCAGCAAAACTAGTCGACATGCTTCCGCTCTATCGCATCCTTTTATTTGCTTGTCTTTTATTGGTAAACTGTGTTCGCCTCAGTGCTCAGCTGGACATTATAGGAACGGTTTCCGATAGCGCCGGGCTTGGGTTACCGTATGCCAACGTCGTGTTGCTCAATGCCGACAGCAGCCTTGCAGCCTTTTCGACCACGGACAAGAAGGGCGCTTTCAAGCTCTCGGTTACGCCTGGCGCTAAGGAATATCTCTTGCGGGCTAGCTACGTTGGTTATGCTTCACTTGCGCGCACCATTGAGGTCGGCCCAAACGACCAGCTGCTTAACCTTGGGCGCATCTCGCTCAGCGTACAAGGCTACTTACTGGATGGCGCTGAAGTCAATGGGTATCGTATCCCGATACGGATGCGCGGCGATACGGTGGTGTTTGATGCAGATGCATTTGCAACGGGTCCAAATGCGGTGGTTGAAGATCTGCTTCGGCAACTACCTGGGCTAAGCATTCAGTCGGGAGGTGCGATCCTGTTTCATGGCAAACCAGTGAGCGAGGTCATGGTCAATGGTCGTCCGTTTTTCCGTGGCAACACTCAGCTACTCACGCAAAACCTGAATGCCTCTGCCGTCGAAAATGTGGAGGTCTTTGACCGGAAGTCTGCGTCTGAGACCGTAAGCGGTGAGGATGATGGCCGTGAAGATTTGACGGTCAATCTTACGATAAAGCAAGAAGCGGAGGGTGATCCATTCGGCGAAGTGTATGTGGGGGCAGGTACAGATCGACGCTATCGTGCAGGCGGCAAAGCATTCCGGATTAATGGGCAAAAACAGTTGGGTGCGGTAGCGACAGCCAATAACCTTAATCAAATCGGTCTCTCGTATCAGGACTTGTCGAGTATTGGCCAAGCTGGGAATTTGAGAGGGGGTGGTTCGGGGATTTCACCACTCCGAAATTCAGGTCAAGTACTCGGGGACAACAGGACCTTGGCTTGCGGTCTCAATCAGAGTTCACCTTTCGGCAAAACAGCTAACACGACGCTTTCCTACCTGTTGTATGACGTATCGGAAGGAATACGTGCGATCGAAACCAATCGCTATGCTAATCAAACTCTTGGTGAGCAAGTAATCATTCAAGAACGTGACACCCGCACATACCTCCATCACATTGCGGCGGACTATGAGTACCAACGCGATACCAGTGCTTGGCTCACTTTGCGCATTGACGGACAGCTAGGTGGTCGCCGTTTGAACAATGCCTCTCTGGTGCAATGGCAGCAGCAAAGCGATACAAGTGCATACGCCCAAAGCGACGTGGGGCGAGATAGGCTTCCGCGCTTGTCGGCAAGGTTTGACTATAGCCAGCGTCTTAATGCATCAGGTAGCCGCACACTTGCTCTTACAAACGAGGCCTCTTTCAATGAAGAACGCGAACAGCTAGCTACAATGGTTACTGGACTAGGCATGCCTTCTGAATTTCTTAGCGACGGTGCACGTCAATGGAGTAGTGACTTCAGCACGTGGCGTAACGATGGCCAGTTAAGCTTTCGCCAAAACGTATCCAAAAACTGGACGACGACAGCTGCCCTCGAATACACCGCACAGCGTACTCGATCTGTTGCAGAGCTGCAGCGCATCGAGCGTTCGGCTAGTGATTTTGAAAGCACTTACACCTTGTTTAGTCCGATAGTGCGTGTGCGCAGACGACTTGGCGAAGGTCATATCAGCTTGGGAATTGGACGGCAAATGCTGGATTGGCAACTCTCGGGCGACCTTTCTCGTCGCGTGCAAAAAGGCTATTGGGCGCCGCACGTCTCGTATGCGAGTGGACCAACGACTGGGCGTTTGAGTTTTACGCTGCAGGGCAATCCTGAAGTGCCTCAGGTTGGAGACTTGTTCGCCTTACCTAACCCGCGGGAGGTGCGAGCAGTGCGCCTCGGTTCACCCTCGTTGAGTCCCGCATATCGATACCAGGCCAGTGGTAACTACACCTTGTTCAATCAGTTTGCAGGTTTTAGCTTGTTTGCCAATGCGAGGGCTGCGCACATTAATTCGGCCATCGGCAATGCGCTCGACTTGCGTGGTGTGGTGCCGGTATCGCAGGCGGTCAATCTAGCTTATGCGCGCGAAGTTTCAAGCTATGTCCGTCTAGGGCAAGTGTTTGGACCCTTGCGCCTTAAGGCCTCCGCTGAGAGTTCATTGACCCGACGCGCCGGTCCAGGAATACTCAACGGTGCTCCAACTTCTAACGAAGCAATCACGTGGATGGCTGGGCTTCGGGTGCAGCGTTCTTTAGGCGAAGACGGTTACGTAGCCTTGGGCTACCGCCTCACGCAGGTAAGAAGCCGTTTCGATGAGTCGACGCGTGTTGGCGCAAGTACAAGAGGGCTTTCGCTGACGGGAGAGCAAGAGCTGGTGAAGCGTCTGCGTGCAGCGACAACGTTCACCCAGCAGCATTTTTCAAGTCTGGAGAGTAATTCATCGCCTGCACGCTTACCCTTGTGGGAGCTCAGTCTGGAGTGGCAAGCTTGGAAAGACAAGCCGCATTCCTTAAAGCTTACAGTTGCCGATCTGTTCAATCAAAACCGAGGCGTGCAGCAAGAGGCGTTGGGCTTTTTGGTGCGTGAGACGCAGAGTAATTCGTTGGGTAGGTATGCGGTGCTTAGTGCGCATTGGCGGTTGTAGGGGTTATAGATTTGCATTTATAAGTCTGATGGGGTCGTCGTGTGCGATTTCGCGTGTTTGCCTATGTCAGCTTTGAAGATAGTTGCGCGATTTTTACAATATTCTAAACTTAAAAAATTGATCCAAGAAGATTAGGAAAGAACTTGCAGAGATGATTATAATAGTTGTCCAAAATTGGAATTTCCGATTGAGTTTATATTTTTCTGATATCCTGTATACCATGAAGAACAAAATACCGCTAATGATTATTGATAGGGTGAAAGTTCCAATTCCCAAAAACTGACCAACACGTCCTTCGTCATTGGCCATTATGAAATTCATTAGACCAGCCAAAAACCTCATGTAAAATGCTGTGAACAAGAGCGTGTAAATATATTTATTCCAACCTCTTGCTTTTAGAAACAAGAAGGCAAGAAATCCTTGCAAAACAGTGATGATCGGCCCAGAGATGGAAATAATGGCTTGATGGATTTCACTCGGGTTTTGTCCTTTGACAAAAGATGTCCCATTCAATCTCATAGTACTTTTAAGCCCTAATAATTCTCCCGTTAACCAATGGGTAAACTCGTGAATTATCCAGGTTAGAAAGACTGCAAATATTCCTACTAGTATGTATTTTAGTGTGATTTTTAGATTGTTCATGCTGTTGTAGGAGTATTTTAGCTTTTGCTCAACTAGAGGACATTTACACCGCGTGTACCTATACATATGCAAAGCCAGGCTGGTTCGATTGCGTCCATAGACCTAAGGTACAGTAAAACAAGGAAGTAAAGCGTTCGAGACAGCGCCTGTTGTACGCTAATTGTTTATCAGCGTTATCCGTGATGCAAGCCTGTAGACCCCTTGCGTGTCAAAGCCTCCCTTGATAAGCCGCACTGGTCCAGGAGTACTCAACGATACGCCTTCAACATTAACCCAGCAACAGTTTTTAAATCTTGCTAGTACCTCACCGCCTGCACGTTTACCCTTGTGACTGTTCAGTCTTGAGTGGCGGCATGGCGAGACAATGGCTTTTACTCGGTTTCACCCACATTTCCCAGCAGGCTTTATTCTGCATCTAGGATCGCTACCACCCTTGCCGGAGCAGCTGAACCTCCTTTTATTTTAAGCGGGAAAGCTGCCACTTTAAACCCTGTAGGAGGAAGCTTATCCAGATTTGTAAGCTGTTCCATGTGGCAGTATTCGTGATCAATACCTACTAAATGAGCTTCCCAAAACAACTCAGCGTTGTTGCTTTCTTTAGCGTTTTTAATTAGGTAGGGTAGTGGCAAGTCCCAGCCCCATTGGTCAATCCCCATTACTTTAATCCCTTGCTTTATCAGCCATTCCGTGGCCTCGGCACTCATGCCTGTTCCTTTGTAGAAGAAGTCTTTTGTACCCATGAACTTGTCTCTGCCTGTTCTTATGAGTACAATCATATCTGGAGCCAGAGATAAATTTTGCTTTTTCAGGTATACTTTTAAATCTAATGAAGTT
This sequence comes from Saprospiraceae bacterium, assembly GCA_045110575.1. Classification (GTDB taxonomy): domain Bacteria; phylum Bacteroidota; class Bacteroidia; order Chitinophagales; family Saprospiraceae; genus CALDTK01. Next base: position 36,034 of record JBGCGF010000048.1, read on the forward strand.
ATGGGGTCAAAATCTTCTTTATGTGTCATGTCGATCACCATACCTGCTCCAAAGCACCATTCTAATGGAACTTCGTCTATCGTTTTGGCGGCTTTACCCATACAGGTGGGCGCATAGTGCCAAGGTGCATCCATATGTGTCGTAGAATGGACGCCCATTTTTTGGATTTCATCATCTGCCCAACCCTCAAACTTTTTGGGGAATAATCGAAAGGGTAATCCCAAAAAGCGAACAAGCCATTTTGATTTTTTATGTGATTTGTGCTTTATTTTGACCTTCATAAAGAAGGGGTCATTCTTATTGTATTGGATGGTCTTGGACAGGTCGACTATTTTCATGATTGCTTTTTATGTTTTCCTGCCTCCCAGGTAGTCGACAAATGTGATTGCGCGAATTGAAGTGGCTTGTCTTCTAATTCGGTTGCCATAGAATCATTCCAGCGGTTTAAGAACCCGAAAATGGAAACGGTCGCAACAATTTCAACCACCTGACCTCCCGTGAAATATTGATTCAAATCTTTGTGATGTTCAGGAGTGACTTGATTAGGTGTACTTCCTGCTGCTAAAGCAAAACGAAGTGCCGATCTTTCTTGCTCCGTGAATAAGTCGGAAGTCTCGAATTCCCAGACCTTTTGAAGCTTTTCTATTGCGACGCCATTCTTGTGAGCTGTATGCGCGGTGTGTGCCTGACAGTAGCGGCAGCCAGCAGCATTGCTCGACACATGTGCAATCAAATCCTTTAAGTAGGAGGGGACTTCCAAGTGACTTTCCTTTTTTGCTTTTAAGGTCCACCTTAGATTCTTAAGGACAATCTTAATCCCTGTCCATGCTGATGTTTGAGAAGAGGAGAACCCTTTGATGTTGGCGTACAGCATTGAAAACGAGTCCAGTATGTTTGGCTTTCTCCCCATGGCAGATAAGCTGTTAGGTAGAAAGCCCATTCCTGCTGCCGCCTCTTTTAGAATGATATCGTACTCTTTCATCTTAGATGACTCTATTGGTTAGTGAGCCAATACCATCTACTTCTAAGGTTATCGTATCCCCTTTCTTTAGCATGGTCCCGTTTTCAATTCCGGTACACGTAGGTATCGTACCTGAACCAAATATTTCCCCGGGATGCAGTTGTTCTTCCCAGGAAGCATAGGCGATAGCTTCTTGAAAGGAATACAGCTTGCCTTTCGTATTGCTTTCCACGATTGTCTTGCCGTTGATTATTACTTTGACGTTTAAGTCATCCAACTGGTCAGCGAGAGCTTCCTTTCGGACAACCACAGAAGAGATAGCGCTTCCGAAGTTTTTGGTCTTCATTGGACCAAATCCACTCTTCAACTCATCCAGTTGGACGTCTCTTGCCGAGAAATCGTTCAAGATCAGGTAACCGCTAATTGCATCATTCACTTCTTCAAGGCTGGCGTTCTTCAAGGGTTTAGTGATGACCGCTGCTAATTCCAACTCATAGTCTAACTCCTTTGTGTAGGAGGGGATAGCAATGGAGTCGTTATTGGAAATGAAATTCAGGTGATTGCCCATGTAGTAGATGGGGTGCTGGTAATACCTTTTCTTTGGTTTCAGCTTTGGAAAGGGTTTCCTGAATACTTTTTCGTAGACATATACAATTGGCAATAAATGGGACATGTACTTCTTGACGAATCCTCTGGCGGCGTCAATAGCATGTTTTTCATACAACATGAAGTCACGATAGGCTGCTGGCCTGAAAGGAATAACGTCTTGATACTCACTCGGCAGATAAGCGGATAGCGCCAATTTTGCAAGGTCTAGCTCCTTCAAGTCAAGACATTCTAGTAAGGTGATGTCGCTCTGTATGATTTTCCAGGACCCATTTTGTTCCAGGGTAACCCATTGATTTCCTTCTTTATCAAGGACGGTCTTAAGCTTCATTCGGCTAGCAATTACGGTTGATCCGTAAAGCTAGTTCGCTAGCCAGTCAATATCATTTACATTTGTTGATTGCGAATTGAAACATTGATTCTTGATAATTGGGTAGGAGTGATGCCTAAATAGCTGGCAATATGGAATTGTGCCAGCTGGTCGATGATATGACTATGTGTCCTAAGAAATTTTTGATACCGCTCTGTTGCTGATAAGGTTAGGAAGTCATACTCTCTTTCGGACTTCTTCTCGAAGAGATGGAGTAGCAGTTTGGCTTGAATTTCTTTGGTTTCAGGATGCTTTTTCAAGCTTTCCTCTAAAAAGGAAATAGGGAACTCTATTATTTCGCAAGGCGTAATCGTTTCTAAATAGTGGATCGATTTGTTTTGAAAATTTGGATTCCCAAGAAGCATGCTCGGAGCAGAAAGGAGCACTTTGTTCCATTCTTGTCCCTTTGCATCAATGTCATAGATTCGGACAACTCCTGACGCTAGAAAGCCTACTTTCTTAGCGTAGGTGTCTTTGTCTGCGTAAATGACATTCTTCCCTACTTGTTTGGTGCGTAGTACGGCCTTCAGCTCATCCGTGAAGGCAGAGGACAATTTGGTGAATGTGCTGAAATAGTCAAGTAGGCTACTGAAGTCTTGCATTTTTACTAGGGGTGAAGACCGCTGTTGCACATGCGTAAGTGCGTTTGTGTAGCCAGTCTGCTTCGATTGCGTATGTAGTTCTAATGTACACGAAAACAAAGGAGTCAGGTGCTTGAGATGACACGTCTTATGTACAAAATGTGAAGCTGTGATATACATATTACCGGGAACGGGCTCCTTGCGTATCAAAGCCTCCATCTAGAGTTCATTGACGCGCTGCTCAGGTCTGGGAATGCTCAATGATGCACCAACGACCAACGAAGTGACAACTGGGATAGCTGGTCTGCGGGTACCTACAACATTCACCCAGCAGCATTTTTCAAGTCTGGGCAGTACTTCATCGCCTGCACGCTTACCCTTGTGGAAGCTTATCATCGAGTGGCAAGCTTGGAAGGACACGCTGTATCTCATAAAACGTTCAGCTGCTGATTTATTCAATCAAAAAACGGGGGGTGCAGCAAGGGGCATTAGGCTTCTTGATGCGAGAAACGCAAGGCAATGTATTGGGTAGGTATGAGGTGCTTAGTGCGCATTGGCGGTTGTAGGTAGAGTAGCACGGGCAATGGCTAATGACGACCGTATAGATCTCATAAGTCAGATAGAGGTGCCCTTAATTCATAGATCAGCTTCGAGGCTATAGGTTTCTAGCTACAGTCTTATTTCTCTAAGGCGCCTTTTTCAACGCTGTCTTCCAAAACGTCTTTAGTATAGTCCCACAGTGCTGTAGAACCATCTTTGATGATTTTTTTCTTGTCGTAGACGGTTGCATGTTTTACGCTGTATTCTTTCCAAGTGCCACCATCGTTCGAAGCATTTTGTAGGACAGGTTCTAAGTTGTCTAAAGATTTCGCAAATTTTGCTTCAGTAGAAGTACCATCTTCAAATTCTACCCAAAGGTCAAAGAAGTCACGTGCTTGTTCTTCGGGTAGCATACCGAAAATGCGCGCTGCACACTTTGTTTCTTCCTCAGTATTGTCGTGACTTTTATTTTGATCATACAGAAAGGTGTCACCAGCATCTATTTCTACAATGTCATGGATTAGTACCATTTTTATCACCTTTAGCAAGTCTATTTCCTGGTCGGAATATTCACTCAGAACAATTGCCATCATCGCTAAATGCCAGCTATGTTCAGCATCGTTTTCATTTCTGTCACTATTGAATAATTTAGTCCGTCGTTGAATGTATTTGATTTTGTCAATTTCCTTGATGAACTCTATTTGCTTTAATAGTTTGCTGTTCTTCATGTTGGGTTTGGGTTTTTCCGGCTACTCGCCATCTACCAGCAGTGACGATGCCGGTAAATTCACCCTGAGGGTGAGCTGGAGTTGGTTGTCCGTGCTCTCAAGGTACATCAACATTTGAGAGCTGTATAGTGAGGTGTTCAGCTCTATCTAGGACGTTGCGTAAAACGATAACCTCGCCCAGAGCCACGGTTTAGTTACTCTTTAGTTACAAGACCAAATTGGACGAACTTGTCAATCAAAAAATCGGCATACCTGATGAATCCTAAATCGGTAAAATGAACGCCATCAACAGTTCCTTCATGATCGTCACCGGTAGCATTTTTGCTATCAACGTAATAAATATTTTCTTCTCCGTCTTCAACCATCTTTGTGTACTCCGTTTTCAGAGCTGTATTCAATTTGTTAAGTTTCAAACTCATCTCTTTGTCTAGAATGGACGGTTCGTATATGAAGTTTTCGACGAAAACGATAGGTGTCTCAAGATGCTTCTCTCTAATCGTTTTTACCAAAGGAATGGTTCTATCCGTAATTTGCTCCGCATTCATCATGTTTGGTAAGCATTCAATCACATAGAAGGTAGGATCTAATTCTGATATCACTTTAGCTATTGGTTGCTCCATCCTACCGTTTCCACTAAACCCATAGTTTATGCAGTCAACATCTAATTTTCTGGAAATAATGTTGGTATGCGCCATTCCAGGACGAGATGCGCAACCACCTTGTGTTATACTGGTACCATAAAAAACGATGGGCTTTTTGCTATTTTTTACGGGCTTCTTGATCACACGGTTAGAATCAACACCTACTTCAATGTTCACGAGGCCGTCATATAGTGGTAAGTACATCTTAAACTCTCTCATTTCAGCAGGCATGTTACTGATGAGTTTGGATTCATTTTCAATACCAGTTGGTCTAGCTGTATTTAGATACTGCCAAGTACCCTCATTTTTAAAGTACAAATCAATGCCTTTGATCCCTGTTTCAGCCATATGATTCATTTTGAAATCATTTAGAACAGTCCATTTCACACTAAGGGAAGTGGAGTTAGAGGAAAACCTAATTGACATTCCTGCTGAAGCCTTAGATAACTCCCATACAGGCTCGCGAACAATCTCTTTATAGGAGAGCGGTAATCTGTCATATCGGTTTTCTTTAAGTGAATCAGGAATTCCAGTCCCCTCTAGTAGGAAAAAATCTTCACCGAAATAGATTGCATTGGTTGATTCTTGCGAAAAAGCAAAAGCTGGAGCACATACCAATAAAAGACTGAAGAGATATTGACATCCCATTTTGAGCGTAATTGATTTCATCGGTATTGTCAGTTGGTTGGTAGGGAAATGGCTCACTCTTCTTAGACAGGCTCTAAGCCTCAAGAATTAGAGTGAATGTATGTATTTTGATTGCCAACGTCTGTGTATGCGCAACACAGCCGCTTTGGCTATCTTGTCATCATGCACTGCTAGCGCTAGCTAGTTGTATTCAGACTTCAATAGGGCAAACACTATTGAGTCGTCCATTTTGCCGCTATCAAAATAGTGGTGCTTTAATAGACCTTCTTCCTTGAAGTTCATTCTTTTGAGCAATTTGATCGAAGGCGTGTTAGTAGGGCTTACAAACGCTTCGATTCTCTCTAGTTTCATCTTGGTAAATCCGTAATCTATAACTAGGGCGATTGCTTCTGACATGATGCCCTTATTTTTATACTTGTCATCAAACAGTCCATATCCGATTTCTGCTCGATTGTGGTCTGTATACCAGGTGTGAAATCCACACCAGCCAATGATCGCACTTGTTTTTTTGTCGATTAATTGATGGTAGAGGAATTTCTTGTTATACGTAGAAAGGCCTCCTTTGTACTTTTCTTTCTCCTTCAGTAGCTCTTCCGTAGAAGTTATGCCAAGAATGTCTAATTGCTCATCTTGCGACATCTCAGAATAGATAGCATCAAAACTTTCTTGAGTAAATTTTCTCAAAATTATTCTGTCGGTTACTATTTCTTCAAACTTCATTCCTTAGTAATTTCGAACGATTCGCTCTCTACTAGCATTGGCGATATGCATAAATACATCCCTCAAGTGAGATTAAGCTGTTCGTCCATGCTCCTAAGGTACATCAACATTTTGGAGCTCTATATCAAGGCGCCGAGTTCTGCATCGGGCGGTGCTTAGCTGCGTTGCAGACCGTGTGTCGTTAACCGTTTCGATACGTTGACGTGGGGCGGGTATATACAAGAGGGCTATTACTGCAGGAGAGTACGTGCAGGTGAAGCTTTTGCGTGTGGCTATTACCTTTTCGCAACAGCAGCACTTTTCATGCCTAGGCGGTACATCATCGCCCGCCCGTTTACCCTTGTGACAAATCAGTATGGAGTGGCAAGCTTGGCAAGACAAGCCGCATTACCTAAAACTATCGGCTACCGATCTGTTCAAATAAAACCGAGGCGTGCAGCAAGAGGCGTTGGGTTTTTTGGTGCGGGGGGGCGCAGGGCAATGTGTTGGGCAGGTATACGCGAGTTAGTGCGCATTGGCGGTTATAGGGGATGTGTGGGCCAGCCCCTGCTGGTGACGCACAACCATTTTCTTATTTTTTAGGGTTCTATCCAGTCGGCGTAAGAACTAGAAAAACCTGAGAACGGGGTGTACAAACAAGGTTCCACCTCGTCACCATCAATTACCACTCACGATATTCCTCTGTCAGATCTTCGTCTTTCTCGCAATATCCTTTTAAGAAACAAGCTAAGTTGATCACCTCTGCGATACTCTCGCGCTCCATGGTTTCAATCATTTCTTCATCGGAAGACTCGTTGAGCTCATTGATCGATTCAACGGTTTGCTCTACAAGCGAAAGTGCTTCTTCTTTTGAGTCAGTTTGCTCAATGTTCGCCAGGTAGTTCTTTAAGATTTTGTCTAGTTGATCCACATCGACGATTTCGAACGAAGCATCTGGCTCCATTTCTAGAAGGCCTTATAGAAGCTGAGTGAGGGCGTTTTGAATTTCTTTGTTCTCTGCGGTTTTCATATTTGTGTTTTATTGTTTTTGTCGATTATGATTGCTTCAAGAATACAAAGTGCAGCATTCCGAGAATAACATCTTACCTATAAGACCTGGCTCATTTGTCTTACTGGTCTTAAATGAGCTTGTACGAGGTGGCATATGGGGTTTGCCTGGTGACTTAAATAATTTTTCCACGACGCGCTTTATGCAATACTTCCGAGCCGTGAAGTCCGTCTCTTTTCAAAAGAAAACTTCACTACCCTGTAAAGGTCGATGTTTTTGTGACGTAAGATTACTTTAGATAAAATGGTGAAGACTTTGACTTAAGGTGGATAGGTGCACAGGTTTTATTGTAGGCAATTATCTAATCTGAATCGATTTTGTCATTTTTAACTTGAAGTTCGGTCAAGCTAAACCCTTCTTTCTCACGCTGCACTAGTAATGCTTCTACGTACTCAGTGTTCAATGGCGCATTTAGAACTCTTGCTAATTCTGCCCCCGAGTCGGTAAGAGCAATTTGAGCAAAGTGAAATTTCTTTCTTTCAGGGTTTTGTTCCTGCTTTACGAGGTAATACTGGTCTCCTATTGGGAATAAGCTACCTATTTCTGGAGCTATAATAGAGTATGTGTAGATTAGATTATCAGATGAATGTACTAGCCCTGCTTCCCTCATCTGCATTAGCATTCCATAATCTACTCCGTACTCTTTTAGTCCATCATTTCCTGATATTTTCCAGATTCTTTTCCTTTCTGTAGTAAGGCTACAAATGATTTCGAATGCTTCTGCCTCTTCTTTAGATAAATCTGCGAGTAGTTTTAGCGTTCTCTTACTGATAGTACTTGGATTAGTAATTTCTGTCGCAAGAACTTGCGCCCAAATCTCCTGAAGATCAGTTTCCGATATATTCTGAGCATGTTCGAAGAATCGCAGTCTCCAGCCCTCTTCTACCGGATCTTCAGATGCATCACTCCCCAAATACTGTTCTGATTTATCCGCAATTGTCTCAAGGTTTTCCTGATGTTTTATCTCTTGAAGTAAAAGCCTAAGTTTAGCTCGATTGACCAGGTCAAAGTCGCTATCCTGCTCAATTAATGCCTTCTTTGCATTGGCATTTGCTAGCGCCTCAATAGCGTATGCCTCCGCATTTGCTGCGGAGCGTATAGATTTTGGTCTATACAATTCTCCAAGTCCTCTCGACATAACGTCGATGAGTTTTGCCAATGGCTTTCCTATACCTGTTAAGTCGGTCATCTAATTTTGTTATTTGCAAGGGTGCCCGTATTTGTAGAGTAATTGACGCGTAACTATTCAGGTGGTTTAGTTCCCGTTTTAACTGAACGCACGGTTGTCAACAGATTTCCTTAATGACTTGTGGCTAATGTGGACGGTATATTCTTGTCCTTTTATCACTTCTAGTGGATCTTTGGCACATCATACCAT
>JBGCGF010000049.1:0-14921 GCA_045110575.1 Saprospiraceae bacterium
ACGCCAAGTAATTGGCAAAGAAGACTTACTTTCATGGTGAGCGCGAGGTGTGAGGTGATAGCACCCTAAACTTAGGGAACTTCTACTCGCGCTCATCTTTTAAATACGCTCAGTCAAATCATTGTTTTGGACAGGTGTGACAACAAATATTACGAACGCTCTAGCATTAACCCTGTCGACACACTACACATTGGCCTATTAGCGGTACAATTTGATCGCTTTATTGATTCCGCAGAACATCTTGGTCTCATCAGTGCCGATACCAGCGCTAAACGAATTTACGATGTATTGCCACGACCGCTGAGCCCGTATTTTCTAGATACGGCACTTATAGTTACTAGCCTTTCGGCAAAACTCACCTCAGCATCATCGGTAGTCAGCCTCAATTCTGACGACTTTCTTACCAATCTCGATAGTCTTGGCAGCTTGGAAATCAACCTCGGATCAGGCTTTCAATCAATCAAACCAGGGATTCCTTTTGGCTATCAGTTCCCTACAGCAGACACCTTTAGCATCACACTACGTGTCATTTCCCAAACAGATACGCTACTAGCACACACTGCTGTGATTGTGTTACCACCGGCTCGCCCTATAGCCCGTATGATGAATATGGATAGCGTTGCTATAGATGCCAACGGCGATGGTGTTACCGAAGGAGATAGCGGCGGTAGTCTGGTTTTCACTTACAACGAAGGCTGCCTTGACGTCAAGAAAAATGTAATAATTTTTGTTGGAGGCTACGATCCAAACAATGAGCGCAGTGGAGAGCAGGTGACCTCAGATAAACTAAGAAGTTTCATTTTTGAAGATCCCGGAAATCCATACTTTGATAAAAGCGTATACGACATCATCGAAGAAGCCAACCTCGACATTGTCTTCATTGATTGGGCCGATGGCGGCGCCAACATGGAGCGCAATGGCCGCGTTGTAGCCAATGCGATTCAGCACATCAACCGCTACAAAGCTGAAAATGGCATCGATGCCCCCAGCGTCATTGTAGGCCAAAGTATGGGCGGGCTGTGTACCAAAATCGGCCTGCACAAACTTGACTCGCTCAACATCGACCACAACATCTCTAAATTCTTCAGTTGGGACACTCCGCACATGGGTGCGAATGTCCCCGTCAACATGCAAGCTGCCTCTGCTTACGGCCTTGACGTTATGAATACCTTCTTGAGCAATCCTCAAGAGAATGAACAATACCGCAGACTCGACCGCGCCCAAAATTCGATGGCCTCTCGTCAGCTGAAATTCTTCCATGTAACCACGAGCAATAGGCCAACACCGCTCAAGAAGAGGTTTCATGTAAACACAACAGATTTTGACGCCTTTCAGGCCTACTACCAATCCATAACATCACCAGTTCCGCACTATGCCATGTCCAACGGTAGCGGTACAGATGATCAATTAGCAGTGGGCACTGGAGGAACTGCAACAGTAGGGCCCGGATGGCATATATTCCGGGCAGACGGGACGTTAGTGGGAATAGCCCTATCGGGAGACATAACCCTAAGGTGTTTTTTTAGACCCAATAACTTTACGAGTCGTGGATTTTACTTAATATTAAATATTATTCCCGTCCTGTTTCATAATAATTTTGAGGCGGCGACTCCAAATTATGATATTATTCCAGCTAGTCAATCCGATAACGGATTAGGTGAGCTAATTCCTAGGAGATATTGGAAGCTTGGAACTCCTGACCCTTCAAAATCGGTTATTGGCTTCTATGAAAGACTTAGATTTCAAATCTACACCAGGTATTTCGCATTTGTACCAACTTTTAGCAGTCAGCAATTACCAACAAGTTTTTCTACCCCAGTCAGCCAAGGTGGTGGTGACATAACGGCGAGTGTAGTAAGCAGAAGTGAGCTAGTTGAAAATAAAATAAAAGGTGACCCTGGACCTGATGAGGTTTACAACCATGAGCATGTATCCTTTACACCACAAATCGCAGATTTCTTTGTCCAGAATGCAATTGAAAATCAACCTATCACTCTGTTAGGTATCAATGATCAATCTGACATCGACATAAAGTACAATTACGGAGTTGACGTGGATGGAACAAGCACGCCTACTATGCTCGGAGGGGTGCGATCTGTCTTACCAGCAGCCGCACTTTATGTGAACAGGCAGTTTCGTATTCGAGACATTTCAAATTCAAGCAACTCTGATGCGATTTCAGGTTACTTTAGATTAGATCTTAGTGATGGTGCCTGCTATCCTATAGCCGACATCACCCTCCAATCAGGAGCAGAATTTATTGTAGGTGACGACCAAAATCGAATTGGTGAAGTGTATGCCAAAGAAGGTTCGCGTGTTACGATAAAAGACGGAGGCAAATTAACAATCAACGACGCGTCGACATTTTTTCTAAAGTCAAAAGGGCCAGACAACAACGGTGGAGTTGTTATTGAGACAGGTGGTATCCTAGATGCAAGAAATGGAGGAGCAGTATTTATACAAAATGGAACTATTCGCGTCAAAAGTGGGGGAATTCTACGAACGACCAACGAAGGTGTGATTTATGCAGGGTATGGTGGCCGCATTATTCTTGAAGATGGCGCAATCGTAGACTTAGAAGGTGGAGATGAACCCGAAGGAGAAGGTCAAATATGGATTCACACGCAGGGTACACTTGAGATACAAGGAGACTATTCGCTTTCAGGAAATGGTTATTTTCATTTTTCTCCAGAAAATTATGTTGTAGGGCCAGGGCCATTGAAGATTACCAACAGCAATCGAAATTATCGCAGAATGGTACTTGATGCTTCAACTTCGGTGATTTTGACAAATGGACAAGAATTTTACGCTCGAAATGCTGAAATTCAATACGGAAATAGTAGCTCGATTATTCTCATATCAGACGCAGCAGCAGATGTGAGAAGTTGCGTATTTCAAGGTGGAGATCCTGCCATTGTAAGTAACCTGACGGGCAAAGTCAACATCCGACATTCAGATTTTATTCAAAGTCAGGTTGGCGTAGAATTCAATACCTCTTCTAGTGCCGTTGGTACCGCTAATCTTCGTAGCTGTAAATTCGACGACTGCAAAACTGGTGTTCGAGCAATACATGAAGGATCATTGAATAGTCTTAACACAGGTTCCTACCCGCTAATAAGATCAAGCGAATTCGTGAACTGCCAGATAGGTCTTAATGTTTTAAGTCACCCTTCAGTGAAGGTGCAAGGATCTTCCTTCACGAGTAGTGGGAATAACGACATTGCAGTAAATGGATATTTCTCTGGAGCAATCAATATGCTAGGTTGTGAGGTATTTGGATATACTTCTGGTGACGGGGCTACTTCTATTACTCTCAATAATACCGAAGAGCTAATTCTAGACGCAGGCCATTATCACGACAATAGCCACGTGGTCACAATCACTGCGCTAAGTTCCATAACCATGACTGAGTGCGTAGAGTTTACCGCAAATCAAACAGGGGTATATTGCATACCATTTGCCGGTGGAAGCACAATTGATTTCAATGGCTCAACCTGGTCTGGAACACCAGTTGGAGTATTAAGTCCAAACGCCACAATTACAGTCACAGATACCAAAGCAAATACATTTGTACATGGTGGCGATAAATTCTTAAAAATCAAATCATCTGGCAACATCACCATGAAAGACGATAGTTGGTCTGGTCAGCTTCTTCCAGATGGCGTTTCACCTGATCAAAGTTTTTGGTTTGACCTTTACGGAACTGGAAGCATAATCGTCACTACAACCAGCGGAGGATGTGGTAGCGACTGCCAAAATCCTGATGATTGTCGCAGATTTTGCGAATACTACCCTGAAAATAAGCTCTGTAAAATTAACCCTCCACAAGGAGAGAAATCGCAAGTCGAAAAAAGTGAAATGTCATTGTTCCCAAATCCTGCAAATGGTCAGGTAACTATTATCAATTTGCCAGAAAACGAAAAGTATAACCTTACCGCATATTCTTCAACTGGGCAAGTAATGCAATCGCATATCAACCTATTTAGTCCATTTAAGGAAATAGAGACGAGTGAATTGGTGTCAGGTTTTTATATGCTTCAACTTTCGAAAGCAAACGGTGAGACGCAACAAGTACGCTTTTCAGTTGCTAGATAAATTTAACCAACCTACCTGAATAGTAAAGGGAGCCTTCCAGTTGGAAAGCTCCCTTTATTCTTAGAAACAAGCCTTAAAGTTAGATGCATCTGCAAGACCTTCTCGGACGTCCGAGAAACGGCGGGACCATACAACACCCTACTCCGCCAACTCCTGTGTCATCGTAGCTCCACCCATTGCAGGCATTACCATCACAACTTTAAGAACACGGCGATCGCCACCTGCCTCGATGAAATAGGTTGTTTTGCCAGGTTTTCCGTCAGCAGAAACGATCTCAACTACAAATGCATCAGCTGTTCCTGCAGGAACGGTTACTGATTCTTTGCTGGAAACGACAGCCTTGTAGGCCCCCATCTTTTGAGTAGCTACGTCGAAGCGCCAGAGGATTTGCTTCATACCAACCTCGAGTGCTATTGCAGCAAAGGTTAGTCCTTCTGCAGGACCGTCAGAGAAGAGCTCACCGTCGAATTTAGCTTCAACTGGAATGTTGTTACCGCCCATGCTGAGCGTGCCCATTACCTCACCTTTCTCATAACCTAGTTCGATTACAGCAGGGCCTTGACTTGACGTTCTTCGTTGAGGAACCAGGCCTTCTTTAGAGAGAAGAATCTCATCTGTTGAAGACATTCCACTTCCATTCATGGTCGTCTTGACAGTATAAAACCCGTCTGCCTCAGTGACTTCTTCGACGACGTCCATCGTCATCGTTTGCGGACCCATTGCCATCGTCGCAGCATACTTGCGCGTTCCTGGAACTAGTGGATAAATCGGTTCAGGACGTTCGCCCTTAAGTTCTTCAGCTGAGAGTGCTTCCGCCAAAACCACCGTTGCGGGGTCGACCGTAATCTCACCTAAACGCTTCGCGATGTTATCAGGCATGTCAGGCTGATAGCGGCCACCGAGGTGGGCTGCAAAGAACTTCTCAATCGCCGCGATCATGGCGATGTTGTTTTCCGGACGACGGAAACCGTGTCCTTCATCAGGAGCGACGAGGTACTCAACAGGAAGCTTGAGATCGCGCATTGCGACGACGATTTGATCACTTTCCGCCTGCTTAACACGAGGGTCGTTTGCCCCTTGCGCAATAAGCAATGGAGCGGTGATTTTGTCTGCACTGTTTAATGGACTGCGCTCAGCGAGCCACTTGCGACCTTCTTCCGTTTCTGGATCGGCCATGCGAATGAACATCTGCTTCCGGAAGCTCGCCCAGTAAGGAGGAATGCTCTCAAGCAAAGTGATCAGGTTACTCGGACCAACGATACTTACACCTGCTGCATACACATCTGGCGTAAACGCAACACCTGCGAGCGTTGCGTAGCCACCGTAGCTACCACCCATAATTCCTACACGGCGCTTGTCAACGATGCCCTCTGAGACGAGGTAGTCAACACCTGCGGTAATGTCGTCTTGCATGAGCTTACCCCACTCGCCGTTGCCAGCATTGAGGTAAGCCTTACCAAATCCAGTTGAAGAACGGAAGTTGGGTTGCAAAACTGCATAACCACGGTTCGCTAAGAACTGCGCAAAACTGTTGTACCCCCAATTGTCACGTGCCCACGGTCCACCGTGAATCAACATAACAAGAGGAAGTCTTTTCGCATCTACTCCTTTCGGTAAGGTGAGGTACGCTGGAATCTCAAGTCCATCAGAACTTGGATAGCGCACGGGTGTCATGTTAGCTAGCGACTCCGTCGGCAACTCTGGACGTGGACGATAGAGGAACTCAACTTCTCGAGTGTCGCGATCGAAGAGGTAAGTCGCTCCTGGATCGGTATCTGAATTTGCGTAGACGAGCATTTTGCGCTCATCGGCAGTCGAAGATCCAGTACTGATCTCAGTTCCTGGAAATTTCCCTTCGAGGAAAGTGTAGTCTGCCTCCCAAGTCTTGTCGCGCCAATAGATGCGACGCTTGTCGCCATCATATACGGTTCCTAAAAGCTCATGCGTCACATCGGAAGTGATCGCACCACCGAAGTCGACTTCACCCTCTGGATCTTGCTCAACAAGTTCAGTTTCACCTGAAGTAAGATCGAGCAAGAGTAGTTGCGTCTTGTCGATATCGCCATGGTTACTTACAAAGTAGACACGTTCATTTTTTGCGTCGAAGCCCGTTGGATAACAGGATTCGTCAACGGTACACTCGTAAATTTTTGTAAGCTTTTGATCCGCTCCAAAGGCATAAATTTCGGTACCGCCTGCCTCATTACTTTTCGTCGCCACTCGCAATTTGCCTGCGTGGTCGAAAGTGTAACTCGATAGGTTGTCATCGTTTTGATAGATCAACTTTCGTGAACCATCAGCAATCGACACTTCGTAGAGGTCATGAAATTGCGGGTCGCGGTCGTTGAGTCCGACGAAAATTACGCCTGGCTTTGAACGAGGTACAGACGTAATTTGAGCACGTACATTTTCGCCAGAAGTAAGCGCGCGAGGAACTGGCAGGTCTCCTGTTTTGGCGGAAGCTGAATTCCCTGAACTTGTTGAAGGGTCAATGGCGTAGACGTGGTAGTTCTCATCGCCTCCTGCATCCTGTACATACATGATATACTTTGAATCGTGGCTCCAGAAATACCCTGGAATCGGACGATCATTTGCAGTAAGTGGTCGTGCCGCTTCGAAAGCTTCACCGATGGACTTTATCCAAACGTTACGCTCTCCCTCTTCACCTGGAGTTGCGCTGTATGGCTTCATAAAAGTCATCCACTTACCGTCAGGACTTAGCTTAGCTCCCGATATTTCAGGGTCATCAAAAAAGATTGAGCGATCTATAAGTGGAGGAAGACCGCTATTCGATGATTGAGCTTTAGAAATGCTCATAAATGTGAGTACTGAAAAGGCGAGTAAAAGGAATCGAGACATGCTTCAAGAGTAAGCATATCAACCAATTAATAGACACTCAACTAGATCAGTAGTTGCGATTCTTCGACGAAGGAAATGAGTCCTGTCGATCTGGATCGACAGGACTCAACAGCCTACGGACGTGTCGCAGGCCAATCAACTTTAGCACTTCGGTAAAATGCTACGCCTTGAGCATCTAGTCGCACAGCGTGCTTTGCTAAACGAGTTCGATAGGTTGACCAATCACGCTTAGCCGCAGGACTCCAAGCCATCTCAGCATAGCCGAGCGCCCGAGGAAAAACGAGGTAGTCAATGTCGCCACGCTCAACGACAGTCTCAGACCAAAGCGGCGCTTCAAGCCCAAGGATATTATCGTCATTGATACCTTCTACCAAGGTGGCAGGATCCCAGGTATAACCTTCATCCACTTCGATATATGCTGCCCAATGCAAACCGATGCGAGAAGTGCTATCGTACTGCATATCTAAGTAGGCATTCGTTGCCGGTGACATTAGAATCTTGTGTCCCTTTTTCGCAGCGAGTTGAGCGTTCTTCTTGCTCGCCCAGAAATGCAAAACGGCACTCTCATCGATATCAGCGGTGACGGTTTCATCCCAACCGACCATACGCTTACCCAAACCACGAACGACCGGCTCTACCTCTGCGATAAACTTCCGGTAGTCTGTCGAATCCGTAACATGGCTTTCATCTCCCCCAATATGGAGGTAAGGTCCTGGTGTAATTGCAGCCAATTCAGTGAGCACGTCGGTGACGAACTTCATAACGATTGGCTTGCCGATACAGAAGGTGCTGAAACCAACTTCAGTTCCTTCATACAATTTTGGATTAGGATCCTTGGGGTTACAATTGAGCTCAGGGTAGCTCGCGAGGGCAGATTGCGTATGCCCTGGCATATCGATTTCAGGGATGATGATGATGCCGCGTGTTTTGGCGTAAGCATGCAAATCAGCATAAGCTTCCTGCGTTAGAAATCCACCACTCTTTCCTCCGACTTGTGTACTACCCCCTACGGTCGTAAGCTTTGGCCAGCTCTTAATTTCGATCCTCCATCCTTGGTCATCAGTAAGGTGCAAGTGCAGGCGGTTGAGCTTGTATTGCGCCATCAAATCCATGAGACGCTTGATCTCTGTCGGTTTGTGGTAGTGGCGTGCAATGTCCAGCATCAATCCTCTGTAGCCATATCGTGGACTATCGGTGATGGTTCCTAGCGCGAGTCTACCATTGTCCGACATCGCCGCGAATTCGGCAAGTTGACGGAAGGTTTGAAGTCCGTAAAAGCTTCCTAGTTCTGTACTGGCAGCTATTGTTACACCTTTCGGCAAAACCTCCAATCGGTAACCTTCCTCTGGAAGTGATGCATCGGCTATGAAAGTGAGCTTAGCACTTCCGTTCGCGTTTGCTGCGAGCTTCTTTGATAGCCAATTGCCTTGTTCTGAGAGGTAAGCTTCTACGTTTCCTGCCGCCTCTGAAAGAACAGGTTCGGTGCTGAGCGTTTGGAGGTCAAATGATCCTTCAATGTCAGAAACTGATACAGGAATGGGGATGAGCGGAATATCAGATAGCGGAGTCGAAGGAACACTTGGATCTGCTCCACAAGCAGTCAGGACCGCGCAGAGAATAAGACTGAACAAAACGAGAGGGGATATTCGCATGCGGGAAAGATAAAAGGGATACGGGAAAGGGCGGCTTCCGCTTTCTGAAGCGGGCCCTTTCATTAAACGGTCTTTATCGTTTCGTGGGGTCGTAAAAGGAACTTCCATACTAGGCTCCATTTGTTAGCCTGGATTTGAGGCTTACTCTTCAAATTTCTCCATTCGACCCCACGCCTTACTGTTCGACTACTTCGCAGTCGCCACATGCGTCAGAACGCTAGAGCGAAAGTCTCGTCTTTGCTCCTTTGTACAGGCCCTAGGCCAGCGTTGCTGTTCAATTTTCTTGGGATGCGTGATTTGAGACTGTTGATAGAGACGCTTGCCAGCGGTTCAAAGCACACGCACAAAAAAGCCCCCATACTCGTCAGAATATGAGGGCTTTAATTGGTTTAGAAAGACGATTACGCCTCTACTCCTTCGACATTAAGTTCGATTGCAGAAGGGTTCTTGTCTAAAGAATTCTGGCTTGTTGGACCAGTTAGAATTGCATAGCCTAAAAGTGCTGCAAGTGCAACGCAACCTAGTGCGCGAAATTTGTTCTCTGCTTTCATAGCGTGAGGTTTTTCTTGGGATTTTTTGTTTGGCGCCGCAAATGTAGTCACGCTATCCATACGAAAACGAAAAAAGTCACGTAACTATCTGTTTTTTAGAGTTTTACAATAAAACCAAAAAGACGATTACTCGGCAAAAACATAGGTTATCCACACAGTAATTCGGGGCCAGAACATAGGTTTTGGCGAAAGCTGGGAAAGGCGAAAAAGTACCAAATTATATTTGGAGTGTTAAATTTTCAGCCATTAATCTGAGGCTACCTGCAAAATGGAATATGCTCGAAAATCAAACAGCTCAATCCTCGATTGGCAAGGTAAACGTGACCGGCAATCGGTACTTCATCGCAACTGGTTCTCCGTTATGGAAGGCGGGATACCAAATTGGAATTTGCTCGACCAATTGCAGCACCAATTTGTCAATCTCATCGCCCATTGAGCGTTCAACGCCTGTGTCTCGCACACGACCGTCAGCTCCAATAATAAAGGTGGCGATAGAGGTGCCTTGAATGCCTCTCACTTTTGCCCAACGGGGATACTCTAGGTTACTATTGACGAATTCCCTAAGCTTACGTTGTGTGCAAAGCGCCGGATCTTCGTCTGTTTCGCAACCAGCGAAAATGGGAGCGTATTCAGAGACTGAAAAAACGACGTCACCGTTGCGAGCCGTATCGGGGCGTAAATCCGTAGCGACAATAGTGGTGTCCATCACAAAGGTTTGCGGATCGACAGAGATAACCGTATCAATACTCTGCCAGCCATTCGCTTCAACCACTAGAGCATTACCGTTGGAATAGCCAATCGGCTGAAGAGGCTTCTCACAGCTAGAGAGCATGATTCCGAGAAAAACACCAGTGAAAATCGTCAATAGAAATGTGCGCATAGGGCGAAAGGTAACTTTTGTCGAGATTGGAATTCTTGGTTGTCCTTTTAAACTTTCACCAATCGGTTGCATCTAATAAGCAGACCCGAGTCGAACTAGGCAACTAGCTCGCCTCTTAAATGAAACCCCATGCATATCCTCAGATCAATTCTTTTTGGAGCGCTAGTCCTACTATTCAGCGTAACCGTTGTTGCACAAGACCACCGCGGCGAGCGTCGCGGATTCGACCTCGAGAAGATGACAGAGCAGCTCGACCTGACTCCAGAACAAGCAACTCAACTAAAAACCATTCACGAAGAGCAACGTGCTGCTTTCGCAAAACTTGCTGAAGGACTCCCTGAAGGAGAACGACCGGACCGTGAGCAGATGCGTGGACTCATGCAGCAGTCGCGTGAAAAGATGATGACGGTGCTCAATGCCGAGCAGCAAGAAAAGCTTAAGACCGAACGTCACAAGCGAAAAGGCAAAGAAGGCCATAAGCGTAAGTCAAAGATGAGCGACGAGCTACGCAGTGACTTACGTGCCTACCGTACCAATACGATTACTCCCAAGTTTGTAGAAGTGCGTGCTGCGTTCGACACAAAATTGAACACTACCGAACGAACTCAAATTGCAACGCTACGTAAGGCCGTGCGATCGGAACTCGGCGAGCAAGGGCTTAAACAACTAGGCAAGCGCGGTGGCAATTCTAAAGGGAGTCGTCACGGTGCAGAAAGAGGGCACAAATCTGGCGAGCACACAAGCACCAGTACACCTACTGAGAAATCGAAAAAGCGTGAAGAATACCGCACTAAAATGCGCGACTTTATGCAGAAGCACGATTCAGACGTCAAAGCGGTGCGCGACATTGTACGTGTACATCAAAGTGAACTCACGGCTGTACGTGCTGAATTGGATGCTGCCAAGGTTCAATGGAAAAAGGACAGTGAGGCAATCCGCGCAAAGCATATGAGTGCGGAGCAAATTGCCCAACGCAAAGCAAGAAGCGCCAAGCGCACCGAAATGCATAAGCAAAGTAAAGAAGGAGATCACAAAGGAAAGCGCGGAGATCGCGGCGAGACCTTTGGCCGCTCAGATCGTGGAGCTTTCATGTTTCTATTGATGGATCCTACACAAATGGAAACTACTGGCTTTGAAGAACTCCGTTCTGAAAAACTAAGCGTCTACCCAAACCCAGCGACCAACCAAACAACGATCAAGTTTGAGGTTCGCAGTTCAGGACCTGTCCGCGTTGAACTCATCGACGCAAGCGGGAAGGTTTTAAAAACCGTACTCGAAGGCGAACGTGAGGCGAATACGTACGAATTGCCTGTAACGCTTCCTGCAAGCATGGGTAAGACTGGAATGATCCGTGTTACGGACGCCCAAGGTGTTCGTACAGCGCAGGTAAGCAGAGGTTAACCACTGCAACCTCTTGCCGCTCAAGGGTTAAACTTGAGAGGTCAGGACTAAGGAAAAGACCACTTAAGCAGCGAAAGTGTCGTTGGAAGCGTTTGATAAGTAGACCAGATCTACTCATCATGCGATTTCCAGCGGCACTTTTGTTTTGTTTTTCAGCTTGCCTCCTATGGACAGCTTGCGATAACGACGACGATGTCACACCGATCGTTGCTACGACTATAGACTGCAGCGTCGTCAACACGTTCGACACGTCTGCCTGCAGTGCTCTCAACACCTCTGATAGTGTAGCGTATGTGAACTCCTTTCTAGGTTCGTGGTACTTGGCAGCTTATCAAGACTCTGGATTTGGCGGAAGTAGTACAGAATGCATCAACTACACAGAAGCTGAGAGTCCTTACACATTTACGTTTAACCCCAACTATACGTGGAGAGTCGTCCAAACAGGAGACTTCCCTGCAGATACCACCTTAGGTTGGTCGATAACATCTGGTTTTGGTGGATGGAGACTAGGTAGCAACTCTTCGCGCTACCCAGCCCCTGAACTAAATCACCTATGTGATGGAGATCTAGTAACGGACTTGCGCCCAGTTGACGGACCTCTTAGGGTTTATGTAAAGGCGAACTAAGAGCCTGTCTAATCGTCCTTCTTTTCTTCTAGCCACTCTTCTGTAAAGTGCTCTTTACGCTTTCCTTTGGCGAAGGTCTTTTCGTTGTAGCGTACACTTTCGCCTTTCGGGATACTGAGTGATTCCCACTTATCGGCCAGCATCATGCGCCCGACAAAGGTCATTTGCCCCACATGGTAGCTGTAATGACAAAGCTGTCGATTGATTGCTTCGGTTACGGTGTGTCCCATGTTTCGGATATAGATGGTTTGCTCTAGACCTTCGGGGCCGAGGCTCTCAACTTCATCGAGCGCGCTAAAGAGGACTTGCCATCCAGTATTCCACTGCTCGATAACCAGGTTTTTGCTGATCACCTCAGCGGTGAACTCATCTTCTCTGTTTCGGAAGTCTTTCTCGCCATCGGTATTGAGGAAGTCTGTCCATCGCGAATGCATGTTGCCCACCATGTGCTTTACGATGGTTGCAATCGAGTTTGATTCCGGCCCTGGTTGCCAATGAAGTTGTTCTTCGTTTAGCCTGGAAATCGTTTTGTCGCCTAGCGACTTATAGTAGTTGAATTGTGCCTTGGCAGCAGATAAATAGCTCGTTGACATGCAAGCAAGATCGCATGAACCGTCGACAAAACGGCACGAACGACAGTAAATGATGTAAAAAGAGGATTGGGAGGTCCTATTTGTCAGCTTCAGCGGATTTCGATGCCAAATTCGGCACAATCGCCGACAGTACCACAAACAAGGTAGACTCTGGCCTCAATATTGCCTAAGTACCAAAGAGCATCTCTACGATTGCCAATGAAGGACATCATCTCCACATTTCCTAAGCTACAATATGCGTTCGCGCTGTTGACCATTCTGCTTGTTTCGACAAGCACACAAGGTCAGTCTTTAGGTGACGTGCTTGAATGTGCGCGGATAGATACGTTTGACGTTCACCCTGCGAGTACTCCTAGTGATATCTCAGCATTCATTGCTTTTGCTGAAGAAGCCAAAGATTATAGTATTCAGCCTTCGATAGAGACTTTAGAAAAGCTCTTTAAGGTTGCTTCCAATTTAGATCTGCCCTCAGAACGCGTTTCTATAGCCAACCTGCTACTGAATTCATACTACTACGAACAACTAGAGCTCAGTAGACAAGTATCACTAGCAATGATCGTTGCCAATAACCTGGAGCTACTCCAATCGGAAAAGCAATCACCTGCGCTAAACTTGATTGGAAATATATCTGCTTCATCAGGAGACTATATTTCTGCCTTAGCATTTTACCAGAAAGCTTATGAAACGGCAGACAGTTTAAAGCCCTTAGACAAGTTATACCCGCTTGGAAATTTGGCTTGGACATATCTTTCAAACGGAGACACGGCTACAGCAAAACAGATTACGCACCGCTCAATCAAGCTTGCAAAATTACTCGACAGCCCAGAAGAGGTTTCGTACAACAATGTGTACGATTACACAGCGCTAGGTGATATTTACTTAGCTCAAAACCTTCGCGATAGTGCGAAGATTTATTTAGGATTGGCTTCTGCCAATGGCATTTTCTTCGCTCCAGACCACGGTCGATTCAGGGAAATGCAGGTAACTCACATACCGTCACTTATTCGCCTAAATATTAAGGAAAAAAATTCCAAAGTAGCTATCCAACTGATAGATAGCTTGGAAAAACTATGGCCTGAACTTTCGCTTCTACTTGAAGCCGAATACTACGAATCAATCGGCCAATCCAACAAAGCGCTTGCACTGACGAGCACGCCAATCAAGACAGAACTTGGACTTGACAAGAAGCGCGTTGAATTCAGAAGAAAACTAGCCACTTCTCTAGGCCTGTATGACATTGCAAATGAAGCAAGCAGTCAATTGTTGACCATCGCTGAAAACGATTTAACTCGAAGCAAAAAGGAGCTTGTAAGCATCTCCAAAGCCCAAATGGAGGCCTCTGAGCAAGAACGCAAGGTTGAGGTAAACCGGTATGAGAACAAACTTGAGCTCTTGCAAACACGCCAACGAAATGGTGTTGCTATTGCACTTATCATTTTGTCCCTTGGCATTGCTATTTGGTTCAACCAAAGGTTTAGAAAATCTCAGAGAAGGTCTCTAAACCTCAGCAAGATTGTTACGCAGCACGAGAAAGATTTAATTATTGCAAACGAGCAACTTGCTTTAAAAGTAAGTTCGATGGAACGTTTCAATCATTTGCTTTCCCACGACCTTCGTGAGCCACTACGTTCTATTAGCGGATTCACTTCAATTCTTAAGCGCAAGGCTAAGCCTTACGAGGAGCTACAAGAAGACTTCGGGATGCTGTCTCGAAGTGTCGAACAATTAGCTTATCTAATGACAGGCGTAGAACACCTTCGTCGCGTAGAAGAAAGAAAGGTATCTCCGAAAGAATTCGACCTCAGAGAGGTTGTAGATAAGGTAATAAAAGACGTTAAATCGAAATACGATAACCTTTCCATTAATATCACTACGAAAGGAAACTACGATCTCATCGTACTAGACAAGAATTTGCTTTATAAATCTCTCTTGGAACTAGTCGACAATGGCGTAAAATTTTGCACCGACGAAGTCGCGCACGTAACGATAGAGACTATTCTTCAGGATGGGAAACTAGTAATTTACGTACAAGATGAAGGGATTGGAATGCAAACTGCGTTCAGCGAGCAAATCTTTGGAATCTTCAAGAGACTCAACCGTAGAGAAAAGTTTGTAGGCTCGGGAGTTGGACTCGCCATGGCAAAGCTCGCTGCTGAGAAGTGCAATGGATCCGTAGAATTACTAGAGAGTCAAGTCGGCATGGGATCAACTTTTCAGTTGGCCTTACCAATACCCAACGAAAAACTAGCGTTGAAAGACGGGAA
>JBGCGF010000050.1:0-7055 GCA_045110575.1 Saprospiraceae bacterium
AATCTCAATCGCAGCCTTAGCCACAGGCGTACCCGGACCAAAGACCGCGCTCACACCCATATCACGAAGGATCTCGTAATCCTGCGGAGGGATGACTCCACCGGCTACAACACGAATGTCGGGGCGACCGAATTTATGAAGCGCCTTTCGAGCTGCAGGAACGAGCGTTTTATGACCTGCTGCTAAGGAAGAAATACCGAGGACGTGGACGTCATTATCGACCGCTTGTTGAGCAGCTTCTTCAGGCGTTTGGAACAGCGGACCGACGTCTACATCGAATCCGATATCCGCAAAACCACTCGCGATGATTCGGGCACCACGGTCGTGACCATCTTGACCGAGTTTCACGATCAAGATACGTGGACGGCGACCGTCCAACTCTGCAAATTCATTGGCCATGGCGGTTGCCTTGGCGAATACTTCGTCGTCACTCACTTCGCTTCTATATACCCCAGCCACCGTGGCTGTTGTTGGTGAATATCGGCCAAACACCGCTTCTAAGGCATCACTGATTTCTCCGAGGGTAGCGCGTGCACGAGCTGCTTCTACCGCAAGGGTCAACAAGTTTGCATCACCAGCAGCTCCGAGTTCAAGGGCTTTAAGGGTTTTGGCGACAGCTGAAGCATCACGACTCGCACGAACCGCCGCGAGGCGCTCCAATTGACCGGTACGAACAGCATCGTTGTCAACCTCGAGTAACTCGATCTCTTCTTCTTTCGCTGGACGAAACACATTGACCCCCACTACCTGCTCACGTCCCGAATCAATACGGGCTTGCTTGCGGGCAGCAGCTTCTTCGATGCGACGCTTGGGAATTCCCTGCTCGATCGCCTTGGCCATACCACCTGCTTCCTCGACCTCCTGGATGTGTGCCCACGCCTTCTGCGCAAGCTCATATGTAAGGTGCTCCACGTAGTGACTGCCACCCCACGGATCGACGACCTTGGTCATGCCCGCAGCCCCTTGCAAATGTAATTGGGTGTCGCGTGCAATCTTGGCAGAGTAGTCCGTCGGCAAGGCCATCGCCTCATCGAGTGCATTGGTGTGCAGGCTCTGGGTACCGCCTAAAACTGCAGCCATCGCTTCGACCGTCGTACGCGCTACGTTGTTATAGACGTCCTGTGCCGTGAGCGAATAACCAGAGGTCTGGCAGTGTGTGCGCAGCATCTGCGACTTGATGTTTTGTGGGTCAAACTGACCGATAATCGCAGACCACAAAAGACGACCAGCACGCAGCTTAGCGATCTCCATGAAGTGGTGCATACCGATGCCCCAAAAGAAACTGAGTCGCGGTGCAAAATCATCAATCTTAAGTCCGGCTTGCAATCCGGTGCGGATGTACTCCCAACCGTCCGCGAGCGTATAAGCCAACTCCAAATCAGCTGGTGCACCTGCTTCGTGCATGTGATATCCCGAGATGCTGATCGAATTGAAGCGCGGCATTTTAGACGCCGTAAACTCGAAGATGTCTCCGATGATACGCATACTTGGCTTGGGTGGATAGATGTACGTATTGCGCACCATGAACTCCTTGAGGATGTCGTTTTGAATCGTACCCGAAAGTTGCTCGGGCGAAACACCTTGTTCCTCAGCAGCGACGATGTAAAACGCCATGATCGGAACCACGGCTCCGTTCATGGTCATGCTCACCGACATCTTGTCGAGCGGAATCTGATCGAAGAGCATCTTCATGTCTTCAACCGTATCGATAGCTACTCCTGCTTTACCAACGTCTCCAACCACGCGCTCGTGATCAGAATCGTAGCCGCGGTGCGTTGCCAAATCAAAGGCTACCGAGAGTCCTTTTTGACCCGCTGCGAGGTTTCGACGATAGAAAGCGTTTGACTTCTCCGCCGTTGAAAAGCCTGCATATTGGCGGATCGTCCAAGGGCGGCCTGTGTACATGGTTGCATACGGTCCGCGCAAAAACGGAGCGGTACCAGCACCAAACTTGGCGAGTTGCTCAGCATGGGTTTTGGCGGAAGCTGAATCAACAGGAAGTTGAATCCCCTCAGGTGTTTCCACCTTGGTTGAAGGAGTATTCGAGCGTACTTGAAGATCAGTGCGCAGCGGTCCGGGAGTAAACATAGCCATGTGTGCAAGGTAGGGTTTTAGCTAGTAGGGATGTTGTTGGGTTCAGGGTTCAAGCATAACTGGATGTTGCTTGGTTCAAAGTTCAGCACCAATCCTTATTGCTTCGCAATTTCGGATTGATGGTTCAAGGTTCATGCATATTGACTCGCGCTACGCACTTCATCAATATGGTTCGAGGTTCATGCTACAAGGCATACCTTTGGGGCTGTTGAACTGTCGGTTCAGCGAGTTGTTCTAAACCTGACTTAGAACTGTAAGTTTTCGGTCCCCTTAGGCTTTACCATTGAACCGACCGTTCGTATCACTTCCCATATGATCCAATACCAAAGATTCGTTTTGCCCAATGGGCTTCGTCTTATCGTGCACGAAGACCATTCAACTCCGATGGCGGCGGTAAGCGTGCAATATGATGTTGGATCGCGTGACGAGTTACCAGATCGTACGGGTTTTGCGCACTTGTTTGAGCACCTGATGTTTAGCGGTAGTAAGAACGCGCCCAACTACGACGATCCGTTGCAGATGGCGGGCGGGGAGAACAACGCGTTCACCAACAACGACTTGACGAATTTCTATGTTTCGTTACCGGCCAAAAACTTGGAAACCGCTCTCTGGTTAGAAGCGGATCGCATGACCGATTTAAACATCAATGAAGAATCGCTTTCGGTCCAGCAAAAAGTCGTGGTCGAAGAATTCAAGGAGACGTGCCTCAACGAGCCTTATGGCGACGCTTGGCACCACCTTTCTGCGCTCGCCTACAAGAAGCACCAGTATCGCTGGCCTACGATTGGCTTAACACCAGATCACATTAGTGAGGCGCGTTTGGAGGATGTACGCAGCTTTTACGAAAAGTATTATCATGCAGGTAATGCAATTGTCGTCGTTGCAGGTTCGGTTACTGCGGAGGAGATTCATCGAAAGGTGATGAAGTATTTTGGTGATCAGCCTTCCGGCAAAACTCCTGAACGCATTTCAATCGCCGAAGCGACACCAGAAGCTCCAGAACACGAAGTCGTTGAGGCGCGTGTTGCTCTCGACAGTTTATACATGACGTTTGCGATGCCTGATCGTACGCACCCAGATTTCTTTATTATCGACTTGCTGACCGATGTTTTGGCTGAAGGTCCATCGAGTCGTTTGTATCGTCGTCTTTTGAAAGAACAAGAGCTCGCGACGACGATTGACGCTTACGTTACGGGTACCCATGATGCCGGACTTATCGTAGTAGAGGCGAAGCCTCGCGAAGGAGTTTCACTCGAAACCTTAGAAGAGGCAATCCTTCTTCAATTGGCTCAGCTACGTGACAAACTCGTCCCTCCACTCGAACTTGAAAAGGTGAAGAACAAGCTCGATTCGAGCATGGCGTTTAGTGAGTTGAGCATCGTCAACAAGGCGATTAACCTTGCCTTTTACGAAGGCATTGGTGACGTCGAACTCATCAATACGGAGGAGACGATCTATGCGAAAGTCACGACAGAAGATTTACAGCGCGTAGCGCAGAAGTACCTCCGTCCTGAGCGTCGAAAAGTGCTGTTTTATAAGTCGCTAGGTGAAGAAGAAAGCGTGTAACATGTGGCCAGAGTGTAAGTAATGTGGTCCGACCGTTGCACGGTCGATCGTACAACTGTCGGACCACATCGTAAAAAAACCGTCCACAACAAACTACTACCCCCTTATACTCCTTAGCAACGCATCGATATTCGCTGGATTTAGGTCTAAACTGAAACTTACACGATCCCAATAATTTGGTTCGGCGATCGTAAACGGTAGAGCTTCTTTTACAAAAGCGCTGTTCATCACTGGGAAGGATACATGGAAGATATTGCCGGGCAAGCTTATGCGAAAACCTCCTGTAAGCGGAAGAACGGTACCTGACTGTCCACTACGAGTATCTGGATATAGTGCTGCATCTAGATAAGCGCTAAACCCAAGTACAGGTATGCCGACAGGTAAATCTGCGGTAGCACTGACGCTCGTTAACCAGCTATCAGAAAAGGGAACAGGCAGCAGGAACGGCAGTGTTAATGAGCCATCACGCACGAATATTTGATTTCCTCCTCCGCTTCGATTGATGATTTCTTCGGTAAACGTGTAATCGTATTGATTGGCAAGAAAACCTGTGATACCAGTAGGAAGCAAGAACGCATTCTGTTCTGGCTGACCTCGATTAAGGAAAGTACCTGCAAACGCACGCAAGCGAATAAAACGACTCTTCTCACTATATCGAACACCGTAGTTGAAGACGCCTGATAGTCGACTAAATTCCTTTCCAGCCTGTAAATCAAGGTTGTAGGAAACTGGCTTTATTGGATCTTTCTTCTTTGATGAAAAGCCCAACTCAACAATCTGATATGACTTGGTTTCTTTCGTGAAGGTGCGGGTCGCTATGTCTCGGCCTCTTGCATAGAGTTGATCGATATTATGCACTCGGACAGAAAGAGAGTTGTCGACAGGCAGACCGCCTCGAGCTTTCAAGAACACGGTCGCACCTGCAGTAATACGAGTAAAGCGATCATTGAAATCGTAGGCCTCGTTGTAGTTGTAATGGAAACTACGTGCGTCGACTGCTAGCTCTATTTCTCTGTACCAGCTGTCCGACTTATAAAAACTGTGAGCCAAGGATCCGATACCATTTAGAGATGCGTCTCTTGTAGAGATCATTGGTAAAAGATAGTAGCGCGTCTCGGGCATCACAGGCTGGTAGTTGTGAAAACCAAAGCCGAGTAGAAGCTTGTCGGCACTATTAAAACTCAAGGCTGGGATTACGTTCAACGTGTTCTTCGCGGGATCGCCAATCGATCCGACGAGGTTAACACTAAGTGGTTCCAGCTTTGGAGTTGGACCGCTCAAACGATAGTAGTTGTCGTTACGTCTTACTTCTGGAGTAAGTAATTCAGGATCAATTGCTATGCGATACGCAGAGCTAGGTGCAATGAGTTCTATCGTTTGCGTTCCGATAAATCCTGGCTTCCAGATCACTTTACCATAGTAGCCTGTTTCATCTTCAAAGGAAAGTGCAAGCGGACTGGCTACATCGCCTTTGTTTGTGATGACAACAGAAATGCTTTCACCTTCTGCGACAACTTCTTCAATCTTATAATTAGGAAGCTTGTTATCCATTAGTAGGTCATCGAATAACCAATCAATAGGTTCCCCGCCAAGTGAAGTCTGTAAGTCTGCAGGACTCGGGTGCTTTCCGCTCCACTCTTGATAATAGGATTGTAGTCTAGATTCAAATTCGTCACCCCCTAAATAAGCATCCAGCAAATCGAAGAGTAACTGTGGCTGGCTATATGCTGCATAACCATAGCCAATACTTGAAAGGCTGTTACTATGGGTGTCTGGAACATCATGACGATGAGCACTTGCTAAGCCACCGTGAAAAATTGAATTCCCGGTATGCGGTGATCCCTTCGCAATGAATTGAGGCATCTGATCTGAGAGCCGATTGTTCCCTTCGTAGTACTGCTCCATGTAACGGTTCTCGACATAACTCGTCAATCCCTCATCCATCCAAGCGTGAGTACGCTCATTTGTAGCCACGTCAAGCGCGAACCAATTATGAAACGCCTCGTGCGCCAAAACCCGATCAAGTTCTTTATTTGAAGAAGTACCTCCAATGACTGTGATCATCGGGTACTCCATTCCTCCTCCCACTCCGAGTGGAGCAGAAACGGCAGAAACTTGAGCGTGCGGATAGGATCCAACGAGGCTGTCTGCAAAATGAACTGCTCTTGCTAGGTTAAGTGCGGAAGAATCCCAGCGTTCAGCTTCAGGATAACCATAGTACGTGAATGCAGTAATATTCTCGTCTAGTAGTTTAACCTCTGCTGTATCGATCAAAAACTTACTATCGGCAAACCAAGCGAAATCTGAGACGCCTGCTGCGGTGAAGGAAAACGTAGAGAGCTCAGCCCCATAGTCAAGCGCATCAACAGCTTCAGGATTACTAGCGGACAAGGTGATCCGATCATTAAGCAAAGACTGAGTTACCTCGTCACTTGGAATGCCGGTCGCTGCGACTATTCCGTTTTGAGGAATCGAGATTGAAACCTCATAATCACCAAAGTCATTGAAGTACTCGCCAAAGTCCAAGTAAGGCATGATGTTCCAACCGTCCCGGTTGTACAACGCTGGCTTCGGATACCATTGAGTGATTTGATAGCTAGTCTTTTCTCGTCCCATACGGCTGAAGCTCTTGGGAACCTTCAGGGTATAGCTGAGAGTTAGCAGAGTCTTTTCCCCTGGTTCTACTGCTTTCGCCAAAACCACCCATAGGAGTTCGGACTCCGGTTGATACGTTCGTTTGACGGAAGGGCCGGCTACTTTTATGTCGATGTAACCACCGAGATCTTCCTCCTTCGCAAAAGCAAAGGTCGCGTCACCTAATCTACGCTTCTGATTTGCGTAAGCACTCTTTCTATTACTATAGGCATTTGCCCAAAGTTGTAATGGAATGCTATCAAGCGCATCCGTGCTGTTATTGGTATACGTCAACGTTCCGGCAACCGTAAGCACGTGACTTGATGGATCAAGCTTCGCATTTAGCGTATAGTCAGTCTGCTGCTGAAAGTAATCTTGCTGAGCGAGAGCTACTGCTGGTAGTACGAAAGTAAGGAGTAAGAATATCGCTGCGGTAAATGCTTTGACTAGCTTGATCATCGTGGTAGCTCTTTAATTCCATCTAAATATGGATACCACAAATGTGCTGCTTTCTTAGCTAACTATCCTCTTACATGTAAGAAAACTATAATGTCGCTTAGCTATTAGCTACGAGTAAGCCTTCTCTAGCTGTAGAAAGATCAGAAGGAATAGCCATAAATAACAAAAGGGTCAATTGCATGATGCAATCGACCCGTTGTTTAGTAAAAAAAGGCGGCGGCGACCTACTCTCCCACCCGCTTGGGGCAGTACCATCGGCGCTAAGGAGCTTAACTACTCTGTTCGGTATGGTAAGAGGTGGA
>JBGCGF010000051.1:0-74426 GCA_045110575.1 Saprospiraceae bacterium
CGTTGATGTCTAAACTAGAAGAGCCAGTTTTTAATGCCGCATAATATGCAGGCTTGCGCTCAAGAACAGCACCCGAAATACTAAAGGGCAACGCGAAGCCCAACTGTTTGCACAGCGCAGCTTCCGCAATGGCTCTACCGACGCGCCCATTCCCATCGAAGTACGGGTGAATCGTTTCGAAGTAGAGATGCGCTATCGCTGAACTTAAAAATGCGCGCTCAGGATGTTCCTTTTGATCGGTTGCTTGATTGTACCAAACGATGAAGGTTTCCATCTCCATAGGAACTCGCTCGCAAGGAGGCGCCTCAAAGTGAATTTCTTCTTGCCCAACCGCACCTGAGATCACATAGAGTGGTCTTTTGTTTTTTCGCCAGGTACCAACCCTTGGATCTTCATCATCGCCAAGTGCCAGTTGGTGAAAACGATGGATAGTCTTTCTTGAAAGCGGCTCATTTGCTTGTTGCATTGCAACGATGGATAAGCGACCAATCGCCAACGCCTTTCTACTTCCTTTCAATGCACTTGCATCTGCAAGTCCCAGCGCAACCAACGTTGATGAGCGCACATGATCTCTAAGGTAGTGTTCACCTTCTACTGCTGCATTGGCTAAGCCTTCATCTGTATATGCTTCAGATTTCACGGCATCACGTAACTCTTTTGGCAACGCGCCTAAATTTCCGCGCAGGCGTTGCGCTTGGCCGTAAAGACTCACTAGCATCGCCTGATGTTGCTCTAAATCGAAGCGATATATAGGCCATTCGGGCTGTTGCCAAGTATACATGAGCCGAATATAAGCCTTAATCGGCTCATAAATCACGAAATCATGAGCCGATTAACCATCCTAATCGGCTCACACCCTCTTCCTACCCGCCATACAGCTCCAACATTTTCTTCAAATCTTCGAGGGTATTGGCCTCTTCAATCGGCTTATCGGTGCGCCAACGTACCATGCGCGGGAAGCGAAGCGCGATGCCTGATTTGTGGCGTGTTGACTTATTAATACCTTCAAAGGCTAGTTCGAATACATGGGTTGGCGGCACACTCCGCACCGGACCGAAACGCTCCAGCGTGTTCTTGCGCACCCAAGCGGTCATCTTGCTGAACTCCGCATCGGTCATTCCTGAATAGGCCTTTGCGAACGGGACAAGCGGCTTCTTGCCTTCTTCATCCGGCTCTCCCCAAACGGCAAACGTGTAGTCCGTATAGAGATTTGCGCGGCGACCAGATCCTCGCTGGGCATAGATCATGACCGCATCAATCGTGAGCGGGTCGACCTTCCACTTCCACCAATCGCCTTTCTTTCGGCCGATCAGATAAGGTGAATCAAGGCGTTTGAGCATTAGGCCCTCGGCGAGATGTTTTCGCGATTCATCACGAGCATCTGCTAAGTCTTGCCACGATTCTGCTGGCACGGCCTTACTCAATGGAAGTAAGTCTGGCTGGTCAGCTTCCGATCCCGCGATTTGCGGGACTGCTTGCTTCGCGTGTAGCAGAACCTCCTCCAACTTGAGGCGGCGTTGTTTTAGCGAAAGCTGACGAATGTCCTCGCCCTTGAACTCTAAAAGGTCGTAACACATGAGGACTACAGGAACTTCTGTGAGCAGCTTCTTCCCGACCGTCTTCCTTCCTATGCGGCGCTGTAACTGCCCAAAAGAGAGCGGCATTCCATCTTGAAACGGTAGAATTTCACCGTCGATTACAGTTCCGTTAGGTAGTGCTTTCGCCAAAACCAGCAACTCAGGATACTTGTCTGTCACCAATTCTTCTCCCCTACTCCACAAGAAGCTTTCACCTTTACGTACAATCAGCTGACCGCGAATACCATCCCACTTGCGCTCGGCTTGCCACTCGGTAACGTCTCCAAGTTCTGCGGGCTCACTTTCAAGACCATAGGCGAGATAGAACGGATAAGGCTTGGAGATATCTTCATTGGGCGAATGCTCGATGACCAGTTTGGTAAAGGTCGTATCGTCTACACTCCAATTGCCCATAAGACGATGCGCAAGCGTATTCTCTTCAATACCGGTGCTTGCTCCGAGTGCACGAACCATGAGTTTCTGGCTGACTCCTACCCGCAGGCCTCCGGTAATCAACTTGGTAAAACAGTAGCGTTGAATACCTGGGAGTTCGTCCCATGCTTCAAGAACGGCTTCCTTTTTACCCTCTTCGTCGTAAGAACGCAGGTTTCGGGTGTAATCGATCCAATGGCTCAGGCTATGATCGGACTCACGCGAAGGAATGGGCTGCGTCAACGAAATCGCCTCGGCCAAATCTCCAGTTGTGTGATACGAATCCTCGAAGAGCCACAACGGGATCCCTGCTCGCTCGGCTGCCCACGTTCGGAGCAGTGTCGTTGTTACTGAACGCTTTGGTCGTCTTCCAGAAAAAAGCGCGATGGTCCACAGCTTATCATCTTCCGGAGCTTCATCGAAATAGCGCTTCAAGGCCTCAACCTTACGAGTCGTCTTCGTGGTTTCATCGAGTTTACGGTATAGCTGGGCGAAGCGTTGCATGCAAAGTGAACGGCTGGGAAGGCGGGTTGTTCTTTGGTGCGTAAAGGCACGATATGGAAGTGTTGTGGTCCGACCGTTTTACGGTCGACCGAGCAACGGTCGGACCACATGCATATCGCAAAAAGGCTAGGCAGTGCCATAATGGCACCCGTTTTTAATTCAGAGCGACATTATGTCGCCCACTTCTCGCTTTTTTTGCCAATTCGTCCTAGAAAATCGGCTGGTCCATCATTTGATCTAGTGTTGGCATCGATGGCGTCGCTCTTGGCATCATCGCAAACTCAAAATTTACTACCATGATCTTAACTCAAATCCGCCCAAGCAACCACCGCACTTCAGCAACTCGTGCTAACCACCGTCCTATGACAAACCGACTCACCCGCCCAGCCGTCAACACGTTTGAAACGGACGAAGCATATAACCTTGAGCTATCCCTACCAGGTTGGGACAAGCAAGAAGTCAATCTTAAGGTCGACGGAGAGATACTCGTCGTCACTGGAAAGCAAGAAGTAGAAGGCGAACTCAACTATCGCAGGCGTGAGTTCGGCTTGACCTCTTTTGAGAAAAGCTTCCACCTTCCTGAGACGGTAGATGTCGATGGAATTGCCGCAACCCTGGAGCGCGGAATTTTAAGTATCGGCTTACCCAAAGTGCCAGCAGCGCAGCCCGTTCGCAAGGCGATCGCGGTTTCATAGCTGCTTAGATAGACGCTAAATTTGGTCAGGGGAGGTTACCCCTACTCGATAAATCACAAGAAAAGCTAGCTCCTGCCTTGCCCCCAGCTCGGTGGGAGCTTTTTGTTTGAAGAGGATCTTATATAAACTTCCACCCGCATCACTGGGCTGGTAAGTCTAGCATGCGTTAGGCCAGTTTGCTTCGAAAAGACGAAGTCTTGAGCAAGCGGGCTGGGCTTACTTCCTGATATGCAGCTGTGTTCCTGGGGCTGGAGCCTCTCCACCTGAGATCGAATTCCAGCTGACGAACTCTTGCCACGTCATCGAAGAAGCGTGCTTCTGCCAAACTTCTAGCATGCTCTCGTATCGCTGAAGCGTGTAATGAGCATTCGGTCCGCGACCTTCAGTAGTCTTCGGTAGGATTGCCTGCCCAACCGCCAAGGTTTGCAAGCGAATCTGTGGAAGATTTTCGATCTCAAGCTTGCTGCGGATGATCGGCTTGATGACCTCCACATATTCCGCGTGATAGACCTTCAATTCCTGTGGTCTGTCGCTGTAAGCCAGCGCTTGCGGATTCCAAGCTTGCAACAAGTGCACGCTGATCTTCTTGCTGCGGGCAAAGTCCTTCATGGTCATCTTCTCAGGGAAGTCGACGTATTCCAAGTGATACTCACTGGTCATGTCAGGAATTCCTTCCATCATGATTGGACGAGATTGGATCTCCTTGACTAGTTCAGGATTCAACCCTTGAACACGCCATTGGATGAAATTGCGTAAATCCTTTGCTACACGTGTTGGTACACGGCAAGTTGCTCGTGGACCAGCAGGGACGTAATCCTTGCGGCAATGTGGATTGAGCTTGCGCATCAACTCTACGGAGATATTGGTTGCCTGTGCAGCCTCTGTTAGACTAATGCCAAAAGGAGCGGGAACGCTGCTCACCAATTGCTCGTCAAGCGTAATGCTTCGAGGTTGAAGTCCGTGAGAAAGCCCGTGCTTGTGTAGGTAGGTTGCTGCTACAAATGCTGGAACGTAGTTGCGCGTCTCGCGAGGCAAGAACTTGCGCAGTTCCCAATAGGTCTTCTTTCCGGATCGACGCATTGCACGACGAACACGTCCAGGACCACCGTTATAAGCAGCCAACACCAAGGCCCAATCACCGAAACGCTCGTACTCGTCTTTCAAGAATTGAACAGCAGCTTTTGTAGCCAATTCAGGATTGCCACGCTCGTCGAGTGTACCATTTACGGTAAGACCATACATCTGGCCCGTTCCAGGCATAAATTGCCAAAGCCCACCTGCTCCAGAGCGACTCAACGCCGTTGGATCGAGTGCACTCTCTACAATAGCGAGGTACTTGAGGTCATCCGGTAATCCTGCTTTGCGCAGCTCAGCCTCAAACATGGGCAAGTATGCGGGTGCACGTCCTAGAATCTTCTCTGACTTTTCTCTGTTGCGCAGCATATACCCTTTGATATAGCTCTGCGTCACGGGGTGATCCTTCACATCGATGATGCTCGGCATATCGTCTAGCCGTTGAAGAATCTCTTGCTGCTCGAACTCAGAAAAGGTGGTTGCCCTAGCCGCAGAAGCGATCGGTCCGCCATACTGTGCATGTCCCAGAGAAAACATCGAGAGACAAAGCAGAAAAAGGTACAGGCGCATAAAACGGATTGCAGAGGTGCGTAGAACAGCGTCGAAGATACCTGTTCACTTACATGATAGATTAAGTGAATTTGTCACATTCGACTGGGGAGAATGAGCGAAAACAGGGCCATTCTTGTATCTCGACCGACTGAATCAGACTGAGGACCATCCATCTTTGAATCCGCACCACCGACAGCGTCGGTCGAACGGCGCTACGAAAGCTTCGTAATCAAGGCCTCTATCGAATACGTGTCCTGCTCTCCAGTCGTTAATTCCTTGACGGATAGCTGGTCTGCTTCTCGTTCGTTGCTACCAATTAAAGCGACAAAAGGAATCTGCTCCTTGTCCGCATACTTCATTGGCCTTTTCGGCTTTCCGGCCTCAGGATAGCAATCCGCAGCGATCCCTGCAGAACGCAGTTGATCTGTTTTGGCGAAAGCCCAAGCAAGGTTCTCCTCATCCATAGCAGCCAACAAGATCTTACGACCTGTGCGCACCGTGTCTGGCCAAGCATTCATCTCTTCGAGCACATCGTAAATACGTTCGGCACCAAAGCTGATACCGACGCCGCTCATGTCACGACCACCGAACGCCTCAGTTAAGTTAGCATAGCGACCACCGCCACCGATACTTCCCATCTTGATTTTCTCCTGTCCTGGAGCAGTCGTATCGACCACTACTTCGAAGATGCAACCGGTGTAGTAGCTAAGGCCACGCGCCAATGTTGGATCAAAGACAACACGCTGATCTGGGTTCATCGCAGCTACTAGCTCCAATACCTTCTTCAGTTCGCTTGCACCGTGCTGTCCTTCTTCTGTATTCGCGAGTGAAGTCGTCCACGTTTCCAAAGACGTTTCGTTCAGCATTCCGAGAAGCTGCGCAGCACTTTCGGCAGTCATGCCTTTGGTCTGCAACTCCTCCCCTACTCGCTCTGCTCCAATCTTATCAAGCTTGTCTATCGCTGTAACCACTTCGATAAACTTGTCTTTTGCGCCTGCTAGTTCAGCTAAGCCTGCAAGGATTCCACGGTGATTAATACGAATGACGACCTTCAATCCTACCGCGGTATAAACTCGCTCAAAGAGGCGCACTAATTCCGCCTCATACACGAGCGAATCACTACCCACTACATCAGCATCACACTGGTAGAATTCCTGATAACGTCCCTTCTGCGGGCGATCTGCACGCCACACCGGCTGAATCGCATACCGCTTAAACGGGAAGCTCAACTCGTTTTGGTGTTGCACCACAAAGCGTGCAAACGGGACCGTCAAGTCATACCGTAATCCACGCTTCGACAGACTAGCTACGGCTGCTTTAGAATCACGATTGCTCAATGCATCCGCATCTGCTTTCGCCAAAAAGTCACCGTTGTTCAGTACCTTGAACAGTAGCTGATCACCTTCTTCTCCGTACTTACCCGTCAACGTAGAGAGGTTCTCCATCGCTGGCGTCTCAATGGGCGCATATCCAAACCGCTGAAAATGCTCGCGCAGTACTTCGAAGAGGTAGTCGCGCTTGCGCATTTGGGAAGGGGTGAAATCTCGGGTGCCTTTTGGCGTACTTGGTTTCATAATTTACTAAGATTTGGAAGTCGCCAAAAGGCAAATTTTGAATTGGTCCTTGAAGCTTCGCTTCTACGCAATTTTGAATTTTGAATTTCCCAGACGCTACGAGATGTTTTTCTCGCCTTCGGCTCGGGAACCAGGCTTAGAAAGATGCCGAGCTTTTGTGGTTTTGATTACCGCTTTCAAGATGCGCACTACCTCATCCAAATCGGCGATCGGCTGCTTAGTTGTATCAGTCTTTAAAAGCTTAAGTTCGACGGCGTAGCGCATCCAAAAATTAGACTCTCTTGCTTCTTTGAGCGCAATGTAAAGCTTCGCAACAAAGTCTTTTGGACTGCTGGCTCCATTGGCCTCAGAAATATTCGCAGCTACAGATGATGAACTCCTAAGTAATTGATTACCTGCGTAGTAAGTCTTTCGATCCTCGCATAGCGGCATTGCGATCTCCCCAATAGTTACTGCGAAAGCAAAGCTTTTGTCACGCAGCGGATTTGGACGCTCATACTCAGTACGATCTTCCTTTGCGAAAGCAAGAGAGGCAACTTCATTAAATATTTCATTAGGGTCGAATTCCATTCTAGTCTAATCTGTATTCTCACTAACGAGCCAAAGGCGAGCAACATCTAGCCAACATCCTGTCGGCCGTCACGAACATTCAAAATTCGTAACTCAAAATTCAAAATTAGGCCAAAGGCCGCCCTTAAAAAGCTCCTTTGAACTGCCCAAGGAATCGCATATCACCTTCAAACAACATCCGGATGTCATTGATACGATACTGCAACATCGCCTGACGCTCAATGCCCATACCGAAGGCAAAGCCTGAATACTTTGAAGAATCGATGCCACAGTTCTCGAGAACAGCTGGATCAACCATGCCGCAACCGAGAATCTCGAGCCAGCCGGTGCCTTTGGTGATGCGCTTTGCATGCTCATCGCCAAGTCCCCACCAAACATCCACCTCTGCACTTGGCTCAGTAAACGGGAAGTAACTCGGACGCATGCGGATCTTTGCATCAGGACCGTACATCTCGCGAGCGAAGTGAAGGATCGTCTGCTTGAGATCTGCAAAGCTGACCGCCTCATCAATGTACAAGCCTTCCACTTGGTGGAATTGGGCGTGACTTCGTGCCGAGATGGTCTCGTTACGATAAACACGTCCTGGCGCGATGATGCGGATCGGTGGTTTTTGAGTGGTCATTGCACGCGACTGCACACTTGAAGTGTGCGTACGGAGCAATAATTTTTCTGGCCCTCTTAGGTAGAAGGTGTCTTGCATGTCGCGCGCAGGGTGATCCTCTGGCGTGTTCATGGCAGTGAAATTGTGCCAGTCGTCTTCGATCTCGCGATCTTCTTGCACGGCAAATCCCAATCGCTCGAAAATATCGATGATGCGATCCAACACGAGGTTGACTGGATGACGGCCTCCTGGCTGAACAGGCTCGCCTGGACGAGTAAGGTCTAAGCCTTCAAGGCTCGCTGCGGTTTTCGCTTTCGCAAAACCAGCCTTCGCTTCTTCAAGACGCTGCTCAGCACCCTGTTTTACGCTGTTCACGAGCTGACCGTAGTCGCGACGTTGGTCGCCAGGAATATCCTTCATCGCACCCATGAGTGCTTTGACTTTTCCCTTTGTGCCTAGAAATTCTATCCGGAATTGCTCCGCACTATCGGCATCGGTAATCGTTGCTAATTTGATTTCTTTGCCCAATGCTTGGGCTACGGCAAATACATCTTGTTGATCGGACATGAGCGCGGGCTGCTGTTAACGAGCCGCGAAGGTAAGCCCAATAGGAATTTTGAATTTGGGAATTTTGAATTTTGAATTGCGGTAGGGACGCACGGCCAGACCACTCCTTACCTAGCGTAAAATTCCAGACAAGTACAGACACTCAAAATGAGTCGGAGACGAGCAACACCTGCTCAACATCCAGCCGGCCGTCACGATCATTCAAAATTCGAAACTCAAAATTCCAATGCTGTCACAAAATTCATACTTCAAACGTTAGTGGTATCTAGCGGTTCGCAAACACTATCCGAGCTGTAGTCGAGCCAACGTCTTGAACATCCAAAATTCAAACTTGCGTAGAAGCGAAGCTTCAAAGCCAATTCAACATTCGAACCTCCCCATGGGAGTTTCTCGGCTGCATGTCTTTATGGTTGTGCTGGCTACGCTAATGTGGATGTGGACGCTCACGGTCAAAGCACGAACGCCCCTAGGCACCGCAGTTGTCGGTATGGGACTTTTCAGTTTAGTCCGCTTGTACTGGAAGCCGTTTTCCATCCAGCTCTGGAAAGATGCACCTCAAGCTGTTTGGCGATACATCAAGACGCCAGCGTACAGTCTGCCGTCATTGCTTTTTGTCGCCTATGCCTTGTCTGCAATCACAGCGACTGACTTCGACAGGTTTTGGTCAATCCGGATGCAGCTCAGCGTT
This sequence comes from Saprospiraceae bacterium, assembly GCA_045110575.1. Lineage (GTDB taxonomy): Bacteria > Bacteroidota > Bacteroidia > Chitinophagales > Saprospiraceae > CALDTK01. The sequence goes on from JBGCGF010000051.1 coordinate 8,835, forward strand.
CAGACATTCGGAATACCAGGTTCTTTTTTGCTCCTGAGCGTGATCTACATTCGCTATCGTGACCACTTATACATGGCCTTCGGACTGTTCGCTACGGTAGCTGCGATTGGCGTTGGTAGCTACTTATGGATCAACAACGATGCGGTCCTCGTTGCGCTAGGCCAAGGACGTGTTGTCCCAACGCCTTCAGGACATGTCCGTTTTGCCATGACACTTGCGGTTACTGCTATTGCCATGTGGTGGTATGCGATCGTCGGATTCAGTAGCGCACAAACCTTAGACCAGCCCGTAGATTGGCTTGGTATGCCACGCACGTGGCTACGGATTTTTGCCTTTGTGTTTGCGTTCATTTTAACGTGTGTGCTTCACCTTGTCGCCATTCGCACGGGACTGCTAATGTTCTACCTCGGATTCGTCGTTTTACTCGCTCGAATCCTTCTTCCTAAAGTGGGCTGGAAAGGCGCCTTCATTGCTTTGATCTTATCCGTCTTGCTGGCTGGTGTGGCTGCGACACAAATTCCTTCGCTTTCGCGAAAACTTGCGTACGTGAGCTTTGACCTGGAACAAATGGGACAGAAAGGTCAAAAAACGTATTCCGATGCGGGCCGTTTTGCGAGCATTATGGCTGGACTCGAGGTCGTCCGTGAACATCCACTAACGGGTGCTCCAAACGGTGATATTTCAGCAGCGATGCATTCAGCTTACGCCAAAACAGGAAACCCGACGGTCACTCACCCACCCCACAATCAGTTCCTGTACAGTTGGGTTGCTGCAGGTTTACTGGGATTTCTAGGCGTCTGCGCCGTTCTTATAGGGCCGCTGATTGATAGCAGGTTTTGGCGAAAGCCCCTCCTTGCAGAAGGATGGATCATGATGGCCGCCATGTTCATGATTGAAGCACCATTGGAATCTGACATCGGGATAGGCCTTTGTCTACTCGTCCTTTACCTCCCGAAGATTGGAGAAGGGTTGCGCCCAAAAGAACCTGGCCAAGAATAAGATTTGCTAGCCTACAGGAGGCGCAGTAACATCTCGATAGCTTCTACCGAAACTTCGTCGGCATCTTACTTACTCGCCTAGGCATCCAAGGCTGACTGACGATCAGTGGAGGATCTGGCTGCTTGTATTTGCGGAAGTAGAATCCAGCAGCAACGCCAAAGAGAAAACCTCCGATGTGCGCCCACCAAGCGACACCGCCACCGCCGTCTGTCGGTCCGCCTAGACTAGCTGTACCACTGAAAAGCTGCTGTACAATCCAGAATCCCAAGAAGAGGAATGCGCTAATCCGGAACGGGAAAAACAACCAAAGCATCTTGATTTGTGAGTGCGGAAAACAGACGAGATAAGCGCCCATTACTGCTGCAATTGCGCCCGATGCTCCAATGGCAGGAATAACAGATTCCGGTCCGGCGAGAAAGTGCGCGATTGTCGCAATGATGCCTCCAAAAAGATAGAACAGCAAGTACTTCATGCTGCCGATGGTCTGCTCGATGTTATCACCGAAAAGCCAGAGGAACATCATGTTGCCAAGTAAGTGCATAAACCCACCGTGCATGAAGATGCTCGTCAAAACAGTCAAGCCAAAACCATCGGCTGGAATAAATCCATTGCCATATACAAATGCCTCTAGTTCTGCTTGAGGCATTGAGTACTGAAAAATAAAGACCACCACGTTCAGTGCAATCAGCACATAATTGACGATCGGGAACTGACCGTTGGGGACGTTGGTATCGCCGTAAGGGAATATCATGGAGGTAAGGTAAAGCGGGAATTGAGATATGGGATTTAGGATTCGAGATTTCTTTAGAGACGCTATCGATATATTAAAACGTTAGAATGAGCGCTTCAACGTGAACACATCAACTCGCGCGAAGCGTGATCCTCGCATTTGTTACGAAACATACTTGGCGGCCTTACATGGTCAAAGGCCCTCTTTGCAGTAACCTACATAGAACATGAAGAGGCGAGAATTCCCTTAAGCCAAAGCCAATTTGAATATGCGTTTCATTTTACACCTTCAACTCAGCCCCCTAATAGAACCTTACAGGAGATGACACCAGAGCAAGAACTTTTCACTTCAACCGGCCAGGCAATTGAAGGCGCAACCTTAGGTCAACTCTTCGGAAAGCCCTGCTTCAAAACGAATGGTAAAGCCTTCGTTTGCTTCTTTGAAAACGAGATGGTCTTCAAACTCACAGGTGATAATCACAGCGATGCCTTAAGTCTTGACGGCTCAAAGTTGTTCGACCCTTCAGGAAAAGGAAGAGCAATGAAGGAATGGGTTCAAGTTCCAAGTGAGTACAAGGGAAGTTGGGAGAAATTTGCACTAAGCGCAAACGCCTACGTAGGTCAAACGAAAAAAGCATGAGAAACATAACGAGCATAGTCATCACCTTCTTCGTCGTATTCGCCATGGTCTCATGTGCTTCAAACACGGCCGACGATGCCATTGCGAAGTCAGCCGAATCCATCGCAGCAGACAAGACCGAGTTTTATAGCGTGCTTCAAAAACACCTTGACGCGGTTTCCAATAAGAATTTAGATTCTTTAGCGAGCACGCTTTCTCCGGAAGGAAAGATGCAGTTAATACTAGAAGGTTCGGAAGTACTTCATACTGTCGACAGCTTTCTACTTAATCAAAAAGCGTTCTTTGAATATGGCGACTGGACGTTCGAAACAAGAATAGTCAATACGGATATTGGACAGCGCTTAGGACTCGCAACGGTCGAGATAATCTACAGAGAAGCTGAGCGCAACGGCGAACCGTACTTTAATAGAATGACAATAAGCTATGCGCTCGAAAAAGTAGACGGGTCTTGGTATGTGATCAAGGATCACGCGAGTTCAGTAGAGAAGTCAACAGATAAGAAATGAGCAAACTCGTTTTCATTTGTCTCGTACTGATAGGTTTATCGTCTTGCAGAACTACTTCAAGGACGAAGGTGAGTAATGACTTACCACGAACATTCTCAGAAACGTACGTAGACAAAAGAGACAATGCGACGTATGGCATTGTCCAAGTAGGAAATCAACGTTGGTTTGCTGAAAACTTAAAATACCTCACCCCTAACTCTATTTGCTACAAACAGAAAAAATCAAATTGTAGCAAATTTGGAAGGCTTTATCCTCACGATGAACTTGACATCGTATGTCCAGAGGGGTGGCGTGTTCCTAATATTAAAGATTGGCAATCACTGAAGTCTCATTTTCAGCAAGACTCGATCTTCGCATTGTTAGATACGGTGCGATGGGACAACACTACCAACCATACCAATGCATCAGGCATATCCTTTTCCGGAACTGGATATCAAATGGGGAAGAGGCTATTTCTTGGCGAACAGGCGGCCACGAGTATTTGGCTAAACCAGATAAACAAGTTTGATGAATACTACCATGTTCACCTTTATGGTGGCGAAGGGATTGAATTCAAAAATTCTGGCTACACGACAAATGAGGTCTTTCATGCACACCCTATTCACAACTTGGAGCATCGTCGATTTTCGATAAGGTGTGTATGCGAAAAAAGCGAAGCAACACACTAATAGAAAGTACTTAAAGCACATCTAATAGCAAGTTCGTTTCCTGTCCTATCCGCACTTCATAACGAACTGCCCTCAGGCATTCCAGAGATGATGATCGCGCCAATGTCTTTGTTAAACTCTCACACCCTGATATCATCAAATACACTTGAAACGACAGAGGATCAAATAGGTCTAGGAGGTACCATTTGAGACTGCGAAATAAAAAATGGAAAATTTGTCAGTTTAGATATCTATGCCAAGATGAGTCGGAAGTATGAGTCTAATTACGTTTTTCTACACGACCTAAAGGCCCCTCTATGCGTTTCTTTATTAGAACTTTAAATTCTCTAAGCCGCTGGCGGCTTATTAAAATCATACCGACAACTTGAACAAAAACAACCTCGACCAATACCATCTCCATAAAGAGAACCCTAGCGCTAGGCAATTTGAAATGTTCGATCTCGAAATGTATCTGAATAAGCATCGCGCTCATATAAGTGTCCCGCACTCCCATAGTTTTTACCAGCTTCTTTGGTTCCAGTCAGACCAGGGATCGCACCATGTAGACTTCAAGACGCATTCAATTATTCCAGGTCGAGTTTTCTTAATCGCTAAAAATCAAGTGCATTTTTTCGAAAAAGACACACTACAGAAAGGTGTAATCATGCACTTTAATGAATCATTCCTCTTGCACAATGAGACTGATATAGAGTTATTTATCCAATACGGTCTCTTCAACTCTGAAACACCATACGTACAACTATCTCCTGACACAAAGGCTACAATCATGGCTTTGAAAGGTGAGATCGATAAAGAATTAACACACAGATCAGAATTTGGTCATCGGCTCATTACATCTCTACTTCTACGGACCATCTTGATTCAACTCGAGCGGAGTAATCGAAAGAGTAATCTGTCTGCTCAAAAGCATAATCAACTCTCTACATTTTTAAATTTCAGAGCGGCTTTAGAGATCGGATTCAAAAGCGAAAAGACGGTTTTAGATTACGCAAACGAGCTTCATGTCTCGTCTAAAACACTCACGACCTACTGCAAGACTGAAACCGGCAAGCCTACTTCTCAATTAATCATTGACCGTAGGATCCTAGAAGCAAAGCGATTGTTACTCCATACGGAGTCTTTGGTTAACCAAGTAGGATACACCCTAGGATTTGGGGATCCTTCCTATTTCGTCAAGCTCTTCAAGAAGCAAGTTGGGATGACTCCTATGCAATTCAGAAAGTCAATTTCCGAATAGTACCATTCTTCTTCCATTCTGTCCATTTCAGAGCGCTAACAGCCAAGATACTTTTGCACTGTACCAAAAAACAACGGACATGTTCGCAAAATTTTCCTTCGCCGCAATCTTGGCTATCGCCTTGATTTTTACATTAACCTCCTCTACAATGGATAGCGCAAAACAGACTAAAGCCTACCTTCAAATCACCTTGAAAATAAATGATGTAGATCGAGGATCTGCCGGAGCAGTATACGTCAAATACAAATCACCTTTCCTTAAGCAGATCCAGGGTGCAACTTCCAAAGAGTTACTCATGCGTAAAGACGATGTGCAAGTATTGCATGGCTTCACATCTGTTGAAGAGGCCAATGCTTATCTCAAAACCACCCTGTTCGAAAACGATGTGGTAAGAGAATTGAAGCCCTTCCTAAAAGCGTCACCTGAAGTTCGCGTCTATTCAGTATTCAGCAACTAATGAATTTCAATGGGTCATGCTTAGTTCACATATTCTAGGCTTAAAGTTTCGGCTTCAGGCCTTATGAGTTCAAGTATTAGCTATCACCAAAACCGGCTTAGAAGAAATCTTCTGAGTCGGTTTTTTATACTTCACCCGTAGGCTACCTTAGGCAATAGAATCTACCCATGAAATCTCCCTACGACAAACACTACCAAACCGAAGACCTATTCGGAGAGCCCTACCCTGAGCTGATTGAATTCTTTAAAGAGCGTTCAGGAAAGATACTGAACGTCGGTTGCGGACAAGGACGGAACGCCGTTGCGCTTGCACGTCTTGGATTTGAAGTGACGACAATTGACAACTCAATCGTTGGAATCAAACAACTACAGGAGCTTGCTGACGCGGAAACCTTGGAGCTTCAAACTGCAGTAGCGGACATGTTTAACTTCGAAGGCTTCGGTGCGCATGACTATGTCTTACTTGATAGCATGTTCCACTTTGGAAAAAAGGAACTCAAAAAAGAAACCAACTTTGTTAAACACGTGGTAGCAAAAATGAAGCAAGGAGGAACGCTCGTTGTTTGTGTACAAGACACAGGAAAGAAAGTCGCTATTCTAAACGACGCGATCGACTACGTACGCAAGCTCGGGCGGATCGTAGACCTTCGTTTTACGTACGTTTATGTGGATGGTGAAAGTGATCATTCTACTACTACACCCTATCGGTTAGTGGTGGCGCAGAAATAGCAAACGCTTTATTCAGCCCCCATCTTTGTGGTATGACCGTTCCCACGGTCCACCGAGAAAAGTCACAACATGAAAAACCACCTTTTTACCACTTCCATACTCCTTTCGCTTTTTATCTGTTGCACATCCTGCAGCACTCAAGCGCAGCCTCAAGAAAAACTGCAGAACCCAACAGAAGAGTTCATTAAGGACACTTCGCTCAATAGCACTAGCTACTTTAAGCAGGTTTACACGCAAGAAAAACTAGTCCGAGCTAGTGATGAAAAAATGCTCTCTATTGCAGACAGTCTCTTTTCCGGCAATTACAGTACTTCTCTATTTCATTTTATAGTATTCACGAAGTCGATGAATGGAGCTGACGGCTTCTATTCAGAAATTCTTTGCTCATCCGCACATAAGTACATCATGGAGCAAACACTTTCTTTTACTAAGCACTTCACAGCTACCCCTAAGCTGGGAGAACCCGACATTGACAATTGGGCATCAAGCATCTATGGCGAAATCCAGATTTCGAGAGAAGGTGATGAAGCCCTTGCCATCAAACAGATTGAGAAAGTAATGCTCAACAACGTTCAAGCGGCTAGCCCAGCGCATAGAGACTTCATCAAGCAGCTAATAAGAAAGATAAAGTACAACCACAAAAGTAACGACTTCTCAAAAGCCAGCGTAAGGCAGGAATCCCAAGACACCCTCAAAACCAATCTCCTCCTCAACGGCCAAAAAGATGGCCTATGGAAAACCTTTCATTCCAATGGCCAACTGAAAAGAGAAGGCCTGTACGTTTTAGGGAAGAAAGAAGGCATCCATAAAGAGTGGGGCGAAACAGGCATACTACTCGTAGAAGAAGTCTTCCAAAACGGAAAAGGGAACGGTCTAACGCAATGGTTCCACGATGGCGGTCACCTTGCGGGTGAAGGTCAAATGGTTGATGACCTTCGTCAAGGACCTTGGAAGATCTGTGACATCGAAGAAAATGGCTTTTGCATAGATGCCAACTTCGTCGATGGTAAGCGCGAAGGACTCTGGAAAATTTACCACGACAAGACCAACACCAATGTCTGGAAGGAACAGACCTTTAAAGACAACCAGATGGTAGCAGAGAAGTGCTTTGATATGAAGGGGACGGCGATAGAATGCAAGTAGTTCTTACGTTCTAGTAAGTTAACGAAGGCTACTAAACCGTGAACCAAGCACTGGCTTTACTGTTAGGAGGCTATGGTGGTATAGCAGATAAATTTCTGCAGATTCGCAAAATCTACACCTTGATCCAACAGCAAAGAAATGAGTCAAATTCAACAGATTGAAAGCGAGACACTTAAGCTCAGAACCGAGCTAGCCAATCACAAATTATATGACTTATTATCCAATGAAGATGACATACGCATCTTCATGGAAAAGCATGTCCTTGCCGTTTGGGATTTCATGTCTCTATTAAAAGCGCTTCAGAGCAAGCTTACGTGTACTTCTATCCCTTGGAAACCTGTCAAAAACGCCAAAACTGCAAGATTCATTAATGAAATAGTATTTGGTGAAGAGAGTGACCTCAACGAGAAGGGCGTGCCAAACAGTCACTTCCAAATGTACCTTGAAGCCATGCAGGAAGTCGGTGCTAACCCTAAACGGGCAACGGACCTCATTGACTCTATCCATAACCTTGAAGACGTTTCATCTAAAATATCTTCTTCCGATTTAAAACCTGCTGAAAAAAGCTTCTTAAATTTCACATTCGACACGATAAAATCAGGCGACACCCATAAAATCGCCTCTGCCTTTACATACGGCAGAGAAGATCTTATCCCTAGCATGTTTATCGCAATCATTAAAAAGTCAGGAAAAGAGAATCAATCTAAATTTCCGAAACTAACCTACTACTTAGAGCGTCATATCGAAGTTGACGGTGACGAACACGGTCCTCTGTCCTTGGAGATGATTGCAGAGCTTTGCGGTGACAATACTGAATTGTGGCAAGATGCACTCACCACAGCAAAAGGTGCGTTGAGACAACGGATCAATCTCTGGAATGAAATTGCAGATGAACTAGAGAAAAAGAACTCAATGCAAAAACAGAATGCCGTTGGCGTCTGATTCCTACTCCAACCCCTCTCTCACAAAGTCATGGATGTGCACCATCCCTGAATACTTTCCTTTTGCATCGGTAAGAAGCAACTGAGAGATGTTATGCTTTTGGAGCAACTCTAAGCCCTTTACCGCCAAGTCGGTAACCATTAATGTGCGGGGTGCTGGGGACATCAACTGTTTTGCCGAAAGGCGAACAACCTCAACCCCTCTGCCTAAAGCACGACGAAGGTCGCCATCTGTAATGATGCCAATAAGGTCATCGTTTGCATCCACCACAGCCGTTGCACCTAAGCGTTTAGTAGTCATCTCAACGACGACTTGCTCCAAAGAAGCATTAGGAGTAACCATTGGGCATTCATTCCTGCAACCCAAGTCGCCCAGCTGCATAAACATGCGCTTGCCCAACGAACCGCCAGGATGATACTGCGCGAAATCCTCAGGTTGAAATCCACGGAGTGCTGTTAGAGACGTTGCCAAAGCATCGCCCATAGCCATCTGGCTGATCGCGCTCGCCGTTGGAGCCAAGTTGTGAAGGTCCGCCTCTTTGCGGACCGGTGTCATCAATACATGGTCAGCTTGCAACGCGAGGTAACTCTCCGGCTTGGAGACCATCGCAACGATTGTATTTCCCAAACGGCGTACAAGTGGCAACAAAGCGCGCATTTCGGAAGTCTCTCCACTCTTCGACAAAGCGATGACAATGTCGTTGTCTTGAATCATGCCGAGGTCGCCGTGTATTGCATCAGCACCGTGCATGAAAAGAGAAGGTGTTCCAGTTGAGTTAAGTGTCGCTGCGATCTTTTGAGCAACAAGCGCACTCTTGCCAACACCAGTGACGACTACCCTACCCTTGCAGGTATGGACGAGGTCTACCACCGCCGCAAACGAAGCATCAAGTGAGTCGTGAAGCGCTTGTAGTGTTTCCACTTCAATTGCAAGAGTCCGCTTAGCGGTGTCGAAAATCAGGCCTTGGTTTGACATAAGCACGAAATAAAGCCTACCCTTTTAGCGTATTTTCGCTACAAGTGTGGAAAGGCACACTCGGTTTTGGTTGACGAACGGCAAATAAACGTTACTTTAGTAACAGGCTTTGAGCCATGTCAGTGCTTTCTTCAAACTCTTTGGGTTTTTTGCACCGATTTCTGCGCTTTGCGCACACACTAGACCTCTATTACGAACACTTCTCATCTCCCTAGCGGTATGATCGCAACGAGCGCGAATCTCCACGAAGCACTCCAAGACTTCTTTGGCTTCGATTCTTTTAAAGAAAAACAGGAAGAAATCTGCATGTCCGTCCTCGAAGGACGAGACACTTTTGTCATTATGCCTACGGGCGGTGGCAAAAGCATGTGCTTCCAACTCCCTGCACTGATGATGGAAGGCACTGCCATCGTCATCAGTCCACTCATCGCCCTGATGAAAAATCAAGTCGACGCCATTCGTGGCTTCGGACAGGACGATGCGGTAGCACACTACCTCAACTCTTCTCTCACTAAAGTGCAAACACGCACCGTACGTGAAGACATCCGAGCAGGTAAAACCAAACTACTCTACGTTGCGCCAGAAACGCTGACGAAAGAAGAGAACATCGAGTTTTTCAGAAACACGAACATCTCTTTTGTCGCCGTCGATGAGGCACACTGTATCTCAGAGTGGGGACACGATTTCCGACCTGAATATCGCCGCATCCGCGTGATGCTAGACGATATCAATCCTACCATTCCTGTAGTTGCGCTTACAGCAACAGCTACACCAAAGGTGCAGAGTGATATCGTAAAGAACCTCAACATGAGGGACGAGGCGATCTACATCACAAGTTTTAACCGGACCAATCTTCACTACGAAGTACGATCAAAGGGCAACAAGGAAAACACCTTCCGCTCGATCATACAGTATGTGACAGGGACTAAAGGTGCTTGTGGTATCATCTACGTACAGAGCCGTAAGAGCACCGAAGAGATCGCTAGTGCACTAGCAGTCAATGGTGTACGTGCAATGCCGTATCATGCTGGGCTTGACGCCAAAACACGTTCTCGTACGCAGGACATGTTTATCAAGGACGATAGCGACGTGATCGTTGCTACCATCGCCTTCGGTATGGGAATCGACAAGCCGAATGTGCGCTTTGTCATTCACTACGATATTCCTAAGTCAATCGAGAACTACTATCAGGAAACTGGTCGCGCAGGTCGCGATGGTATCAATTCTGATTGTATCGCTTACTACAATTATAAGGACATTCTCCGCTTGGAGAAATTCCTTCGTGATAAGCCTGTAGCCGAGCGTGAACTAGGACGCCAGCTAATCCAAGAGGTGACTGCATACTCCGAAACAGCAGCCTGTCGCCGTCGCTTCCTCCTCCATTACTTTGGAGAAGAGTACGGCAAAGACAACTGTGAGCTCTGCGACAATTGTGTCAATCCTAAGCCTCGTAAAGAGGTACAAACAGAAATGCATCAAGCACTTTCTGCGATCAAGGAATTGGACGAGAAGTACACCATCAAGACGTACGTCGACTTTGTGATGGGTAAGGCGACCAAGGAGATGAAGGACTACCGCTTTGACAAGCGACCTTTATACGCCGTCGGCAAAGAGCACGACGACAACTTCTGGATGAGCGTCTTCCGCCAAGCAATCCTGAGTGATCTCGTGTTTAAGGACATCGAGACCTACGGTCAGCTTTCGGTTACCGAGAAAGGCCAGAAGTTTATCGACAATCCGCATGGCCTAACCATCGCACTCAACCACGAGTTCGATAGTTCAAACGCCAACCCAGATCCACAACCTGCACGTGCAGTTGCGCTCGACGCTGAACTACGTGCAATGCTGCAGACCTTACGTAAGAAGGTAGCAGACGAGAAAGACTTGCCGCCGTACGTCATCTTCCAGGACCCTAGTCTTGATGATATGGCAACGCAGTACCCAATCTCAGTCGAAGACATGGCCAAAATCCAAGGCGTGAGCGTTGGAAAAGCCAAGCGTTACGGCAAGCCATTCATGGATCTTATCTCGAAGTACTGCGACGAGAATGAGATTGATCGACCGGCAGATTTCGTGGTAAAGCAAGTAGCGAACAAGAGTCGCTCGAAAGTTCAGATCATCCAAGGCATCGATAAAAAGATGGGCCTCGACGAAATCGCCGAAGTCGTTAAAATGTCAATGGACGAGTTCCTCGACGAACTTTCAGCTATTGTCGTTTCTGGAACCAAGGTTAACATCGACTACTACCTCGAAGAGGAAATGGACGACTACACCCGTGATGACTTGAAGGAATACTTCATGGAAGCTGAAACCGACGATCCTGAAATTGCTTTCAATGCCCTGCATGAAGACGATTTCACACTCGAAGAGATTCGTATGTACCGTATCAAGTTCTTGAGCGACATGGCGAACTAGATGACTAGCTTAGCTAGTATCTAACTTTTAAGGCCTTTCTTGCGTATTCAATCGCGAGAAAGGCCTTCTCATTTTAAGCAACCAGCATGATCATCCACATCGTCAACGGACCGAACCTCAACCTTGTCGGTAAGCGCGAACCTGAGATTTACGGAAACGTCTCACTTGATGACCACCTTGGCAAACTGACGGCCGAATTCAGCGACCAGGTCAACATCAAGCTGTTTCAAAGCAACTCAGAAGGAGTGCTGCTAGATTACTTACAGGAGGTAGGTTTTGACGAAAGTGTAAGAATCATCATCAATGCTGGCGCACTTGGTCACACTTCTCTGGCCCTTGGAGATTGTATCCGAGCCATAACTGCACCTGTAATTGACGTTCACATTTCTAACGTCCTTGCAAGAGAGAGCTTTCGCCAAAACTCCTTTGTTACGCCCGCAGCCGTAGGTTCGATCAGTGGCCTTGGCCTGGAAGGTTACCGCCTCGCGATAGACTGGTTCTTAAGACAATAGACCAAAGGCTTCCGTGCTCCGCGCGGGTTGGTCTAGAGGTCACATTCGACAGAGAAGGCTCTACTACTGCCGCTCTCCATTATCCCCTTTACGTAAATCCCCTCCTGCTATTTTCAGCACGTATTTACTATTGGGTCCGAATTCTCGAGAAGCATTTTTGTCGACACTTCCAACGACGATCATCGCGGCACTTACTACCGCAGCACTGATCAAAAAGTTCGTTTGTCGGTCACGATCCTCACTCGGGAAAGCTGAGAACCCACCGATAAACACAAGGGCCGCAATACCCTGCCCTTGCAAATACCCGCGCACTCCAGCGCCTCTGCGGCGATGACGAACCTCAGCAATCTTACCCATCGACAAGATCATGTCATCGATTCTAATCGATTGAGATTCAGGGTATAATTCGTTTATTCTAGCGCTAAAGAACTCTTCTTCGCCCTGCAGTCGCCACTCCAAGGATTGACCTTTCATAAAGCGATAGGTCTTGGCTTTTGTAGGGCCTTGCAGGAGTAGATATGGCTGCTGCTGAGCTACCGCCGCAAAGGCAATTCCAAAGAGCAAAAGCATGACAAGCACCAAACGGTTTACTTGAAAAAATCCGGGTCTAATCGACGTAGCAATTTGCGCCATGCGTAGGTTATCTCTTTTTGAGTTGGAAGGTCTCTACCTGTAAAGATGAGCATGCCTTCCATGTATTGGTCATGCTCTTCAAGCCAAGCATAGAGCTTGCTTTTAGATAAACGATGCGACTCGCGCATTCGCCGCTTCACATGGTTACGATCAGGTGCTCGCTTGAAATTTCGCTTCGATGCAACGAAGCCCATTTTAGCTGGGGCGTCTTGCTCAGCGGCACGTGGCACCAACCGATATACGAGCCGCAGCGGATACGCTTTTGCAGATGGAGAACCTGCAAACAGCTCACCTATAGCCTTACGAGATTTAAGACGTTCGCTTGCGCTAAAACCTAAATCTAACGAAATGTTTGAATTAGTCTGCATCGAAACGTGGAATCGGGTTAATTGCCGTGTCTTACTACAAATTGTTTGACCGAAATGAAAAACCTAGCACAAGCTATTCACCCCAACCAGCGCTCCAATTTGAAAGTAGCCACCATTGCTGGTCGTAAAGCTACGTCTTCTCGCCAAGCTGCAAAGACGGATATGACAAGTTCTAACGCAGAGAAAAAACCGCAACTAACCTTAGTCGTAGACGAGGAGAATATAGAAGATATACCTACCCTACCCTCTTCATCCAAACTTACCCAGGGTAATCTTCCCAAAAACGAACCGCTCGACAAGCTTGCCAACAGTACCCTCAAGGAATGGCACCCAGAAGAACAACCCCGTGAACGCTTAATGAAACACGGTCCGCAAGCACTTGCAACCAGTGAGCTCATTGCCATTCTGCTTCGCTCAGGAACAAAGAGTGCTACCGCAGTTGATGTCGCACGCAACCTATTACTCGATACCAATGGCCACCTCCGTGAATTGGCTAGTCGAGACTGGCGTGCCCTTGAAAAGGTGCACGGCATTGGGGCTGTAAAGGCTGTGACCCTTGTCGCGGCATTGGAACTGGGTAGACGTCGCGGCCAAGAAAGTGACGTGGAACGACCGACCATTCGAACGGCTCAAACAGCTTTCCAAATCCTAGGTCCTCAACTTGCTGACCTTCGTCATGAAGAATGCTGGGTGCTATTCCTTAATACTGCCTGTCGACTGATCGGCACCGAACGACTTAGCAGTGGTGGCGTAGATGGTACAGTCGTCGATGTACGAAAGCTTATGGCCATGGCATTGCGCTTCAATGCGACGAGTTTTGTGCTTGCTCACAATCACCCTTCGGGCAACCTGACGCCCAGTTCGTCGGATATTTCACTCACACGTAACCTCGTATCGGCAGGGAAGATTCTCAATATTCAGCTGCTGGACCACCTCATTGTTGCCGGTCACAAGTACTACTCCTTCTCAGATGAGAACATGCTATCGGGTTGAAATACAGTAAGCTAAAATTGTTAGTCTTGCCTAACTTTGCGCAAGATGGAAGAAATCATCACAGCTTTAGATTACCCGTATGCGTGGCGTGCACTTGCTGCAAGTGTCATGGTCGGATTGATGTGTGGAGCGCTCGGTTGCTTTATCGTGCTGCGCAACATGTCCATGGTCGGTGATGCGCTGAGCCACGCTATCCTTCCAGGTGTTGTCATTGCCTTTATGATGGTTGGCGGCTACTCTGCATTGGGATTTTTCCTTGGGTCTGTTTCTGCCGGGCTTGTCACTGCAGTCCTTATTACTTGGATTCAACAGAAGGTCGCTACCAAAAACGACGCGGCCATCGGCATTGTCTTCACCACCATGTTTGCGCTCGGTGTCATGGGGATTTCCTGGCTAAGCAAGAATGAGCATGCACACATTGACCTTAAGGATTTCCTTTTCGGTAATGTCCTTGGCGTTTCAGATAGTGACTTAGTTCTCACGGGCATGATTTGCCTGTATGTACTTGCTAGTCTTTTCGTGTTTTATCGTCCGCTCTTTGCTACGACTTTCCAACCGGTGATTGCGGAAACGATGGGGGTAAACACCAAATTGGTGCACTACTTCTTGATGCTTTTGCTTTCGTTTGCTGTGGTAGCAGCTCTGCAAACGGTAGGTGTCATTCTCGTTGTTGCAATGCTTATTACACCTGCTGCAACGGGGTTGTTACTCTCGAGACGTTTGCCTCGGGTCATCATGATCGCTTCTTTGGTTGGCGTTTTGGCTTCGGTATTCGGGCTTGCCATCGCGTTTGCGTTTAAGACAACTCCTGGTCCAGCCATGGCTGTAATGGCTAGTTTCCTCTACAGCTTGGCGGTATTCTTCGCTCCAGAGCGTGGATTGGTCTTCAAGTTCTTCCGCAAGCGAAACCGTGAACGCCGTATCGAGATAGAAGACGTCATTAAGCAAGGCGCACGCCTAGAGCAGAATGATGCATTGACGTTGGATGCGTTGGTAGAAAAGACGGTTTTGCCGAAAGGCGTAGTAACCGCAAGACTCAAGACGCTAGCAAAACGGGGCGTTGTGACTTTACAGCCACTGGCGATGACCAACATTGGCAAACTCGAAGCATTCAAGCTTGTGCGTGCTCACCGTCTTTATGAAACGTTCTTAGTTGATCGCCTTGGGTTGTCCGAGGACCAGATTCACGATGAAGCAGAACGCTATGAGCACTTGCTTACTGATGAGCTCCTAGATGAAATTGACAAGGAACTTGGTTTTCCTGAGACAGATCCTCACGGAAGTCCGATTCCGAAACGGGGGTAGTTGGGATATGAGAAGTGAGATATGAGATGTAGGACTGCTAATTGGGACGCACACATCATTGTAGTCTGACCGCTCCTGCGGTCCACCGAGAACATGAGCTCAATGTCCGCGCTCCGAGTAAACTCTGGGCTAATATTAGACGCAGCTTCAATGTGCACACATTCTGCCCAGGCTATTAAGGCCTACGCGCTCTACAAGTGCGTATCGACTCTGCGATCTTTGCTCCTTTGCGAAGACCGGAGGTCGCTCTGCGAGAACTTGCGTTTGAAATTCATCTGGCGTTTCGATCTCTGATCCCTTCCGAGGCCGAAGGCCGCTTTTGCGGTTCAATTCTCTTCGCTCCGAGTAAACTCTGGGCTAACATTAGACGCAGCTGCAATGTGCACACATTCTGCTAAGGCTATTAAGGCCTACGCGCTCTACAAGTGCGTATCGACTCTGCGATCTTTGCTCCTTTGCGAAGACCGGAGGTCGCTCTGCGAGAAATACTGCCCGACTGTCAGATGTCAGACGCCGGAATTGAGCCGAAGGCGCACGAAGCACCTTGGCAATCAACACTATCAACTCAACATTGGGAGCAACTCTTAGTCCTCTGTATCCTTACCCTTCGATTTCTCCTCTTCTTTCAATTCATCAAACACCTCGCGAAGACGATACATCTCGTCAAGGGTGTCATCAAGGTAGAATTGAAGGTCTGGAATACGACGAACGTGCTTACGCAAGCGGAAACCTAAAGCTTGCCGAATGCGAGCATACTCCTCCTCGAGCTTGAGAATTACGGATTGCTTGTCTTCTGTTCCGAAAACAGAAAGGTAAACGCGAGCGATACCCAAGTCTGAAGTCATCTGAATTTCTGTACACGTGACGAAAGGTCCTGCGCCATAGATGTAACTGCCTTCACTTTGAAGCACTACCCCAAGGTTGCGGCGTACGAGTTCTCCGACTTGTTCTTGTCTGATGCTGGTGGCCATAATACATTGAGATTTGATTTGCAAAAGTAGCTGCTATTAGCATAGCAACCCAGTACCCCGGATAAACTTCATCAACGCACTTGAAGTTGCGGGATATCTCCCTTTTCAACTCGAGATTAAAGACTTCTTATCCTTTTTTGATACAAATTGTGTAGTTCGCTATAGATGTAGCATTTTTGCACTGTGCTGCCTGCCTGGAAAGACTTTCTTGCTAAACCGATCTCAAGCCTCAAAGGACTTGGAGATGAAAAGGCGCAACTCTTTGCCGAAGAGTTGGGGGTGAGGACACTTGGAGACTTAGTCTACTTGCTTCCGCTTCGATATGTAGACAAGACCCAAGTGACACCAATAGCCGAACTAAAGACGGTCCCTAATACAGACGTGTTTATTAGAGGTGTACTTCGTCGGGTCAATCACATTGGAACAGGTGCAAAACGCCGCGTATCCGCAACGATTCAAGACGAGTCAGGCCAAGTGGATCTCGTCTGGTTTAGAGGTGGCTACTATGCCGCTCGATCACTTACTGTTGGAAGAGCTTACTCCGTTTTCGGGAAAGTCAACGTCTTCAAAAACAGAGCGAGCATTGCCCACCCTGAACTAAGTGAACGCGCTGGTGCCAACGAAACCTTTGAGCCTGTCTACCCAAGCACAGAGAAATTCAACTCGAAGGGCGTCAACATGAAGACGCGGAGAAGGATGGTCAAGGCGATCATTGGGCTATTAACAGAAAGGTTCCCTGGAGCTGAGGACACGCTACCTGCTTACTTGCGCGAACAGTATCGCTTGATCACCCACGCCAAGGCGCTGCATGATTTGCACTTTCCTGCAGACCACGATGCAGCACATGAAGCGACGAGACGGATCAAATTTGAAGAGCTATTTCTCTTTCAGATGCGTCAACTCTGGGGGAAATACCAGCACGATCGCGACATCAAAGGATACACCATTCCCGGTCCAGGAAAAATCTACGATCAATTCGTGGCTGAAAAGCTTCCGTTTACGTTGACGGGTGCCCAACAGCGGGTTTTGACGGAAGTCTCAAAAGACCTAGGCTCAGGTACCCACATGAACAGGCTCATCCAAGGTGATGTAGGTTCGGGAAAGACCATCGTTGCGCTCATGGCCATGCTCATGGCCATCGATCACGGATATCAGGCGGTGATGATGGCACCAACTCAAATACTTGCTAATCAGCATTTTGATGGGCTTT
Source organism: Saprospiraceae bacterium (assembly GCA_045110575.1). GTDB lineage: Bacteria > Bacteroidota > Bacteroidia > Chitinophagales > Saprospiraceae > CALDTK01. The sequence goes on from JBGCGF010000051.1 coordinate 26,266, forward strand.
CTGAAATGCTCAAAGGCTCTGGAGTCATGCTTGCCTTTTTAACGGGCAATACCAAAGTGCAGCAACGTGCCCAGACCTTAAGAGCACTTGAACGCGGCGATCTACATATCCTTATCGGGACCCATGCTCTCATTGAAGATGCTGTCGTCTTCAAAAATCTGGGCATAGCAGTCATTGATGAGCAGCACCGTTTTGGGGTGAAACAGCGCGCCAAGTTGTGGCGAAAGAATAAGCCACATCCACCGCATGTACTGGTAATGACCGCGACACCTATTCCGAGAACGCTCGCATTAACGACACATGCAGAGCTCGACGTCAGTAAAATCGATGAGCTACCGCCAGGACGAAAGCCCGTTACGACGCGCCACATTGTCGAAAAGCATAGAGGCGAGGTCACGGAATGGATGCGCTCGGAAGTTGAAAAAGGCCGACAGATATACGTTGTCTACCCGCTTATTGAAGAGAGTGATGCGCTTGACCTCAAGAATGTGATGACAGGTTTTGAGCGTATTCAAGAGCGCTTCCCTACTCCGAAGTATCAGATTTCGATCGTTCATGGTAGGCTCAAAGCTTCAGAGAAGGACTTTGAAATGGACCGCTTCGTGAAAGGGAAGACGCAGATCATGGTGGCCACGACGGTTATTGAGGTTGGCGTGAACGTTCCTAACGCCAGCGTAATGGTGATTGAAAATGCTGAACGTTTTGGCCTTAGTCAGTTACACCAGCTTCGTGGTCGCGTAGGGCGTGGTGCCGAGCAAAGCTATTGTCTGCTCATGACCGATGGGCGCCTGTCTGACAATGCGAAAGAGCGCGTCAAAATCATGTGTGACACGAACGATGGTTTTGTGATTGCAGAAAAAGACTTACAGCTTCGTGGAGCTGGTGACATTGAAGGCTTGCGCCAAAGTGGTCAGATGCTTTTCAAACTTGCACGTATTCCAGAAGATGAGGTCATCCTCAATGTGGCCCATGAAGAGGCTAAGAAGCTACTTACAGAAGATCCAGAATTTGTCGATGCCCGGCACTTTGGCCTAAAGCTTCACATGCGCGAAATCGGGGAGACGCGCAGGGCGTGGACGAAGATTAGTTAGCGGGATTTGAGATTTGGGATGTGAGATGTGAGATGTGAGACACGTGGCGCGGAGGCATGTGACTATCAACAAGCTACTGTGCTACGCGCGCCCAGTACTGCTACACTTACTGCGAACCACTGATTCGCAGTAAGTATAGCAGTAACATTCAAAAAGAAAAGCCCCTAGCATCGTTAGATACTAGGGGCTTCAAATTTGCTTTAGATGCGATTATGCTTCCACTTCAGCAGGTAGTGTCAAATCAACACTTGCAGTTGCGTAGAGCGCTTGAAGCTTTCGGCGTGCAAAGAAGATTCGACTCTTGATTGTACCAAGTGGACTTCCGAGCTTCTCAGAAATCTCTTCGTACTTGTAGCCTTGGTAGGCCATCCAGAAGGGAATACGCAGATCATCTGGAAGCTTGTTGACCATTGTCAAAAGCTCCTTGTAACTCGCATCACTCTCACCCGCATTCGGGTTGTTCACTTGACCGGAGTCAATGAAGTAGTTGTTAGGGGTCTGATCTAGAAGCGTATTGCGACGCATCTTCTTACGGTAGTTGTTAATGAACAAGTTCCGCATGATCGTAACCGCCCAAGCTTTAAAGTTGGTTCCTTGTCTAAACTTCTCAGCGTTGCTGATGACCTTATATACAGTATCCTGATAAAGGTCGTGCGCATCAGCCTCACTCTGAGTGAGCGCCATGCTAAATGCACGGAGACTTGGGCTGATTTCTTCAAACTGGCTAAAAACGTTTGCTTGGAGGGAAAGGGATGGGGTCATGATGTTGTTTTTTTGTGGTAGAATGTAAATTCTATTTACAAATATAGGATTTTTGGTACGAAACCGCTGCTTTTTTAGTGCAGAAACCTGCTTAAATGCGGTATTTTAAGGATAACTTAACGGTTAAGGTGTAGATCGAGGCCGTTGAGATGTAAATAAAATTACCTAAAACTAACTTCGGTGCATAGGCGTATAGTATATGCGCTTGTCGGGTGACTCGCGCTTTTGGTCGAATTTTAGCTTATTCTTCTTCTCATGGAACGCGTAATCACTGTTACAATCTCTCATGGTCTTGCAACCAACATGCGCCACATGCGCAAACGCTTGGGGTATAGTCAGGAAGATCTAGCACAGCAAGTTGGACTCAATCGGGGCAACATCGCGAGCTACGAGAAAGGTACTGCCGAACCAAAGCTCTGCAACCTTCTCAAATTCTCTCATCTCTTTGGTGTCTCTATTCATGATCTCACCAAGCGTGATCTGAGTTGCGACTGCACCTATAAGAAGGCCTTTACCAATTACCTGAGACTCAATAGCGAAGAAGCTGCTGCACTCGCAGACTTCAATACACAAGCCGAAGAGTTCGGTGACGTATTTCAAGGTCTCACGCGTTGCTATAACTTCTCTTCGAAGAAGTCTGGCGAGACCGCTCCAGACGCTAGAGTACTAGAAGGGCAATTTGGGCAACTCCAACACCTCACACAGGAAGTGCTTCGCGCTCATGCCGAGCTCTTGGATTTCGTGAAGTGCAGACTCAAGGAGTAAGCGCCATTTCTAGATTTTTCAATTTCTTTAACATTCGGCAATCAACACGTCGGGTGGCTTGGCCGTTGGTATATCAGACTTAACGTCGTCTACATAGATGACTCTATTGTTAAACCAGATTACACAACACACATGACTCGTTACGGAAGTATAATCTTCGCCTCAGCACTGAGCTGTCTCTTGACCCTTGGTATACTTTGGTCTTTCGGTTTTGGCGAAAGCGCTACGAATACCTATCGCATAGAACATCACGATGCGGTAGCCGCAGCCGAAACCAACTTCACTCCTAATACCAATTCGAACTTCGCTCCTTTCGATTTCACCTTTGCTGCCGATAAGGTTAGCCCAGCGGTGGTCTTCATTCGAAATACAATGCAAGCGCAGGCGGGAAACCAAGCTCAAGGTGGACAGGGCTCACAAGAGGAATTCTTTAGACAGTTTTTCGGCGCCCCTCAGGGTCAAGGAGGCCAGCGGCAGGCGCCACAACCAAGCGTCGGTGCAGGATCTGGTGTTCTCATCTCTGCGGATGGCTACATCGTCACGAATAACCACGTGATTGACAAAAGCATTGACCTTGAAGTACGCGTTGGAGACAAAGACACGTACAAAGCAATCCTTATTGGCACTGATCCTACGACGGACATTGCTCTTCTAAAAATCGAAGGTGCGAAAGACCTGCCGTTCATTGAATTTGCTGATTCGGATCAAGTCCGTATTGGGCAGTGGGTAGCTGCTGTAGGCAACCCGTTTGACTTAGAGACGACTGTCACTGCAGGAATTGTAAGTGCACTTGGCCGAAGCATCAATATCATCGGTAGACAGAGTCGCTCTCAGGGTCGTGATCAAACGGCAATCGAAAGCTTCATTCAAACAGACGCCGCTGTCAATCCTGGTAATTCTGGAGGTGCACTCGTAAATACAGAAGGTAACCTCATCGGCATCAATACGGCGATTGCTTCACCTACGGGGGCTTACACTGGTTATTCATTCGCTGTACCGAGTCGCTTGGTTCGCAAAGTCGTTGACGATTTGCGCGAGTTCGGAACCGTACAGCGTGGATTTATTGGTGCGAGTATTGTTGAAGTAGATCAGGCCTTTGCTGATGATCGTGAGCTAGAGATTAACTACGGTGTTTACATCGCAGCCTTAATGGACAATAGTTCAGCCAAAGAAGCTGGGCTTCAAGAAGGCGACATTATTGTTGAGATCGACGGGAATAAGGTCCGAACTAGCCCAGAACTACTGGAGCAAATCGGTCGTCATCGCCCAGGTGATGCAGTTCGCCTTACGTACCTCCGCGATGGCACTGAACGGTCCACAGATGTAATTCTCAAAACTGCAACAGGTACCACTGAAGTTGTAAGAAAGAAGGCAGCTAAAGGCTATGCTGCGCTAGGCATCGATGTCGAGGAACTAGATGACGCCACCAAACGAAGGCTTCGTATCGATGGCGGAGTTAAGGTGGCAGACATTCGCACAGGAAGAGTGGCCAGTCAAACGGACATGGCCGAAGGCTTCATTATCACCGTTGCAGGTGGACGTGAGGTTAATACCGTGGCTGACTTTATGAAAGAAGTCGAAAAAGCAGACGGTATGCTCGTCGTGAAAGGACGTTATGAAACAATGCCAGGAACGAAGATTTACGCCTTCGAACTTGATTAAGTCTACTTACTGACACCCCCCAAACAAGGTCTAAAAGCATTATGCTTTAACCCCAATAGACCTCAGCCCGGCTGCCGAAAGGTGGTCGGGTTTTTTATTTACAGCTTAATTGGAGTGGCTTGTTGCTCCTCCTCTACTCCTATACTGAGTAACCAAAGGCCTAGAAACGTCAGTACGCCATTGAGCGCGAGCAACAAAAAGCCAAACTTGAAGCCGTTTAACCACTCTACGGAGTTGCTATCGATTAGCCAACTTAGGATGGGTGCGATTACGCAAACAACAGGAACAAGCCTGTCTCGCAGCATTCGACGGTTACTTAGCCCGAAAGCAAAGAGCCCCAATAACGGTCCGTATGTAAGACCCGCAACACGGAAGAGTGAGTTGATGACGCTATCGTCGTTGATCGTGTAGAAGATGAGTATCACTACAAAAAGGACGACTGCGAACCCTATATGAACGATGTTTCGCGTCCTTTTTTGATTACTCTTCGCGGTACCACTTTCTCGTTCAAAGCCGAGAAAGTCGACGCAGAAGCTCGTTGTAAGACTCGTCAATGCACTATCGGCGCTTGAATACGCAGCTGCGATAAGGCCGATCACAAATGTGATTCCTGCTGCGGGAGGCAAATGGCTGATTGCCATCGTCGGGAAAATCTGGTCAGCTTTTGCTGGAATCTCCATGTCGATATGGGCCATGCAGCTGTACAGCAATATTCCTAGACTCAGGAAAATAAGGTTGATCGGAACAAGCAAAAGTGAAAGACTAAACATGTTCTTCTGGGCATCGCCTAGGGATCGACAAGTCAGGTTTTTCTGCATCATGTCTTGATCGAGGCCCGTCATCACTATCGTGAGCAAAGCACCTGCAAAGAATTGCTTCCAAAAATTATTAGCGTCTCCCCAGCCACCGCCAAAGAAGAACATTTGATCCAGCCCACTCTCTTTGACCATCGTAGGGATGTCAAAAATGCTACCTCCAAGGTTGGAGGTGAGTGCATACAAGGTCACCCCTACTGCCGCAAGCATAGCAAACGTTTGAAGCGTATCCGTGTAGACGACTGTACGCATTCCTCCTTTGAAAGTGTATAGGTATATCAGGAGTAAGGTCACTGCGACTGTCCCCCAAACAGGGAAGCCCAAAGGGCCAAGCACAAACATGTCCAATACGATTGCAACCAAATAAAGCCGAAAGCTTGCCCCGATGATTCTGGAAAGCTGAAAAAACGCTGCCCCAGTGAGGTAGCTACTCTTTCCAAATCGCTTTGCTAGGTATTCATAGATACTCGTTAGCCCTAGCTTGTAATACAGAGGCAAGAGGACTGTCGCGATAAACACATAACCTAGCAAATAGCCGAAGACCACTTGCATGTAAGAGAGCTGCTGGTTTAGTCCTCCTGCGCCAACGACACCAGGAATGCTCACGAAGGTGACACCTGAGAGACTTGCCCCAATCATACCCCAGGCCACGAGGTACCAAGGAGAAGACTTACCAGCCTTAAAAAAGGTGTCATTGTCTCCTTTGCCTGCGGTGAGGTAACTAATCCCGATGAGTACGGCGAAATAACCAATTACAATCGCGAGAAGCAGCCCGGGAGAAATCATAGCATGTTCTTCCATGCGGGTAAGGTAGTCGAGCTATTCCGTTGTCTTACTCATTGGTGATAGTGAGGTTCTCAACCGTTAACCTTCTGGAGATAAAAAACTCGATTGAAAGCTCGTATCATTTTTGCAGTAGGTACTGGTTCTGCCCCTCGCAGACAACTGGACAATGAAAATAGCTACGTCGACCACACTTTTTCTAAGCATCACCTTCTTGGTGCTAGCGAGTGTTACGTCATCTTTAGGACAAGTCATTTATGTATCTCAAGATGCCACCGGTAGTGGTAGTTCTTGGCAAGATGCTACAGGCGATTTGCGGGCCGCACTGGCTTCGGCAGCGTCTGGAGATGAGGTCCGTGTAAGTGGAGGCACATATACACCCATCACCTGTTCGCCCTGCACATTTGCCGATAGAGACACAAGATTTGTTTTGCCGAAAGGTGTAAAACTGATCGGTGGATTTACTGCAGCCCAAGGGCCTCTTGAAGATATCTCCAACAGCGCTGAACAAGCACAATCAACGACTATTGTCACGTTAAGCGGACAAATAGAAACGGGTGTTGCCGCTACGCGCAGCTTTACGGTTCTCGAAGCGATTGCCCCAACAGCAGGCACTCGTATCGAAAAGATCAATTTTACGAACGGCCTAGCAAACGACGATACACGAGGCTCTACGAGTCGAGGAGCAAGTGGATCTCTGTTATACGTGACTTCCTATGATGTCGAAGAAACCTTCCAACTCGAACTCGCGCTTTGCCACTTCGACTTTGGCGAGAGTATTGGCTACGGAGGAGCTGTGTTTGTTGATGCAGACCAGGACAAAAAGTCGAAGTTGCGTTTTAGTGGCTGCTCCTTCCAAGATAACATTGCCGGTACCGGCGGAGGGGCCATGACGATAAGCTCAAGCTTTGGAGGATCTGATAGTTCTGAACTTGTCAACTGTGATTTCGATTCAAACTCTGCCGGAGACGAAGGTGGAGGTGGACTGTTGATTAGAGCCGCTGAAGGAGGAAGTTCCACCTCAGCCTTTGACGACGTCTATTTCGTTGACAATAACTCGCCACTTGGAGAAGGAGGAGCCCTTCGGCTTTACGGTAAGAACGGGCTCTGTTCTCCGACATTTGTCAATTGCGACTTCGCTAACAATTCCGCTCATTTTGGTGGAGGTATCGACATTGATGGAGGATATCAAGGTGTAGCTAATCCAGTGTTTACGGGCTGTGACTTTTCACAAAATGAGTCAAGTAATGCAGGGGGCGCGATCTACGCTTCTGCCGTTTTTGGAGGAACAGCCGACTTTGAAATTTACGAATCTTACTTCGGATCCAACCTAAGCGGTGAATCAGGAGGAGCTATTCTTGTCAATGCGATCGAAGGCTCAAGTAGAGCAATGTACCGCGACGTTGAATTTTGGTCGAATACCGCAACGCTTTACGGAGGTGCAGTTTACAACCTAGGCAAATCAGGAGTTTGCAGCCCAAGCTTCATAAACTGCGTTATTGCGGACAATAGCGCAAGCAGCGCTGGGGGAGTTTACTGCCTTGGAAGCGAGGGTGGCGAGAGTAGTCCACTCATTCTAAATTGTGTTTTTTCAGATAACAGAGCCGATGTTGGAGGAGCGCTCTACAGTAATGGAAACGACGCTTCAGGAACAGCAGAGCCGTTTGTAGCAAATACGATATTCCAGTACAACGAAGCTGGCAACGGACGAACGCTACGGATCATCCACGGACGCCCTCATCTCTTAAATTGCTATTTCGATGAGGTTGACTGTGCGAGCTTAAACTCGGGATTCGGAGGTGAACCAGTTTGTCTTGGCGGTAACATCTTCGGAGACACGCCAGATTTCTTCGATGGAGATAGGACTACGCCTGCTTATAATCCATTACCTAACAGTCCACTCATAGACGCCGGAAACGATTCCATCCTAATTGCCCACGGCATCTTTTTGGACTTAGCTAAAGAAGCAAGGTTTAGAGGATCTTCGGCTGACATTGGAGTTATAGAGAACTTAGCAGATAATGTGCTGTGGGAGTTGACATCTGAAACGGCCAACGTTTCAGCATGTGAAGGCACATCACTTGTTCTTGCTGCTGCCATTTATCCGCCTTACCCGCAGGGAGAGGTAAATTGGATTGTTGGGGCTGACACGGTAAGTCGAGAAACCACGTACACCATTGACGAACTGACGAACTCTCAAAACATTCAAGTGTCAGGTTCGCTTTTCGGAGAATCAAGAAGTCTAACCGTCGATGTAAATGTCCTCCCGACACTCATCACATCGCTTACAAGCGACGCTTCCAGTCTTCCTGACACCCTATGCCTAGATTCAACATACCAACTTACGGCTAGTGCAAATGCAGTAAACATTGCCTCTTCCTTCAAGTGGTTCGATGAAGATGAAAATCTTTTGGCCGAGACAAAAGTGCTTACACTTTCTCCTACATCGACTCTTTTACTCAAAAGAACAGTAGTGGCCGAATTCGTGGGAACCTGCCTAGACAGCAATTCTCGTTCAATATCCTATAATTTTGATGTTGCCAATTGTGGAGTGAGTAGCACACAACAAGCCTCTGATTTTGAAGGACTTACTCTCTTCCCAAATCCAACGAAGGATGCCGTTTCGATAACCGGTTTGTCTGGCGATGGTCAGTTTGATGTCCAAATCCTCAACTCAACGGGTCAAACTGTTTATTCTGGTACGATGTCTGCTTCAAATACAACTCTTAACGTTTACTCCCTTCCGCAAGGATTGTATTTCATCATCGTTCGTGATGAACAAACAATCTACCGAGGTTTATTAGAAAAAGCCTAGATTGCGGATAGATTAGGAACTCCCATTCCTAATCAAGCATATCCTAAACCGTGACGGGCCTATCCCGGTCGTCACAAACCCAGAGTAAAAATTGTTCGACGAGCACCCTCGAAGGTGTTCCAGTCATTGCTGCGCCCTAACTGACATGGGCAAGCTTAATGTCTGCCCCTAGTTGACCAATTCACGCTCTACGTAAATTAGGAAGTCAGGATGCGCATTAAAAACTCTTTTCTCTTCTTACTCACCTTGTGTATTGCACTTTGCAGCCTTGAGCTCAGTGCACAATACGCACAGGAACTTCGGGCTAATCTCGTTGCGAACAGTAGTAAGAATCTCGATGTTCCCGCTGGAGGCCTTCAAGCCTTTACAGCTGAGTGGACAGCCGACCAACACCCTACTCAACTTCAATATCGCTACGCCAAGCGTGACAAGAGCATGTCCTCTTGGATGAATTGGTCTCTTGATAATGAAGCAGGTACTCCTGCTGCGAGTCTATTGACTTTGCCTGGGCACGTAAGAAGAATCGAAGTAAAATCAACTAGTAACTATAACGTCACTGTTCGAGCACTGACCTACAACGACGCAGATCAGTCTGCAAAGACATTCTCTGCACTAGAAGCTAACGTTTGTCCTTGTCCAGCACCTGCAGTAGTAGAGCGAGATTCATGGTGTCCAAACGGTGATTGCCCAACCATTAACGCTCCTACCCCACTGACTCCTGAGGTTCTTATCGTACACCACAGTGCTGGAAACCTTACACCAGATGTAGACTACGCTTTGGTGGTTCGCGCGATCTATGACTTTCATGTCAACACGAATGGTTGGTCAGACATTGGCTACAATCTACTTATTGCTCCAGACGGCACCGTATACCAAGGGCGTGGAACAGCAGCTCAAGGCGCACACTTTTGCGCTCAAAACGCAGGAACTCTCGGCGTTTGTATGCTAGGTAATTACGTTGATCAAGCTCCTGCAACAGCTGCGATGTCTGCGTTAACGACGCTCGGCTACTTTCTTTCTTGCGAGTTTGAAATCGACGTAAACAGCACTGTAGCTCATCAGCCTTCAGGCTTATCTCTCGACGGACTATCAGGTCACAGAGACGGATGCAATACAGCTTGCCCAGGAGAAATGCTTTACGCAGAACTACCACAACTTCGCACAAACATTGCTGCTAGGATCGACGCTGGATGTCAGGCACTTGAGGCTCCAAACAATTTAACAGCTGACGCTCTTACCAACGGAACTGTTGGTTTGAACTGGGAAGCTTACGCTGGCGCAAGCCGCATACTAATCGAGCGATCTAGCAGCGTCCCGAGCAACTACGTTACCGTAACTGAAATCAGCGGCACTCTCGCTAACTATTCTGACCGTACAGCCCCTTCAGGTGCTAACTACTACCGCATTCGTGCTTTGATTGACGGTGAGCTTTCAGACTACAGCAATGAAGCGATGCTTTCTGTTTCTTCTTCAGAAGCAGGACCTCCATCTATTCGCCCTCGACTAGCACGAAACCCAGTACGTGGCCAAATTGAAATAAAAGACTTGGTTGCCCCTGTGGACATGGCTTTCATTTCAGACGCAGGCGGTCGCACAGTTCTTGAGCTAAACGGAAGCACTCCACGATGGAACGTCCAACCCGGTCAACTCTCTAGAGGCAAGTACTGGATTATGATTTTCAGTGGTAATGAGTGGTATACGGTACCGTTTGAGTACATGCCATAATTCGAATTCCTATCGACTAAAAAAGCCCTTTCGCCTACCGCGGAAGGGCTTTTTTGTATTATGTCACAGCTCTACGATTAGAGCAACGGTTCTTGCTACCCTTCTCAGCTATGCTAGACTTAACTAGACAGCCGGCGAAGAACAACTACTTCAGCCCTACTCTACTGAAGATAAATCAGCTTAATTTATGATGGCCAGCGAAAAGTTAGTCTTGCCTAACTTGCAGCCGTGAGTATTCGTTCTATAACTGCACTTGGTGTTTGCATTCTGCTAGCTTTCGCCAAAACCTCTTCCGCCCAAGCGGAGGAAGATGACCGTCCGCTTGTGGTTAGTACCGCCAGCATTTTTGCTGACATGGCGGAAGTGATCGCTGGCGATGTGATCCAAGTAAAAAGCATCGTTCCGCTTGGCGGAGATCCGCATACATACGAGCCTACACCTGAGGCAGCCAAATTGGTAACGTCAGCTGACTTGATCCTACGTAACGGACTCACCTTCGAAGGGTGGCTCAATGAGTTGATACGTTATTCAGGCACAAAGGCTCCTGTCACCTTAATTACCAAAGGGATTGAGCCGTTGGGCTCTGTGGCTTATGAAGGTAGTGATGACCCACATGCATGGATGAACGCAGGCAACGGCCTGATCTATGCTAGAAACATCTATCGCGCCCTTGCCTTGACCTTCCCTGAGTACGCCGATCAATTCGACTTCAACTATCGCCTGTACCGCCAAGAAATCGAACAACTCGATGCTTGGATTCAGGATACAGTTCAAGTCATTCCACCACAACAACGGGTGCTGATTACTTCGCACGATGCCTTTCAGTATTTCGGATCTGCTTATGGCTTGCGCCTAGAAGCAATCTTAGGAACAAGTACTGATGCTGATGCGCAGACGAGCGATGTGGCACGAGTCATTAAGCTCATCATGGAAAGCAAAGTGCCTTCTGTGTTTATCGAGACAACGGTCAACCCTAAGTTGATTCGTCAAATCGCAGATGATACCGGCGCCCGCATCGGAGGAAGCCTTTACAGTGACTCTCTTGGAGATGAAGAAAGCCCCGCGAGTACCTATCTCGAAATGCTGCGCTTCAACACACGGACAATCGTGAATGCTTTAAGTGGCGCGAATACCAACCTCTCTGCCGACGACGGCTTTGAAGAAGAGGAAGGTAGTATCCCACTTCTCGTCGGGACACTACTAGCCGTTTTCGCTATTGGCTTCATTATCATGTTTCGGTATGGACAAAAGTGATTCTATGAGCGATCAGCAAAGCCAATATGCAATCCAAGTAGAAGCGCTCAACGTGTCTTATGACCGTAAGCGTGTACTTTCTGCCGTTTACCTAAACCTAGAGCCAGGCTATGTTTATGGCCTTCTCGGTCCAAACGGTGCAGGTAAGTCTACCCTATTCAAAGCGATACTCGACTTAATTGAGATCGACACTGGCCGCGTCCTTATAAAAGGAGGATCTGTATTGGATATTCGCAAGGAGGTGGTTTACGTGCCGCAGCGAGACGATGTAGACCTCACGTTTCCTGCAACGGTTTACGATATCGTACGAATGGGTAGGTTTCCGCATGTAAGCCTGCTTCAGCGACTAGGAAAGAAAGACAAAGCTGCGATTGATGATGCATTAGAAAAGCTTGGCATTAGCCACCTTAGAGACCGTCAAATTGGCCAACTCTCAGGTGGACAGCAACAACGTGTTTTTCTAGCACGTGCTATGGCGCAAGAAGCCGATATCTGGTTTCTAGATGAGCCGTTTGTTGGTGTTGATGCGACCACAGAAGCACGCATCATGACTCTTTTGCATGATTTGGCCAACGAAGGACGCACTGTCATCGTTATTCATCACGACCTGAGTACTGTACGTAACTACTTCGATCGAGTCATCCTATTGAATCAACGGATTGTTGCTTATGGTGACACGAAGGAAGTATTCACCGACGAAAAAGTGGCTGAGACTTACGGAAGTCAAACATCCATCCAGCACCGTACAAATTTGCTGGGTTAGTCTTCCTCCTCCTCTTTACGAGAAACACCTTACCTAGCAAAGACATGCCTCCTCTACGATTTGAACGGTTTGCTCCAGAAGTACGAGCAGTAGTTTGGGAAGGTGAGGAGTCTTCTGAAGACCTCCTTGCTGCGCTACCTGCTGGATGGAGAGGCAGGCTCCCTAAACACGATGTACGCGTTAAAGAAACGCTCAGTGCCCGCCTTGCCTTGCTTGCACTTGTCCCCGATGCTGCGGAAGCAGGGTTCGAGAAAGATGAATTTGGTAAGCCCCATTTAAACGGAGAAGGAGCGCTCAATTTTTCGCTCACTCATTCACATGGACATGCTGCAGCTATTGTAAGCGCCCATGCGTGCGGAATCGATTTACAACTGCGCGTAGAGAAGATCGTGAAGCTTAGAAGTAAGTTCGAACGCGAAGACGAACGTGCGTTCATTGATCGTCAACCCGATGAAATTGCCGCACTACACGTACTTTGGGGTGCTAAAGAAGCACTGTTTAAGCTGTGGGGGCGCCGAGACATTGACTGGCACGAGAACCTAATTGTGTTTGAGTTTGAGCTTGCTCCTGGCGGAGGAGCATTTAAAGGTGAAGTCCGCAAGAACGGTGAAGTAATTCCAGCAAAACTTTGGTTTCGCTGGGTTGAGGACTTCTGTCTTGTCGCAGCGGTTGCCGATCTTGACAATCATTAACGCTGAGAGACTAAACAGCATCGCATCACAGTTGTTAGTTGCTAGTAAATCGAATCGAATGAATCTCTTCCTCTCTCTTTCAGCCTCCATTTTGCTCACTCTTGGTGCTTGCGCGAATGCGCAGACGGACACTTCCAGTGGCGATAAAATGAATTCGACCTCGCAAGAAGGACCGAAGACTACTGCTGCTCCTGACAAGTCGCTTCCTGTTGCGTATTTCGCTGGCGGATGTTTCTGGTGCACAGAAGCAAGCTTTGAGCGTATTGAAGGTGTACAAGCTGTAGTAAGCGGATACACAGGTGGCAAAAAATCGACGGCTGACTATAAGCTCGTATCGAGCGGTCGCACAAACCATGCTGAAGCGATCGCGATCTATTATGACGCTGAAGTAGTAAGCTACCGAACGTTACTGGATGTATTTTTCGTAGCACACGATCCTACGACGCTCGATCGTCAAGGCCCAGACGCAGGACCACAGTATCGCTCTGAAATCTTTTTCCAAACTATGGAAGAAGAGGTTTTGGCGAAAGCAGTAATCGATAGTGTAAATACCGCAGGGCTATACAGCAATCCGATTGTGACCAAGCTCAGCAAGTTCGAAGCATACTATGATGCTGAGGAGTACCACCAAGGCTATTATGAGCTGCACCCGAACAATGGCTACATCAGCAACGTGAGTCGCCCGAAGGTTAAAAAGGTCGAAAAGCGTTTCAAGAACATCTTGAAAGCTACGTACAAAAAGGCTTAGTACTCGCTTAAACGCTATTCTTTTTCGCCACCATCTTCGAGATCTCCCGTCTCGGCTGGAACAAACTCACCGTCTACAACCACTGCTGGTCCGTAGGTGTACATGTCGATAAGCTCTGCTCGCTTATCGGCATCGAGTCCATACTCCTTCTCAAGGAAGGTATCGACATTTCCATACTTCTCTTCGATGGCATCGTAGGCTGCATTAATGTATCGCCTATCTACGATCATGAGTGGCGCGATCGTTTCGATGTTGAGGTTGCGCTTAATGATCGAGGCGTAGCGTAGCTTTTTAAGCCGATCCTGATTCATTTCATAGCGATAGTAATTACTCAACAGGTAATCTTCTACGATAGTGTCTCTCCCTACGTTAATGGCACTCAGCAGAAGTAGCGTCGCGAATCCTGTTCGGTCCTTTCCTGAAGTACAGTGATAGACAATTGGACCTTTACCTCCTAACAAGCAATCGACGAATGGCTTGAACCTTTGAGACATTTCTGTCGCAAATAATCGATTGCCTTCCACAAGAATATCTCCCGCTTCGACAGTTGACATTTCACCACTCAGGATTCGCTCTCTGACATTGGTGGTGTCCTCTACATCAAAGTAGATCGGTTCGTTGATGTAATCAAGTCCTTCGATTTGAGGAAGGATATTGGGATCTTCTGCGACTTCCGTTTCACTTCGAAAGTCGTAAACCGTTTTAAGACCTAGTGATTCAAGATACTTAAGGTCTTTGTCCGTTAACGCACTCAATCGATCAGACCGATAGATCTGCCCCCAACGAACAAATCGTCCATCTTTCGTAGGTATCCCACCAACATCTCGAAAGTTATTTGAGCCTGAAAGGGGAATTCGCTGATCGGATACGATTAACGTGTCTCCATTTTCAGTATGCATACCTATGAAATAGCGATCTGCCAAGCCCGGATTGCTGATAACTGTGCGACGTCCTTGTCGCTGGCCATAAGGCGTTGACCAATCAATGTTTGTAGGGCGCGTTCCCACATAAATTGGCTGAACACCGCCTTCGTTTGTTTTTAAGAGGTAGTCACCGCTTGCTTGTCTCACCAAGTTAATCCTTGTTTCAGGCGTCACTTCTGGAGCATCTAACGTGACCTTTGGTCCACAAGAGGTGCAACAAATTGCTATTACAGATAAGAGCAAAAAGGCAAGAGAAGACGTTGAGTGGTTTGGCATATGCTAGTGTAACGCTAAAATGAGAGCTTGGTGTTTACTGTACGCACAAATCAGCCCAATATCATGTAGTCATTCCACTAAAGAACGCGTCCATATTCTCGACTGTCGTTTTATGGCTCAGCGGCCCGGCAAGACGCTGCAGTGCAGCAGCAGCTAGGTTTTGGCGTAAGCTGGAATCCTGTACTAATTTTTCAATTGCTACCGCTAGTGCCTTTGAATCACGCGGAGGAACTTTCCATCCAGACTCGCCATGCGTTACGAGTTCTTCGTTTCCGGGAAGATCTGTTAGCAGCAAGGTTGTGCCGAGTGACATGGCTTCCACGGCAGCTTTGGTTAGTGATTCTCCTCTTACGGAAGGAAGCACTTTCACATCTGCTGCTGCGACGAGTCGATACACGTCATCTCGAAATCCTGGATAAATGATTCGTTCTGGATATCCGGATGCTTTCGCCAAAGTGCGATGTTCTTCCGTATCCATACGACGTCCACAAAGCACGAGATGAACATTGAGCGTAGGATCGATTTGCCCCATTGCTGCAAGCAAATAGGGAACTCCTTTGAACTTGGAAGCATTCGCAACGCAAATAAGCATTGGGGCATCAGCAGGAACACCAATCGTTGTCTTATCTATTGGTTCGATTCCTTCATACCAAGCCAAGTCGTGGCCCTTGTTGACGACAGTAGTGATGTCTTGACCGAACTTGTTTGCTTGGATATGGCGTTGGACCCCAACGTTGTTGCACAAGATGGCGTCAACTCTCGGGTTGAGAATTTTGAGATAGTTGAACGGATCATACCAATTTACATCGGCTGCACATCCTCGATAGACAGCCACTTTAACGGGAAGTCCTTTTGCTGCCCGCACTCCATTTGCGATAGATCTACTGTTGTACAACATCAGTACATCGTAATCGTGCGCAAGTAGCTCATTCCGAATGATTGCCGTTCCTTCTTCATCTCTGCGTTTTACAGGATGCCCGAATAAAACCTTTATCCCGCTTTCGCGAAAACGGGTAACGTATTCTGATTCTCCATGGGTAATGACCGTGATGTCATAACCTAGTTTCTTTAGAGAAAGGTAGATTTCGGCCTCAGGCCTGGTTGAGGCTGCGTGGCCGTAGTATGAAACAACAAGTATTCGAGGCAACGGAAGGGGATCAAGAGGCGATAAAAATGACGATGCTGGCTGAGCGATCTTCACTACTCAAATATGCTAAAAACTAGCTGTCTTCTGCACAACCGTCCTTACAGGTTCCGTAGAGGTTGAGTGAATGGCTCTCGACGTTGAATTTCATGAGGTCTCCCATCATGTCTTTGATCTGTTGGATTCGAGGATCACAGAATTCCATCACCTTACCGCAGTTGGTACAGATGATGTGATCATGTTGCCGACGACCGTGGGCTCGTTCATAACGGGCCAAATTGCTACCAAATTGGTGACGTGTCACTAGGTTACAATTCACTAGAAGCTCTAGCGTGTTGTATACCGTAGCTCTACTCACCCGGTAACTTTGCGTCTTCATGTGGATATAAAGAGCCTCTGCATCGAAGTGATCGGTGCGTCTGTAAATTTCTTCAAGAATGGCAAACCGCTCAGGGGTTTTGCGTTGGTTGGTTCTCTCGAGATGAGTAGAAAACCGCTGCATAACCTCCTTGATGGTGTCTTCTAGCGCCGTGTCGACCATATCTAAACAACATACGTCTTAAAGGGAGGTTGCGAACCACATGGGCATAAAAAAAAGGTTGATCGGAAGCAGCGTGACAATGTCACATCAAACTAACGATCAACCTCTTAATGTGCGGGCGATAGGACTCGAACCTACACGCTTTTAAAGGCACTGGATCCTAAATCCAGCATGTCTACCAATTTCATCACGCCCGCAGGGCATCGATACCGTTTGTATCGAAGCGCAAAAGTAGTGAATTCTTAGAACCGAAGCATAAAAACTTCAATATTTTCAAAGGAATTTTGAATTAGTAGCTTAAACCACTCAGACCCAGCCTTTTCGAACGCAATCCACTACGGTTGCGGTCATGTTTGCTTGGTCTGATCGCTGCAATATGTGTTGTCGGTGCGTTCGTACCGTATCGGAGCTGATGAACAAGGATTTACTTATTTCTGCTGTGGTCCTCCCTTCGGCTAGGAATCGAAGAATCTGAAGTTGACGGTCACTGAATGGACAGTCGTTTGCTCCAGGTTCAAAACCATTAAGCTTTAAGGTTGACTCCGTTCTTTCTTCTCCTTCATTGAAAAAGATACGAACGGTTTTCACAGGATTTGTAGCGAGGTTCGTTAAATCCGTTTCTTCAATGTTGACTTGATGCTTAGATGAAGCACCCGGCGCGAAGGGAGTTAGGATCTGATTCAAAAGTCGAACCTTCCCTTTTGGAGAGATAACTCGAAACTGCATGCTCGCTCTGACCGGAGTATTGGTAAGCGCAGCATCTGCAAATTTTCCAATAATTGCATGTCGAGCAGCTAAAGCAAAATCTCGGTCAGCTGGATGGAATTGTTCTTTAGGCAAAGTGCTTACAGGCTGAACAAATTCTTGTTCTTCTGCAGGTTGGGGTAAAGAAGATCCTGATTTGAGGTCGAAAATATAATTTTTCGAAGAGGCGATGGAAGAGGATATTTGCTTCCTTTCGCGCCACGGATGCGCATGCGCAGGATTCGCAAATGCTTGCGCATTTGCGGGTTTGTGTATACTGGACATTTCACTTTTGGACTGATTTAAAAAGAGACTGACAGTGGTAAGATATCTTTTCTATTTCATGATTGCAAGGAGGATTGGTACATAAAGCCCGTTTTAGTACATAAATGGAGGCTTTTTATTCTTAAATGGTACGGATTACTTCACGAATGGTGCATGAAAAATAACCTAGCTCGAAACGAATTTTCAGTTTCACTATTGGCTAAAAGGACCTTAGTTTTGTTATACAACTATGGCTACGCAGTTAAACGACGCATTAGCGGCAACAGGAACATTAGACGAAATCAAACTCATCCAGAGTTCGTATCGCAAACTCCTGCGAGCGATCAAAGTTCCTACCGACAAAGCAGACAAGGCCCAAATCCGGCTAGCCTATGAAGTAGCTGTTCGCGCACACCGCAAACAAAGACGAAAGTCCGGCGAACCTTACATTTTGCACCCTATTGAGGTGGCCACTATTTGTGCCTCAGAAGTGGGCTTAGGCCCAACAGCCATTGTCGCTGCGCTACTACACGATGTTGTTGAAGATACGGATGTAACGCTCGAAGAAATCAGAGATCAGTTCGGTCCAAAAGTGATGAAAATCGTTGATGGCCTGACAAAGCTTGATGGAAATTTAGCTCAGAATAGTCCGCAAGCAGAGAACTTCAGAAAAGTGGTACTCACGCTTCTGGACGATGTGCGTGTGGTACTCATCAAGATGGCTGATCGCATGCACAACATGCGTACCCTAGGTAGCATGCCGCGTCATAAACAGCTTAAGATCGCTGGCGAGACGGCCTACATCTATGCGCCTTTGGCACATAGACTTGGTCTTTACGCCTTCAAAACGGAGTTTCAGGACCTGTGCCTCAAAATTCAGGATTCTTCGGCCTACAAAGACATTGCGAAAAAGCTTCACGAGACTAAGCGTGATCGGAATAGCTATATCAGCGACTTCATCAGACCTGTAAAGGAGCTTGTGGACGGATTAGGTGTGGACTATCGGATTTTCGGTAGACCGAAATCGATCTATTCTATTCATCAGAAAATAGAGAACAAGGAAGTTGCTTTCGAGGACATTTTCGATCTCTTCGCTGTACGTGTAGTTATCGATGTACCGATCAAAGATGAAAAGCAGACGTGCTGGCAGATTTACTCGCTCATTACTGACGTCTATCAACCTATACCTGAACGACTTAAAGATTGGGTAACAACTCCTAAGTCCAACGGATATGAGAGTCTGCACACTACGGTAATCGGCCCCAAAGGTCGATATGTTGAAATCCAAATCCGTTCAGAGCGGATGGATGACATTGCCGAGCGTGGATTTGCAGCACACTGGAAATACAAAGGCGTTGTAGGTGGTGCCAATCGATATGAACCTTGGTTAGATTCTATTCGAGAAATTCTTGATGGAGGATCGGGCGATGCCTCAGAATTCTTAGCTGACTTTAAGACCAATCTATTTTCAGAGGAAGTATTCGTGTATACCCCTCAAGGGGATCTTGTTAACCTTCCAAAAGGCGCAACCGCGCTAGACTTTGCCTTTAGTGTGCACAGTATGGTCGGCTATCACTGTCAATCACTTAAGGTCAACCAACGACTCGTGCCGATGGGCTACGAGCTTGCTAATGGCGACCGTATTGAGGTGATCACGAACAAAAACCAGCGTCCAAGTGAAGCCTGGCTAAAGTTTGTAGTCACTGGAAAGGCGCGTGCTAAAATTCGTAGCTCACTAAAAGAGGATCGTCGCCGCAAAGGAGAGTTCGGTAGAGAAGAGCTGGTGCGTAAGCTTGCGCACCGCAAGGTTGATTTCCTACCTGCTGTTGAAGCTATCGTTAAGCACTTCAAGTTCACGAGTAACGTCGACCTCTTTTTTGCGCTAGCTGCAGACCAACTATCGACGACAGATATTTTCAGGGAATTTGAGATCGTAAACGGCAAATTGATTCCTAACCCGGTGCATGAGCCAAGCATTAAGGTCCCAGAGACCAATGCAAAGCCTAAGCGCGTAAGGGTTAAGAAAATTGATAAGCCTCAGCTGTTGGTCAACGGAGAATCAGCGGCGCAATACGACTATGGCTTTGCAACCTGTTGCAATCCTGTGCAAGGCGATGACATTTTCGGATACTTGTCTGGGACGAGTACGCTAAAAATCCACCGGACCAACTGCAAAAATGCTGAACACCTGTTGAGCAACTACGGCTATCGTGTTCTTCAAGCAGACTGGGGCATCCCTAATGACCGAAACTTCGTTGCAAACCTTCTTATTAAGGGAGTAGACACAGGTTTGGGCGTTATCGATCGACTGACTACGGTACTTAGCAAGAACCAGTCTCTTGATATTCGATCGATGCACATCGATGGCACAGGAGGATATTTTGAGTGCAGAATCTCAGTTGTTGTCACCAATATCGACCAGTTAGAATTCGCCGTCAGAGCGCTGCTCCAATTGCCAGAAGTAGCCAGTGTGCTACGAGAAGACTAACTGGTTAATGACAGCACCGTCCGTCTGCTAAATAAGTAGTTACTTCGCGCTTTATTTTTGAAGATTCAGCGCATCTAACATGTCCAACGCAAAGCTCGACCGCCCGTCGCCAACGGAGATTAACATCACCGTTACCCTCCTACCAGAACATTACCTCAAGCCAGCAAAAGCTGAATTGAAGAAGCTTGCCAGTACGGCACAAATCAAGGGGTTCCGCCCTGGTAAAGTACCAGCTTCCTACATGCGCAAACTCTATGGAGAGCGCACGGTAATTGAATCCGTAAGTAAAGCTGTTGATCAAGCGATCAACGACCTTATTAAGGAAGAGAAACTAGACATCTTCGGCCAGCTCCGTCCTGTAGACGAGCCTGACTTTGAAGGACTTACCCTAGATTCTGACAAGACTCTCGTGTTCAAGTACACTGGAGGAATTATGCCAAGTACCGAGTCTGTCGACGTCAAGGGCTTGAAAAAAATCAGTCGCTACGAGGTTAAACTCAGTGACTCAGAAGCTACCGAAAAACTAGACGAGGCACGTAAGCGCTTTGTTGATTACGCTGAGCGTGATGACGTAGAAACTGACGAAGACTTCGCGACACTCGTTATTACTGACGAGGAGCTAGACGCCAAAATGCTTGCAGAAGTTGCTGAAGGCGAAGAAGCACCGAAAGAAGAGCGTCAACGCTACTTCCTACGTGCGAACGACCTTCGTACGAAGACCGCACAGAAGAAACTTCTTAAAAAGAAGAAAGGAGCTCACCTTACGTTGACGCTCAAAGACCTCAACGAGGACATCAAGGAGCGTTTCGATAAAGTAATCGAGGAAGACGGCGATGCCACCTTCACTATTATCAAAATTGATCGCGAGTCAATGCCAGAACTTGGTGAGGACATCTTCAAGAAAATCTTCGGTGAGGAAACTACCGTAAGCTCTGAGCAAGAAGCAAAAGACGAGTTTAGTCGACGTTTTGCTGAGAACTCTCAGTCGAATCTTGATGATTTCGCTCTTGAGCAGCTTATTGACAAGTTGGCTGACACCAACGAGGTTGAAGCTCCAATGGAAGCGATCAAGCATCGTCTTGTGCAAGCACGCGAGGAAGAAGCAGAAAAAGCAAAGACCGAAGAGCGCGAACCAGAGTACACACACGACCTCACTGAAGCAGATCGTTTCGGTTTAGCTCGTCGATTGAAGTGGATGGCTTTCCGCCAAAACCTCATCAAGGTGCACGAAGTAGAACTTGATCGCGAAGATGTTGATGCTGGTATCGAAGCCAACTACATCAAGCAACTCTCAGGAATGGGAATCGATCCTGAGCAGTACAGATCTCAGTTCTTCGAGATGTTCAAGAAGAACCTCCTTGATAACCGCGAGCAAGTCATGGAAATGACGGACAGCCTTATCAATGCTAAGCTCCTTAAGAAGCTTGAAGCAGAAGGTGTTCTCGGTAAGCGTAATGCTGTGAGCGAGAAGGAATTCTCTGACATCATCGAAGCATACAACAAGGATGCAACGGCAAAGCTTGACAAACTGCGCGAAGTAAAACTCTAAGCAGAAAAAAAGCCACGTCGCTTTAAGCCCGTCTCGCATTGCTCACAGCAAAGCGGGACGGGCTTTCTCATTTAGGTGCTCCCATCGAGCACACCCCTTCGCTAACTACCCCACTCCGAGTACTTTATCAAAGTATCTTAGCCGAGCTTAACGCGCAACTACAACCGGCCTTGATGACTTCTTACAATTACAATAGCAGATTTCCATTCGATATCAACAAAGCCGCTTTTACATTAATGGTACTTCTGATACAGGTAGCTACCCTTTATGGCCAAACAGCAAAGACTGCTGGCGTTATCCAGATTACACAAGCACCTACCATTGATGGAGTGCTCGATGAAGCCATGTGGCAGGATTGTACTCCTGCGAAAGATTTCTGGGACAATTTCCCTGGAGACTCTACGCTTAGCAAAACTCCTACAGAGATATACTTTGCCAGCGATGGTGAATTCCTGTATGTAGCTGCGAAGTGCTACTCATTGGGCGATGACTACGTCGTTCCAAGCCTGCGAAGAGATTATCGAGCAGGAGGTAACGACAACATTACGGTGGTATTCGATCCGTTCATGAACAATCGAAACGCTTTCGTTTTTGGAATGAATCCACTCGGCGTTACCCGTGAAGCTCTCATTTCAAACGGTGGGGAATCTGGTCGTGATTTCCAAGAAGCATGGGATAACAAGTGGGTTGGCGAAAGCCAGATCTTTGACGGCTATTGGACATGCGAGATGGCAATCCCCTTAAGAAGTGTTCGCTATCCTAATGGGGCGAAAAAGTGGGGCTTCAACTCTTATCGATTCGACACGCAAAGCAATACGCGTTCGTCCTGGAATCGTATCCCACGTAACCAAGTCATCATGAGTCTTGCCTATACAGGGGCGCTCGATTGGGAGCAAGCTCCTGCAGGTTCTGGAGGTGCAGCCACACTCATCCCTTATCTAGCGAGTGGAGCGCAGCGAGATTATGAGAATGAACCAAATGGAAAGGTTGACTTCACTGGAGGCATCGGAGGTGACGCAAAGTTGGCCGTTACCTCAGGGCTGAACCTAGACCTTACGATTAACCCTGACTTCAGTCAAGTAGAGGTAGATCGACAAGTTTTGAACCTGACACGATTCGAGTTGAGTTTTCCCGAAAGGAGGCAATTCTTCTTGGAAAATGCAGACCTCTTCGGAAGCTTTGGTTTTGGTAGAGTTAATCCTTTCTTCTCACGTCGAATTGGAATAACCGTTGATACAGCAACGGGAGAAGCCATCAGTAATCCAATCTATTTCGGAGCACGGCTTAGCGGTCAACTTAATGAAAAATGGAGGCTAGGCTTGCTCAACATGCAAACCCAGGCCAATAAAGAAAACGGTCTGCCAAGCTATAACTACACGGTGGCAGCCTTACAACGTCAAGTCGGTGCGCGCTCTAGCCTAGGACTAATCGCCGTCAACAAAGAGAATTTCACAAACTTCTCAGACAGCACTAGTAATAACCTCGAATTCAATCGCGTACTCGGTGTCGATTTCAACCTCAACACACCTGACAACAAATGGACAGGAAAAACCTTCCTGCATACTAGTCTTAGTCCTAAACTTGACGAACAAGAACAGGTTTTGCCGCAAGGAGGAACAAACCTCTCCCCTAGTCACGGACTTTTCTTACGCTATCGGACTCGCAATTTTGATTTGAGTTACGATCACAGTTACGTGGCAGAAGATTACAACGCCGAGGTTGGCTTCGTTCCACGCACTAATATCTTTACGCTAAGTCCAGAGATCAATGTGCGCTTTTTCCCTAAAAAAGGAATTATCGCGCAACATGGACCTACCGCCGAGACTCGCATATTTTTCGATGCTAAAGTGGCCAGCTATACGGACCAACGTACAGGTGTAGGCTATCGAATAAATTTTCTAAATACATCTCAGCTAAGGGCAGATCTAAGACACACCTATATTCTTCTAAGCGACGATTTCGATCCAACGCGAACAGACGCAACCGCACTCCTTGCAGGTACGGATTACTCATTTTCTAACGCGATTCTCAGGTTCAATTCAGATAGAAGAAAGAAGTTCTCTTATCAATTTACTGCGAGAACCGGCCAATTTTTTAATGGAACCAGAAATGGTGTCGACGGTTCACTAACCTATCGCTTTCAACCCTATGGAAACATAACGCTCAATACCGCATACAGCTATGTCAATTTGCCGTCTCCTTATGCTTCTACAGGCTTGTTCCTTGTCGGTCCAAGACTAGACTTAACCTTTACAAAGTCGCTTTTCCTAACTGCGGTAGCACAGTATAACGATCAACTTGACAACCTAAATACCAACGTAAGATTCCAATGGCGATATGCTCCTGTCTCAGACTTATTTATCGTGTACTCTGAAAATTATGACACCTTCGGCGCAAATAGCCGCAACCGGTCAATCGTTGCAAAATTGACGTACTGGTTTAATACTTAACAGAGGACTCCTCCCTTTCCGATGATCAAAGTACAGTCTAATCAATTAAGTAATAATTAGGGCATAACTACAGTATACCTCCAAGACTCACGTTGATAGCTTTCTGGCCAATCCGGACCGTTCTTCAACCAGTCTTTCACAACCTTAACAGCATCACGATTCTGTGGCCCTGGACCGTTTGTGATTTGTCGCGGTCTACCAAATCGATTCACTTCAAACTGAACGGTAACCGTTTCTCCAGAAAAAGAACTTGTTTGCTGTGCTACATACGTATCAAACCCTGCGTTGACTGCTCCTTTGGGAGCAATGATCCGCAAGCCGATCGACTTACCCTTAAGCTGGGCGCTAGGTAACGAACTCGATATCCGTGGCATCAACAAGCGGAACTCTTCGCCGGCCGTAAGGTCAAACATCAATGTGTTATAACCAGGCGCCGTGAGGTCTCCAACAATAGCCTCAGCTGTAAGTAGGATTGAAAATTCTCCAAGCTGATCGGTCACCACTTGTTGACCTGTTTCTTCGATCGTAAGTGTGGCTCCAATAACAGGCACTCCGGAAGGTTCCATGACCTCTCCTGTAACCTGTCTCGTTTCTACGGTAGGAGCACGCTCCATTCTAAACCTCGATGTCTCTGCTACTACATCGTCTTGCTCGACGGTTGTCGTTACGACAGGCTCTGCACTCATTTCCTCTTCCGCATCGACTATTGAGGCCGGGGCGTTTGCCATGGGTGCAGGTGCAGCTGGTGCATCAGCCAAGGCTTTAGTATTACTTGGGACAGATTTCGAAGCTTTCTTACGTGCCGCAGAGCTATTTGCAGAAGCTTTTTCTACTACTGCACGGGAATCTTTCTGAGACTCCACTTCCGCTACGACTTCTTTACTGACTTGTGCGCGTGGTGCACGCTCTTGTCGCTTTTCAGCTTGAGAAACTCCCATTGTTTCAGGAGTGACCTCTTCAATTGGCGGCTCGACTGCAACGACCTGCTGGTCATTGTAATTTATAACCTCGTCAGCAGTTGTCACGACCTCAAGTTGCTCCGCTTGCTCTGTGGCTTCAACAACCATAGCTACCTGTTGCTCAGGAGTGTCATAGGTCATCAAAACGATTCCTGCAACAACAAGTGCTGCAACTCCTGCGGCAATGGCCAACCATCGTCGAGGCCGCATGCTACGTACGACCGCCTCAGTAGGAACGGTGCTATCGGAAGGCAAACCGAGTCGATCCTGCAACGACGTTAGCCTAGCAGCATGGTCTCCGGGCACCGACTGGTACCCTTCGCGCGCCAACTCACCTAAGGCGTCTTGGCGCTCCGGCTGAGGATCGTATGGTGTGTTAGACTTAGGCATGAGTTTGTTTTCCTTCGAGGCAAATTTTCAAGTTGCGCCGTCCGTTTTGAATCGCACTTCTCACCTTCCCAATCGAGAATGCGAGTGTAGCAGCGATATCGGCATAGCTCTCACCGTTGAGATAGAAACGCCTAATGCAATCACTTTGGTTTGCAGGGAGCGTGTCCGTACATGCTTCAAGTGCTACTAAAAGGGCTTCTTTTTCCTTTGCTTCACCTTCTAGATGCAGATTGTCGGCCAATTGCATATCTGCGGGATCAAGTTCTTGGTGTGTGGCCACACTACTTGAGGTCATCGTCATGTGAGATGCCCCTCGACGCAACACCATGAGGCAATGATTTCGGGCAAGACGATACATCCACGGTCGGAAGTTATCGACTTGATGCTTTAAGAGTTTGACCCGCAGCTCTTCATAAATATCGATCGTCGCGTCCTCTGCTCTTGCGGCATCCTTGAAATACTGCAAGCATAAACCGTACATCAACTCAAGGTAGCGCGCATACAAAACCCCGAGCACGGCTTGATCTTTCGAATCCCGGTACTCTTTTGCAAGCGATTCATCGCTGCGCTTGTCTTCGCGCTTTGAGCGTAACCACGCCATGTATAGATGTCAACCGAGCGCCTTATTGCTTTGTAGTCACTTCGATTGCGCCTTCTTTAGCAACGTCTCCGTATTTCTCTGTCGCCACTGCAGCTTTCAAGACCATCATTGACTTGATCTTGTCTGTCTCGATGCCTTCCAGCACCTTCATCGTCGAAGGCTTGCCGTCAATAATTACGTACGCATTCAAGTCTGTACCGAAGGACATTTTCACTTCGTCGCTCATGGCATCTGAGACTTTCTCCGATGGAGCAACTGTTGTTACCGTTTCGGTGACCACAGGAGCTTGCGCTTTTGTAGAAATCACGATCGCTCCATGGGTACTGTATTTGCCAAAGCGCGCTTGCGCTTCCTCCCCACTCAAAATTTGGATGTCGCCAATATTCTGACTGTCCATCGCCGCGAGTTCAGCCTGTGATATTTCGCGCTCATCGAATAAAATTGCAGGGCTATCACCATCTTCAGAAAGCACAACCGTTTGGGTTGGTGTTGTGCTCGTTGGAGGTGTTTGCGCCAATAGACTTGTGGCAGCTAGGATAAAGAGAAGGAGGG
This sequence comes from Saprospiraceae bacterium, assembly GCA_045110575.1. GTDB lineage: Bacteria > Bacteroidota > Bacteroidia > Chitinophagales > Saprospiraceae > CALDTK01. The sequence continues at coordinate 53,022 of JBGCGF010000051.1, forward strand.
AGTAAAGAAATTTCATGCTTTTAGGGTTAACGGCGTAAAGATAGCAACGAAGCGTCATGTACCTTTGATCAAGACCATAAAGCGAACCTTATGACTTACTACTGCCGAACCTTTCTTCTCCTTACGGGGCTTTTCTTGTGCGTTAGCCTTTCGGCAAAACCCACGGCAAACTTGTCGATTATCGAGGTAGCAGTTCGAAATGGTCATTTAACGATTCAGCTAGATAGCGTCCCAACGGCGGCTTCTATTGAGGTTTTGGCGAAAGCTGCTATGGACAGTTTTGAGGTCCCAGGATTTGCCATCGGAATTGTAAAGGATGGTAAAATAGTCCTCTCTAAAGGCTTTGGTGTACGGAAGATCGGCACAACGGAGGCTGTAGACGCAAACACATTATTTGCGATTGCATCGAACAGTAAGGCCTTTGTCGGCACGATGGCAGCTATGCTTGATGATCAAGGTAAGATGTCTCTCAAAGACCCGGTAACACAGCACCTACCCTACCTCAAGTTTCCAAGTGAAGAAGTGACGAAGCTTGCGATTGTCGAAGACCTACTCACGCACCGTACGGGCCTAGGCACCTTCAAAGGAGATCATCTATGGTTTAAGCGGTCTATCAATCCGCGCGAAGTTTTGACGAAAGTCCGAGACTTAGAACTCGAGTATCCATTCCGTGCAGGCTATGGTTACAGCAACGTGATGTTTATTGCTGCAGGCGAAGTGATCGGTAGTGTAACAGGCAACCGTTGGTCAGATGCTGTAGAAGCACAGATCTTCAAGCCTCTCGGTATGAATCGCACCGTTTCGATGGTACGCGACTTGAAAGACAATTTCTCATACGGTCACGTGACGCGTCAAGAGAACAATTCAATTCCTCCTGTTGCTTGGGATGCCCCTGGTGCTGCTGGCGGAATTTGGTCGAGTAGTGATGACATGCTGAAATGGATTAGCTGTAATTTGAACGAAGGCGTCTACAAAGGCGACACCATTTGGAGCAAGCGGGTTCAGCAGTTGACGATGCGTCCTAAAAGTATATTTGGAGGTACTCCGGATTTCACTTCCTACGGACTAGGTTGGTTCTTATCAAACAAGAGCGGTCACCTCGTAGCTGCCCACGGCGGAGGCTATGATGGGATGTATTCACGTGTCACGCTCGTGCCTGACCTCGGTCTAGGCATCGTTGTGCTGACCAACAGTATGACCGGTATGCCAAGAGCTTTGAGCAATCAAATCATGAATCAATTCATGGGTGAAGGTTCGGAAGCGTGGCTAGATGAAGCACTCACAAACAGCCGAGCGGGACATGCGAACTGGTTTAAGCATCAGGATAGTGTAGCGTATCGCCTTTCGCTTGCGCAAAACAAGCCAGATGTAAATCCGCTAACGGCTGGTCGTTACGAAGATGCTACGTTCGGCAAGTTTGTCGTTAAAGCTGGAGCGAATGGAACCTTTGAACTCAGCTTCCCGCAAGCGCCTCAGCTAGCAGCACTATTACAACCTGTCGGAGGAGATCACTATCGATTGACATGGAGAGAGCGTCATGCGTGGGTTGACCAAGCAATGGCGTATACAAAGCTCATTGACGGAAAAGTCAACTTGCAGTTTTACATCCCCAACGAGGACATTTTCTACGATAGCGTTTCTGCCGTACGCATTCCGCAGTAGGATATCCTCGTATCCATTTTTCCGAAATCTGTGCATTCAATTTGTGTGACGCGAATAGGCGTTTTTGGCACCAGTTGGCAACCTGTTTGCCTATTGAGATACCATACACAAATTGAACACAATGATTTCACGTCTCTTCCTATTCTGCGCACTTCTTGGTAGCGTAGCCCTTACTTCTTGCGATACTGAAGGTCTCGCCATCAACAAAGATTACTCTGGAGCCACTATTGAGCTCGCAGTGCCTGCCTCTGCCGATGCGGGTGCCGTTGCCATCACGAAAGAAGGTGTAGAAACCAAACTTCGTGAGAGTCTCGAAGACTTCGATATCAGCGAGGATCGCCTCCAAGCGGTTGGTGTAAAAGACGTTGTTGCTCGAATCAATGATCCTAGCGGAGAATTCTCATTTGCAAACCTGACTAACGTAACGCTCATGTTCCACTCAGATGAGCTTGGCGACATCGAGATTGCAAGTATGCCAAACGCCGACGGAACAGAAGCAACATTCGTTGTTGCTGATTCAGAGCTTAAGGAGTTCTTGCTCAGTGATAAGTTTGATGCTGTCCTTACGGGAGAATCTGACCGTGGCGTTCCTGAAGGCGTAATTGCTGAAGTTGACGTTACTTATGAGATTACAGCAGGACTGTAGATTTTAAAGCCTGACCTACGGTCAGGCTTTAAATTGAATTTTGAATTTTGAATAGCAGGATGTTGTGCCTTTGCAGTTGAGATAACTCACAAGCAAAATAGACACGTACATCCTTGAACATCTAGAAAGGCACTCCAAGCAATTGGGGTGCCTTTTTACGTAGTTGAAGTTGCCGCTTTGGAGCGTTCCTAATTCGATAGACAGCACCATTTCAAAAGTGATACGTTGTATGCCACTAACAAGAATGGCCCTCCAATTGCTTGAAGAGCCACCTTACTTATCTGAAATGGGGGGTTGTCAGACTAGTCTACGCTCTTAGAAATCCTGTTTGCGCTTTCGATATCGCTTTCGAGGGCTTTTATACCTTTTTCAGCGGCGTCTATTTTCGCCTTTTTGGTCGTGTAAGCGGCATCATTGATGCGGCCGGCCTTCTTATCTTCTTCGAGCTTGGCTTTAGCTGTTGCTACCTTTTCGTGTGCTGCTGCAGCCTTGCCACTACTCTTTGTGATGGTCTTGGCTAGCTCAGCTTTACGGGCAGTCTTTTGAAGCTTAGCCTCTTTTGCTCTTTCGACGCCAAAAGCTTTCTTCGAAAGGTCCCCCTTATTTTTTCCGTACGCATTGCCTTTAGCTTTCGCGCCTTTTTCCATCCCCATGTCAGATTCATCTGCACGAACAGCTTTAGGGAGTTTGTTGTCTTTAATCGGCATCTTCTTCGCTGCCTTTTCTAGCTTGTCTTTGCCTTTTGCAGCTTGTTCCGTTGAAGGCTTTTGTTGATCGTTATTACGGACCTTATCCTTAACGACCTTCACTCGATCCTTGGCTTTTTCGACAACCTTAGAAGACGTTGATTTCGCACGCTTGTCAACTTTCTCGCGGGCTCCAGTAGCAGCATCACCTTTTTTGGTTTGGGCTTTACCTTTCGCTTGCTCTTCAACTTTTCCTTTTTGCCCATTGGTAGGATCACCAACAATGACACGTCCGTTCGTTGATTTGTCTTGGCGGCGGCTCTTGCCGTCTACAGCATCCTTTGCGCCTTTAACGACTTTTTCACCTGCAGCTTTGCCTTTCTCAGCGGCTTGGTTGGTGTTCTTAAAATTGACTTTTTCAAGCTTCTGTTTTGCCGTGCTTGGAGCTGGGCTTTGCCCAAAAACAGGCGCTTGAAATAGAAGCGTTACCGCTGCAAAAAGAAATAGAGTGAGGGTATGTTTCATGGGATTAGTCTAGCTCTTGAAGTAATGCGTCGAGCTGATCGGACGACGCTTGGATTTCGCTATTGATACTGTCGAGTGCTATTACAGCAGCTTCGGTTTGCTCAATTTCTTGAATGTATTCTGCAGAGACTTCTGCGGCCTCTTCAGAATTAGTACCACAGGCAATAGTGAGGCTCATCAGCCCAAAGGCTAAAAGGAGGTTTTTCATTAGTTCTATTTTGGCGAACGATGTCTAGTTGCTGACTGTCAAGCGTCAACACTTACAACAAGGTACACTTATGACGTAACGAGAAGATCTGGTCACATTTTGGAGATCGCGGGCGGGAAAATCCGTAGGGCCGTTAAGCTCGAGTTCTTTCAAACGTGAGCGACAATGAGGTCGCAGGCTATTGTGACGCTGGGTCGTTCAACGTAACTCGAATCAAATGTGTGCGGCAACTTTAGGTCGGAGGCTGTTGTGACGTGGGGTCGTTAAACGTGACTCGAATCAAATGTGCGGCAACTTTAGGTCGGAGACTGTTGTGACGTGGGGTCGTTAAACGTGACTAAATCAAGTGTGCGGCAACTTTAGGCCGTACTTTCTCATACTTTTCTAAGTGTTCGACCCCACGTCTATGTTGTTCGACTGCGTTGCAGTCGGGATCTATGGCTACTGGACAAGAACCCTAGTACTGGACAGTCCACCTTGGGATTGTACACGCACCACGAACCATCCCGTTTGAAGAGAAGTCAACTGCCACGTATTAGCGTCAGTCTTGTTGAGTTCAACTTGTTTTCCCGAAAGGGTGAAGACTTCAACACGCTGAACTGCTTGTCCTGCTGTGCGAATATGGAAAATACGATCACTCCCAAGAAGGGTTGGGTAGACCTCTGTGGCATCAATAGCTGACACCTGGGCAGTCGAAGACACAAGGCTTATCGTGTAGACATAGATCTCGGTACAGTCATCGATATTGAGACTGGTCGTGATTTGCTGTCCGTTCAAAATGACTGTTTTTCCAAACAAGACATCACCCAGCAGGAGCATTGTATCGAGCCGAAAAGTGTCGGGATTCGTTATTGATAGCTCTCGTATTTGAATACAACCTCCTGCATCCGTGCTATCGGTAACGTAGGTACCTGGGAAAGCTGTCGTTCCTTCAAGGTAGCACTCGGAGATTTGCTCGATACTCGACTTACCTACCTGTAGATATGAAATGCGATCGCATCCAGTAGAATTTGTGCTCGTGTCAACGTAAAGGCCGGGCTGGTCGATCGTTAGTCCATTCCAAGCAATGGTTTGACCTTGGGCTAAACATGCTTGCTCTTGTTGAGTCTCTGGAGCGAGGCACTGATCAGTCTTATAGACGCCGTGGCGGCCAGAGATGTAGGTTGTTCCGTTAAGGTATTGGACGTTGCTGTAACCGTTGACTGTCTGGGTGAAGCTTTGCCATTGGCCATTGTTGCACAAGTCTTCAGTAGACCTTGAAATGTAAGTAGGAATCCCTACTCTCGCACTTGCAAGTCGCTGTCCGTTCCAACCAGTACTATAGAGAGACGCGAACGGCCCACCGGAGCTCACTCCATTAGCTATAGATGAGAGCAACGATTCCCCGCGACATTCAAGTGGCCCCAAAAGAGCATAATTACCTATCAACTCTAAGGTCTGAATGTCGACTACTAGTGCTGAAAACCCGCGCATCCTTGGGCCGAAATAATACTCGTCAAATTGTATGAGATATACTCCACCAGAAACAAATACATCAGTGTAAAAGCCAATATTGATCAAGATGGTTCTGCCCCCTCTTTTTACAAAAGCAGCCCCATTTTCAATGAACAGCGTATCTGCTCCACGGATTGTCAAGGCAGGCGATCCTAAACGCCCAGTAAGGGGAACCACCACTCCACTTCCTAAGCGATAATTAATTCCGTCGATTCTAACAATACGCGCATCGTCTCCACCATCTAAAATCTCAGTCGCACCTGCTAGAGCATTGACAACGATGTCTATTGAGCCATCAGGATTTTTGACTAAAAGTTGCTGCCGATCATTAAGTTGACGAACTAGGTAAACCAAAGGCCCAACGGTATCGACAGACACGTATCGCGTCTCAACATCTAAGTCAATTGGGATTGAAGACGTAATCGTTCCTGAGTATTCTTCGAACCCTGTCGCTGAGCGAATAAGTATCGACCCTGCAAGAGTAGGCGTCCAACCCGAGAATCCCTGAGGTAAAAGAGCCGCTTCGTTTGCGACGGTATTGTTACTGATGATCACCACGCGATCATCCACCATTCCGATCACGTATGCAAGGTTCTTAGAATAGTAGTGAAGCTGAAAACCAACAGGCAACAACGTGGTCGATATCAGACTAGCTACTGATGTAGCTGATCTTAGCTCTAGCCTGTCCGAATATTGAAATAAGAACTGGTCGTGATTAATTGTAAGAACACTTTCAAATCCAAGAGGATCTATTGAAGAAGTAGACCATTGCCCACTTGCTACTGAATAGGTCGCAACAGCTAGTCCACTTGGCAAACCGCTTGCGTCTCTGTTAGAAACGACCAACGAGTAGTCCGAAAAAGATAGGTCTAGCGCTTCTTCGCTTGCTTCTATCATCCAGTCTTGATTCAATAGGTCTAGCGGTGCTATACTAGGTGGCGTAGGAATCGAAGTCGTACTTATGCTAGGCTGGGCGCTAAATTCAAAATCTCCACTCGTAGCGTTTAGACCTAATCGATAGAAGTAAGGAGCGGAAAGCACACTAGGAGACATCTCCAAGCCATTACCTAAACCTTCGTCAATAGCTAAGCCATGGGTACTAGAGATCCCAATTGCCGCATATACAGTCTGTGTAAAAATCCGTTCGTTTCCTTTTCGGATGACCTCAAACGGTAATCGCTCACAAACTGAATTTCTCCTAATCTCATCGGTTCGCACCGTTCCATCACAAGCAAATTCATAGTCATACAGCACTCCACTTTGGGTAGAATAAACAGAGAGATTAACGGTCCCAGCTGTCGTATTGAAACGATACGATGGGTTAGATATGCCAGGCACATCTAGCACAGCCTCCCATGTCTGGCCGAGATCAGCGGTACGGTATACCCGATTAGCAATGCGTGCAAAGCCGTTCCCACAGTTGTCAATCGCTAGTGCATGAGGCGTGGCGGGCTGCGTAGCGATGAGGTCCCACTGCGCATTTGCAGAAAGCGTGATGAAGAGGGATAGGAGGAGTAAGAAGGAGAATTTCACGGGGCGTTGGATTAAAATATTACCTAATAAGAACGAGATAAATATAGGGGTTTTAGAACTGCAGGTACCAAAAGCATACGCACATAGTCAGTTCACCAAATACCACAGATCCATTACACCCGCACATAACTGCTACTATACTCAGCAGCTACGTCAACAAACTCGTTCTTTCACACGTACGCATACCGTACTCATCCCTATAAACACTGGACGACACGCACTACGCGCCTAGCTTGCCGACTCAATAATTCGAAAAGCTATGCCTCTCCTTCGCACCTACTTTATCGCCCTTTGTTTTGGCGTAAGCCTACTCGGAATGACAAACCTTTGTCACGCCCAAGACGGAGCACAACGCTATCAATTTAAAGCCGGACAAGTACTCGACATCATCCTATTGAGCAATCAACCTGCGCCAGACTCTACACTGAAAGTCTACTTCCAACAAGCATTTCCAATCGCCCAGCGACTAGGATATTCACCCATGCCTGGAGTTGGAATATCAAGACCAGCACTCCTTGGCAACTACCAACCCGAGTCGTTGATCTTTGGAAGCTGGACCAGTTTACCTGCGCGCCTCCAAGCACTCGACAGCCTCGAAGCAGGCGTCCCACGCTTTCACGAAATGCGCCGCGAAATTTGGAGCACCTTCAACATGACCTACTGGGAACTTACCGAACCGCTCGACTTCACGATTGAAAAAAGCAAGTACAATGTCGTAAGCGCCTACTGGTCTGACGATGCAAAGCAACTACTTGCGTTTACCGAACAGCATCAAGCTATTCAACAAGCATCGGGCGCGCAGCAAGTGCTTCAGCTCGTTGATGGATCGTCACCGTTCATGTACCGCTACGCCCCCGATTTGCTTATCATCACCGCTTGGCCAGATGAAGCTAGCTACCAACGCGCCCAAGCGAAGCTCCTTCGGCTCAACCCTGACGTGATCGATCAGGTACACGAATTTGCGATCCGCTAAGCCCATTTCATTATGCAACCCATCGTCGATCAGCTCGTCTATTTCGCTTACTTCCAAGGACTTTTCCTGCTGGGCATCTACCTATTTGCCAAGCGTCAGCGCGGCAACATCAACCCGTGGATGGTTGTGTTTGTGGCCTGTCTCGTCTTGGGACTCACCAGTCGGGTCATGTTTATGACAGGACTGTTTGGCGACAATTACCGGCTTGTCGTGATCTCCGAATTAAGTACCCTCCTTTTCGGTCCGACAGTTTACCTGTTCACACGTTCCAGTCTACATGCACGTGCCTTCCAGCGTAGCGATCTGAAGCATTACATCCCCGCCATCATTTACAACATCGGAGTGATTGTAACCTTCGTTTTGCCAAGTGATGCCACGCTTGCAGCCCGGTCTGAAAGTGGACTAACGTTTATACTCATCCTCTCTTTTGTAGGCGTATGCTTGAGTATTAATGTGGCCTATTTCGTTGCTGCTGTTCGAACGTTTTTCAGCTTTCGCCAAAACCTCCCAAACGCCATCAGTTTCACTATTCGATCGCGCTTTTTTGCTGTGTTTCTAGGAGCTGTAGGTCTGTGCATGGCGAGCTGGATTGTACTCTATGTGGCCGGCATTTTTGGCCAACCAATCTTCAACCGACCGTCCTGGTCATTCGTCTGGCTCACCCTCGCCATAGTAGTGCTATTCATCAGCTACTACGGCCTTACTGCACCTGAACTATACCGCATTGCCCCACTGGTAAGCGAGCCTACGAAATACCGACAATCACGTTTGACTCCAGCCGAACTTGATGACTTTAAAGAGCGTCTTGACGCACTCATGCTTGCGCAAAAGCCCTTTCTAAATCGCAAGCTGGTAAAGGCCGAATTAGCATCCTTGATGGGAATGTCAAATCCCGACCTCGCACGCCTTCTCAACGAACGCATCGGCATGAACTTCTTCGAATACGTCAACGCGTTTCGCATCAAAGAATTCATCCGCCTTGCACAGGGGCCCGATGCAGATACACTCACGCTTTTTGGCCTTGCTCAAGAAGCTGGCTTCAACTCTAAAACCACTTTCAACAAAGCTTTCAAACAGCTTATGGGCACTTCTCCAAGTGCCTACTTCTCCCAACAAAACGACCGTCCATGAAAATCCGATATACCTTTCTAGCCCTTTGCCTTGCACTCTGCTTCAGCACTGACATCTTCGCTCAATTACAGACGCCTTCCATGAGTCCTGCCACTACGCTTGAGCAACGCGTAGGCCTTACTGACATCACGATTAGCTACAGCCGACCTTCACGCCGTGGACGGAAACTCTTTGGCGCAGAGGGTCTTATTCCTCATGGTGAGCTTTGGCGCACAGGGGCAAATACGGCGACCAAATTCACTACCAGCAACGACATCAGAATTGCGGGGGAGGTTTTGCCGAAAGGTGAATATGCTTTACTCAGCGTTCCTGGCGAGACCGAGTGGACCTTCAACTTCTACGCCTACACAAGTGGAAACTGGTCTTCTTACACCAAGGTCTCACCTTCACTTTCGACTACTTCAGCTTACGCCAAAACAAGCCACACCACAGAAGTCCTTACCCTGGACATCCTACCCAATGGATTGGAAGCAGCAACCTTCCGTATGGCTTGGGGAAACGTGAAAGCCGACTTAGCAATCGAACTTCCTGCACGTGAGCAGACCCTCAAAAACATCGACGCGCTTGTTGCTGCACCGAACTGGCTAGAATACTACCGCGCGGCGAGCTACTTGCACGAAACAGGCGCAGATTTGCCGCGTGCGTTGGAGTACATCCAACTCTCAAATGCTACCCCTGGTGTTCGCTTTTTTCAGAAGCATAAAGAGGCGGCTATCCTCCGCGACTTGAAGCGTGTCCCAGAAGCGATGGTTGCGGCAGAAAAGGCGCTCGAGCTTTCACGCACCGCGAAGGATGCGCATTTCACTAGGCTCTCAGCTGGATTGATCGAAGAATTAAGAAGCTAGGCAACTCACTTCTAACCGATCAGTCTCTTGAAATACGAAAAGGCACTCCACAACCGGGGTGCCTTTTTGCGTCTCCGACAAAGGCTATTAAGCTCTCGATTTAGCTCATTTCAGAGCACTGAATTTCAAGGAGAGCTACTACCTTCCCTCCTTGAAAGATCACCTCTCGCTCTCGACCCACCGCAAGGCTGTACTAGCCCTTTTCGCACTCAACGGTTGGTTGTATTCAAGCTGGGCAGCACGCGTGCCCGCCATTCAAGAACAGTACAGCATCAACGATGCGAGCATGGGACTCGTCTTGATTACGGCGAGCTTAGGCGCATTTTTCTCCATGCCCTTTGCGGCATTTATCAATGAGCGACTGGGCGTGATGAAGGTGTGTCTGCTCACCTCATTGCTCTACATTATCATCATTCCCGCGATTCCGCTTTTCTCGGCTCCTGTGATGTTGTTTGTCATTTATGCACTCATGGGCGTAGCCTTTGGACTACTCGATGTAGCCATGAACGCGCAAGCGGTCGAAGTCGAACGCGCTTATAAAAAGCCGATCCTTTCCTCTTTTCATGCAGGATTTAGTGCGGCCATGATCTGTGGCGCATTGACGAGTTCATTGATCATTAAGCTTGGCGTTTCCTTTCAGTGGCACTTGGGGCTTGCGGCGATCATCGCCCTTGGACTTGTCCTCTATGCTTATCCAAGACTATACCCGCACCTCCATAGCGAAGACCATGTAGATCAAGGTGGAGGTTCCGCTTTCAGACTCCCAGTACGAGCGACTTGGCTTATTGGAGCGATCGGCTTTTGTTCTATGATGAGTGAAGCGAGTATCTCCGATTGAACCTCGAAATTCATGCTTGAGATCGCAGAAAGTGAAGAGTACATGGCTCCATGGTCATTGGCTGCTTTTGCAATCACGATGACTACCGGTAGAATCTTTGGCGATAAGCTCAGGATAAATCTCGGTGACAAGACCATCCTTCGCGGAGGATCAAGCCTGGCCTTCATTGGTATGCTGATCTCTTTGGCATATCCGACTCCAGTAACGACAATCTTAGGTGCTGCAATGGTAGGAACCGGACTCTCTGGTGCGGTTCCGATCCTGTTCAGTCTTTCGGGTAGCATTCCAAAGCTTTCTGCGAGTGCCGCATTGAGTATGGTAACCTCGATTTCTTATCTAGGCCTATTCTTAGGCCCAGCGGTTATCGGATTTCTCACCGAGCGTTTCGACTTAAGAATTGGTTATGGCTTTATCCTACTAGCGCTTGCAATGATGGTTGTGCTGACGTGGCAGTTGAAGGCTGGGCCGACAAAAGAAGGGTCCGTTTAAGAAAGGCTACTCGTGCGCCAATGAGCGCTTCAGCTTCTCCATCGCCAGCACATTGTCTGGGTGGTTGATGCTCTCTCGGATGTCCTTTTTCTCTCCTTGTGTAAGGTGAAAGGTCATGCTGGCTGCATTGCGATCTTGACCGGGTCTATAGCTGAAACGAATGAAGTCAAAGTTGTCTTCACCGAGTAAGTCGTAGAGTAACCCGACGGTCTCATCCGTCTGAAAATCTTGAAGCGACATCAACTGTCCAGCAACACCCAGTGGATTGAAAAAACTCTCAATCCAACCTTTTGGCTCATGCTCTTGAACACCTTCGAATTTTTCGAGGGTACTCACTTGGACCAACGCTACCCCACTCGTGTTTTCTAGGATCCACTCCCTGTACACTTGCAGGAAACGACTTGCTTCCAGTACGCCAAAGTTGTCCCTGAACCCAGCGTCCATCACTTCTACAGGAGGATTGCTGGGCAGGTAAACATTCGGCAAGACATATGGATACGTTGCGTTCATGCGCAGCGCGGTAGAAAACGACAAACGCTCCGGTCGGAAGTCTTTAAACAGCGCTCCGAAATCGACTGCGTCCACTTCGAATTCCGTGGTACGGCCGACAGCTACAGGAGGCAATGTGAGGTGGCTTACACCGAGTGGTGAAATCACCAAACGACGAGCATCGTTCACGATAGAAGGCGTAAGCAACAGCATCGGAATGGTGGCTGATCGTTCGGCGGCTTCATAGTCGCCAATGGACTTATTTAGCCGACCATCTAAGTTCTCGTGCAGCTGCTGCTCGAAAGCATAACCGCGGTCTTTTTGATAGCTCTGACCTTCGTACTCAAACGAACCCGAAGGCAAGAAAAGATCTTTGGATACAATGGAGAATGCTACACTATTGAGGAGATCCTTACCAACGTTTTGTAGGTGAATGGAGTCTTCCAATACAGTGGTCAAGACTTGTCCTTCAAAGAGTCCTTCTTCAGGAAAGTCCGCTCCAATTTTCAGCTTCTCTTCCTTTTTACTTTCCCGCAATCCTGCAGGACTTTCGTCGTCTGCACCGGCCAGAGAAGTATTCACTGCTGCTGGCGTTTGGGATAGGTTTTGGCGTAAGCTTAAAACACTGGAACCTAAACCAAGTAGGTCCATTGCCTCCAAGCGCTTGCCCAACTGCACCTCTCTGAAGTATGCTGCGCCGATCATGCCTCCACTGGCCCCACTGATAAGGCTTGTGTGGGCGAACATCTTTCCTTGGGTCGCACGTTGCGCTTCTTGCAAGACGTTGGTCGTCCAAAAGGTCGCTTTCAAACCACCACCACTCACGCAAAGTAGAACCATGCGAGGCTTCTCTTCTCCGGTCCTTGCTTTCCAACGATCGAGAATAATCCGCATGGAATCTCGGTCTGTAGCCACATTATCTGGAGCAGCAATTTCAACGAGACGATCATATTGATACACCGGTAAGGTGGCGGAATAATCCATTCCATATGCCTTGTTGCGAAAGGAAAACCAGTCGCGTCCAGTAACCATGTTAATGCTCACCAAGAGAAGAATGAAAATGGTGGTTCGCCAACTGTGAAACCAGTAGGTAATAGCACCAGCAAAGGCAGCAATCACGCTAAATAGAATAAAGATGGAGGCTCCCGCAGGAATCCTAATCCAGTCGTAATCGATACCGAACCCAATGCCCATCAAGACGATGAGTAGAAACGTTTGTAGTACCAATGCATTCAGGTGATTCTGACGAAAGATGCGCAGGATATGATGCGGGCTATAGTGCGCTATCGAACGAGTTATCCGCGGTTGAATCTTCTCGGTGAGATAGGTATCAACCCGCCAAGCGGTCTCTCCACTGATGATACGTTCGACGTCCATTTTACGATAACCAGGAGGCATAAACCTGCGCCTACTTGTACGTCCTCTGATCAGATCTTTTAGGGCCGGATAGCTCGCAATATCCTTGTTCGTAAACCTGAAATACACGACATACGCGACGATCACTACGGCCACTCCAAATGCTAAAGAAGAGAGTACTGCGAATAATTGACCATTGCCAAAATTCAATTCTGCCTGTAGAAAATCACGCAACTGCCACGCATAATAGAGGAAGAAGCCTATTGGCAGCAAGCTGTTGTTGATGCAGTATTTGCTAAACGGCCGTTCGAGCGTAGCGAGGAATGGAAAATATCGAGCGGTGAGGAGATAAGTGGTCAAATTCCACGTCATCACCAATCCACCAAGTCCGATGCCGAGCAAGAAAAAACTTGCGAATCCTACTTCACCTTTGTATTCAGGCTCCAAAAAGAGGTACTGAACACCGAATTTGGACGCGAGGTGATTCCCAATAAAGAGAGCCAAAAGCATCCAGAGTGCCAGCAATAGGTGGTTCTGCCGGACTTGTAGCGCCAGTAACTGTACTGGGAAACTGTACCATATCTGGCCCAGCCGCTTACGCAGTCGCTGATACAGGTCTTTGATGGTTGAGCGAGGCATTCAGCTAGGTTAAGTCAAATTTCGTGCAGCTTTCTCAAAAAACTACCAGATAACGCATAACATATACCTGTTAGGCGGCATTATGTACCGAATATTGCTTGGGAAAACAAGGATTGGCACCCTTTTCGTGTTTTAATGCGCTGAAGGTCTATTTTTGACTCATGGTCTAACTTATAGATCTTCCCTTAAACCGTTAGAAAAATACACGCATGAACATTGCAGTAGTGGGTACCGGATATGTCGGACTCGTAAGTGGCGTTTGTTTCGCTGAGACTGGAAACAACGTTGTCTGTGTCGATATCGACGCAAAAAAAGTAGAGCGCCTCCGTAACGGAGAAGTTGTGATTTATGAGCCAAGCCTTGAGCCTCTGTTCGTACGCAACGCCCGCCAAGGACGTCTTAAATTCACTACTGACCTTGCAGAAGGCATTAAGGATGCGGAAATCATTTTCCTTGCACTTCCTACTCCTCCAGGTGAGGATGGGTCGGCTGACTTGAAGTACATCTTAGGTGTAGCTTCAGATTTATCAAAGATCATCACTGACTACAAGGTGATCGTTGACAAGTCTACAGTACCAGTAGGTACTTCTGAAAAAGTGCATGCGATTCTCGCAGACAACCTCGACGAATCTCTTTTCGACGTTGTTTCTAACCCGGAGTTCCTTCGTGAAGGAGTTGCGGTTGATGACTTCCTTAAGCCAGACCGCGTTGTTATCGGAACTAGTTCTGATCGCGCAGCAAAGGTGATGAAGCGCCTTTACGATCCGTTTGTACGCCAAGGCAATCCTGTGATTGTAATGGACGAGCGCTCGGCTGAGATGACGAAGTATGCTGCTAACAGTTACCTCGCAACACGTATCACGTTCATGAACGAGATCGCTAACCTTTGCGAGCTAGCAGGGGCAGATGTCGATAGCGTCCGTCGTGGCATGGGTACAGATACACGTATCGGAAAGCGATTCCTCTTCCCTGGCATTGGCTATGGTGGATCTTGCTTCCCGAAAGATGTAAGCGCACTCGGCAAAACAGCTGCACAGCACGGTTATGACTTCAAGATCTTGGAGTCTGTAATTAGTGTGAACGAGCGCCAAAAGACGAAGCTTTCTCGTATGATCAAGGAGCACTTTGGGAATGACCTGAAAGGCAAAACGATCGCCCTTTGGGGACTTGCTTTCAAGCCAGACACCGACGATATCCGTGAGGCGCCAGCGCTTTACATTATCGACGAGCTGATTGCTGCAGGTGCAAAAATTCGTGCCTTCGATCCAGAAGCAATGGCCAACGTTGCAAAGGAGAAGCCAGAGGTAACCATGGTCGACGACCAGTACGAAGTACTTGACGGTGCAGATGCACTTGCGATCTGTACAGAGTGGAAAGTATTCCGCACGCCAAGCTTCCCAGCAGTTAAAAAGATGCTCAATCAGCCGCTCATTTTTGATGGTCGTAACCTCTATGACCTTGAGGCTCCTAAAGAGCATGGCTTCACGTACTACTCTATCGGACGTGCAGTTGTAATGGAAGGTGAAGTAGTTTCTGTTTAAGTATTTCTGCAGCCTTTAGCCATAAAAAAGCCCTCGATACTTTCGTATCGAGGGCTTTTTTTATAGCTGCTGTGGCCCTATAGTTATGTGGCCGTACCGTTTTACGGTCGACCGTAAAACGGTACGACCACAAGAGGCAGCATCAAGAATACACCGCTTGATGATTGCTAGCAGGCGCATTCACCTTCTCAGGTCTATAGATGCGACTGATCAAGTTATCGATCACGTAACCACGTGTGTGGCTGTAAAAGGTATCGACCTCTTGCAAGTAGCGGTGGTAGAAGAAATTGAGAACCAAGCTCACAACCAAGGCTACGAGAGTGGTATCAAATGCGAGGTTCAAACTCGAGGTGATTTCGCCCATTCCTTCAGCACTTTTTGCAAGGTGACTCAAGCCAATTGAAGAACTCAAGCCAAGCAGCGTTCCGATAAATCCAAGGGAAACAATTGCACCTGTCAGGTAACGAACCACTTCAAGTTCTCCTTCCGTCTCTTCTTTTCGAGTAGCAACTTGAGCTTGGAACACTTGCAGCGTTTCGCCCACATTGTTGGCATTCCTAAACTGCGTACAAGCCTTCTTAACGAGGTCACCGAGCACACTGAATTGTCCAGTTTGCTCACGACGAATGACATCTAGCTTGATGCCACTCACTTCATCGGGGGTGAGCACCAGTTGGTCTTGCTCTGGCAATAAACCGTACGTAAGGGCTTTATTTTCTGTGGCAAGTGCGCTTCTACGTTGCTGGAGAAGGACGACACTGTAGGCTGCGACTCCGTAAATCGATGCTTGGATATAGCCCGAAGTTGAACCACCGAGTAGTTGAATGAGTCTTGCTATTGATCCGCCTTCCGGCAAAACAGCAGCTAGGGCAATGAGACCAAACCATGCGCCAAGGCTGGCAACGAGAGCTACAAAAAGAGGGGCTTTATTGGAAGTTTTCATGATGTTAGATTTGAGAGAAGAGATGTGGGATGTGGGATGTGGGACTTCGTTAGGGACGCACTTACAGGATGCGAATAGCTACAATGTTGTGGTCCGACCGTTTCACGGTTGACCGAATCGAGCACTACCGAGTCGTGAATGATCCATCGGCGTTGACAACAACTGTGATAAGGCGCGTCCTTGTTTCGGCCAGCTTGACGGTACGCTTATAGGTTTCGCCACGAGGCTTGCCTTTCGCGTCCTTGGTGTAAATGAGACCGTTCACGGCAACACTCGTTTTCTTGCTCGCGCTTTCCTTGAACATGGCGTAGATCGTGTAGGTGCCTGGTCGGATATCATCGAACTGGCGAACGGCCTCTTGCGTAGTTCGCAAGTCATTGCCAAACAGTCGATTTCTAGACTTTCCTGAATCCCAGTTTCCGATTTTGCTGTCACGCTTACGGTTACCGAAGACACAGTTGTTGCCTTGACACACGAAGAGGTCGACGTTGTCATTCTTGTCCGCCCAATTGAGTTCAAAACTGAGACGGGCGGGAACCGAAGGAGGTGTCCCCCGGTAAGTAGGCTGCTCAGGAGTCGGCTTCGCTTTTGGCTTGGCTGGCGTCTTCTTTACAGGGACGGGTGCAGCCGCAACAGGCTTTGTTACTTTTACTTTTGCAGCAGCAACTCGCGCCTCTGCTTTGGCCTTAGCGGCTTTCGCTTCTGCCAAGCGACGTGCTGCATCAGCTCTTTCAGAAGCCGATTGTGCACGTTGTGTAGCAGCGAGTGCAGCCTGTTCGGCAGCTTCTGCTTCGGCAGCGCGACGACGCTGAGCAGCAAGCTCAGCTTCAAGTCCGCCGACGTCTGGTCCATTAATCGCACGGTAGTCGACAAGCATTGCGAACAGCGTATCGCCTGAGGTTTTGCCGATAAGGCTATCCGGCAGACGACCGTGAATTTGCATCGTTGTAGTATCGAAGTAAATCGATGCTTGTTGTGCAACGGCTGCTCCTTGACCGCCCTTAGGGGTAATGATGAAGAGAAAGATGATGGCTCCGAGTGCTGCAGTAAGCAAGTCTAACAAGGAGAGGTTGAAGGGAGAATTTGCACGGCGCATGAGGAGATGAATTTTGAATTGGAAAATTTTGAATTTTGAATTTGCCAGTCTGGATGTTGTTATAATTGATAATTGTTAGTTGTCAATTGATAATGACGAGACGTTCAATAAAAACGCTTACACCTTACAAAGCACGAAGGATGCTCTGAGCTAAAAACGTTCTGAAGGCAATCCATTTAACTACCCCGCTCTCTTGTATTGAATTCCTAGAGGAAGTGCGGTTTTGTCCATAGACCCTCGCATAGCGGGAGCGGAAGCAGATTCAGTTTGCTCAACAACTTTGGGTAGCGGCCATCGACAACTTGGACAGTGTATCGCTGCGGTAGGCGCAGGACCTGCGCAGTTGGAACACTCAATCAATTTGGGTGCGATTACTGTTGCTTCTTGGGTTGGTGCATGGCCGAAATCTCCAGGGATCCGACAGGCAACACAGCTTGCTACGCCAGGCGGATTAGGGGCATTACAATTGAGGCAGTTCATAAGAAAGGTATTTTGGATGTCGGATGTCGGATGTCGGACGCGATTAGGGATGCTCTAGATGCACTCAGCTCAGGATTTGAGCAGTAGAATGTGAGGTCTCAGATCTCACATCCCACTTCTCAGATCTCTTTAATACCGATCAGCAAACGGGATGCGGTACTGATAGCCGACGGTGATGGCAGCCATTCGATTGGTGAGCGTTCCGCGGTTCGCTTGGAAGAAGTTATTCGCCGACTTATAAGACGGGTTGAAACTGTCTTTGGTCCCTAAATCCCAGGTAGCATTGAGCGTCAATCGGTTCTTGTGGTCAAGGTCGAAGAAGAGGCTTGGACTGAACTGAAAGCCTACCATATTCGCTCGGTAATCGTCATTGACACCGTTACCGAATTCGATCTTGTAATTTTCAAAATCCGTCCGCTCTGAGCCAAAGTATTCGGTCGTTTCGTCGATGCGGCCTGTTATGCCAAAGTTGAAACTTGGTCCGGCTTGCACCTTGTATCCAATGCGATTGGTGAGGTAGTCGCTGTACCCGAGGAGTACGGGAACGCTTACAAAGTGCAGGCGCTCACGAGCAAAGAAGTAGGCGTTCTCGCCCTCTTCGGTTGTGTAGGTATCGGTTTGATAATTTGACCCTTTTTGGACGTACTGAAGTCCGGTGGCAAAGCTCCATTGGCCAAGTTGGAATCCTGCATCAATGCCGACGTTGACGCCGGGGAGTCGTTCGGAAGTCGGATAGAGTTCGAGAAGATCTTCGGTATAGCGGAACTTAGATCCGTTGATACCCGCTTGGGTACCTAGATAAAAAGCCGATTGTGCCGAAAGCATCGTTAGGGTAAGCACGCTGAGCGCAGCGAGAAGGAAGAGCCTGTAGACAAGGCCAGGGCTCGTATGGACTGCAACGGCGGTTCTAGCATTTTGTGAGTTGATCATGACGTGGGGTTTGATGAGTGAGGAATCAAAAGGCGAATACGCTAAGCGTCTATCCTTTCGGTTTCATGCTGCCAACAACGGCAGCTCACCTGTTAAATCCTCTTAAGGAGTCCTTGTCAAACCGTTAAGCCCCTTGTTTTGAGCCCACTTTTAACGTCACGTTCAGAAGTCGGGTAGCCGACATTTTGGTTTTGGAAAGGAATCTCAAGCCCTATTCATTTGGAATACTACAAAGCGACAATGCTCCTATAAGCACAGGTTTGGCACAGTCTACATCAAAGGATGAGTAAGTTTCAAGAATGGAGTGAAATTTGACATGATCACATAAACAACTAGCCAAAAGCCTATTACATGTTACGATTAACCTTTATTTCAATTACCCTTGCTTTGTTCATCGGTAGTATGTCTGCTCAAGTAGAGAATCTTGATCTGAGATTCACTCCGCATGACATTGGAAGGTTGACCGCCATGCCGTTACTCCAATCAGGTCAAAACCAACCTGATCAGCTGCAAGATCTAGGAGGGGCTACAAGTACGCCATTGAGCTCTAACTACACACTCGATTCGACCCGAATTGAGCTCTATGACCAGAGTACGAACGCTGTTCACACACGGAGGAGAACATTAAATACTCCAGTAGATGATTCAACCACCAACATCGTTTTCCGCTCTTGGGGTCTTGAACCATACAACCCAGAAAATTTTGAGCGAATCGTTGTGCAAACAAGCACAGGTATTCGAACAGAGCAATTCACCACAAACATCATTACAGGCACCAACACGAAATCATCAGATATTTTGGTTGAAATTGACCCTGTCGGACACCAGCGCCGTACCACTTCCACGTATTACGATGCTACCGGAGCAATCACTTCTACGACTTACCAGCTACTAGACACTACAATTTACAGCAGTGGGTCGACCAAGATTGAGACTTTTGATACGGATGCCTCGTTTACGCCAACTGCGTTTGTAAGCCGAGTTTACAATTCTCCAGATGCAGAACAGAGAGAATTGCATTTCATTTTTCAATTTCGTGATTATACTGGAACTAGTCCATTCGACTCTGTCGAACTAGCAAATACCACCTGGTCATATGTTGATGGTCAAGGTGATGATTATACGTACATGGCGACGTCACTAGGATTTAACGGCAGCCCTACAACAGAGCGAATAGGATCCTATTCCTTCACTCCAACATCTATTGTTCATACTTTCTCTCAGTCAGATCAAGGGGCAACGACTCCGTCGTTTTCCGAGACGATCACTTCTGCCTTAGATAATGATGGCAACGTAACATCTGTCACAAATTCGCTAACTCAAAATGGCAATACCACTACGAGAAACCGAAATTCCACTTACATACCAGGAACAGACTTGGTAACAGCCATTGATTTCTACGAAGGAAGCCCAGCGGCTTTAATTCGCTCTGAGCGACGATTCTATTCTCAGGAAATTTCTGGTGTTAGAGATGCAATACGCACTTCTGCATGTAAACTCCAAGCTGGTAACGTTGGAGCTCAAAGCTTCTCAGCAGCAAATGCTTCTTTCTCAGGAACATATCAGTTGCTTGATGTTCAAGGTCGCGTACTACAAACAAGTTCTAGAACCGAAGGCCAATCATTAAACCTTACTGTTCCTGATGCTTCAGGTTTATACTACCTGCTCGGGCAATCTGCCACCGAGCGCTGTGTCACTAAGTTGATGAAGTAAGCCTATTCATCTTAGCTAGGCTTCTCTACAGCTTTCGCCAAAACAAAAGCCGCCAACTATTCTAAATAGTTGGCGGCTTTTTGTGTTTTGACAAACAAACTCAAATAGCCCACGCATATTCCCTACTCGAAAAAAAAAACGTATAGACTTGTACACCAATTAGTTAGAGGCCTAACTAATGTGCCCTCCCCCGGTAGAATACACCGCTTGTAAAAGGATAGCGAAATTCTCTTTCAGCTATTGATCGCATTCGACTGATAATTCCAACCACTCAATCATGCTAGAGGAATATAACTAGATCCCATTTTGTTCCTCTCGCATAGAGGAAGTGCATACCTTTGATCCCATAGCACACTTAACGCGAATCCATGTTACGATGCCTCCTATCCTCAATTCTCCTTCTTTCACTTGTTCAGTATGGTGCGGCTCAGTTTGATGTGACACCCGTTGTTGAATCGCACAGGAGTGCGCAGCAATTTGCTATACACCTAGACGCTCCTTTAGATACTGAAAAGACAAGCCCTCAAGTGTTGGAAGCTGCTGACACATACGTAAGTTCACTTTTAAATTCCGAATACAAACTGGACTCTAATCAGTACAGTGTGTTCGACAACACGACTGGAGACTTGCGTACTCTCAGAACAAGCGTTTACCAATACCCGAATGAACACACCACTAGAATAATCCGACGCACTCAGGGGGAGCCCTTTTTCAGCCCAGTTAATGGAGAGGTGGTTGCTGTTGATTCTAATTCAAATGAATTTGGAACCCATTTTAATACTGATCTTACAACTAATATCAACACTAAATTTTACGAGTACACTTACAATTCTATTCCGAATTCCACCTTAACGAATTTCAGTTCTTATAGATTTGACCCATTAGGAAATACTACATCATCTCAATACATCCAGATCAATGACATAACATACAATGATGGCACACAAAAATATGAACGGTGGATAACCGACAGTGTACACACCCACACAGCATTACGTTCTCGAAGCTATACTCAACTAGACAATATCGACAGACAATTACTATATAAACGCGTTGCACGGTTAAATAATCTTAAACAGTAGAAAAAATAGATCGCACAATAAGCTAGCTGTCAGTATTTTAAAGGTGCTTAAACCAAAATATGCACCTAGCTCATGCACGACCTTCCAGCAATGTACGACCACTTTT
>JBGCGF010000052.1:0-154441 GCA_045110575.1 Saprospiraceae bacterium
ATTCTGGCGAAATTGAGATGATTTATTGCTGATTTAGGCAAAAAGCGCAAGGAATAGCTGGCTATTTCGAGCATTTTTAACGAAAACCAGTGAAAAATCAGCCAATTTTTAGTCGAATTGGATTTCCTAAACACGCTCTTAACTCCGAACCGTCAAGATTGAGCGATAAGAATTCTTTGAAACCGGGACTCGACATCTACTTAAATCTCCCACATGGGAAAAGATCTGACGGTTCGATACTCATCAAAAAAAACTAGAACCTCTCATTACCTTCCCCCCGTGTCCGAGACTCCTGAATCCCCCAAGCCTTACCAGCAGCCGCCTATTGTAGGTCGTATCCGCACTTCACGTCGGTGGCACAGCAAGTTGAGCGTCTTCATGGCGATCTTGTTGCTTATCTCAGCAGTGACGGGGCTTTTGCTCGGCTGGAAAAAGCAATCAGACTGGCTTCAACCGGGAACTCAAAAAGGACAGAAAGGTGAACTCGCAGACTGGAAGCCTATTTCAGAGCTTTCTGATGCAGCAGTCGTCGCCTTTCGGCAAAACGCAGGACCAGATGCTGACTATGAAGTTGATCGAATGGATGTTCGTCCAGGGAAAAACGTCGTCAAAGTCCGCTTCGAACATGACGACTATGAAGTCCAAGTTGATGGCATCACGGGCAAAGTGCTCAGTGTCGGCAACCGCAACGCCGACTGGATAGAACGGATTCACGACGGTTCGATCGTTTCAGATCTATTCAAGCTCATCAGCATGAACGTCCTCTCGATCGGCGTTTTCATCATGGCGATCACAGGCTTGTGGCTCTACTTCGGACCGAAACGCTACCGCGCACAACGCCGAGCGAATGAGTAAGTCTCTCAAAAAAGTACTCTGTATTCGACTCTCCGCCATAGGAGATGTAGTCGTCTGTACACCCGTGTTTCGAGCGTTGGCTATGCAGCTTGGTGCCGAGGTTCATGTGCTCACCAAGCCCGTGCCTGGCATTATGCTCGAAGGCAATCCGCACGTACACAAGGTCATTCACTGGCAAGAGAAAGGCCTCGTTGAACAGCTCAAAAAGGAACGTTACGATGTGGTCGTTGACCTCCATTGCAACTTACGTTCGCACCGTTTACGATTAACGCTTGGCGTTCCAGCGCTTGGCTACCGAAAACGTAACCTCGCCAAGCGTCTTTTGGGTCATGGCATTGATTGGTTGGGCGACGAGCACATCTTGGATCGCTACTTCAAGGCCTTAGAACCGTTGGGGATCAGCTATGATCTCGGTGGTTTGGATTATTTCGCTGAAGAAGAAATGGAGTGGTCAACAGCAGTCGCCGCTCGTCTTGAAGTGCCTCGGAAAGAAGGCTTCATTGCACTCGTGCTCGGAGCGACTCACGCCACGAAGCGAATGCCGGCCACGTTGCTCGCGGACATTTGCAAGCAGTCAGATCGCCAGCTCATTCTACTCGGCGGAAACGACGTAAAAGCACTGGCCGCAGAGACGCTTGGCTTTCTCGATGACAACGATAAATCTAAGGTGACCAACCTCTGTGGCGAACTCAGTCTCCGTCAATCTGCCAAACTTATCGAGCAAGCGAAAGGTGTTATCACACCCGATACAGGACTCATGCACGTGGCCGCTGCGCTTCATCGTCCGATGGTCGTCGTTTGGGGCAACACCGTGCCTGCCTACGGCATGTATCCACTGCTACCTGCGGGAAGAGAACAGTTAGCCCAATATGCTCAGGTTGAAGGACTTAGTTGCCGCCCTTGTGGCCGTATTGGCTTTGAAGTGTGTCCGAAAGGGCATTTCAAATGCATGAACGATCAGTCGGCTACTTCCATCCTTAAATTGCTTGATAAAAGCCAGTCTGAGAACACTCGAAGGCTTCTTGCGTAAGGAAGTGTGAGAAGAAAGTCCGTCATTCTGACGACGAGTTGCATAACCTGTATACCCAACACGGGTGAGATTTCGTATTCTTGTCTCATACCCGCCGTTTTATGAGTTTACCCCTACTCCGATCTCTCTGCCTCTGTTTGGCTGTTTCGACAGTCTCTTTGCTGCAAGCACAGGATCTTCATTACAGTTTGCTTGAGTTCATGCCTACTTGGGTCAACCCTGGTTTGACAGGTGCCTACGAGGGTACTGCACGAATTGGTGGCGTGTATCGCGACCAGCAAGTTCGAAGCTTGAGTGAGAACACTTACCAGACACCAGGATTCTACGTCGACGCACCCATCGTGATGCTCGGCAAGAAAGCTTGGCTCGGTGTCGGTGGAACGCTGATTGCTGATAAAGCAGGTTTTGCAGACCTTACATCAACCTACGCGCAAGCATCTGCGAGCTACCACCGCATTCTAAATAAGGGACGCAACACTCGAACGGTTTTCAGTTTTGGTGTGAAAGGTGGTGTGCTCAATAGAAGCGCTGATTTTTCCAGCGATAGAATTAAGCTAGAGGAGGAAACAGAAACCACTTTTGGAGGCGGTGGATTCCCTCTGCTCGGTGGACTAGATCGAATGGGTGATCCAAGTTCAACAGGCATCGACATTGGTGCTGGTGCAAGCCTTGCCCGTCAACTTGATGCAGAGCGTAATTTCCGAGTAGGAATTAGTGCTAGACATATTCTTCAGCCAGATTACGCGCTTAACCAAGGTGGAGGGAAGCAAACGCGTCCGACGAGTATTTCACTTCAAGGCGCTTACCGTCAATTGCTTGATGACAAGTATCTCATAGAGCCAACGATCTTCCTTCAAACAACAGAGACGGCTTCAGCTGCTCAGTTGCAGGGCATGTTCGGCATGTACATGGGCGAAGAATCTGACAAGCTGATCAAGTTCGGTTTGGGAGTTCGACTTCCTGCACGCTTCGTGTATCCAATGGTAGGCTTTGACTACAAAGACTTCAAGGTGGCTGCTTCGTTCGACCTTAACGCGAACGGACTTCAAGCTGCAGACGGACTTCAAAGTGGTTTTGAAATCGGTGTTCAGTACATCATCAAGATCTACAAGGAGCCAAAGGTTGACCGCGTGATTCTCTGTCCTCAGATATAAACGCGAGTTCTGCGGCTTGTCAATCCGCAGTGTACTAGGCTTGTCTGTTCGCAGTGTACTGAGTTTGTCAATTCGCAGGATCAACTCTTTGCAAATCATTGACAGGCTTTCGCCAAAACCTCTTGTACGAGTGTCAATACCTCAGTCGTTAAAAGTAACGATGAGTTCAATTCACTCTTTTTCATTTTTCGCTATAGCTAAGTTCTCTATGACTTATTTCTTACGCACGCTTTTCGTTTTGATGCTTTGTGGGGTTTTGGCGCAAGCTGACGCACAACCACTAACACGCTCTACCTACGAGGACATGATTCGTGTCGCCGAAGAGCAATTGGAGGCCAGTCGACCGTACAACGCGCTCGAGTGGTTCAAGAAGGCTTATGACGAGGAGCCAACCGCTCAGCTCGCATATCGCATGGCCGAACTCAACTACGAGCTTCGTGACTACACAAAGGCCGTCAACTACTTCAAGCGTGCCATGCGAAAGGCAGGAGAGGGAGAGATGCTCGAAGGTTATTTCTACCTCGGGCGCTCTGAAAAAATGAGAGGCAACTACGGTGAGGCAATCGAGGCGCTAAAGGAGTTCAAGCTTATGGCGAAGAACCACCCGTTTACAGATCGCGCAAACATTGAAATTGAAGGAGCTCAAATGGCGCTCAAAATGGTAGAGCCACCACGAATCAAAGTGGAAAATGCTGGTCGTGCAGTTAATTCTAGTAACCAAGAATATTCTCCAGTGCTTGCTGCTGACGGTGTTCTTTACTACGCAGGATTCGGTAAGAACGGCTACATCATGGAAGAAGGTGAGGACGCCAAAAGCATTCGCCTTTTTACAGCGCAAGCCGGCGAAGACGGTAAGTACGGCAAAGGCAAGGCGCTTCCAAAGGCGATCAATCGCGCTGGCTACCAAACGGTAAACGTGACGATTAGCGAAGACGGAAACGTAATGCTCTTCGTTCGCAGCGAACTTGACGGAACCGTCGAGCTCGAATCAAAAATCTACTACGCGACCAAAGGGTCTGGAGGCAATTGGGCAAAGGCCACGTTGGTTACAGGACTCAACGGTGACTACATCGCTAAGCACCCTGCATTTGGCGAGTTGTATGGTAACCAAGTTGTCTTCTTCACTTCTGACATGAATGGAGGTCAAGGCGGACTTGATATCTACTACGCGACCAAAAAGGGAGAAGGCCAGTACGGCGCTCCTGTCAACCTGGGACCAGAGATCAATACGCCGTATGACGACGTAACTCCATTCTATACGAACGGAACACTTTACTTCAGTACCGAAGGCCGCCCATCACTTGGTGGCTTTGATGTCTATCGTTCTGATTGGGGAGGTGACGCTTGGAGTAATCCAGTCAACATGGGTAAAGGCTTTAACTCAAGCCTAGATGATCGTTACTTCCAGCTCGATGCATCGGGTAAGAATGGGGTAGTGGCTTCAAACCGCCCGCCAACACGCTCTGTAAAGAGTAAGACGTGCTGTGACGATGTGTTCCTACTCAATGTAGAGCCGATCATTATAGATCTCTTGGCACTGACCCTTGATGGTGATGGCCAGTTGCTACAAGGTGTAACGGTTGATTTGATTCAACTCACAGATGGTGATTCTACCGTGCTTTCGCGAAAACTCAACCCAGAAGGCAATCGCTTTGATTTCGAACTGGTTGACGATGTAACGTATGTTATCGTAGCTACTAGAGAGGGCTACACCGATGCAAAAGTGGAGTTCAATACACTCGGAATTACAGAGCCGAGTAAGATGGAAAAGACGCTCGTGCTCACCAAGATGATCGTTGAAGAGACGACTCCTGCAGAAGAGACAATCGAGATTACGCTCAACCAGCCGATTCGCCTAGCGAACATCTACTACGACTTCGATGACGATAAGATCTTGCCTGCTTCAGAGCCAGACCTTACCTACATCTTAAACCTCATGGAAGAATATCCTGAGATGGTAGTCGAGCTTGGGTCACACACCGATGCACAAGGAAAAGAAGGATACAACCAGACGCTTAGCCAGCGACGTGCTCAAAGCGCAGTCAACTGGATTCAAGGCAGAGGCATTGACATTACTCGCCTTGTTGCCAAAGGATACGGTGAGTCTAACATCCTCAACCAGTGCCAGAATGGTGTGAAGTGTAGTGATGATGAGCACCGCTTTAACCGTCGCACGGAGTTCAAGATTTTGGAAGGTCCTCAGACCATTCAAGTCAAGAAGCTTACGAAGACCCGTCAACTACCGAGTCGTAACAGCTTACCACAAGCTGCGCCTCAGTCATCTCGCCTGGACACTCTCCCTTCAACGAAGAAGAAAAAAGAATTGAAAGGTGTTGCTTTAGTTCAGCCAGAGGTTGCCGTAAAGCAGCCAGCGACAAACAAAGTGAAAGCGATTCAAGCTATTGAAAGCGTGAAAGAACGCGACGAGCTTAGTTCTCTTGCAACCGAGAAAGACCTTTCTGGTACTCCTATCTTGAAATTCGATGATCGTCGTATTGAGTTCGGAATGATCAAAAAAGGAGATAAGCGCGAGCATCGCTATACGTTCACTAACGTAGGTGAGGTTCCTGCTTCGATCGCAATTGTAAGTGCATGTGAGTGCACTACACTCGATTGGACACGCGGAGAAATTCAACCTGGAGATGAAGGCTTCATCAATGCAATTTTTGACAGCAGCGAAAAAGATGCTGGAGAGATGATCGTTATCGATATCATCCTCGATCAGACGTTGGTGAACGGGAATGGAATCATCGAGCAGGTGTTGTACACCTTTGAGCTGGAGGAGTAAGTCCGTCATCTCAACCGAAGCACAACCGATAGACGATCGCGTAAGTGACTTCTTTATAGAAAGTACAAAGCGGAGCGACCTGTTGGGCTTAGCCCGCTTATGAAAGACTGCGTCAGTCAAAGCAACCTGGCCTCACCCATGATGGACCTACCGGCCCATTAAGAGCACTGTCGCACTGGGCTGGTAAGTCCAGCATGTGCTAGGCAGGTTTGGCGAAAAGGCGAAGCCTTAGAGGCGGGCTGGGCGAAATATTCCCCTAAATACACAGCTAATTCGCGCTAAGTAGACTGGCGTCCCT
Source organism: Saprospiraceae bacterium (assembly GCA_045110575.1). GTDB lineage: Bacteria > Bacteroidota > Bacteroidia > Chitinophagales > Saprospiraceae > CALDTK01. The sequence continues at coordinate 6,126 of JBGCGF010000052.1, forward strand.
ACAAGCGATCTCAGATCCCACATCTCAGATCCCACATCTCAGATCCCAAGTCTCAGATCCCAGATCCCAGATCCCACGTCTCCTTCAACATCCTGAGCTACCTTTCCAACCTTGGAACAAGAAACCTTAGAATCGTTACTCATTCTTCCGCCTGCGATAGAGTGGTGGGCCACCGGATTAGCGGTCATTTATATCATACTCGCTGCGCGCAACTCCTCTTGGTGTTGGCCTTTCGCCTTTGTGAGTAGCTGTTTATGGGCCTGGCAAGTTTGGTTTGCCTACGATTTACTATTTGATGCCGCCCTCAACGTGTTTTATGCCGTCATGGCAATCTGGGGCGCTTGGCGCTGGTGGAAAAACGCTGATGGTTCGACAGATGTACTGATGTCTTCGGTGACGACTCAGCAGCACGGCCTCTTTATTGGTTTTGGCGTAAGCTTAAGTCTTCTCCTCGGCTACATCGCCTCGGTCACGACAGTTGCTGCAATGACGTATCTCGATGCGCTCACAACGGTATTTAGTGTGCTCGGCACCTTCATGCTGATTGAGCGAAAAGTAGAGAGTTGGATCTACCTCCTAGTGATGGATATCATCTACGTGTACCTCTACATTCAACGCGGATCTTTGATTTTTGCGGGGCTATTTGTGGTCTATTGTGTGCTTGCGGTGGTCGGATATCTCAATTGGAAGAAAATTAAGCACGCTCAAGTAGCGACAGATTAGTACCTGAATTCTGGAACAAAGGCCCGTTTTCTGCGTATTTGCGGGGATAGGACGGGCTCAAAATGAGCTCAAAACCCTTACTGATACTGGACTTGATCTAAATAATCAAAGCTCGGGGATACATAGTCGCGCATGAAAAGCTGCGGTGTGTATCTTTGCGGCCGAATTCACAAAGCCCTCCGCACGACTATGCGAAATCCGCGTCTGTTTAGCAGTCTTCTACTGCTACTTCTCCCCGCTTTGGGGTACGCCCAAGCTGGGCCCTCAGGTTCCAACCTGACCCAGATCTTATTGATCTCTCTTGTAGTGTTGTTTCTCATCATCATTGTGATGTTGGTAGCCAACAGTTTCATGAAGGTCGAAGCCCAATCAATGGGTGCATCCAAAACAGGGGAAGGCTTCGGCATCATCCCTTCCATGGATGAACTCTTCGCCAAAGACCTCCCTCGTGGGGTCGAGAAAAAGGATGTTCACTTCCTGCGTCAAGGTTTCGACATTAGCCTTCAAGGTGATGCTGCAAAGCAAATCCGCGAAGCAGGTGGCATGACCTATGCGGTCAAGCCAACCAACTTCATTGGCATGTCGCCAATTCCGAAGGTGGTACCTGCTGTAGGTGAAACTGTACAGGCTGGAGACGTCTTGTTTTTTGACAAGAAGAACCCAGACGTCAAGTACGTCGCACCCGTTAGTGGTGAGGTCATCGAGATCAACCGTGGCGAGAAGCGATCTATCGCTTCTATTGTCATCCTTGCTGACAAGGAGATCTCTCACAAAAAGCATACTGCTCCAGCATTGACTGGCGGTCGCCAAGCGATCGTTGACTTCATGCTAGCGTCTGGTGTTTGGCCAATGTTGCGCCAACGTCCATACAACGTAGTTGCTAGTGCAACCGATGCACCGAAGAGCATCTTTGTAAGTACGTTCGATACGGCTCCATTGGCTCCAGACCTCGGGTTTGTGATCCAAGGACGTGATGCAGCCTTCCAGAAAGGTTTGGATGTTCTTAATAAGCTTACTCCAGGCCATGTTCATCTAGGAATGAATGGTACTTTTGAGTCTGCTCCTGCGTTCCGCAATGCACAAGGCGTTAAGAAGCACTACTTCCGTGGCCAGCACCCTGCAGGTAACGTAGGTGTCCACATTCACCACGTTGATCCAGTTTCTGCTAGCCAGATTGTTTGGACAGCAGGTGTACAAGATGTAATCACGATCGGTCAGTTGTTCCTTGACGGAACATACGATGCGACTCGATATGTAGCCGTTACTGGTGCAGAGGTTGCAAAGCCAGCTTACGCCAAAACCTACATGGGAGCTAAAGTGAGCGATCTTCTCGAAGGTCAGCTTGAAACTGGTGCAACCAACTTGCGAATTGTCAGCGGTGATGTCCTCAGTGGAACTCAGGTTGACAAGGACGACTACCTAGACTTTTACGACGACCAGCTTACTGAGTTGGAAGAAGGAGACTACTACGAGATGTTCGGTTGGTTACTACCTATCGCTCCTCGTCCAAGTACTTCGGGAACCTTCCCGAACAAGCTATTCGGACCTGACTACAAGTTCAAAGCAAACACTAACTCACACGGTGAGAAACGTGCCTTTGTACTCACTGGTCACTACGAGAAAGTACTTCCTATGGATGTGCTACCTCAAGAGCTCATGAAAGCAATCATGGCTAATGACTTCGAACGCATGGAAGGCCTAGGCATCTATGAGTTAGTCGAAGAGGATCTAGCAATCTGCGAGTTTACCTGTGTCTCTAAGCAGCCGTTGCAAAGCATTTTGCGCGAAGGCCTAGATGTCATGCGTGAGCAAGGCTAGTCCAACTTTTAGAACTCCAACAATATATTCTTGTTGGACCAACGTAATTGAAAATCTAAGCTCATCTGAGCTTCACACTCCGAGCATCTACGTATGAAAAAGATTGCTGAATTTCTTGAGAGTAATATGCCAGCGAAGGACAAGCCGTTCTTGCACACGCTGTACGACGGGTTCTTCACGTTTGCATTCGCTCCTAAATCAACCACGAGTAATGGTGTCCACGTCCGCGACGGCATGGACCTCAAGCGTCTCATGGTTCACGTGGTAATTGCATTGCAATTGCTCTACGTTTTCGGAACGTACAATATCGGTCACCAGCACTTCGTAGCGCTGGGTGAGTACACCGGCTTCTTCGAGGGATTGAACCTCAAGTTGGCGTACGGACTTATTAAAATGATTCCATTGTTTGTTGTTGCGAACGTAGTAGGCCTCGGTATCGAGTTCTGGTACGCTGCCAAGAAGGGACACGCGATTGAAGAAGGCTACCTGGTAACAGGCGCACTTATTCCGCTCATCATGCCACCGGATTTGCCGATGTGGATCCTTGCACTCTCTATCGTTTTCGCCGTGATTATCGGTAAGGAAGCCTTTGGAGGTACAGGAATGAACGTATTCAACATCGCACTTCTATCTCGCGTATTCGTATTCTTCGCTTATCCAACGACCATCTCTGGTGATCAGGTTTGGGTTGCAGGATTCGATGAGCTAGCAGCAGGTGCCGCTCCTACTTACGGCATGGTTGAAGGATTCTTCAATGACTGGATCTTTGGTCCGCTGAGTCTGCCCATGTTTAATACAGGTTCGGCCATTGTAGATGGCTATACCGGTGCGACTCCTATGGGACTTGCTTATGAAGGTGGATGGTCTGCTGTAACAGAAGTTTACTCTAGTTCACAGATGCTTTGGGGAGCGATTCCTGGATCCGTTGGTGAGTCTAACAAGGTATTCATCCTCGTAGGTCTAGTTATGCTCCTTATAACGGGTATCGCTAGCTGGCGTATCACCTTCAGTGTATTTGCTGGAGCTGCTATCACAGGTATGGCACTCAATGCTTGGGGCGCGACTCCATTCATGGAGGTTGCTTGGTACAACCACTTCCTCATGGGATCATTGCTTTTTGCAGCGGTATACATGGCGACAGATCCAGTGACAGCTACGCAAACCAAACGAGGAAAGTACATCTACGGCTTCCTTATTGGAGCGGTTGGCTTGATTGTTCGTGTATTGAACCCAGCTTATCCTGAGGGATGGATGCTTGCGATTCTATTCATGAATGCATTTGCACCTCTGATCGACCACTATGTAGTTGAAGGAAACATGAGTCGCCGTATGAAGCGTCTCAAGAACCGCACTGCTACTCTCCCAACTCTAACTGAAGAAGAACTACAGTCGACTGCCGAGGCAGCAACTGTTTAATTCCACTCATTATGTCTGATAACAATCGCATACTGCTCTTTACAGTTGGCATGACCACGGTCGTTGCCCTCGTATTGGGTGTTCTGTTTTTCGGCCTTAAAGATGCCCACGCTAAGAACGAGGCTGTCTTTAACAAGCGCGCTATTCTCGAAGCCGTTGGAAATTACCTTCCAACACCTGTTGATGAGCTTACTGACGATGAAGTTCAGGAAATCTTCACCAACAACGTTAAGACGAACGTCTACCTCGCTGATGGATCTGAAGTTCCTGGCGTCGACGCGGCTAACGTCAAAATGGCGAAAGAGAAGAAAAAGCCAGAAGCTGAGCGCAACTATCCACTTTACACCTACAACAACGGCAAAGAGGATTTCTATATCCTTTCTGTATATGGTAACGGACTTTGGGACGCTATCTGGGGTAATATCGCTTTAAAGAGTGATGGTGCTACGATCGCAGGTGCAAGCTTCGACCACAAAGGAGAAACTCCTGGTCTTGGTGCTGAGATCAAAGACAACAAGAAGTGGTCTTCTCAGTTCGCTGACAAGCGCATCTACGACCTCGAAGGAAACTTCACGAGCGTTCTCGTTCGTAAAGGTGGTGCCAAGGATCCTATCTACGAAGTAGACGGAATTAGCGGTGCTACAGTAACCGCTAATGGTGTTTCTGACATGCTCAAATCAGGCATTGCTAAGTACAGCGATGTTCTTGAAGACATTCAAGCGAAAGCACCAAAAGCATCCGGCAAAGTCGGCATGCTCCTCAACTAATTACCCTCCTCACTACCCGTAAGAATTCAACTTATTATGGCTGAAGCAACTGCAACCCCAGAGGCTGTTCAGGTAAAGCCCAAGTCAGAGCCGCTTTTTGGTAAAAAGGAGCGCGTTCTCATTACCGACCCATTATTGGACAATAACCCGATTACCATCCAGGTACTTGGTATTTGTTCAGCATTGGCAGTAACCACACTTGTTGTACCATCTGTAGTGATGAGTATTGCAGTGGTCGCTGTAATCGCATTCTCAAGTCTCTTCACGAGCTTGTTGCGTAATGCTATTCCAAAGCAGATTCGACTCATTGTTCAACTCGTCATCATTGCCTTCCTCGTAACTGTGGTAGAGCTCGTGCTGAAGTGGTTGGCCTTCCCGGTCTACAAGCAACTTTCCGTATTCATCGGTTTGATCATCACCAACTGTATTGTGATGGGACGACTCGAGGCTTTCGCTATGGCAAACAAGCCTTGGCGTTCACTTCTTGACGGTATCGGTAACGGTCTTGGCTACGGAGCAATCCTTATCCTCGTTGCGGTTATCCGTGAGTTCTTCGGAAAAGGAACGCTCTTCGCTGGTTCATCACTTGCATGGTCAATCATCGGACCTGGTGAGGAGTACATGATCAATACGGCTGCAACTGCCGGTTTTGGTAGCTACTTCAGCTGGTACGCAAACAACAACCTCATGGTGTTGCCTGCAGCAGCGATGTTCATTATTGGTATCATGATTTGGATTCAGCGTAGCTACAATCCGAAACTTGTCGATATCTCCTAGAGCTGGCGCAGCTAGTCCCGCAGCACTGCGGGATTTGGCGAAAGCCTGACCCCTATTCCTCAACTCTACAGTAAAGATCTTCTCATGGGAGAATTCATCAATATCTTCATTAAGTCTGCCTTCATCGAGAATCTCGTGTTGGCTTACTTCCTCGGTATGTGCTCATACCTCGCCGTATCAAAGTCTGTGAATACAGCTTTCGGTCTTGGTCTTGCAGTCATCTTCGTTCTCGGCATCACGATGCCCGTTAACTGGTTGATCAGTACATATCTACTCGATCCTAGCACCAACATCTTCAACGAGTGGATGGGGCTAGATCTTGATTTAACGGTACTGCGTCTGATTCTCTTCATTGCGGTTATCGCCTCGATGGTGCAAATCGTAGAGATGGCGATTGAGAAATTCAATCCATCGCTATACAATGCTTTGGGAATTTTCCTTCCGCTTATTACAGTGAACTGTGCAATCCTCGGTGGTTCACTTTTCATGGTAGCACGTGAGTACACCTTCGTCAACTCAGTAGCCTTTGGGCTTGGTGGCGGCTTTGGTTGGTTCCTCGCGATTATCGCAATTGCTGCGATTCGTGAGAAAATTAAGTACTCACAAGTACCTCCAGCCCTCCGTGGACTAGGTATGGCCTTCATTTTGACAGGGTTAATGGGAATCGCTTTCATGAGTCTTCTCGGAATCGATCCAGCAGCCTTGATGGCAGGCGGGTAATTCATTACTCAGACTTTCGTCAAAACACACTTCAACAGAAACCTTCGGGCCGCACAGCGGTCTTGTTAGAAAGCACCATTCATGGGAACCATTTCGAGTGTACTCATTCTAGTTGCAATTTTCACGATCTTGATCGTGGGACTTGCTGTATTGCTTCTCTTCGCACGTAAAAAACTCGTGCAGCAAGGGGAAGTATCGATCATCGTTAACGGCGATGATGCAAACCCACTTATGGTTAGCCCTGGAGCTAACCTACTGTCTGCACTAAGTGAGCAGAATATCTTCCTTCCATCAGCTTGTGGTGGAGGTGGTACTTGCGCCATGTGTGAGTGTCATATCGACGAAGGAGGCGGAGACGTTCTTCCTACAGAGCTCAACCACCTAACTCGCCGCGAGGTAGCAGAGAACATGCGTCTCTCTTGCCAGGTGAAGGTGCGTGAGAACATGAAGATTCGTATACCTGAAGAAATCTTCGGTATTAAGAAGTGGGAGTGTACTGTAAAGTCGAACTACAACGTAGCGACCTTCATCAAAGAATTCGTAGTTCAACTTCCAAAAGGAGAAGAGCTTGATTTCGAATCTGGTGGATACATACAAATCGATGTTCCTGGAGACCTTACGGTTAATTTCAAGGACTTTGATATCGCTCCACACCCTGAGCATCACCCTGGTGCACCAGAGGATAAGTTCAAAGCAGATTGGGACAAGTTCGGCCTTTGGGACCTGAAAATGGTCAACGAGGATGAGCAGTTCCGTGCATACTCAATGGCGAATCACCCAGCAGAGGGTGACATCATCATGCTTAACATTCGTATTGCATCTCCACCATGGGATCGGAAAGCGAATGCATGGATGGGCGTGAACCCAGGTGTTTGTTCAAGTTACGTATTTGATCAGAAGCCAGGAGACAAGGTCACTATCTCAGGTCCTTACGGTGAGTTCTTCATCAAGCCGACTAAGAAAGAGATGGTTTACATCGGTGGTGGTGCTGGAATGGCTCCACTTCGTAGTCACTTGTTCCACCTCTTCCACACCCTCAAGACAGATGATCGCAAGGTTAGCTTCTGGTACGGTGGACGTTCTAAGCGTGAGCTCTTCTATACAGAGCAGTTCCGTGACATCGAGAAGGAATTCCCGAACTTCAAGTACAACATCGCACTCAGTGAGCCAGAAGCTTCTGATGACTGGGACGGTTACCAAGGATTCATTCACCAAGTGTTGCTCGACAACTACCTCAGCGCTCACGAAGAGCCAGAAGAAATCGAGTACTACTTCTGTGGACCTCCTATGATGAATCAAGCTGTTATCAAGATGCTTGACAACCTTGGAGTACCTGAAGAGAACATCGCATTTGATGACTTTGGTGGCTAGAAATAGCCCCAGCGATTTCAGTCCTGAGAACCACTGGTTCGCAGGAATACCAAAAAAGCCTTGGCGAGCAATCGCCAAGGCTTTTTTACGTAAAGCGGTGTCCTTAAGCAAGGCCTAAGGAGACTGCTTTACACTAGTTCCTTGAACTTAGCTGGGTCAGTTGATCAGCAAAGCTTAAGTGGACACCGCTAGGTGAACCTAGAACCAAAAGACCTCCCTAGGTGAAGCCTGGGGAGGTCTTTTGCTGAACCTAAAACGAAGACTCCCCTCAAAGCTTTGCCTTGAGGGGAGTTAAAGAAAGGCAAGCTATTTACGGACTCATGCTCGTTAAGTTGCCCCTTTGAAATCTCCTCGTTAGTCCTTGAATTGCAAACTTGCAAAGCGCTACTTTCGCGCCCCTATGTCCAGTTCTACTTCTCCTGCCCGCCGTCTTGTAACCTCAGCACTTCCATACGCTAACGGTCCGCTACACCTCGGCCACCTCGCAGGTGCTTACCTGCCTGCCGACGTATATGTACGTTACCTCCGCTCTAGCGGTCAAGACGTGCTTTGGGTCTGTGGTAGCGATGAGCACGGTGCTGCCATCAGCATGCGTGCTAAACGTGAAGGACGCAGTGAGCAGAGTATCATCGATACCTACCACACGCTCAATAAAGACGCCTTTGGGAGTTTTGGCGTAAGCTTCGATATCTATGACCGGACTTCAAGTAAGCTTCACCACGAGACAGCACAGGAGCTGTTTCGGAAGTTGGTAGCGCAGGGCGACCAGTTTGAAGTACGTACCACAGAACAGTACTACGATGCTGAGTTCAAGAGCTTTCTTGCAGACCGGTTCATTCAAGGAACCTGTCCAAATTGCAGCTCGGACAAAGCTTTCGGTGATCAATGCGAAAACTGTGGTAAAGATCTATCTCCAACAGAGCTCATCAATCCTCGTTCAACCTTAAGCGGTGCAATACCAACGCTTAAAACCACTTCACACTGGTACTTCCGTCTTGATGCACACGAGGCATGGTTGAAGGACTATATCGGCAAAGGCGAGATCGACGGAAAGGCGCACCACAACCCAAAAGAGTGGCGCAACCATGTACTTGGCCAATGTGAAAGTTGGTTGAAAGCTGGACTCCAGCCCCGTGCATTTACACGTGATTTAGATTGGGGCATCCCGGTTCCTCAAGAACTTGAAGGTTCGGATGGTAAAGTGCTTTACGTTTGGTTTGATGCGCCAATCGGCTATATCTCAGCGACCAAGCAGTGGGCTATAGACCAAGGCAAGCCTGATGCATGGGAGGAGTACTGGAAAGGATCTGGTACCGAACTGGTTCACTTTATCGGTAAGGACAACATTGTCTTTCACTGCCTCACCTTCCAAGCAACGCTTAAGGCACTGGGCGATTACAACATCGCAACCAATGTTCCCGCAAATCAATTCCTAAATTTCGAAGGAGAGAAGTTCTCGAAATCACGAGGCATTGGTATCACGATGGACGAGTACCTCGAGACGTTCAAGGACTTCCCGAACCATGTCGATGCGATGCGTTACGCCCTCGTGCGCAATGCTCCAGAAAATAAGGACGCTGACTTCACTTGGGAAGACTTCACTAATTTTCATGACAAGGAACTCGCTGACAAGCTGGGCAATTTTGTAAACCGTACAGTCGTGCTCACTCACAAGTACTTCGGTGGGGTAGTGCAAGCATCAACGCTTCCTACAGAAACTGCGAAACGCCTGCAAGAGACCTTGTCAGAGGTTAGTAACCTGATAGAGCAGTACCACTTCAAGGAGGCGCTTTCGAAATGCATGGCCTTCATGGATTTTGCAAATACAGACCTTCAAGAGCGAGCTCCTTGGAAGATGTACAAAGAAGATCCGGAAAGTCCAGCAATTGCAGAAGCGCTCTTTATCGCATCTCAGTGTGCTGCATTAGCAAGTGTCATTTTCGAGCCGTTCATTCCGAACACTTCTGTAAAATTGGCGAAGCTCTTTGGTGTCTCTGATCTCAATTTTGCGAAAGCGAAAGAAATCCTCGATGCAGCCCAACCGTTGCTTCAAGCCGGTCAGCAGTTAGGAGAGCCAGAATTACTTTTTGCCAAAATTCACGACCGTAAAGACGATAGCCGTCTACAACTAATAGAAGCTCAAAAAGCTAGTGCGACTGCAGCCTTAGCCGCGGCAATCGCTGCAGAAACTCCAAAATTTGCTCCTGTGAAAGAGACTATCCAATTCGACGATTTTACCAAGCTAGACATTCGTACAGCTACCATTATCGCTGCAGAGAAGATTCCAAAAGCAGATAAACTTTTGAAAATTGAGGTCGATTTAGGCTTTGAGAAAAGAACCATTGTTTCTGGAATCGCACAGCACTTCGAACCGGAAGACTTGGCTGGAACACAGGTGCTTGTGCTCGTCAACCTCGCGCCTCGGAAGTTGCGCGGCGTCGAGAGCGCTGGTATGATCTTGATGGCAGAAGACGCAGAAGGAAAGCTCCAATTTGTGGCACCTGCGAGTGAATTTCCGACCGGAATGACGGTGGCTTAGCGCGTGTCTTAGACAGACTATAGTCACTTTAGTAAAGTCTGGCTGGGTTTTGGACATCACATGTATGTGCAGTCAGTCAGACATACAAATTTTGCTCGGGTCCAGATCGGACTTCTAGTATTCGTAGTTGCAGCCTTTGTAAGCTGTCTTCAGCCGTATTCACCTGCCACGTATCGTAAGCAGAATGAGTCGCAGCAGTATGCGATGATTTGTCACGACAACAAGCGTACGCTGCGTGTTCCTGCTGAAGAATGGGAAGCTCATCGTGAACATGGAGATTACCGTGGTCCGTGCCGACCAAGAGAACTGGCAGGTCCAAAGGAGCCTTTGGAGGTAAAGCACACTACGATTTCTTACGATAACGCGAAGCCTCGAGCAGAAGAAAGCTATGACCGTTGGGCTGCAAAGCAAGCGATCCCGAATGCGTACATCGATTCGTTGAAGGCTGCGCATGAATCCGCTCGCACAAAAGGCCAGTAAGCGCCTGCTTCGTGTTTCTTTGTAGCGTGAAGCTTCCCTTTAGACCTACGCTTGCGATCCCAAGCCTAATTTTGTTTGTAGTCAGTGCATGGCGCATCTATGCGAACAATGCTGCCGAACAACTTTGGGGATGGCTGCCCTTTATTTTTCTACTTGCTGGTTGGGGCTTGATTGTCAGCTTACGCCAAAACAAGAATCGCCTACGCTATCTCGCTATTGCAAGTCTTGCAGGCTTGTGTTTAGGCCTAGGATTTCCACCGTTACCTACTTGGCCTTTGATGGGCTTGGGCTTTGGACTTATGCTTTTCCTTACCGATGAGTTGTATCGGTCAGGCTTCGCGCTAAGACGTCAATGGTGGTACACCTACCATGCATTCGTGCTGTTTAATGTGCTCGCCAGTTGGTGGGTCGCAAACACAGCCTTGGCCGCTGGAGTAGTAGCGAACTTTCTGAACGCCTTACTGATGGCCGTGCCCTGGGCTATCATCTTTTTGGTCCGCAAGCACATGCCCAAAATTTGGCTACCCGCTTCGGTTGTGCTTTGGATCGGATTTGAGTACATCCATTATAACTGGCAGATCGCCTGGCCGTGGCTCACCTTTGGAAATGCGATGGCCTCAACGCCAAGTCTCGCTCAATGGTATAGCTATACCGGCATCTTCGGGGGAAGCCTGTACATTACGGTCATTGGCGTGCTTCTCTTCAAAATTTTCCAAGCTAAACGTCTTGGGGAAGCATTGGTCGAGCCAACCGTTATTGCAGGTTTGTGCGTGATCGTTCCTTTGCTGATTTCTATTGGACTCGGTGCAAGTTTTGAGCCTGATACAAATCCTGAAAACGCAAGAATCGTCACTGCGATTCAACCCAACTTTGAACCGCATTACCAGAAGTTCGCCGTACCAGATGCTGATCAATTGAAGCGTTTCATGAAGCTTTCGCAAGAGGCTCCAGCGAGTGATTTATATGTATTTCCCGAGACCAGTTTTGGTGCCTACGATGAATCTCAATTAGCAAAGACTGGGATGTTTCAGGCGTGGTCAAGCTTGCGCCAAAACCCAACAAAGGCAGGTGATTTACTCGCAGGTATATCTTCTTATCGTCGATATGCCAAGCCTATTGAAAATCCAGCGCTTCGCACCCAAGAAGGAGCTCGAGGGAACTCTTACTATACGATGCATAACTCTGCCGTTTCCATCTTTAATGGAAAAGAAGGGGACTTGTATCACAAATCTCGCCTTGTACCGGGTGTTGAATTTCTTCCATACCGCCGAGCCATGTTCTTTTTCGAACCTCTGGTTAAGAGCTTAGGAGGAACAACCGCAGGTTTAGGTATTAGCGACTCCGCGATGGTCTTTGAGTACCCCAGCGGTATCAAAGCGGCTCCGCTGATCTGCTATGAAAGCATTTATGGAGACTACGTCCGTGAGTTTGTGCAAGCGGGTGCGAACCTGCTAGTCGTGCCTACCAATGATGGTTGGTGGGATGATAGTCCTGGCCATGTCCAGCATTTACAATTTGCACAACTCCGTGCAATCGAGAACAGACGTTGGGTGGTTCAATCTGCCAATACTGGGATCAGTGCGATCATCAACTCCAAAGGAGAAGTGACGGCAGAGACGAAGTACAATGAAGCGATTGCTCTGACTGGAAGAGTTCAGTTGGAGACAGGTGACACAGTTTACACCGCCATGGGAGACCAGATCGGTAGGGTAGCGGCAGGAATGAGCGCATTCTTGCTAATTGGGTTGATCTCTGCGTTTTGGCGAAAGCGTGCAGGGGTGAAGGCAAAGGCCCCTAAATCCTAGAACCGCAGTTCAAGCTTATTGCGTAGCAATATTCAAACTGTGCTGAACCTAGAACCAAAAAAGCCAGTATTGCGAAGCAATACTGGCTTTTTTGGTGAACCTTGAATAATAATGAAGAGTTGCGGAGCAAGTTTTCATCATGTTCTATCTCACCTTCGGGCGGCGACGCTTACTTCCTTGTCCACCGCCAGAACCCATACGTTGGGCTACGCGCATATTGCCACGGTTTCGGTATGCCTTTTCAAGCTGGTCTACTTGCTCCTTGATCATTGGCTCACTGATCGTAAGCTTCTTGATGGTTTGGATGCGCTGGTTGACTTCTGGCCAACTTCCTTTCTGCGCCGCCATGTTGGCGAGCTGCAGTTGAACGACAGCGGTCTCGTTTGCACTTGGCATTTCGATTTCGCTAGCCTTCTTGAGGAGCATCTCTGCTTTCTTCGTGTCTTTCCGCATGATGGCGATGTTCGCCTGTAGCATGTAGTAGTACGCCTTGTTAGCAGGGTAGAGTAGGTTAGGGAACTTGGTCAGTGCCAAGCGCGCTTCGGCTTCGTCAATCTGCTGAGATTGCATCATCTCACTTGCACTTTGTACCGTACCGAGTAGGATATAGCCTGCGACGAGGACTATACTAACGAGGAAGAAAGGCAGTGCATACCAGAACCCGTAGGCAAAGGTGAGGATCATGCCCACGATAAAGGACGCTGCGATCAGTGCGAAACGCAGGAAAATATTGATTTTCATCATACTGGCGCTAAGGTAGCGCAAGTGTTTGAGCTAACCGAGGTCCTAATCGCTTAATGAAGGACTTCTGTCGAAAATACCTTTGTTGAACTATGCCAATGCCACCTTTCCGTCGTCTTCTCCAGGCATCGCGCAGTCATCGCCAACTTTAGCACCACATGTATTGCACTCGCCAAACTTGTTCTTTACCATCGGGTTGTTGGTCGCACAGCCTCCTCTAAACTCTTCACCTCGTACTAAATAACGGATGTTGATGAGAAGGAACGACGCTCCGAAAACAACGAAGAAAATGCCGATGATGATGAGAAGCTCCATGGTGTAAAGGTATGTTACTCAGTAACACTTTTGAAGTGCTTTCGGTTGACATATTTGCAGTATGACACTTGCCACACGAACAGAGAAACTTGAAGCCTTCGGCCGATTGCTTGATATCATGGATGATCTGCGCGAAAAGTGCCCATGGGATCGCAAGCAAACGTTTGAAAGCCTGCGCTTACTTTCTATAGAAGAAGTCTACGAGCTCGCGGATGAGCTGCTAAAAGGCAATCGTGAAGGCATTGCAGAGGAAGTAGGTGACGTGATGCTTCACATGGTGTTCTATGCATTGCTAGGCCAAGAAGAAGGCGCCTTCGACATTGCTTCGATCATTCATACAGAGTGCGAGAAGCTCATTTCCCGCCATCCGCACATCTATGGTGATGTCGAAGTGGCTGACGAAGAGGAGGTGAAGCGTAATTGGGAGCAACTCAAACTGAAAGAGAAAGGAAAAACCACTGTGCTCGGAGGAGTGCCAAGAGGTTTGCCGGCGCTAGTCAAGGCCTATCGTATGCAGGAGAAGACTGCACAATTTGGTTTCGAATGGGAACACGTGGAAGAGGTTTTCACGAAAGTGGAAGAAGAACTCGGCGAACTCCAAGAAGCGATTGCCGAAAAGCAAGGTCATGAGCGTGTGGAAGAAGAATTTGGCGATTTACTTTTCTCGCTCGTGAACTACGGTCGATTTTTAAAGGTCGACCCTGAAACCGCGCTAGAGCGGACGAACCAGAAGTTTAAACGACGTTTTGAGCACATCGAATCACATGCTCAAAAACCATTAAGTGACATGACGCTGGCCGAAATGGATGAATTGTGGGAAGAAGCTAAGCGACTTGAACGTCAGTAATTGAGCCTGACCCGCAAGCACTGCTTACCTTTGTCGCTCATTGTACTTGTAACGCGATTTTAAGAAAGGACTAAACCGTTAGTCTATACTCGCGTTGATAGCCTTAGTTAACTGCCTTCATGGAAAAAATTCGGCTCGAAATCGTCGCTCTCTCGCATAGTGTTGCCCAGTCGCACAACTACGCAGTAGTCCTTGGTGAGCAATTCGGCGCACGCCGTTTGCCCATTGTTATTGGAGCCTTTGAGGCTCAGGCAATTGCGGTGGCAATGGAGCGCATGGCGCCCAACCGTCCGCTTACGCACGACCTCTTCAAAAACTCTCTCGAAAAGTTTGAAATCGACCTCAAAGAGATCGTGATCAACAACTTAGTAGAAGGTGTTTTCTATTCGCTACTCATCTGTGAGCGACATGGAGAAACCATTGAAATTGACAGCCGTACATCGGATGCAATCGCAATGGCCGTCCGCTTCCAATGTCCAATTTTCACTTCTGAAGACATCCTCGAGAAGGCCGGTGTTGAGATTGAAGATGGCGCAGAAGGAGAAGAAACTGCTGAAAGTAAGTCTTCTAAGAAGCGTGCTCGTTCTAAACCAGCTCCTGCCAAAACAGCGACTGTGCGTCCAGACAAGCTTTCGAGCTATTCTGTCAAGGACCTCAAAAGCATGATGGATGAAATGCTTGGAAACGAGAATTACGAGAAAGCTGCGGAAATCCGTGACGAACTCGAGCGTCGCGAGAAAGAAGACTAGTGACACCCGACTCGATGTTTTCAATCTAGTTAGCATTGACTTGTAAAAGGAAAGCCCACTAAGAACATCTTGTTCTTAGTGGGCTTTCCTTTTTTAAACTTGTGTCTCACCCTTTCAACGAAACGCAGCGAAACGGCTTCTTATGCGGAGCTGACTCAGCAATGACGTTGGAGTAAGGCTGAATTATACGCCCTTGGCTATAATCTTGCAGGTCTCTTCAATTTCGGCATCTCCAATTCCAAGGTAGGTTACCATCCTGATGGTGCGTTTGCCGAAAGCACTGGCGATCAGACCGTTTTGGCGATAAGCTGAAAGAACCTCTGCTGCAGTTAAGTGGTCCTGCACATCGAAGATGACAATGTTCGTTTCGATCTGGCGGACAGATTTGACGTACGGTTGTTTCTCGAGTACGCTTCCTAATTGCTGGGCGCGGGTATGGTCTTCTGCGAGCCGTTCTACTTGGTGATTCAGTGCATATAATCCCGCTGCTGCTAAGAATCCTGCTTGGCGCATTCCACCACCCATGACTTTTCGAAAGCGTCTGGCTTCTCTGATGAAGTCTGCTGTTCCTGTGAGAACGCTTCCAACCGGAGCGCCAAGGCCCTTGCTGAGGCAAAGAGAGATGCTATCGAATCGTTTGCCCCAATCGAGAGGTGATTCTCCGGTAGCAACGAGCGCATTCATGAGTCTTGCTCCATCTAGGTGAAGAGACAAATTGTTAGCCTTGCAAATAGCTAGAATCGGATCTACTTCGTCAAGACGATAGATTGCACCACCCCCTCTGTTGGCGGTGTTTTCCAGTACGACCAGTCGGGTTCTCGCCAACCAGTCATAAGAAGGTTGAATTGCGTCCTCTACCTGGTCGGCAGTGAGTTTACCTCGACTACCTGGTACGGGGTTGATGCGCACGCCACTATGCCATGCAAAGCCAGCGCTTTCATAATGCCAGATATGGGAGTCATGGTCGCAGATCACTTCATCTAATGCATTGGTGTGCAGTTTGATGGCGAGCTGATTGGTCATTGTACCGCTAGGGCAAAAGAGCGCAGCTTCGTGGCCAAACATGGCCGCAGTGTGTGCTTCGAGAGCGTTGACGGTAGGGTCTTCACCAAAGACATCATCACCGACTTCTGCCTGCATCATAGCAGTCAGCATGTCTGGTGTAGGCTTGGTGGCGGTATCGGAAAGTAGATTTATCACTGCTGCGAAGAAAACGCAGTTGAGATTGCTAAAACGCGTCTTTTATTCGCACCCATGTCCGAATGCCCAACACGTGAAGCAGATCGAACGTGGATAACGGGTTCGTCCTTTGGGAAATAGAACTCAACATCATCGATAAAAACAAAAGCTCGATACTCTACGTGTAGGTAGTTGTCTGTCTCGGTTATGATGGTTGCCTTTGAATCCTCATTGAGGATGCTCATAAGTCCAAGCTTTGCTCTTAGTGGACTCCCGATGTACGAAATCGGTGGAACTTTCTGTGAGTCTACTGTTGCTTGAGAACTGACGCAGTTAGGAGAGCTTGGACAAGCGCGTAGTTGTCCTTCATTTAAACCTAGCGAAGAGGGCCTTTTTCGCGCGGCTGGTAGGATCCAAGACATAGTGAGGTGTGATTCTAATTGATGATAAGGATTCAGCAAAGTTCACGCTGAATGCTAGAGGAAGGGGTGTACTGCCATCACTGTTTGGCCTGTACTTTATCAATCACTATCCGGGAAAGCTATCATTCAATGTGGAGCGCCCAAAAAGAATGTGTGTGTAAAGGTGCATTTCTTTATAGATGAACATTGAAAGCGTAATGCCCTCAGTATGTAGCGTTTGTTTCTTCTTAAAAACGGTGAGCGCAGATGCGTTACATTTCGGCCATGAGCTTTCGAAATCTAACTTTAGTCCTTGGATTACTTCTCGCCGGTTGTGTTGAGGATGCAATCATCGTTGAATCAACCAACCCTATACCAGCTAAGAAAGCGTATTCCAACCCTGCGGACTCTTACACAGATCTCTTTACGCAGGTGCAGATGGGAGAAGTATTTGCAGATTCGAAGACGTTTGTGGACATGCCTCCTAAAAGGCCTGCTGCTGAAATTATGTCAGAGTACGCTCAGCAAAAGGACACTCCAGGTTTCGATTTGAAAGCGTTTATCTCAGCAAATTTTGAGGAGCTGCCAGACCTCTCTAATGGCTTTAGCAGCGATCAAACCTTGAGTTTGGACGAGCATATTGAGCGACTTTGGCCTGTTTTAAGCCGTGATGAAGAGGCTCAAAATGAGAAGGGAAGTCTCATCGCTCTTCCGCATGATTACATCGTGCCTGGTGGACGGTTTAGAGAGATCTACTATTGGGATAGCTACTTTACGATGTTAGGCTTGCTGGTTGACGACCAACCCGTGTACGCGAAAAACATGGTCGATAATTTTGCCTTTCTCATCAATAAGATCGGATTTATCCCTAACGGCAATAGGGCCTATTATTTGAGTCGCTCGCAACCTCCGTTTTTTGCTCCTATGGTTGGGCTTTTGGTTGAAGAGCAAGGCGAAGAGTTATTGCTTGAATACCTGCCAGCGCTGGAGAAAGAATACAGTTTCTGGATGCGTGGAAGTAAGAACCTCAATGAGCAGGGAGATGTAGCACTTCGCACGGCTAAAATCAAAGGAGACTTTATCGTCAACCGATATCACGACAATAATGCCCGCCCTCGTCCGGAAGGATACCGTGAAGATTCGCTGCTGGCTTTGAATAGCAATAGAGATAACAAGGAACTTTATACAAACCTGCGTGCAGCGTGTGAATCAGGCTGGGATTTTAGTTCACGATGGTTGGTTGATCCAAATGAATTGGGGACGATTCAGACGTCGAATATTGCGCCTGTAGACCTAAACAGTTTGCTGTATTACTTGGAAGATATGCTCGCCAAGGCGTATGCGTTAAATGATAACGTGGAGCAAGCTCAACTCTTTGCCAAAGCTGCTTACGAGCGGAGAAGAGCAGTGCTTACTCACTTCTATGACGCTGAATTAAAGTGGTTTGTTGATTACCAGATTGATCGTCAGTCTTCCAATAACAACGCAACGCTTGCTGGGATGTATCCACTTTTCTTTGGCTTAGCTACTGAGGCGCAAGCAAAGGAAGTTGCAGAGCGTTTGGAGCTAGACTTCCTGAAACCTGGTGGATTGGTGACAAGCTTGGAGACTACGGGCCAACAGTGGGATGCACCGAATGGCTGGCCCCCGTTGCAGTGGGTTGCTATTGCAGGATTGCGAAAGTATGGCCACAAGAAACTCGCGAAAGAAATTGCTAGCCGTTGGTTAACGTCGGGAAGAAAGGTCTACGCGAAGACAGGAAAGGTGGTTGAAAAGTACAATGTGGTCGATACGACTTTACTTGCCGGTGGAGGCGAGTATCCTAACCAAGACGGTTTTGGCTGGAGTAACGGTGTGTTTGCACGCATCATGCACGACTATCCGAAGCTTTAGTCCAGTTAGTAGAGAGCTTTCAAGGCAAATTCAAAACGAAGACAATCCATGCTAGATCGATTTGGTCGCATTATTCACGACATCCAACGGGGATATCGCAAAGGGTCTCAGTATACTTCTGACGACCCTGTTGTGATTCAATTGTATCGAGGATATCGGTCATCTACAAAGCTATTTGTGCAAGGGCGCGTACTTTCTGATAGCCTCGTGAAGGTTGCCCAAAGTGATCGGCGATGGCGAAATTTCGTGAACGCAATTCGTCGATTTGATAGCGATGAGGTTGCAGGAGCTCGATTAGACCTAGACTATTTAGGTCAGCCATTTAGCCGAGTGGCAGATGCTGAAGGCTACTTTGAAGTGCATGAAGATGTAACGGTTCAGCCGACAGTAGATCCTTGGGAGGCCATTGGTGCTAAGCTGACGGAGATTCCATATGGCAAGCCTGCCGAAGAGCTTTTCGCAGGGGAAGTGGCAGATCTATCTGCTGAAGCAAGTATTGCCATCGTCACGGATATTGATGACACGATACTGCAAACGCATGTCACATCGCTGTTCAAGTTACGTGCGCTGTACCATACGCTTGTCGACAATGCTTACACCCGATTGTCTTTTAAGGGCGCTCCAGCCTTGTATCAAGCACTTGCCAGTGGTCCCGACGAGGGCAACGTTTCAAACCCAACTTTCTATCTCTCGCGTAGTCCGTGGAATTTGTACGACATGCTCGAGCACTTTCTAGATGAGAAAGGTTTTCCAAAAGGCCCCATTTTCCTTCGGGATGTTGGGCTCCCATATCTAGCTGCTCCGAGTGAGTTCGGGCATAAGGAAGGGACGATTTTGCGCCTCATTGAGGATTTCCCAACCTTGAAGTTCGTGCTGATCGGTGATTCAGGTGAGAAAGATGCGGACATCTACCACAGCGTTGCTAAGCGACATCCGGATCGCATTGCAGCAGTTATTATCCGTAACGTGAAGAACAACGCGAATGCGAAGCGGATCCAGCGAATGTTTGCAAGGATTCCAGCGGAGAAGCACTTCCACCTTGTGAAAACTAGTGATGAAGCTGCTGCGCACCTGGCAGAGTTGGGCTTCCTGAATCAAGAACAAGTGCAACAAGTTCGTGAAGCACTCTAGGGTTCGTAGAAATGCTTTGCGCTAAGGTTATGCTTTGCGAATAGGAATGGGTCTTTGTTGTTGCGCAGTACAAAGCATCTCCTTGCATCTAACAATGGTTTCACATAGCCATGTCTTGCAGTCTTAATTGTGGCTGGTTTTGGCGAAAGCTGAAATCCGAAAACCATACTTGCGTGAAAGCCCTTAATCGCTGTATAATTGAGTCGTGGTAGAAGCAACTAAATATTCACTCAAGCCCTTCTTCGTATCGGCTGTTTCGGTGGACATTGTCATATTTGGATTTGAAGGGAAATCACTCCGCGTGTTGCTTGTTCAGCGCGGGGTTGAGCCGTTTAAAGACCATTGGGCATTACCTGGAGAGATGGTGCAAGCAGAGGAAAACCTTGATGCTGCAGCGGACCGGGTTTTACATGAATTAACCAGCCTCACCGACGTCTATCTTGAGCAGGTGGCGAGTTTTGGAGCTCCTCAACGTCACCCAGCGGGGCGTGCCTTTACGGTTGCTTACTACTCACTGATTGGAACAAGTTCACACCCTGTATCTCCGAATGGTTGGGCAAAAAACGCTCAGTATTTTGACGTTGCAGACCTTCCTGACCTTGCTTTCGACCACACGGAAGTTTTGCAGTCTTGCCTCGAACGTTTACGTGAGCGTGTCCGGATGCGCCCAATTGGTTTTGAACTCTTACCACGCACCTTTAGCCTGTCAGACCTTCAGAATCTCTACGAATCTATCCTCGGAGAGACCCTAGATAAGCGAAATTTCAGGAAGAAAATCCTGTCGATGGGTATAGTCGAAGACACCGGGGATCTGCAAGCGAACGTCAACCACCGACCGGCTAAGCTCTACCGTTTTGATGAAGAGCGCTACGAAGCTCTGGTTAAAAAAGGATTCAGCTTTGCGGTCTAACCGTTGAACTGATAATTTTCCAGCTTCCGCCAAAACCTAACAACAGTTTTTCTGTTGGAATAGGCATATCAGAAATGACCAAAAGAAGGTCAATTCCACTACGAACAAGACTGTACATTTGCACGCTATGGCCAACCCGATGGACCTCATCCGTAATTTCTGTGTGATTGCACACATTGATCATGGAAAGTCAACTCTTTCTGATCGCTTACTCGAATTCACCAAAACGATTTCTGAGCGAAACATGCAGTCGCAGGCACTTGATTCAATGGATATCGAGCGTGAGCGAGGTATCACCATTAAGAGTCACGCGATTCAGATGTACTACGACCGCCCAGAGGATGGTAAGAAGTACACGTTCAATTTGATTGACACGCCAGGTCACGTCGACTTCAGTTACGAAGTGAGTCGTTCTATTGCTGCTTGTGAAGGAGCTTTACTTCTCGTTGATGCATCACAAGGTGTACAAGCACAGACCATTTCCAACCTCTATCTCGCGATGGAGCACGACCTCGAGATCATTCCGATTTTGAACAAAGTGGACATGGAAAGTGCCATGGTTGATGAAATGAGTGATCAAATCATCGACTTGATTGGCTGCAAAAGGGAAGATATCGTTCTTGCCTCGGGAAAGACTGGCCTCGGTGTTCCGGACATCATGGAGGCGATCGTTGATCGTATTCCTAATCCAGAAGGTGACTCAAGCGAGCCACTGCAGGCACTTATTTTCGATAGCGTTTACAATCCATTCCGTGGAGTAATCGCCTACTTCCGTGTCTTGAACGGCACGATTAAGAAGAACGACCAGATTCGATTTATGAACACCAAAAGTGACTACGTCGCAAATGAAGTGGGCATTCTTCAGATCCAAGAAATCGAGCAAAAACAACTTCAAGCGGGTAACGTAGGCTACGTGATCACTGGAATCAAGGAAAGTGCGTTGATTAAGGTTGGTGATACCATAACCACTGTCGAGAATCCTGCAGCTGAAGGCATCCAAGGATTTGAGGAAGTAAAACCGATGGTTTATGCCGGTCTCTTCCCGATTGATAACGATGATTTCGAGGACCTCCGTGAGAGCCTTGAAAAGCTTCAACTCAATGATGCATCATTGACGTTCGAACCTGAAAGTTCTGCGGCACTTGGTTTTGGATTCCGTTGTGGTTTCTTGGGCATGCTTCACTTGGAGATCATCCAAGAGCGTCTCAGCCGTGAGTACGACCAAGAGGTGATTACCACGGTACCAAACGTGAACTACTTCGCGTACACCACGAAGGGTGAGAAGATGCACGTGCGAACGCCAGCTGATCTTGTAGAGACTACGCAGTTAGACTACGTTGAGGAGCCTTACATCAGTGCGCAGATCATCACGCTGCCCGAATATATCGGTCAGATTATGAATCTCTGCCTCGACAAGCGTGGTACGCTGCAAAAGCAGACCTACCTAACGCAAAGTAGGGTAGAGCTCACTTTTGAGCTACCGCTCGCAGAGATCGTTTTCGATTTCTACGACCGCCTCAAGAGTATTAGCCGTGGCTACGCAAGTTTCGACTATCACATGATCGACTTCCGTCGTTCGGACTTGGTCAAATTGGACGTTCGTCTCAACAGTGAGCCTGTCGATGCACTTACTGCACTCGTCCACCGCACGAAGGGTGAGTACATCGGTCGTAAGATGTGTAAGAAGCTAAAAGAGTTACTTCCTCGTCAGCAATTCATGATTGCGATTCAAGCATCTATCGGTGCGAAAATTATCGCTCGTGAAACCATTTCTGCACTCCGAAAGGACGTTACTGCCAAGTGTTATGGTGGTGACATCTCTCGTAAGCGTAAGCTTCTCGAGAAGCAGAAGAAGGGTAAGAAGAAGATGCGTCAGATCGGTAACGTAGAGGTGCCTCAGAAGGCATTCTTGGACGTGTTGAAGCTGGATTAAGCAGCTCTCTGCAATAACAAACTCAGATGCTCTCGAGCATCGACAATCCCAAAAAAGCTGGCATCGGCCTTCGTTCCTTTCGGTAACTCCTCCAAGAGTTGCGGGTCAAACCCGTATGCCTCGTCCTGTCGCAGCTTGCGGATGCTGCTGTTGACTTGATTGAAGAGGGATACGTTGACGACTTCGCGCAGCCCATCGTCGGTCAACAAGACACGGTCAAAGAAGTCGTCGAAATCGTAGGCGAGCACTTCGATCTTCGGCCCGTAGGTATGAAGGATACTTACTTCGCCTTCACGCGCTGAGATGCGACGATACGCGATCGGTTCACCAAAGGCATTCATCATAAATGGAATCCTCCCAGCAGGATCACCGCCGAAAAATCCTGCGTAGTGATCGTAGTACTGCGTCGGGTCGATAAGGTCTAGCAGTCCATTTCGATGCTTACCAAAACCGATGTGATCCCAGAGATCATGCAGGCTTCTAGGGACAGCACCACCTACCTCATCATGAATTTCTTCAGTGACCTCTTTACGAGGCTTATCAGGAGGGTATGCTTCTGCAAAACGAGAAATGGACATGAGCCCAAGCTACTCCATCGGGTACTTCAATCCGATTAATTCTCGAATCTTCGTTAGGGTTGCATGGAGTGTCAAGCTATCATCAAGACTCCAAAGCGGGCTTTCTGTCCGACCTGCACGTAGGTCTTCGACCATCGCTTGAGCCTCGTGTGCGTAGCCGAAGCCACGTGGTTTTGCGACATACCGAAGCTCTTCCTCACTGTTGTCTTTTTTGATCGTAAAGTTTGACTGCTGGTACCATAATCCGTCCCAAAAGAGCGTGCCTTCACTACCGTAGATGACGGCTTCCGTTTTGGTGCGTGCGAGCAACGTGCAATGGAGTGTAGCTAAAACGCCTCCTTCATGTTCGAGCACAATGGTATCGTCCACGTCCACTCCACTTTCGCTAAAACGCGCCACAGCAGTAATGTTCGTTGGTGGACCAAACATGGCTTGCGCGAGAAAAACGGGATAGATACCAATGTCGAGTAAGGCTCCGCCGCCTAGTTCTAGGTTGGTAATTCGCTCGCGTGTTTTTGGTCCCATTTTGAAACCAAAGTCAGCGCGTAGTCCTTCGATTTTACCGATCGCTCCAGCATCTATGTGACGCTTGGCTGCTTGAAAGCTTGGGAGGAATCGCGTCCACAGTGCTTCCATCATATAGACACCTTTGTGCCTCGCGATGTCGACCAGTTCTTGTACTTCCTTGAGATTGATTCCCATTGGCTTCTCGCAGATCACTGGGATATCATGGTCCATGCACATCTTCACCAGCTTGGCGTGTGAGACATGTGGGGTAGCGATGTACACCGCGTGGAGGTGCGGTCCTTCGAAAAGCTCTTCGTACGATCCGGCCGCATAGCGTACATGGAATTCTTCTGCAAAAGCATCCGCTCGCTCTTGGCTTCTAGAAGCAACAGAGGTGAGGGTTGCTCCTTCTACGAGTTTGAGGTCTGCCGCAAATTTGCGAGCGATATTTCCAAGTCCGATAATGGCGAAACGATACATGCGTGTAAGTTAACACGTCATCTCGACCGCAGCACGTAGTTCTATTTTTGGCGTAAGCTGCTAAAGAAGTTGAGATGTGCACGTTCCTCGAAGACTTAGTCGAAATGACGGTTCCTATCAACCTATGGTCAACATCTGCTTATGAGTCCAGCCTCCAGCAGCAGAGCGGTCTATCCTCTTGTCTCTTAAGAGACAATATCTAATTTCTTCGTCTCCATCCAATTTCCTCTTGTAAAATCTGGAAACGGTTGAGGAGTCCCATCACTAGCTACTGAGCGTTCACTCAACGGTGCAACAGCGCTCCAGAGGCATCCTTCATATACGTTCTGATCGAGCGGAAGTCCCTTCTGCAAACACTCGACGATGCGGTACATCATCATGCCGTCCATGCCTCCATGACCGCTGTCTTTGGTCACTTCGTTGAGACGCTTGTAGAGTGGGTGGTCGTACTTTTCATACAGTTTAGCGAGATCATCACCTTGTGCCCAACGGTGGTGACTGTCCGTAATGCCTTCGACGCCTCCTTCTAGCGCGACACGCGTCGGGAAGCCTGCTAATATGCCCTTGGTCCCTTGGATCAAGTTGTGCCGTGTATATGGCCGCGGACTGGTTTCATCCCATTGCACCATGATCGTGCGACCGATTTTGGTCTTTATGATTGAGGTATTCATGTCGCCACCTTTGAAGTCGAGCTTGCTCCATTTGTGGTCGGCATCGTAGTTCTTGTCGGTATACAAGCGACGACCACGAGCAGGTGTCGAAAAGGAGACGAGATTTTTGAAGGTGTCTTCACCGCGCGCAATGTTCATGTATTGGGCGACTGGTCCCAGGCCGTGGGTAGGGTAGAGGTTTCCGTTTCGTTTGGCGTACTCGAGTGTGCGCCAAGAGCCGGTGCCGCGTTCTTCTTCTTCTTCTTCTTCTTCTTCTTCTTCTTCTTCTTGGAAACGGAGTTCATGTATGTAAGCTGCTTCGGCGTGTAGCGGTTCGCCAATGAGTCCCATGCGTACCATGTTCAAGAACATCAGTTCATTACGATCGTAGTTGACGTTTTCCATCATCATGCAATGCTTGCGCGTCCGCTCAGATGTATCGACGATGTCCCACATTTCCTGGACTGTCACCGCTATTGGTACTTCGATAAATGCATGAGCGCCTGCATTCATTGCAGCTATCGCCATGGGCGCGTGGTTGGCCCAATCGGTGGCGATAAATACCACGTCTGGCTTCACTTCGGCGAGCATTACTCTCCATTGCTCAGGGTCACCGAAGTAGACTTGAGGCGATTTGTGTTTTTGTCCTTTTCCGACTTCAATGGCCTTCGTCTTCCACTTCTCGACATTGTCTTCGTATAGATCGCTGATGGCTACTACCTCTGTTCCTGGAAGTGAAGCAAAGAAGGTCATGTGGTCTCCGCCACGAGCGCCTACGCCAATAAAGGCAGCACGTATCAACTCAATGGGCGCCGCTGCAAAGTCTCCCATGTAGGTTGATGCATTTGGTCTTTCAGTGCCACGCTCAGGTAGTATCGCACTTGCCGCAATCGCAGCTGCTGATAGTGTTGTTTTCTTGAGGAAGTCGCGTCGCTTGAGGGTGCTCATATGGAGGAGATTGAAGCTTTAAGGTAAACGAAATCAAGGGCGAGAGGGATATTGAACAGTCACGAGTTCCGAACAGCGAACGCGAAGTTGAAGTGGTAATTTTCTAAGACTGGTTGATATTAAACAGTCATGAGTTCCGAACAGCGAACGCGAATATCTCATTCAGAAAATCGAACGAGCCTTAGTGAAAAGTGTCGCCTGTTCCGAACAGGCGACAGAATCGAGTCCTAGCTTTTATCGAGTCCAGCTATATCGAAAGTGTCGCCTCTTCGGAACAGGTTACAGA
The DNA here is from genome assembly GCA_045110575.1 of Saprospiraceae bacterium. Taxonomy (GTDB): domain Bacteria; phylum Bacteroidota; class Bacteroidia; order Chitinophagales; family Saprospiraceae; genus CALDTK01. Next base: position 32,090 of record JBGCGF010000052.1, read on the forward strand.
AAGCAATGATCAAGAAAATCGAACGAGCATTTTAGAACAGTCACGAGTTCCGAACACCGATCAAAAAGGTGCGCTAGTCATTCTCAATTTCATCTTTTCCGACATCCGACATCCGACATCCGACATCCGACATCCGACATCCGACATCCGACATCCGACATCCGACATCCGGTACGCTCATTTCTCGCAAAGGGACCTCCGGTCTTCGCAAAGGAGCAAAGTTCGCAAAGCCGAGATGTTCAGAGAGGGCGCGTAGGCCTTTATAGCCTTGTAACTCCGCTACTTGCAGTAGAACGTAGTGTTCGTCCCTAATCGCAACCTAGTCCCGTGCGGAGCACGAGGATCCTCGCTTTCGAGATCTCCGATCTAGTAGTGAAACGGTCTCGCTTCTTTTCCGACATCCAAAGCACAACATCCAGTTATGCAGTCCGACATCTAACAGCGTAGCGATCCGACATCCCCAATACCTCAAAAAAAACGCCCCCACAACATCAGTCATGGAGGCGTTTCTCAATCGTAAATCGAAGTTGCTTACCAGATGATCACACGATCCTCAGGCTTCACATAATTCGGATTGTCAGCCTTGATGTCAAACGCATCGTAGAACGTCTGCAAGTTGATTACCGGACCAACAGCTCGGTACATACCTGGAGAGTGCGGATCAGTCTTAACCTGATTCTCAAGCGCCTTATCACGGTACTTCGTACGCCAGATCGTTCCCCATGAAATGAAGAAACGCTGCTCTGGAGAGAAGCCGTCAATCTTGCCTGGGTGACCGTTCTCCTTCAAGTGAATTTGCAAACCGTCATAAGCAGAGTTGATTCCACCAAGATCACCAATGTTCTCACCTAGGGTAAACTCACCGTTCACGTTTACTCCAGGGAGTGGCTCGAAAGCGTCAAACTGAGCAATCAGCTTATCGTTACGTGCTTCGAATGCAGTACGATCACCATCAGTCCACCAACTGTTGAGGTTGCCGTCCTTGTCGTACTCACTTCCTTTGTCGTCAAAACCGTGGCTGATCTCGTGACCAATTACTGCACCGATTCCACCGTAATTTACCGCAGCATCCGCCTTGTAATCGTAAAACGGTGGCTGAAGAATTGAAGCCGGGAATACAATCTCATTGTACGCAGGGTTGTAGTACGCATTCACTGTCTGCGGACTCATAAACCACTCGTCCTTGTCTACTGGTTTCTTCGCTTCAGCAATATCTTTGTCGAAGTTGAACTTGCGTGCAGCATGCTTATTCCCAAGGTAGCTTCCGCCAGCCTCGATGCTCTTCACCTCTAGCTTAGAATAGTCTTTCCACTTGTCTGGATAGCCAATCTTTACACGAAACGTACCTAGCTTTTCAATCGCTTTGACTTTCGTCTCCGCAGTCATCCACTCTAGGTTGTTGATGCGAGTTTCGTAGGCACGACGCAGGTTATTCACCATGTCGATCGCTACTGTTTTAGCCTCAGCAGGGAAATACTTGTCGACGTAAAGTCTTCCTACAGCCTCACCTAATGTGCGGTTTGTTGTACTCAACGCACGCTCTTCACGTGAACGTTGTTGCTTCGCCCCTCTGAGTTCTTTAGAATAGAATTCCCAGTTCGCACGGTCGATTTCAGTCGTTAGACTTGTAGCAGCTTGGTCGATTGCATGCCAACGGAGGTAGTCCTTAATCGTTGGGATGTCAGCTTCCGCCAAAACCTCACCTAAGTGGTCCATGTAAGCTGTCTCGCCTAGGATAACGGTGTCAGGAACATCCATGCCTGCTGCAGCAAAATAGCCTTTCCAATCTACTGCTGGAACGATCTCCTTCAGCTGAGCAACGCTACGCGGGTTGAAACGCTTATACGGATCGCGACGAGCAACCTTGTCGAGCTTGGTTTTGGCGACAGCTGTCTCAAAATCCATAACACGTGCAGCAGCAAGCTTTGATGCCATCGGCTTCATGCCCGTGAATTCGAGCATGCGAGCGACGTGCATAACGTACTTACCACGACGAACGGTGCTTGTAGAATCTTCGTCGAGGTAGTAATCACGATCCGGCAAACCGAGTGATCCTCCGCCAACGTAAATCACCTTTTCGTTAGAGTTCTTTGGGTTGCTTCCGATACCGAAAGAGAAAAGTGCATCACCTCCGTAAGGCAGCACTTCTTGCTGGAATGCAGCAACATCGGCGTACGTCTTAATCGCATCAATCTTGTCAAGCCAAGGCTGAAGTGGCGAAATACCAAGCTTGTTGAGCGCATTGGTATCCTGTGCAACGGCAAAGTAAATGGCCGCCTTTCCTTGATCGGTTGTCGCAGCATACTTGCCCGAAGCAGCAGCAGCAGATTTCAATACGTCAAGCGTCTGCGCATCTGTGCGCTTACGTAGCTCATCAAACGAACCCCAACGCTCACGGTCGGCTGGAATCTCGGTTTGGTCTAGCCAGTTTCCATTAACGTAGCGAAAGAAATCCTCGGCAGGAGACACAGTCGTGTCCATGTAGTCGAGGTTAATTCCGGATGGCTCATCTGTTTGAGCACTCAGGTCAGCGAACGCGCCAACAAGGAGTAGGGTAGCGAAAGCTACGAGGGGAGTAAATCTTTTCACGGGGTTAAGATAATGTTGAAATACTTGTATTTGTCAGCTCAACGTTGAACCGTCAGATCGACCGAGAAGCACAAGCGGAACTGAAATCTGAATAACGTCTGAAGCTTAAGTTTCTCAAGTGATCTGACGGTTCGTTATTTCCATTATGCACTTTCGTCAAAACCTGCATCTACTCTATGTAGGGCATCTTGAATTATGCTCGGCATCAAAAACGATCTACCATGAAAGCTTCAATTTTTGCATTCTTTGCTCTTCTCCTTTCCGTTTCTTTCTCACCTGAGCAGCTAGAAGGCCGTTGGGAATACATTTACAACGATGGTGTGAATATGGTCTATGCCCGAACTTCAGATGCTGAAAAGGGGCCTTGGCTTGACTTTGCTGAGAAAGGAGACCTCACCGTCCGCCAAAACGCAGGCTGGTGTGGTACACCGCCTGTTTCTTATGCAACCCATAAAGGAGGTTCGTACGACCTGACCAAAAAGGGGAAGCTTACGATGACCCACAAATTTTGGGGCGGTATTGATACGACGCACTATCAGATCGCTTCGATCAAAGGAGATACAATGCGGATGAGCTTCTTGAGTCGAGGAGGAGAGTAGGGCATCATAGTGAGGGCCGACCGTTTTACGGTCGGACCAGAACATACCTCACCCACCCCCCAACGGATGAAACCGCTCCATCACATCTCTCAAGTGACCAACATCCAAGTGGGTATACAACTCCGTGGTCGTAATACTCGTGTGTCCTAGCATCTCTTGTACCGCCCTCAAGTCTGCACCTCCTTCTAGGAGGTGTGTCGCGAAAGAGTGACGCAGTGTGTGCGGACCGACACGTTGCTCAATGCCAGCAGCCTTGGCCAAGTCACGGATGATCATGAAGACCATGTTCCGACTCAGCTGTTTGCCTCTTCGCCCGAGGAAACAGAATTCAGAATGTTCCGGGTGCACATTCACCTGTTCTTTCCGGATGTGCTCCCAGTAAAAGCCCCAGTGCTTGATGGCACTTGCGCCAATCGGAATGAGACGCTCCTTGTTCCCCTTGCCAATGACACGGATAAAATCAGCTTCGAAAAAGAGCTGATTGAGGCGCAAATTGATGAGTTCACTCACACGCATCCCACAGGCGTAGAGGAACTCGAGCATCGCACGGTTTCGCAGACCTTCGGGTGTAGAATGATCGATCTCTAAGGTCATAGCCGCAATCTCAGCCTGACTCAAAACCGTCGGTAGTTTTTTGGGTAGTGGCACCGATTCCAACTCTGCTGCTGGCGAAACGTCGATGTAGTCTTGCTCAAGCTGGTAGCGATAGAAGCCCTTGATGGCCGACATGATTCTCGCAACCGATCGTTGCGCCAAACCGATGTCATACAGCTCCTTGATAAAGCCACGAACTTGTGATTCTTCGATAGACTCTGGACGAGCAATGTTGCCGCTTTCTTCATCTCCAAGGAACCCGCAAAGCTTGCCGATATCACGCACATAGGCATCAAGCGTATGCTCGCTGTGGCCGCGCTCTACACGCATACTTCCGATCCACTCCTTGGTGATCGGTTGCCATGTTTTAGGTAAGGCAAGCAAGCCTTTTTGTATCGCTTTTCGCATCAGTAGGTATCACGAATTAGCGCTAGCGTTTTCTCCATCGCCTCCTTGTAGTCTTTCGAACTTCCACGGTAGTGGTTGTGCATGAAACTGAAGGTTAGCCAACGGCCAGACTTCGCTTGAAGCAATCCTGTGAGGCAATGATTATGTCGTAACGTACCTGTTTTAGCAAAAATATAAGGCTTCCCATTGGGCCCTTTGTACCACTTGGCGATAGTTCCGCTCTCACCGCCAGCGGGTAAGAGTTGGGCCAAGAAGTCTATCCCATGTTTTGCCGAAAGGCGCTGAACCAGCATACCTAATGCGCGTGGCGTAACCATGTTGTAATGCGACACCCCGCTGCCATCTGCCCAAGCAAGATTGTCGTTTGAGATCTGAAGTACTTCCTCTTGAGCTTTCGCCAAAACCTGCTTCACGTCCGTCAGTTCTTTCGCGTAGAGACCTGCTTCGAGTAGTAACTGTTCGGCTAGGAAATTGTCGCTGGGGTGCAACATTGCTTTGAGTAAGGTATCTCGATGTTCGCCTTTCCAGGTGCGTGAGCCCCAATCTCTAGGGAGTGGTCGAGTATGATGCCGAGTTGTGTGCCCAGTCCAATCTTCCATAAGTTGGGCAATCATATTTCTTGAAGAATACAAAGGAGCACTCACTGTATCTCCGACGGAACTATTGGAAGAGACATAAAAACGATTCGAAAACTCTTCTCGATTAAGGTTGCCGAGATAGACATCTGTCCACCCCTGAGCGTTTATAAAGTCCGGACGTGAACTGTATCTCGTTCGGGTGATTTCGCGATCTTCTCCTTCGATCTGAAGTGTATAGCTTGTATCTGGGATGCGCCAGGCTGTTGCCATATTGCTGTAGAAAGGCATCCCCGAACGTTCGCGTGCAAAAGCATAATTGTAGTCATCCCACATCCAACCTTCACCAAAGCGTGGAAGTGAATTATAGCCATGAAGGTTTATCTCGACTGGGCCTTCCCAGCTGGCAATGAAGCTTCGAATCGATTCATTGTATGATGAGTTGTCAGCGGCAAGCAATGGATAGGCAAGGGCCCAAAGTTGCAAGGTGTCAGCTCGCATGTCATAAGCGAGCGCAGGCAACGAGTCTTGCGGTAACCACTCCAAGCAGGTCGCAAGGGTCAACAATTTAGTGTTGCTCGCAGGGGTGAACAGCTTATCTGCATTCAGCGCTTCAAGGACTTCGCCGTCTAGGGCATCAGCGAGGAAAAATCCAGTGAAGGCTTCCTGATAGCGCGGCTCAGCATCGATGTGTTTGAGCACTTTTGATCCACCGCAGCTCGCAAGTATCAATGAACAGCAAGAATAAAGGAGGAGTCGTATCACCGCGTCAAGGTAGGGTAGCAGCATGAAAGGGCTTATCCGTTTGAAAAACGTTTTCGTATGTTTAACAAAGTCTAATTGATAATTGGGCAATTGTTAATTGATAGTGCCGAGATGTTTTGCTCGCCTTCGGCTCATCCGACATCCTGAACGAGCATCCCTATCAGCACATTATCAATTGACAATTATCAACTAAGAATTCTCTAAAGAGCGTCCCTATTAGCGTCTCACATCCCAAATCCCAAATCTCATATCCCAATGGCCCTCCTCGATCAACAACCTACGAGCACCTGCGAATACTGTGGTGAAGTGCTGCGTGGTCGCTCGGACAAGAAGTTTTGTAACGCAGAATGTCGCAACGGATTCCATAACCATCATGCAACGCTCAACGATGCGTTTATGCGGAAGGTCAATAAGATTTTGCGCAAGAATCGACGAATTCTCGCAGAGCTTAACCCGGACGGCAAGGCCAATGTCCACGTCGATCGACTCAACGACCGAGGCTTTAGCTTCAACTATCACACCCACATTTACACCACCAAAGAGGGACGTGAATACCGATTTTGTTACGAATTCGGCTACTTAGAGTTCAAGGACGACTGGTTCGTTTTGGTGCGAAGAGACCAAGAACGCGGAGAAAAGCGTAGTTAGATCCGCTTGCTAAAGCGTTAGTAGTCCACTGATTACACCAGTTATAGCTCTTTTTCTGCTAAACTCAGAAATCGATAGGTGAATTTCATTTTGCGCACGCCTTTTGCAGGATAGTCTATGTCCCCCGCAATTGAACAACACCGTATGCGTACTACTGTACTAACATTAATTGGGGTCCTAGCTTTCGGGCTAATAGCCACCGCCTCTCCGAAGAATCCTGATAAGGAGGAAACGGTAATCGTGTATCGTAATACACAGTCCTTCTTCGATATTGCTGGTTGGCCAGACGATCACATCGGTGCATTGGCGGATGTTCACATCCACGAGTATCCGTCTCGCGGTGAAATCAAGATCAACTTGATGGATGAAGGATTCATTTTCTATCCAGACCTTGACCTTTGCGCAGCGAACGACGAGTTTATCTACACCGTGAAGTATGGTGATTGGATGGAAACCTATCGCATCAAGCTCGAAATCGTGTGTGATGCTCCAACGATCATTGCGCAGTTCAGCCCAAAAGCAACGAACGGTGAGTATACCTCTTTCACCATCTTAGGTGTCCAGAGTTTTCCTGGTAACACACTTGCGATTTTCGATAAGGCTGGCCGTCCAATCTTTAAGGAGGCGGACTACAAGAATACTTGGGAAGGTCGACTTCCTGATGGAACGTATGCAAGGACTGAAGACGAGTACTTGTATGTATTCGACGATGGAAATGGCAACTTGTACAGCGGGTACATCCGTGTGCAGTAAGGGCTTATTATAGCTTACGCCAAAACATCAAAAAGCCTCTTTTGTCACGATGACGGAAGAGGCTTTTTTGTATTGAGGTTCTAGCGCAAGCGGTTATTTGATAACGAGAGAAGTTCTAATATTACCTTTTTTGCTATAGCCTATCAATTGATAAGCACCTGCGGGGAAGTCACTAAATGTAAATGCTATTATTTGATTCGAAACACTGGTCGGGAATATCGTTCGTCTTCGACCGTCAGTCGCGATTATCGTCCAAGTGTAAAGGTGTGCTGCGCTCTCATTTAATTGGATGCTGCAATGATTGGAGGTTGGATTGGGGTAAGCTATAACTTCGGTAAATATTTCTTTAGTAGAAGAAAATGAATTAAGCTCTTCTCTAAAAGGTATCCCGAAAGGTTCGGCCGGCCAACCGTCTACGCTCAAGTGCCAAGCCATTAGTGCTAGTGTCGCGGTAGAGGTATTACCGCTGTAATACCCACTAATAGGAAGATCGTTAGTGTTTGCGAGTGTAGCATAATGACACCCTCTCCTAAACCTTAATATCGATTGAGAAGTGTCGCCAACTGCCCATCGAAGGCCAACGGTTTCGTTATTAAAAGTGTTGAATTTTAATGCAGCATCAACTGAAACTGTGAAAATTGAATCGCCGAGCGGACTCATAGAGAAATTTCGAACATCATCGGTGATCGTTATCTCTTGAATACTTGGAAATCGCTTAGGTTGGTAGATCAGGTTTACAGCTGTAAAATTTATGAAAAAAGTAGCCCGAATAACTGAAGGGCAGAATTGACCACCTTGAATGAAGTAACGGTCTACTTCTTCGGCTCCCATTCCGAAAACTATTCGTGAACCATTGGCTGTTGTGTTACTAAAACCAATTATCTCTAACATGTTAGATCTATAAAAAGGTACTGCTTCTAAATTTGACTTCCAGAGTTCACCGAAACTCAAAGAACCCAATGTGTCATTACCACGGAGAATGAAGTCTCCATTGGTGTTTGCAACAACATCCTCGATGTTGTGACTTACTGATGGGATTGCAACGCGGGCACTAGTAGAAGGAGAAAAGATGACAAGTTCATTGTTCCCAGTGTCCTTCGCAAATCCCCATGTAGTATCACGAACGGTCTGGTATGAGAAAACCTTTAGCCCTTCAAGTCTCGCCTCCAAAAGCTCGAAGGTTCGGTTTTGTTTATCAAATTTTACAGCCAAATTCGTGTTTAAGGGCTGTGTAAATGAAAGGAAATCTTCTTCTAGTGAATAGTGCCGTTTTTCTAAAGGAAAATGATAATAAAATGCTGATTGTGTATTTGGAAGTGTGAAATCGTTTGTTAAAAGATCTCCAGTCGAGAGAGAGAGAGTTGATGAAATTTAGCTATTAATGTTTCTGATCCTCCTCTAAAAGTTCTTCTTCCCTCATAAATAGATATAGTGCTATTCGAAGCAGTCAATCTTGCTACAGGTGATGTTTCAGTAGATATTTGACCAATTTCAACAATTTCATCGTTCACAATTTCAACAAGGAATAAGCTATCTAACAGAATCGCATCTACGACTATATTTCTTGAAACCAAAGCAAATAGTCGACCAGTCGGTCCAAAAGCTACATCTCTTGGGTATATGCTTTCCTTGAAAGGGATATACCCGTTTCCAATGGCTCTGTTTTGATCTAGGCTGCCCGGTCTAGAGATTCCAAAAGGGGTTAAATAAATGAAATCTTGATCGTTCACCGGATTCACAAGCTGCTTCAACACTCGTGTATTCAATTCAACATGAGACTGAGCCGTTTGTGCTTCGCAATCGATGACGCAGAAAACGGTAGCAAGCAATATGAAAAGTACAGGTTGAAATTTCATATTAGATATCTTAAATTAATATCTAATATATCTAATTCCTCCGAATATGTCAGTCTGGTACGTGACAATGTATCAACTCATGTGCCATGCAACACGAGAAAGGTCAAGGTCCCGAGCATAACTAGAGTTGAAGCACTCGATCTCTGCGATAGTTCAAATTAAGCATACTATTAGCGCATCCCTAAATGAGCATCCCAATAGCGTCCCAAAGGACATTATCAATTATCAATTACTAATTGCCAATTGATAATCACTCCTCCACAAACAGCGCAGAAATACTCCTGTGCTCATGCGTATTACGGATCGCTCGCGCAAAGAGCTTATCGGTACTCAAGACAGTGATCTTATCCCTCGGACGATCCTCTTTGAGTGGAATCGTATCACAAACGATGACCTCCATAAATTTAGAAGCGGCAATCTTCTCGTACGCGTCGCCTGAGAGTACAGGGTGTGTACAGAGTGCTCTGACACTTCTCGCTCCTTTGTCCATTAAGACCTGAGCTGCGCTGCAAAGTGTACCTGCAGTGTCAACCAAGTCATCGACTACGATTACATCAGCGCCTTCGACCTCACCGATGACGGTCATCTCAGCAATCTTGTTGACCTCCTTACGGACCTTGTCACAGATTACCAATTCGCGGTGGAAGTGCTTGCTGTAGGTACGTGCTCGTTTTACGCCACCGACATCCGGTGAAGCAAAAATCACATTGGTTAGGTCGATGTTCTCTGCGAGGTGCGGAATGAAAATCGCCTCAGATTTGAGGTGATCCACTGGAATATCGAAGAAGCCTTGGATTTGATCCGCGTGGAAGTCCATCGTCATGACACGATTCGCTCCAGCGGTCTGGAGGATGTTCGCGATCAGGCGTGCACTAATCGGTACACGAGGTTTGTCCTTGCGGTCTTGACGAGCGTATCCGAAGTACGGGATCACTGCAGTAATGTATCCTGCAGAGGCGCGCTTGGCTGCGTCCATCATCAGCAGGAGCTCCATGAGGTTGTCCGTCGGAGAGAACGTACTTTGGATTAAGAACACCCATGCGCCACGCACACTTTGGTTGATAATCACCCGCATTTCTCCATCGGAGAAGCGACGTAGGGTTACATCTCCTAGGTCGTCACCGTAGTAGTCGGCTATACGCTTGGCGAGGTACTGAGACTTGTCGCCACTAAAAAGCTTTACATCAATCACGGGTGGTATCATTTGCACATCGGCGAAGATAGTAGATCGAACCCTCCGATTTTCAGCTTTGTGAACGCCTGTGAGCAAAAAAACAAAAGCAGTCTCTCGTTGTATTTACACTATGAAGTTCTCACTCGTATCTCTTTGTATTGCCGGCTTGTTCTCACTTGTAAGTTGCGCAGATACATCTGTCAATACGCAAGCTGCGATCGGTATTCCTTCAAGCGCGTCAGCACCTGTCGAGCGACCAGAAGGTTGGGATGCTTACTGGTATAGTGGCACTGCTGAGGTGAATACATACGATCTCATTCAGAACCGTTATGGGGAAGATCGGATCGGTGATGCGGTGTTGGTATTCGTGACAGAGCCATTTTTGCCAATCCAGCAAGTGAAAGATGATGGCAGACCAAGTAAGGAGGAAGCGGTGAGCGTACTTAAGCTCAATCGAATTCACCGATTCAACACAGGTATTTATGATTACTCCTTAATGCTTTCGGCCTTTACGCCCGTATCGCGCGATCAATATCCACGAACACTCAAGACGTCACTTAGTGCGCAAGATTGGTGTGGCCATTCTTGGTGGCAGCTTAACCTAAAGAAAGGGAAGTACCAGGCGGAGCGTCGCAGCTATTTTCAATCTGAGGCAGACGTCACTAATACCATTGATGGCGTTTTGCTAGAAGACGAGATTCCTGCACTGGTGCGCCTAGATCCAACACGCATACCTACAGGGAAGCAGCAAGTAATCCCTGGTGCGATGTACAGTGCTCTGTTTCATAAGATACCAGAGGCACAAAATGCAGAAATCAGGAAGGTGATGCAGGGCAACGGCGAGATGCACGTGTCGATTAACTATCCTGCAGCTTCGCGCAGCCTGACCTATGAGTTCGAAGGAGCTTTTCCGAACAAGCTTCTTGGATGGAAGGAAACAGTAAGGGGCGAAGTCTTAAGTTCTGCTACCCTTAAGCACTCTTCTCAGAGACCATATTGGGGGCAGAATTCTGAGAAATACGCTCCTCTTCGCGATACGTTAGGACTCTAGTTTTCGACAAAGTAGAAGCTCTTAACTGCGGCTTCAATCGTATCGTCTCGTTGGGCAGCGATCGCCTCGGCCGTAATAGGGACAATGATATCTGGAATGAGATTGCCCTCAAAATCTCCTGGCATGTCCATGTACCACAGCGGCATGTTGATTAGCAAGGATTTTTCTGGGCCGATCGCCTCTTTGAAAAGTGTACCGGCAAACATTCGTTCGGCTGATCCTCCAGGTATTTGACCGACCACCTTACCTCGTTTGTACGTTTTTACGTAGTTCGCAAGGCAGGTTCCTCCTGAAAAAGTTGTCTGGTTTACAAGTGCGACGACTTCTCCGTTAAAGTGTTCTTTGCCCCAGTCTGGTTTGTTCCTTTCGACCAGTGTCTTCTTGACAAAGGCTCCGTCTTTTTTACGGACTCCAGAAAAGATCACGCTTCCTACTTTATCGAATATGTTCTTTCCTTGAGCTCGCTCGCTGTAGCCCATTCCGCCGTCGCCGCTGTAAAAGTCTACGTCGGCGACCATACTGTAGATGTGATTGACAAAGTTTAGTGAGCCACCAGTATTGTGTCTCAGATCGATAATTAAACCTTTAGCTCTTAGCGAATCCAGTCGCTTCATTAAGTCTCTTGAGTGACGGTATTCATTTACGCGCTTAAAGTTCCTCGAGCTGAAACTTCTAACGCGTAGAACATATATGTCTGGATGAGAAGTCGTATCGAGGTTTATAAGCCGCTCCATAGAGGCTATTCGCTTTCGTTTTTTCGCCTTCCGGTTGAGTTTTTCGACCTTTTTGGGAACGGGCGGCTTTGTTGTGTCTCTGTTTAAGTATGCCATCCTAGCACTAGGTAACAGTAGCACCTTATGCCTTTGGCGGTCCGTCTTTAGTTCTAGATTAAGCGAGTCTTTCCAGCCATACAGCCTTTGGTAAAAGGTGCCTGGATTGAGTGCGGGGTAGAAGGTTTTGGCGGAAGCACGATCGTGGTCATTGATACCCATGAAAGCGCCGAGTCTACTGTATATTTTTGCAGGACGTTCACCCTGGAAAGAGAGCACCTCTGTACCGGGATTAAAAGTCGTAGAATCCAGAAGGACTAACGTATCACTAAGCACGATTCTTCCGTCTTCAGTGTATCTGGTATGGAAGTCATAGCTGAACAGTTTGTTTAGCCTGTTGAAGCTCTTATCACGTTTTCGCGTAAGCTGAAGGTGTCCATCGCCAATCACTTCGTTGAAGGTCGCAGCGAGTTCAATCAGGTCGGCGACATGGATTGAATCGTCTTTAATGAGTTCAGGTAGTTCTGTCCGCGTAACAGCCAATACACTGTCAAGTCTCTCATTTCCATTCGCACGATAAGCGAATGGGTGATACGATTGAAGTGCCGCGTTCAACTCGATTAAGACGGTATCTGCTTCGCCTTCAGAATATTGAAATCGATTCTGGGCGGATAGATTGACTGCGCTCACACAAAGTGCGAGTGCGATCAGCGTTGAGAGGAAATTCATCTGAATCGGCATGTGGTAAACCTAAGCATCACGTTTCGCAAGTGAGTTAATCCCATCTCGGATCTCTGCTAAAAGTTGAATGTCTTTAGGCGTAGGTACTGTCGTGTCTTTTTCATCCTCTGCTCGGTCGCGGAGGTTTTTGACAAGACGTAGCACAACGAAGATGGTGAACGCGATAATCAAGAAGTCCAAACCAGTCTCTAATACTAGTCCGTACTTGATCACGAGTCCAGATCCTGGGATTTCCACTCCTGCAGCATCAAAGGTAGGCGTAATAAGCGTCCATGCTTTATCAGCCATTTCGATTCCTCCGGTCAGGTAGCTGAGTGGAGGAGAGATGAGTCCTTTGACGAGTGCGTCAATAATCTTATTAAACGAGGCGCCAATGACAATACCAATGGCCAAGTCGATCATGTTGCCTTTGATCGCAAACGCTTTAAAATCGTCCCAAAATTTCTTCATAGTGGCGGTAAGAACGCTATTTCGTGTTACAGATGTTCATGGAAGCGACCCTTGGTCGGATTTATTCCTACAATCGTCGTGCTTTTCGCTTTCGCTAAAACCTTTGGGTATATCTTTTCCCCGATGATTACATGGTGGGAAGCGTTACCCTTATTAGACCAAATACTTTCGGGCATGGCCATTGGCTTTGGCAGCCTGCTTACTTTATTGTTACTCCTTAGCTTATTCGGAGGGGAAGCAGATCTAGATTTTGAGACCGACATAGACATGGACGGTGGAGGAGGACAAGGATCCTTCTCAATCAAGACGATGCTGTCGTTTCTGACCTTCTTTGGCTTTGGCGGTTGGTCTGCACTTGCTTTTGGTGCGCCACTTTGGCTAGTCTTTGTTGTGGCTGTGATCGTAGGGTACACCTGTATGTCGCTTCTTGCACTAATGCTGGTATACCTCATGCGACTTGGTCATGATGGAGGACGAGACGTACAATCTGTCTTGCAGCAAAGAGGTGAGGTTTATTTGCTCATTCCTGCAAAAAGACAAGGCAACGGCCTCATCCACGTGAAGATGGGTTCTCGTTTAGTAGAACTTGAAGCGGTTACCAACGGAGCCGAAATAGCCAGTGGCAAGCTTGCACGAGTAGTTCAGATTCTTGGAGAGAATCGCGTACTTGTTGAAGAAATGCCAACTACGGTTTAAGCTTATTCATTTAATTTACGGGAGATTCCGTTGGTCGAGATTTTGTCTACGATCGTCGTCAATCTGACTAAAAATAGCCTTTGTTTCCTAACTTAAGGAACACATTAATCAAAACCAAAATCAACTATGGGAGACTTCATAATGTTTGGCGGAATAGGAGTGTTTATCTTCTTTCTCGTACTACTTTTTATTATTTTTCTATCTCGGTACAAGCGTTGTCCATCCGATAAGATCCTTGTGATTTACGGAAAAACAAATTCTGGTTCTGCGAAATGTCTCGCTGGTGGAGCTGCCTTTGTATGGCCTGTCGTGCAAGACTATGCTTACCTTGATCTACACCCGATTTCAATCGATGTGGACCTCCACGGTGCGCTCTCTCGTCAAAACATCCGTGTCAACGTACCGTCTCGATTTACCGTCGCGATCTCAACAGAAGCGGGGGTAATGACCAACGCAGCTGAGCGTCTGCTCAACCGTAACGAGGACGAGATCCGTGACATGTCTAAGGACATCATCTTCGGTCAGCTACGCCTGGTCGTTGCAACGATGGATATCGAGGAAATCAACTCTGACCGTGATAAGTTCCTATCAAACGTTTACCATAACGTAGGAACAGAGCTTCGTAAGATTGGCCTCGAGCTAATCAACGTGAACGTAACAGATATCCAAGACGAGTCTGGCTACATCGAGGCACTCGGTAAGGAAGCCGCTGCACAAGCAATCAACGAGGCGAAAGTCCGTGTTGCACAGCACGACCAGACCGGTTCGATCGGTGAAGCAGAAGCACACCAACTTCAGCGTGTGAAAGTCGCAGAAGCAGAAGCGGGAGCCGCGTCTGGTGAGGCCGACGCAGCAAGGCTGCAGCGTGTACGTCTTGCAGAAGCTGATTCTGAAGCATCCATTGGTGAGGCAGATGCTGAGCGTCTAAGACGTGTAAGCATCGCAGAAGCCGATGCCGTTGCGACGGAAGGTGAGAACCTCTCTCGTATCAAGATTGCACAGTCAGAAGCTATTCGTCGTGAGCAGGAAGCAGAGGCACTTCGCCGAGCAACTGCAGCGGAGAAGGTTCAGTCAGCGAACTCACTCGCCGATGCCTATGAGGCAGAGCGCAAAGCCGAGCTTGCTCGTGCTGCCCGTGAGCGTGCAACGCTTGAAGCCGACCAAATCGTAAAGGCGGACATCGCCAAGCGTGAGGCTGAGATCAATGCCGAAGCTGATGCGGAGAAAATCCGTCGTACCGCAAAAGGTGAAGCCGATGCCCTTCTTTCAATGAAGCAAGCAGAAGCACAGGGTAACCTAGAAATTCTCGCTAAGCAAGCCGAAGGTCTTAAGGCCATCGTCGACGCTACCGGTGGAGACGCACGAGAAGCCGTTCTTATGCTAATCGCTGACAAGCTTCCAGAGCTCGTGAAGACGCAAGTCGAAGCGATCAAAGGAATCAAGATCGACAAGGTTACTGTCTGGGAAGGCGGTGGCGGAGGAGGTTCAAACGGCGATGGAGCTGGCTCAACAGCCAACTTTGTAGCTGGACTTTATAAGTCCGTTCCACCATTGCGCGACTTGTTCGACATGGCGGGCATGAACTTGCCAGACTACCTCGGTACAGTCGAGGACGTTGACGGTGTAGTTGTTTCTGATGCAAAGAAGAAACCAGCAAAGTCAAAGAGTAAAGGTGATTCAACACCTCCACCATTGGCATAACGCCCATTCTCTAATTTTAAAGCCGCTGGGAACTCATGTTTCCAGCGGCTTCTTTATGAACGTTTTTAGCCAACGACCCTTTAGTCGGGTGTTTAAAGCCGTTCTTCATATGTTTGAACTATGCGAAACTCAATTCTAAGTCTTCTGCTCCTCGCCTTATTCTCGCTCACCGCGTGTAATACCTCGGACGAGCGTCTGCCTATACTCTATGGCGATTGGCAAGGTGCCAGCTGGACACGCAACGGTGCTCCTGCTTCGATGGACCCTGCGCAAGTAGAGTTTAGCTTCAATGAAGACTTCACGTACACGGCCAAGCTCGGTAAGCAAACTGAAGGCGGCTCGTTTGTTTTTCGAGAGAGCAAGCTCTACACGACAGCTACCGGCAATAGTAAAGTTGAAAAAGTAGTTGGTATCCTCAAACTAGAAGGAGACTCACTGGTTTTTGACATGAACCGCCAAGGTGATCCTGAAAAGCTCGTCCTTTTGCGGAAATAGGCAGTGTCTCATATCTCACATCTCATATCCCTCATCTCGCATCAATACTTCCGACTCCCGATTCCAGGCTTGGGCCACCCTAATAGCACTGGCCATTGTGTGGGGTAGCAGTTACATCCTGATCAAGAAGAGCTTGCTGGCGTTCGAGCCATGGCAAGTAGGCTATTTGAGGTTGTCTTTTACAGGCCTAGCATTCCTTCCTTTAGCGATTACAAAGTGCAAAGGCCTTTCGGCAAAACAGTGGTTCGCCCTGTTAGGTGTCGGTGTCTTTGGAACAGGTCTGCCGTCCTTTCTCTTTCCGTACGCGCAACAAGAATTATCGAGCAGTTTAGCTGCGGCACTGTCGTCTCTAACGCCATTGATGACGCTGCTTGTTTCGATAATTCTCTTTCGTTTGCCTTTGAGGAAGTGGCAACTAGTCGGGATTTTATTAGGGCTTTGTGGTGCGCTATTGCTAGTCGTCTCAAGGTATGGTTGGTTTGGAGCTGACGGCGTTTCGTGGCCTTTGTTTTCTATACTCCTGGCCGTATCAGCCACGTTTTGCTACGCCTTAAGTAGCAACATTGTGAAACGATTCTTTGCAGACACCGATCCGCTCATGATGACTGCTGGAGCGATGGCCCCAATTGGGATGTTGGCCTTGGTCTTATTGTTGGCCAATGGAGGTCTTTCTCTCGATTTTTCAGGTGAGCCTCATTTGTTGACGGCTTACGTCTCCGTTGTGTTTCTAGGCCTGATCGGTACAGCGCTAGCGAGTTGGCTCTTCTTCAGACTTGTCCAACTAACCGACCCTGTGTTTGCAAGCACAGTCAGTTACTTGGTTCCAATCATTGCCCTCGGTTGGGGATTGATGGACGGTGAAGTAATCACCTTACTCATAGGGTTAGGATTGGCCTTTATACTCTTGGGGGTTAGTCTAACTCGACGATAATAGCAAGCTGTATGAGCCTCCAACGACATCCAGCGCTGTACGTCGCACCTACGTCTGATCAAGGACGCGGTGTTTTTACCGCAGAAGCAATTCCCAAAGACAGCGTTATAGAGCTGTGTCCGGTCATCGTGGTTCCAGGAAAGGACTTCGACCGCATTCACGAATCCTTCCTACACGATTACTACTTCATCTGGGAAGGCACCGCAGAGACAGCCATAGCATTAGGCTACGGCTCTTTGTATAACCATGCTGAGGACAATAATGCGGACTACGAGATGGATTTCCCGAGCCAGACGATCAGCATCATCGCTCAACGCGACATCGAGGCCGGAGAAGAAATTTTCATCGACTATACGGATGGGCAGGATCGGAGTACGTTGTGGTTTTAATGCATTGTCTTGATAACGGCCAATTTGTAGAACGAATTCAGATACAGCATTAGAATAGGGGAGTATTGTACTCTAGTTGGGTCTTCTACATCGGTGGTGCTCCAAACATGAGGTGGCAAAGAATGAAGGCAGCGACAGAAACGATAATTCCGATCAAGAAGACGTGGAATGACTTCCGAAGAAGGTTGAATTTTTTGCCAATCGTTTGACCTAGGTGGTAGGTGTCTTTAGCGATAACCTTGTAGAGTTCGTCTCCTTGGTACATTAAGGAAGTCATTTTCTCGACGTAATCCTCTTCATTCATTTCATTGAAATTCCCGTAGAACAACAGATTCGTCGAATCCGATTTACCATGTTTCAATTCCGGTCGAGTTGCGAAAATTGCAAAGGCTATTGAAGCAATATTGGTAAGCAACATGAGTGCGACCGGATAGATCAGGTGAGGATCGCTATCTAGCTGACCGTATACCGTTCCCAAAATGACGGATAGAATTATAGCATTGACTGAGATCAAAATGTTCGATTTTCTATCGATCATTGAGTTCAAGGTGTATTGGTTTTTCGAGACAAGACGGAAGAGCGTTTCCGTACCTCGCTCAGACCGTGGTTCAATCTTAGCCAGTTTTTTCTTCAGTTCTTTCAACCCGTCCTTATCTACAGATAAAGATTCCATTAAGTATTTATTCTGCGCCTTTTCAGATGCTTTGTCGTTTGGTTCCATGGTGTTTATCGTTTGAAGTGGTTGGGGAATCAGTACGATGCCCCGCCGGACTGTTAGTTGAGATAGTCCTCTACTCAAGTGAGGAGATGCTTTGTGCCGGTTCTTTAGGTCGGCGGTAGCTTTTGCTGCATGAACTTCAGGACTATTAAACTAGTGAAAATCGCTAGTGAGATATAGCACATCGGGGTTCCCGAGCCTGTTTTGGGGCACTCAGTCAGTCCTAGTGACTGCGAAATGGTCCCATAAAATGCAATGCCGAAAGCTAGTCCTGTTCCGATGTAGTAAACGGAGTTCCGCCAGCCTAAAAGATGACTGATGAAAGGAATTATCAAGCAAAGCGCAATGATATAGCAAGCGGGTACGCCCAGTATTTTAGGACAAATAGAACCTGTCGAAAATTCGTTGTAGACGAGTCCACTTGCCCCAGAAATACCCAGAACAAAAATCATGGGAATAAGTATTCCTGAGACGTTACGAAAATCCATTTTATTGAATTGTAATCGTGTCAGCTGCGACAGGGGCAGAGATCGTAATAAGGCTATTCACTTTAGGATCGTATACCATGCTGGTTTCACCGTCGATGTACGTTACCGAAATGCTCTTCGCCACTTCTTTGCCTAACCCAAAGTGAAGGGTGGCAGATTGGTCACTTGTTAGTCCCTCTCCAACGATGAAGTCTTCTGTAATTTGTCGATCAGAAGCTGTTGTTACTAGAACTTTAGCACCAAGATTTTTGGCATTATCATCCAGCTTTACTTGAATGAAATTATTATCACCTCCATTATTGATGTAAGCAGCAATAGGAGATCCAATATTTATCCATACCATATCGAGGTACCCATCTTGGTTGAAGTCTGAAACGAGTGGAGTGATAGCGTAATTCTTATTTACAACACCGCTACGCTCTTCTGTTGCTACGAAAGTATGGTCATCTTTTTGGACAAGAAATCGACCTGGCAGTTTGAATATTTTGTGCGGAGGGAAAGCAACGTAGTTTTCTGCAACGATCAATTCCTGTAGTCCGTCATTGTTCATGTCAGCAAAAACTGCACCCCAAGAGAATTCGAAATCACTCGTTAAGGTCTCTTTTGCAACATCCTCGAACTTGAAGTCGCCTTTGTTCTCAAAGAAAATCCAATCCGAGTTGAAAAGGCTTTTGTCTTCGATGTTTCCACTAGCTAGGAATTTTGGCACTGTCGACCCTGTATTCGAAAACATGAAATCTACTAAGCCATCATTGTTGTAATCCCCAACAGCAATACCCATTGGGTAAGCAAATTTATTGGTCGAAGGATTGTCCTTCATTTCAAAACTACCGTCGCCTTTGTTTTTGTATGTGCGGATCTCACCCGTATCGTGCGCGACGATTAAGTCTAGCCAAGAGTCGTTGTCAATATCGATCAACACCCCCATGAAAGTGTTATGCGAGTAAGCCAGGCCTGCTTTTGCAGTGATGTCTGAAAAAGTATTGTCTCCGTTATTCTGGAGTAGAAGGCTTTGTGGACCATAATTTTCGCTGAAATTATTCTGCCCGACCATCTGCTTTTTACGAATGTAATTCGCTACGAAAATATCCGTAAATCCATCTTTGTTTACGTCTCCGAAGGTTAGCCCGAGTGGGGTAGCGTTGTCCGCTAAGTCGTATGCTAGTGTTGTAGCTGTGAATTTCCCGTTTGTATTGTAGTAGATCGTAATGCCATCTTCTCTTGTGACGATTAGATCTGTATATCCATTGTTGTCTAAATCAGTTGAGGCACCACCTAGTGTGGTCAAGTTAGATTTCTTGGGAAGTCCTACTTGGTCTGAAATTGCCGTAAACACTCCATTGCTGTAGCTAAATAGCTCATCTTGTTGGCTATATCCTCCACCCAGGAATAGCTCGTCAACGCCGTCGTTGTTTATGTCGATCAGGACAGAGGCCGTTACAGGAAGCGATTCTTCTCCGTTAAATTGATGGGTGAAATCAATCAGGACTTCTTTGAATGTCGGGACAGAGCCATCTGCAATAGTGTTGCTGTAGGGATTGTTCCCATCCATGCTAAATTTAGTAGCAATAAAAGCGAAGAAAATTAGTAATGCAAAAAAGAGGGCCCCTAGGATTCGTGTAGCTACTCTCATGATGTCAATTGTTTGTTGGTTTGAAGTTGGTATAACGATAAACTGAACAAAATGAAATGAGCGACATTCATTGCTATAGGTGTCGCAAATTTTCCAATACTCGGGAATAAATAGAGCGAGCTGAATGTCGCAATTAGTAGTACGATAGGGTTGAAAATGGCCATCCATTTTTTATAGTACGTCCCCCCCTTTAGTATCGCAATTGAGAAGACTACAGAAAGCAGTAAAATTATTACCCTCAAAGCCTGGACAAGTGATTCACTTATTAAGGTGTAGTTATCTAGGATGGTCTGGTATGTATCAGCGGCAATCTCTTCTTGGAGATGGATAATCGACCCTAAAAAAGCTCTCGATGTTATCCAGAAACCTCCAACGGTAAAAGCAAGAATACCAAGTGCGAAGACCACATACGCAAGCTTGACGCTTCCTCTTTGAAGCATTTTGAAAATGTGGTAATAGCCTACAAAGTAAAAGGGGACACCTAGGACTGCCAGAAAGTGTCCTCTAATGAGGTTCTCCTTAGGCACATACCAGAAGAACTGATAATTTTCAGCGTTTCCAATAATCTGAGGACTGTAGTGCAAATTGAATTCCCCCAGCCCCACGAGAAGGCTAGCAAAAAGGCCAAGCAAGCCCGTAATGAGTATTGTTCTACGTTCCATGATGTGTTGGCTAGGCTTTCTGTTCTCTGAAAAGTGACTTCTGAAATGTTAGGTCTCCCTTATTCATACCATCCTGCATACATCACATAAGCATCCGCAATCCGATTCACCTCGCCGGTCATCATTTCAGGGCTTAGCTTTTTGATAGGTTTTGCTGGTATACCTGCGTAAATCCAACCTGATTCACACCGCATACCTTGAGTTACAATCGCTCCAGCTGCGATAAGGCAACCAGATTCGATAACGGCATGATCCATTACGATAGCACCCATTCCGATGAGTACGTCGTCATGTATCGTACAACCATGAACGATCGCACGGTGTCCAATACTGACACGGTTACCAATCGTCAAAGCAGCTTTTTGGTAGGTGGCATGAAGGATAGCACCGTCTTGAACATTGACCTTGTCGCCAAGCGTAATCGTGTTCACATCTCCTCGCACAACTGACTGGAACCAAAATGTGCAGTCCGTCCCCGTAGTTATGTCGCCCGTTAGTACGGCTGTTTCGAAGACTTTTGAACCTTTTCCAAGTTGCGGCTTTTTTCCGCGGACTTCTATAAACATGATTTGAAAGTTGTGTCACGGTGTTTGTGACCAGATAGATTACGAGTTAGTTTATGTCAAGCCTAGTGTAAGGCTAACATCGAATTTTGCGCTGTAAATGGACTTAGAAATCGAAGCCAGCAACTACCCTGATAACAGGGTCACTATCGTCTTCAGGTACATAGTAGCCCGCGCTCATCGTGAAAAGCTTTAGTGGTCGAACAAACAAACCGCCGCCAACTGAAGTATGCCAAGTGTTACTCTCAGGAAGGTCATCTTGGTCGAGCCATACACGGCCATGATCAAAGCTTGCAAAAATTCCGATTGGAGTTCGTGTGGTTTTCTTTCTGAATTCCTGACGGATGTCAATGTTGTTATAGAACATATGTTCGCCGATGAATCGATCTCTTCTGTATCCTCTTAGCATTCCTTCTCCGAGTCCTTGTCCATCATAGAAGTAGAAATCTCCTCCTGTTGTGCCAACCCCGACTCTAGAGGCAAGAACAGCTCCTTTCCAAAGTCCTTGGTAAATCGTTAAGTCTGTCTCAAACGATGGCATCGTTGTAGACTCAGGTTCGGTACGACGACGTACAGCTGCTTCAGCAGAGAAAGACATTCCATCGCGTGGGAATCCTTTATCGTCGATGTTTTGGTACGTGTATCCTAAGTTGGCTTCTGCATACCATGCCCGTTCAAATAGAATGTTGTCAGGTTCTAACAATCCGAGAGCTCTTTCTAGGTCACGATCCAAAACGATTGACTCTCCGACTAGACCAAATGTTAAACCTCCATCGTGAATTTTATTTCGGTAGAGTAATGTCGGAGCAAGACGTATGATCTCTTGAGGAATACGGTAAAATGACCGCTCACCAGAAATCTCTGTTGTTTCGTTTCCAGTACCGAAAAAGTTGACTGCAAAATTTGACGTCTGGTAAAGCGCATCAATATTGAAATCCAATTGAGGAGCCAAATCGATGATTCCAAAGTTGTAATTCAACTGCGCACCTTGAGTTGCAGAGGTATAGTAGCCACCAAAACGTTGCGTAAAGTGTCTGTGGAAAGTATAGTAGTGATGTTGGTACGACAAGCCTAATTGCGCTCCATCGTCCACGTTGAAGCCTAGCTGAGGTAGCCAAAGACCGTAGTCATAAGTAACGTCGCGATAGTCATACTGATTAAGCCTCCAAGCCTTAGTTAAGTGCTCTTCTGACGTTTTTGCCAATGCTAACGAGTCTTGACCTGGCCATCCATATACGCGTGTTCTCTTGCGTAGTGCTTTGGCTTTGTCAGTCGTCACTACTTTATCCTTTTCTGGACCTGGAACGATGCGAACTTTTACGCCTGCATTTTTAGATGTTCCAGAGACCTCAAAGCGATCTTCGTCTCGCAAGCCAAAGAGCTGAACACTACCTGTCTCATCTGGTGAAAACGTACGGTGATAGTAACGTGGCCCTTTCTTCTGCCCCTTGAAAGCGTATATGTCAACTGTTATAGATCCATCTTCTTTTCGCTTTACATCGAAGAAATCATCTTGATCAGTACCAACGATGTAGACTTCTTTGGCCTGGAACTCATATAGCTTTTCAGCATAAATGACAAGGTCATCTCTTCTAAGCTTTAGCGCTTTGATGTATTTGTCTTTGCGACCGACTTTAGCCTCTTTTGGCCATTTGTCAAAGGAAGCCTCAATTTCTGCATCAGAAAGCTTCGTTTGTAATTCTCGTGCAGCTTCTATCCATTCTTCTCGGGTCAATTCATTGAGGAAGCGTCGATCTAACAACCTAGCTTGGAAGGTGAAATCCTCAATCCAAGGCTGCTTGTTATCGAAATTTTGAAACTCTCTTACCGCCGGTAAGGTCATACCAGCAAGTTTGAGGATTGCACCATCTACTTTGATCATGGCTTGATCACGGTCACGTGGAATCACGCCCCACTTGCTAATTCCTGTAGCCTCATCCTTGTACTCTGTAAATCGCCATTGATCACTGTGGCGATCAAAATCTCCTAATAGCACATCAAGTAAACGGGCACGAACAAGTTTATTTTGATCTACTTGATCCTTATAACTCGCTTGCACTCTGGCTAGCACATCATCTCTGCCATCGATTTTTCGAGGAGCACCAAACGGACCGTCCTCACCGATCCAGTTGCTGTTTGGCCGTTCTTCCAGCAAATACAAGTGATCTGCAAACGTCGCATTAAGTGCTCCTAGCTGAGGGTGTGCAGGGAGGTAAACCAAACGAGGATAGGCATGTGGTATTTCAACTGCTTCAGCAAGATCAGCTGCAGTCAATGCACTGAATGGATTGGCCGTAAAGAAGACATCTTGTGTTAAGGTGATTAGTGGTCTTATTCTCGCGTTAGCTGGTAACAACCGTGTTGGATCTTTTCGGATACTACGAAGCGCATAATCTCGCCCTTCCTTGTCTGTTAATCGGAGAGAGTTAGTCTGTCCGCCTCCGCCACGCTTAGTTACGGTTACTCCTCCCGCAAACTCGTCGAGTCTAAGAATTGGATAGGTGAACGGTGTCTCAAATAGTTCTCTATTGTTGTTTCCAAATGCCCATTTGTATAACGGTCCGAATTTTCGATAACCTACAAAAGGTGCAAATTGAATTGAATCTTGACCCGAGGCTAAAAGCTTAAAGTCACCATCGTATTTTTCGGTAGGTTTCGTGTGAAGCTTCGTCTCGAAAAGGGTTTTGCCGAAAGGTGAACCATCAGCTTGTGTATACTTAACCCAAGCATCACCATTTTCATAGTAGTGAACTTCCGCAAAGCCAGGAACTCCTGAAGTAAACGAAGTGCGTTGGCCCACTTTGCCAGGATCAGTGTACACGGCTGTTCCGCTTCCAATTGCAGCATGGCCATCAAAATCTCCGTGTTGAAGCAGGTGCTCATGTCCACTCACAAATGTCACGGCTGGATGTCCATCAAATAGACCACTAAGGATACTTTTGATTTCACCCATCCGAGGTGAATTGAAATCTTGCTGAAGCCCAATTTTTGATTGCCCCCAATTCCCTACTGGACCTAATCTCCCGTTCTTAAAGGAGTTCTTCAATCCATATTTTCCTCCTCGTGGACCACGAGTCATGACAGGGTGGTGCATCGCAACAATTACATGCTTAAAGGCTAGACCTTTCACCATGTTCGTCATTCTCCACCTGAATCCTTTTCGAGACTGTGTTGTACAACCTTCATTAATTTCTTCGTTGTCGTACCAATCACTGGCAAACCATTGGCTATTGATGATTAGTATTCCTATGTCTGGAGTGACTTCCAAAATAACTGGATCTCCACATGCATTTTGAGGGTAAACTATCTCCTCTCCGTACTTCTTTTCGATGTAATCCTCCAAACGCTCAGCGCCTTCAACTCCAGATTTCCAATCCCTGTCGCCATGCGTCATCGCTACAGTCCCCTTGAAATCTTTGACAACGTCCAATTGTGCTTTGATCTGACGCTTAGCAATATCGTTTTGCTTCTCGTTTTCATTCTTATCAGGAAATCCATCTCTACCTACTTGGTCTCCAAGGAAAAGTGCGGTGCTATTTTTATCAGCTTTCGCCAAAACCCGTTTCATTAAGTCAAGCGCAGGCGCTTCAGAAACATTCGTTACACCTCCGGAACTTCCCGTCAAATAGACAGAATAGACGGGGTCCTCAGAAGGGAGCTTAGATTGCTCACTAGGCTTCAGGTTATTACTAATGTACATCGGTTTAAAACGGGCACAGCCCGAAACAAGAACGATTGAAGTAATCAATAAAAAGGAACGTAAGATGGAGCTGATTGGGAGCATTCGCATTGGGAAATGTTTTGAAGAAGTAAACCTTGGATTGAGGTTAAAGACTGGAAAGTACACCGCTTAATTTTTTTACTACTCTTCCTAGGCTGAGGCCTTGAACGAGAATTGAGAAGACGACTACTATAAATGTCACACTGAAGATCTCTAAACCGTGTAATTCGTCACTGAGGCTCATGGCGAGAGCGAGAGAGATTCCCCCTCGAAGTCCACCCCAGATGAGAATACCCGTTGAAGGCCAGAATTCTTTTTTGTTATGCTTGAGAAGGGAAGACGGAAGAATGACTGAAACCGCACGACCGATTAAAAGAATCACGATGGCTATGATGCCGAGCGTGAAGAGTTGACTGTCAAACTCCAAGAGGTGAGCACTTAAGCCAATTAGAACGAATAGGACTGCGTTTAAACTCTCATCGATCACTGACCAAATACCGTTCATCATGTCTTTTGATTCTTTCATGAAGACATCATGATTGAGTCCGTTACCTATGTAGAGTCCTGCCACAACCATAGCAAGTGGTCCAGAAGTCCCAATCTTCAAAGCAAGTGCATGGCCGCCTAGAACAGCTGCCAGCGACAGTAACACAACCAAGTGTCCATTTTCTTGAACAGACTTCATAAGTCTTAGTGCCAACCATCCGAGTACTAGGCCGAACACTAGACCGCCTACTGCTTCTGCGAGAAATACGAAGCCAACCTCCTCGGCGATAGCAGCACCTGAGGAGGATCCATTGGCTTCGGCGAGTAAAAGAATACCCGTGAAAACGACTACACCGACCCCATCGTTGAAGAGTGATTCGCCTTCAATTTTTAGTTCTAATGAATCGCCAACATTTGCCTTTTTGAGAATGGAAATGACCGCCACAGGGTCTGTTGGAGAGATGAGCGCGCCAAAAAGTAAGCTATGTAGGAAGGGGATATCTATCCCGAGCAGATTTGAAGCAAAGTAGAAGAGTGATCCAATAACAACTGTGGATATGAGTACCCCTAAGGTGGCGAAAAGTAAAACGGACCATCGTTCCTTTTTCAACTTTCCTAAGTCGATATGTATGGCTCCGGCGAAGAGCAGCAGACTTAGCATCACTTCCAGTAGGAGTGTCTTGAAATCAGCTTGCGCCAAAACCTCACACACAAAATCGTAAAACTCAGGTACGATACTTCGGGAGACTGTAACGACAGTGCTTACCACAAGCGCTAAGGCCATAAGTCCAATAGTCGAAGGCCATTTCAGCCATCGGTAGTTGACATAGGTAAGCAAGGCCGCGACTAAAAAGATGAAAGAAAAACTCTCGAACATTTTAGCTGCTTTTAAGGGTTGAATTCAAGTGCTTGCCTACAAAAATGGCGATGCCAATTGCCAAGTATAGTTGACCCGCTAGGCCAATTACGATCGTCAATGATTTTGCTGCGCCAGTGAGCGGTACGATGTCACCATATCCAACAGTCATCAGACTGATGAAGCTATAGTAGTAGAAGTCATAGCCCCCAGCTTGCGGGCTGAGTAGTATGGAGCCTTCTACATAGTGATGAAGTAGCTCGAAAAGTGTTCCTCCCATCACGCCAATGAGAACGAAAGCAGAGACAGCGCCTGAAATGACGCTTAACTCGACTTCTTTTACATCGATGAAGTTCCTGATTAGAATATAGGAAAGGCTGATGTACATGAATAACATGGACCACATGCGAAAGGAGGAAAGCAATTGGTTTTCTAGAAATAGAAACTCGGCCCACACCAACCCGAAGGTCGTCAGACTTAGCGTTGCTGATATTATGCGAGGAGTTTTCCTGACGGCTAGGATTAAGCTAGCGAAGGAGAGGAGAGAAAGCGCAAACAAGTTTACGTATCTCACATCTACACTGAAAATCGTTGCCAGCAAGGGCGTCAACAATAGAATGACCAACGCCATGAGGATGATCTCAAAACGATGTCTCCGTAGGTTGTCCATTTTAGTTGTTAAAGAGGCTAATTCTTCGAGAATAGTATGAGTTGCTAAATGAGATTGCTGTCACATACAATGTCCACTAATCCAGGTCCGTCGTGATCCCTTAGGCGTTCTAAAGCAGGAATCAAATCTTCTTTGTTTTCCACCCGAATCCCTAATGCGCCACAGTTGGTAGTATAGTCAGCAAAATTTGGATTGACTAGGCTCGTTTGCCACACATCGAATTCTGCTCCTTTTTGCTCCTTAGAAATCTTGCCGAGTTCTGAATTGTTGAGCAGGACATGCTTTATGGGCATGTTGTACTTTACCAGCGTCGTGATTTCCGTGAGGTATTGACCTAGACCACCATCTCCAGATACTGACCATACTGGTCGCGAATCTCGGACTGCTGCCCATGCGCCCATTGCTGCTGGAAGCGCAAACCCAATGGAACCTAAATATCCGGACATTAGTACGGATTGAGATTGACACTCGAAATATCGCCCAAACGAGTAGGTGTTGTTTCCTACATCAACAGCGATGACAGCATTTGCGGGAGTAACCTTATTCATAGCATCGAACACGGCAATAGAACTGATGCCTTCGCCTCGATCGTCCTTTAGTCTATTTTGCTTTTCCGCTCTCCAGATGTCCCAACGGGCCTTAATCTCTTTTCGGTGATCGATGGAAGAAGTTTTTCCTTCTATCTGCTCACAGAAAAGATCGCACGTCGTTCCGATCTCGCCCCAGACAGGTGCTTCTACAGCATGGAACTTCCCTAGTACCATCGGATCGAAATCGACCTGTATGATTGGCTTGTGTGGAGTTATGCCCGTGTGATTAGAAAACGACGCTCCGAGCACGATGAGCAAATCACTTTCATTCATAAACCACGATGCGATTGGAGTACCACTTCGACCTAGCACGCCGCCTGCCAATGGATGTGAATCAGAAATCTGTCCTTTCGCTTTAAAGGTCGTGATTACTGGACAGTTCATCATTTCAGCCATCTGGACAATCTTATCCATGTTGTAGCGCGCACCATGACCGACGATGATCATTGGCCGCTTGGCGTTTTTGAGAAGGTCCACGGCCTTTTCTAACTGCTCAGTTGGAGGCTGAATCTCTAATGCTGTAATGCGGCCAGCAGGAATCTGAGCTTCCTCGGATGTTGGTTTTTTGATGACCTGAACTTCATCAGGGAAGGTGATGTGTGAGACTCCTCGCCCAAGAATAGCCGTCTTGATGGCACGAGTCATCAGTTCAGAATGCTTACTGTGCTCCTGAACAGCATGATTGAATCCAGCAACTGCCTGAAAGGCTTTTACCAAATCCACTTCTTGGAAGGCGCCAGTACCAAGTACTTGAGTATCGACTTGCCCCGTGAGTACGAGCATAGGAGCGCGGTCTACGTTCGCATCCCACATACCCGTATACATATTGGTGGCTCCTGGCCCTGCAATAGCAAAGCACGCCGCAGGTCGACCGGTAAGCTTACCATATGCAGAGGCAGCAAATGCTGCGGCACCTTCATGTCGAATACCAAAGTAGTTCAGCTCGCCTCTTTTCTCAGCCCTTCGCATCGCATCGGCGAGACCAAGGTTAGAGTGACCAACCATTCCGAAAACAGCATTGACGCCCCAGTTCGTCATCGTTTTAATCATCACATCTGAAACGGTCTCTTCGTATGGAGCTTCTTGCTCCATTCCAACATAGATTGATCCTTCTTCTTCCTTTGTGAGAAAAGTTGGGATGCCGTCATCGTAGCCTCCTGGAGGAAGGCCTGAGCAAGGATGAAAATCCCAGCCATGCCAAGGGCAACGCAAAAGACCATTTTCAATTGATCCTTCACCTAACGGTCCCCCTTGATGCGGGCAGCGGTTATCAAGTGCGGAGAATTTTCCATCAAAGTGCGTTAAGCAGATTCCTTGATGTCCTGCAGTAACCGTCTTTACTCTACCTTCAGGAAGTTCTTGTTTATCATCAAGAACTTTATACCATTTCATTTGAGACATGATCAATCGGTTTTAGGTGGTCTTTTGCTGGAATGCATCTATTGATTCGAAGAAGAAAAGATGATGGTCGGATGTACGAAGGCCATCTGCAGAAAGCATCGCACCTGTCCATTTACCTTCTTTCCATTCACCCTTACTTAGTGCCGGCATATTGCTGGTTTCTACTCCATCATCACCTTTGTAGGCGGAACAGTACAGATAGAAATCTTCGGACATCTCATCTGGAATAGCTAAGCCAAAACCAACGGAGACAGCTCCATCCGGGAAGGTTGCAAACGCCCCAGTGTCAAAGTGATGTGGCCAAGTACGCACTTCAGATTCCAGATCCATTTGACTGAGCACCTCGGTGCAGGCACGCAATGACGCTGTGCGACATGCAGCATGCTCTTCTATAAATTCATGATTTTGTGCGCTAAATTTGAAATCATTTTTAATGTCCCCAAATTCTAAATCGTAGTGAAGGCTAAACACGAATTTTGATAGGTCATTCTTGATAGACATCTCTTCTAACCACCTTAGCACTTCAGCGTGTGTTCGACCAATGAGAGCAAAGGTTCCAGGCACCTTGCCATGCCACTCTAGCTCCATTTGTTTCGTATGAAAGGATAGAGAACCTCCACTATTAAAAGTCCAAGAAAAAAACGAAGAAGTTTCTGGATTCCAGCCGCTATTCGTATGGCTGTCGTCCTCTTTGTGGGTAACGTAGTTTTTCCCCGCAGTCGAAATATATTGAACTGCGATGTGCAATTGTAAAGTTGAATTCTTGTCCATGAAGGTTAGGAGTTTATGCCTGCATAGGCGATTCCAGTCAGGTGATGAATGTCCCGGTCAAACGTCGAGAGGTCGTTTGAATTAAACTTTTTGAAGTCGTCATGGCCACATGAACGAGCAACAACTTTCATTAAATCCCTTGCAGCGAAGAAGAAATTATTTAGTCGTTCTGCAGAAGCATCAATAATGAGCCTAGCACGTAGATCCTTTTTTTGAGTTGCGATACCTACTGGGCAATTGTTACTTCCACAAGCTCTCATGCCTAAGCATCCAATTGCTTGAAGAGCTGAGTTAGACACGGCAATTGCATCAGCTCCCATCATGAGCGCTTTTGCAAAATCTTCTGGTAAGCGAAGTCCACCCGTAATGATTAAGGTGATATCTTTTCTTCCAATAGAATCCAAGTGTTTACGGGCTCGAGCTAAGGCAGGGATCGTTGGTACGTTAATGTTATCTCTAAGAATAGTAGGCGCAGAACCTGTACCACCGCCGCGACCATCAAGAATGATGTAATCGACACCAGCCGCTAAAGCGAAGTCAATGTCTGCCTCGATATGACTAGCCGCAATCTTAAAGCCGATAGGAATCCCACCAGTTTTTTCTCTTACCTCCTCAGCAAACGCTTTGAAGTCTGAAGCAGTGAAAAGGTCGGGGAAAGCCGCAGGCGAAATTGCAGTCTCTCCTGGGTTTAAGCCTCTAACGGCTGCAATCTCTTCGGTTACCTTACTTCCTGGGAGGTGACCTCCTGTACCTGTTTTGGCTCCTTGACCTCCTTTGAAATGGAAGGCTTGAGCTTTTTTGACTTTATCCCAAGAGAATCCAAACTTGCCCGAAGCCAGTTCATAGAAGTACCTCGAGTTGTTTTCTTGTTCTTCTGGAAGCATTCCGCCTTCTCCGCTACAAATACCAGTTTCAGAGAGCTCTGCTCCTTTTGACAAAGCAATTTTAGCTTCTCGCGACAACGCGCCAAAGCTCATGTCAGAAACGAAAAGTGGGATACCTAAGCTTAGTGGCTTTTTAGCGTTAGGCCCGATGACCACAGTCGTTTTGACCTCATCTTCATCTAATAAAGGTCGACTAGCTAATTGTGCAGGCAGGAATTGAATATCACTCCATTTGGGCAGTGTATTTCTGTCGACTCCCATTGAAGCTGAAGGACCATGGTGTCCGTGCTTTTTAAGGCCGTTTTTGGCAAGATCCTGAATGAAACCAGTGTACGGTTCCGTTTCCTCAGGACTGGTATCAGCATATTGACCGAGATATTCATCTCTTTGGAATGGCTGCGGATTTGCGATTGAAAAAGCTTCAACTTCTTCTTCACTCACCCTTACCCAACCATCTTTCACGTCTGCAGTAAATTTCTGCAAGACCTCTTTGTTGTTGTATTCCGAGACACCTGTATCATAGCGATAGTCCCATCCGTGCAGTCCACATATGAGATTATCTCCTTGAACAAATCCGTCAGACATTAGAGCGCCTCTATGGAGACAACGACCATAAAGAACGGAGACATTGTCATCATATCGCATAACAACCAAATCGACGTTAGCGACCAGCGCGTGTTGAGGTTTGCGATCTTGGAGATCATTCCACTTGAGAAGGTTTTTCATAGACTGTGGTTAGTTGGTGATTCTATCCATCGCATGTGCAATGGCTTTCTTGATGGCTCCACTTTTATTTTTTCGAACCAAGCCAAGCATGACCGCACCTTCAAACTCCATAATGGTTTGTTGAGCATGCATGCTTGCCTTTTCAGCGTCGTGGAAATGAGCATACAGGTGTGTTAGCGCGTCTTCCCACTCGTTGAATATAGTATCGAGTATTGCAGCAAATTCCTTGTCATGCGCTGCGACTTCAAGTGACATGGTGCCAATGAAGCAGCTTCTTGGTCCCGTTTTGTAGGACTCCTCTTGCCAAGCAAAGAATTTCTGCAACCGTTCTGCTGGCTCCCCTTTAGAGGAATCAAATGCAATCGAAAATAATTTAGTCTGTAGCCGTTCAAGTACCATCTCCAGAATTCCTACCATCAGGTATTTCTTGCTTTCGAAGTGGTAATAAAGCGCTGCTTTTGTTAGGCCCGTCTCGGTTGCAATGTCTCTGATGGATGTTGAGTGATAGCCCTTACGATCAAATAATTCGTAGGCCTTCACCAGAATCATGGTTTTTGTGCCCTTTAAGGGATTTTGGATTGTATTCATAGGCTAAGAAAGCACAAAGGTACAACCTTTACTGAACGTACGGTAAGTAGGTTTCGCACAACAATCATTTCTCTCGTTAGCTAATCGAATTGAGCGAAAAAAAAGAGAATTTTTAAGGCTTGAAAATGCTGCTGAAATGACACTAGATGAAGTGGCATGATGTCACGAGGGGATTATGTTTTCAGGGTATTTATTGAGCATCTTGAGATGAATGTTTGAATCTAATTGATTAACGGATAGTGTATTAGAGGGATAGCTTGCTATCCCTCCTCTACAGTCTTGCTTACAAGTAATGTGGCTGGTCATTGCGAGGTTTTCGCATGTCTAGGCGCTTTGCCAACTGCGGTTTTTTTCCGCGTACTTCTATAAGTTGTGACATCTTACCAAAGTCGTTGTCTGTCGTCATCTAACCTAGCAGCCTAAAGTGATGTTAGCTTTGAGGTTCTAATCCTACTTGTCTGTGTTCATACCTTCTGATAGCGCTCTGCTTCGTTCCTTAATGTTGATCACAGCAGTTGGTCTTGTTTCGGGCTGCGCTCGTTATAAACCGATGTATGACAGCGACGCCTTGAAGCCTAAAGAGGTTTCGACGCTCCCTACTACTGCTCCTGCTTATTCAGTATACCTGACCGGAAGCGCAGGCGGAGTAACGGAGATTTCCGAAGCTCCTGCGCTGGAATTATTGAAACGGGTTTTGGCGAAAGCTGATGAAAAAAGTACCGTCGTATTCCTTGGAGATCAAGTAAGCAAAGGTGGCTTCCCAAAAAAGGGAGAAAATAAGGCGCAAAACGAAATTGCTAAGGATCAAATTAAAGTTCAGCTGAGTACCGTTGAAGACTTCAAGGGTACTGTCGCAATGACTCAAGGTGATAGAGATTGGGAGCACGGAATTGAAGGAGCAGAACGACTTGAAGATTACGTCGAAAAGAAATTCGGTAAAGAAATCGTCCTTCCTGAAAATGCTTGCGGCGATCCCGTTTTGCTCGAGATTTCTCCGGATATCGGACTGCTGATAATCAATAGCCAATGGTTCATTAGCGACTGGGATAAAAATGAAGAGATTAATGAAGGTTGCACTGTACAATCCCGAAAAGGATTTAAATGGAAGATGACCAATATGGTCAAAGGCGTAGCGTTCAAGCACGTTATCGTTGCGATGCACCATCCTGTCATTACTCGCGGACCTAGAGGCGGCGAACATGGGCTAAAAGCTTCGTTCAAGGATGGCTACTTAGGCCCTGTTGCGAATTGGTGGCGTTCAAAAATTGGGGTAAAACAAGACCTCTATTCTCCAAGAATGGAAGACCTAAGAGATATGCTCAAAGGGTTGTTTGATGAGCACCCAGCAGTGACGTTTGTTAGCGGACATGAGCACTTGTTGCAGTATGGTCAATTCAAACACCATGCAGTAATCGGATCAGGAACAGCGGTATATACTGATCCTGGAAAAGTTGGACAACGCACCGTCTTTACAGCAGGTGTTCCTGGCTTTGCTGAGGTTCATTATTATGAGAATGGTGAGGCTTGGGTTAGGTATCGTGAGGCAGATGGTTCACCTTCCGGCAAAACCCTTTTCGAGACAAAACTCTACACCAAAGAGATTGAAACATACGAAGGCGACTACAAGCTATATGAGTCTGGACAAGACTCCATTCAGTATGCACCGTTTGCGGGGTATCGCAAGTTTGGGCCTCTATACAAATGGGCATTCGGAAATAATAATCGGGAGCTTTTTGAAACGCCTTACACGTATCCAATTCTTAGACTTGATGAGTTTGCTGGTGGGGTAGAGGTGACCAAACGTGGAGGAGGCGGACAGACGAATTCACTCCGTCTTACCGACAAGCAAGGTCGAGACTATGCATTACGTAGTATTCGCAAAGATCCGACTCGTTTGTTGCCGGCCCAGGCTAGGGTTGGTCCATTGGTGACCTTAACGCAAGATGTTTTCTTCACGGCAAATCCATTTGGTGCGCTTACTGCAGCCGATATAGCCGAAGCCGTAGATATTCCGCATGCCTATCCACGATTGGTATACTTGCCTGCTCACCCGCAGTTGGGAGCACTAAACGCATCGTTTGCGGATGATTTGTATTTGCTTGAGGAACGACCAAACAATGAATGGATAGCCGACGAAGCACCGTTTGGCAAACCCCGTAAAATTGATGGTCGAGACGATGTAATGGAGCGTGTGCAAGAGAGTTACAAGGATCAAGTTGATCAACAAGCGCTCGTTCGTGCACGACTACTAGATGTGTTGCTTGGTGATTTCGACAGGCATAGCGATCAGTGGCGATTTGCGGAGTACAAAGACAAGTCTACCGGAATTAGCAAATGGCGAGTGATTCCACGGGATCGTGATCAAGCGATGTTGCGAATAGATGGAGCAATCCTTAAGCTGGGAGGCATGACCTTACCAGCAGTAAGGGAAGTTCAAAATTTTGATGGCAAACAGCCGTGGATTAAAGACTTCACGTTTCAAGCGAGGATGCTTGATCGACGGTATCTAAATGAACTAACGCGTGAAGATTGGATTACCGCAGCACAGGAACTTCAAAACAAACTAACCGACGGTGAAATTGAAGCATCGTTTGATGATTGGCCGAAAGCTGCACAAGTAGGTCGCAAAGAGAAGTACATCGCAGCCCTCAAGTCGAGACGAGCTGATCTCTTGAAATATGCAGAAAAGCTTTACGCCTTTCAGGCGAAAGAGGTCTACATCGTAGGTACAGACGAGGATGACTTCTTCGATGTACAACGTAAGGAGGACGGCTCTTTAACCGTCGATATTTACGATTTTAAAGGGCAGAAGAAGGGCATTCGACATTACCATCGAACCTTCTTGAAGTCAGAAACAAATTGCGTTCAACTCTTCGGATTGCGTGAGGAAGATCGATTTGAAGTTTCAGGTGTATCCAAAAACGCAGGCGTAAAAGTCCGGATTATTCCAGGTCCAGAGAAAGATGAAGTTGTGACGACTGATAAAGCTCGGTCAATTCGAAAACGAACGCGAGTCTATGCTTGGCCAGGTCAGGACAAGTTAGACCTAGGTCAGGAGTCGGAGACACACCTAACCAAGTATTGGAGGTTCAATCAATACGACTACCGTGATGTCAATTATGACTACGGCTTATGGTTGCCGAACCTAGGATTCAACATTGATGATGGCTTGCGTTTAGGTCTTTCGTATCAAGAGCATTACTATACTTTTCACCGTCACTTCAAGCAGAGTTTTGGCGGCTTGTATGCTACATCAAGTCAAGGCCTTCAGTTGAAGTATAACTTTGGAATCATCGATTTGGCTCCTCGGTTAGACTTGAACATTGACGCGCTTTATCAGACGCCTAATTACGCGATCAACTTTTTTGGCTTCGGTAACGAAACCGTTGAGATTTCTGGAGAACGCCGGTTTTACCGTATTCGTCAAGAGATCATTCGATTTGCACCTTCCTTATTTTTCCGAAATAAGAATCACGATGGTGGGTTGAGGTTTACCCTCATGGGAGAATCAATGCTGCTGAACCGTGATTTAGAGAGATCTCTCGGACAGTTGAATTCTGATGATGCCTTGTTTGAACAAGCCTGGTATGGCGAGGCGAAATTGGCGTACACGTATGCGAACGTCGACGATACTGGATTTCCGAGAGATGGAATGTCCTTTTCTGCTGAAGGAAGTCTACGTCATCGCACAACGCCAGAGTCTGCTACAATGCCATCTTTTGAAACGAATTTGACGGTTTATCAGCACTTATGGAAAGGTGCCGTTTTAGTGTCTAGAGTAGGTTTGGGAGTTGTAGCAGGAGACTACTACTTCTATGATGCGCAGCAACTTGGAGCAGGAACGCTGCGAGGATATAGAAGAGAGCGATTCATTGGCGAACGAAGGTTTTACAACAACATCGACCTTCGTCAAGAATTTACGAAAAGAGCCTTCAAGAGCCGTCTAGGAGTATTCGCAAGTTGGGATCATGGTCGTGTCTGGTTTGATCCAACGGGAGATGGTCCAGAAAGCGATAAATGGCACAGTTCCTATGGAGGAGGATTCTTTATCCGTCCTCTTAGTCTGTTTACCTTGAGCACTGGTTATTATGTTCCTGAAGATGGCAGTGACCCAGTGGTCCGAGTCATCGCGGGATTCGATTTTTAAGCGAAAGCCCAGCAGCAAGGATGAGAATCCGTTAGTTCTTAAAGGATCATTATTGGTCTCTAGAAACGGTACGGTCGCTTGGCGTTGATAATAAGCTCCTACTAAGCCATCGCTTGTGGAATAATGCCTGCAAAAAACCAAGGCTGAAGCATATCCAGCTTTACCTTTGTAGGCCCAAGCTATAATCCGTAGGTTTTGGCGAAAGCTGTCCTTATTATCCAATCGAAATGACCAAATCTTCACCGCTGAGTACCGCCAAAGATGCATTGAAGCATTACTTTGGGTACGATGATTTTCGACCGATGCAAGGGGATGTCATTGAGTCCATTCTCTCTGGAAGAGACACGGTAGTACTCATGCCAACGGGAGGAGGAAAGTCTATCTGTTTTCAATTGCCCGCCCTTGTGATGCGCGGTATGGCCTTAGTCGTTAGTCCCTTGATTAGCTTGATGAAAGATCAAGTTGAGGCCTTGCGGCAAAACGGGGTAAAGGCAGCCTATTTGAATTCTAGTCAGACCGGTCTGGAACAAAGACAGGTTGAAGACGACATAGCCAACGGAACTTTAAAGTTGTTGTACGTAAGTCCTGAACGTCTGCTGTCAGGTGATACCATTCGTGTGCTTCAGCGTGCGAAGGTCAACCTTATCGCGATTGATGAAGCCCATTGCATCTCTGCATGGGGACATGACTTTCGTCCTGAATATACCAAGCTGAGTTTGGTAAGAGATTCGTTGGGAGATATGCCGATGGTCGCACTTACAGCGACAGCGGACAAAACAACTAGGCGTGACATTGTAGCGCAACTAGACCTACAGGATCCTAACCTTTTCGTCTCAAGTTTTGATCGTCCAAATTTGAACCTGGAGGTTCGTCCTGGCCGAGAACGGATCAAGCAGATTGTGGATTGGGCGAAGCGTCGTCCCAATCAAAGTGGTATCGTTTACTGCTTGAGTAGAAAGAGCACAGAGATGCTTTCTGAAAAACTCAAGGCTAAAGGCATCAATGCTGAGCCTTACCATGCAGGCTTGCATGAGCGCGTGCGTTCTAGTGTTCAGGAGCGCTTCGTGCGTGACGAGCTACCTGTAGTTTGTGCGACGATTGCCTTCGGAATGGGTATCGACAAGAGTAATGTCCGTTGGGTTATTCACTACAATCTCCCCAAAAACCTCGAAGGTTTTTATCAGGAAATCGGCCGTGCTGGTCGCGACGGTGGAGCTGCTGAAACGCTTCTGTTTTATAGTTGGAATGATCGAAAGATTCTAGCGGATATCATTGCGGACAACAATCCAAAAACAGCTAAGCTTCAGATTGATAAGTTGGATAGGATGTATCAATATGCGACGACTGTTCACTGTCGTCGAAGGTTGCTACTTACCTATTTTGGAGATGACTACCGCGAAAACTGCGGTCACTGTGACATCTGTCGCAACCCACCAAAGCCATTTGACGGAACCAGGTTAGCGCAGATTGCATTGAGCGGTGTCGCTCGAACGGATCAACGCATTGGTCAGTCGACGTTGGTTGCTATTTTGAGGGGAACGCAAAATCCTGAGATCGCAGTCATGGGCTATGCCGATATAAAAACATTCGGTGCAGGACGCGAAGTGAGCCTTAGAGATTGGCACTACTACATCGAGCAGCTGATTCATCAAGGACTTTTGGAGGTCGCTCCAGATAAGCGAAATGCCTTCCACCTTACGGCTTCCGCGCAGGAAGTACTTTTCGGTAAACGCAGCGTCGAACTAGTAAAGCGCGAAGTAAAAGAAGAACTCAAAGCGGCAGCTGCCAAGCCTGCATTAACTCGCCACAAACTCACCGGTCAAAGCCAAGAGCTTTTCCAACGATTGAGAAAACTTCGCTTGTCAATTGCGCGTGAAACAGGCAAGCCGCCGTACATCATTTTTAACGATACATCTCTCGAAGAGATGAGCATTCTACAGCCAACTGATAGTGGCAGTATGAAATTGATCAGTGGTGTGGGCGATCACAAACTGAAGCAGTACGGTGATCCGTTCTTGAAGGAAATTCGGGATTTCATTTATGAGGGTGAAGAGTAAGGTTAGCGGTCTTTGATTCAGGGCACACCCAACTGAAAAAGCCCCTGCAAGCGTCAGCTTGCAGGGGCTTTTTTATTGAAATGAGAAAGGAATTACCCTTGTGCAGCTGCGTAGCGTGCGTTCACCTCGTCCCAGTTAATGACGTTCCACCAAGCGGCGATGTAGTCTGGGCGGCGGTTCTGGTAGTTTAGGTAATAAGCGTGCTCCCACACGTCGATTCCTAGAAGACCCACATGCCCGTGAAGTGCTGGTGCATCTTGGTTTGGTAAGCCGTGAAGGTGAAGACCCTCTTCCTTGCTGTATCCTAGCCAAGCCCAACCTGAACCGAACTGTGTAGCTGCTGTTTTGGCGAAAGCTTCCTTGAAAGCATCGAAGCTGCCCCACTTAGCAGTGATTGCATCACCGATAGCACCTGTAGGTGCGCCTCCTCCGTTTGGACTCATTGTAGCCCAAAAGATTGAGTGGTTGAGATATCCTCCGCCATTGTTGCGAACAGCAGTCTGCTTGTCAGCAGGTAGGTCGCTAAGGTTTGCGAGGATGTCTTCGATTGCTTTGTCTGCCCAAGCAGTTCCTTCGAGAGCTGCATTCAGCTTCGCAGTGTATCCAGCATGGTGCTTGTCGTGGTGGATTTCCATTGTTCGAGCGTCGATGTGTGGTTCGAGCGCATCTTTTGCGTAGGGTAGGTCGGGAAGCTGAAAAGCCATGTTGTGATTGTTTTCTTTGTGATACTAACCCTTGAATTCGGGGTAGGTTTAGCGATCTTGAAAAGTCCTTGTACTAAGGTGACTCTTCGAAAAGTACACCAGATTCTTAACTCTCTCGATCAGAGGCGAAAGATAGGATGGATCTTCTTTAGCTTCTGTGCAAAGCGTACATTCGCGGCTGAAAAGCCTACACCATGAAGACCCGCACAGAAAAGGACAGCATTGGAAACATCGAAGTACCTGCAGACGCATACTTCGGCGCGCAAACGCAGCGCTCTACCCAGAATTTCAAAATCGGTGGTGATCGCCAACGAATGCCTATCGAAATCGTACGGGCTTTTGCAATTTTGAAGAAAGCTGCCGCCAAAACAAACCACGCGCTCGGCGTACTTGATGGAGACAAAGCGGAGCTCATTGCACAAGTCGCTGATGAAATTAGTGCAGGTAAGCTTGATGATGCTTTCCCGCTCGTAATCTGGCAAACGGGCTCAGGCACGCAGTCAAATATGAACGTCAATGAGGTTATCGCTAACCGTGGCCACGTGCTTAGAGGCGGACAATTGACGGATGAGAAAAAGGTGCTTCACCCGAACGATGACGTCAACAAGAGTCAAAGCTCGAACGACACGTTTCCTACCGCGATGCACATTGCTGCATACACGATGATCATGGAAACGACACTTCCTGGACTTAAGCAATTGCGCGACCGTCTAGCTGAGAAGTCAGAAACCTACATGGGCGTTGTCAAAATTGGCCGCACACACTTCATGGATGCAACACCGGTAACAGTTGGGCAAGAGCTCGGCGGTTATGTGAGCCAACTTGATCATGGTATCAAAGCGATCAATAACACGCTAGACCACCTGAGTGAAGTAGCTCTTGGAGGCACAGCTGTAGGAACAGGTCTGAATACTCCTAAAGGCTACTCAGTACACGTTGCTGGTCAGATTGCTGACCTTACTGGTCTTCCTTTTAAAACAGCACCTAACAAGTTTGAAGCACTTGCAGCGCATGATGCAATTGTAGAGACGCATGGCGCGCTCAAGACGGTTGCTGTTAGCCTAATGAAAATCGGCAACGACATTCGTATGCTGGCTTCTGGGCCTCGTTCAGGAATTGGAGAGCTTACTATTCCTGCCAACGAGCCAGGATCAAGCATTATGCCCGGAAAGGTCAATCCGACTCAATCGGAAGCACTCACAATGGTAGCTGCGCAGGTTCTAGGAAATGATGTTGCAATCAATGTCGGTGGAGCTACTGGGCACTTTGAGCTCAATGTTTTCAAGCCTATGATGGCCTACAATTTCTTGC
Source organism: Saprospiraceae bacterium (assembly GCA_045110575.1). Classification (GTDB taxonomy): domain Bacteria; phylum Bacteroidota; class Bacteroidia; order Chitinophagales; family Saprospiraceae; genus CALDTK01. The sequence continues at coordinate 72,251 of JBGCGF010000052.1, forward strand.
ACAGTGCACGCCTTATTGGTGATGCATCTGCAAGTTTTGAAGAGCACTGTATTGCTGGTTTAGAACCAAATCAAGCTAGAATCGCAGAGCACCTCAATAACTCGTTGATGCTTGTCACCGCTTTGAACACGAAGATTGGCTACGACAATGCAGCTAAGATTGCAAAGAAGGCCCACGCAGATGGAACGACGCTCAAGCAGGCCGGGGTATCACTTGGATTGCTGACTGCAGATCAATTTGACGAGTGGGTGAAGCCTGAAGCGATGGTTGGCTAATACATTGATAGGCAGATGGGTTTGAATCATTTCAGCCTCGGATTACGTTGTTTAAAAGCATAGTGCTTAAGGTGAGTGACTTATGTTGACACTTTAGCACGGATTTATTGCAGGTTGGACCTCAGAAAGGGCCATTTGTGACTTAATCCTTGCAATTGTTAAATGCTTAATGCTCTGATTACTTTAATCTAGTATCTTTGCATTAGTTAATTGAAACATTTCGTGAAACAAACTACTAGCTTCCCATCTCAAGCCTTAAGCTATATCGCACTTGGTGCGATTGGATCAGTGATTGCATTGATGGTTTTGCCAGTGGATACAGCGTTTTCAAGGGAGCTCAACGTTCTCACTCCATATATTATGGTGAGCTTTTTTGCTCTAGGGCTTTTATCTTTGGTATTGAGCCAAGATAAAATAATGAAAGCCTCTTTTTTGGGGGTTGCCATCCTTGCCTTTATGTTGCGTTCCTCAGCAATTGCCCCTGTTGAAGAGGTTGAGCTGCCGGTTGTAGCAATCGATCAGCATATTCAATCCCATCCAGTAGCCGTAGCTCAGTATTCGACCTCGAATCTGATGTTGGACGAGAAGCCTAACATCCAAATGATCTTGGATGCTGACGCTGATCTATTGAGTATTCAGGGTCTAACACCTGATTGGGCTGCCTTGCTTACAAAGCGATTGGCTAACGATTATCCTCACTATTACCTCTTCGAGGACATTGGTGTTCACGGTTTAGGAATTTTCTCAAAAGCACCACTTGGCTCTGTAGACAGTTTTCTGATTGGTGATGTAGTTCAAGTTACTGCTTGCATGAGCGGTGGAGACACTTCTCCAGAATTAAGCCTAGTAGCTGTCCAGACGACTCCTCCAGTTAATACAAGTTCATATCAGCTCATGAGAACTCAGCTGGAGATTCTTGCTGATCACCTCAAGCGAATGGATGGTCCACTGATAACAATCGGTGACTTCAACAACATGCCTTGGAGTAACGAAATGAATGCTTTTCAAGATAAATCAAATCTTCAAGACAGTCGTCGTAGCCAGTACCCAACCTACCATGAAGGTGCTCCTCATCTGTTTGATCGCCCGGTAGAGCATATTTTTTACTCGAACGACCTTCAGTGTCTCCAATACCGAGCACAACGTGAAGGATCAACGTACATTGGCAGTGGTGCAACCTTCCAACTCAGATCCACGAACTCAGCCATGGTGGCGCGTTAGAATAGCCAGCTTTGGGTACGCCCTGAAAGGCATCAAAGTGCTCATAAGCACTCAGCCACACGCACGCTTCCATCTTTTTGCTTCCCTTGTAGTCTGTGGACTCGGGATGTATCTATCTCTTTCAATTGTGTCTTGGTCGCTCGTGATCCTATCGATGGGAATCGTCTGGGCGGCAGAAGCATTTAATTCTGCAATAGAGTTCCTTGTAGACCTCGTCCATCCCGAATGGCACGAAAAAGCAGGTAGAATAAAAGACCTTGCAGCAGGGGCTGTTTTACTCGTCTCACTTGCAGTAGCGCTTGTCGGATTACTCGTTTTTGGCTCCCGATTAATTGAACTTGGTCATCTACCATGGTTAGGGTAGAAAGTGGGCGAGGTATTTGCTATGGTTGTAGTGTATGCCACGCACATCTTACCTCTTCCTTCTCGTAATCTTGATTTTCGGTTCATCCGTTACACCAGTATCTTCCTTGTTTGCGCAAGGTGAGGTACGAATTAGTCGTAACCTAGACCGTAAGTTTAAACGTGATGCAGCTCGATTGACACTGCGTCTTCAGAGTGATGAAGACCTTCGGTACCAGAGTATTCAAATCTCTCCTACGAGAATGGATGACCTCTATACTGCACTGATCAACATGTATACGGAGAGTAGCGACATGCGCACCGTGATGCGTTGTAACATTCATACTCGTCCAAACCCTTCCATTGATCACATGCTTGTGATTTTTGATAGAGATGTAGAGTGGGCAATCCCACTCCGTGAAGGACGACATGAAACAACATCGATTACGTTCAACGACCTGCTCTATGAGCACGACTTGATCATCGAAAAGCACATCCAGTGGGATGACACTCGTGATGCTGTAGCTGTCCGCTCTAAGAAGCCGCTTAACATGGCTTCACTCGCTAACGAGTTCTACAACCTTGAAGGTGTTCAAGAGATCGATCTCGGTCTTGCGAAAGAACAAGGAAACGACATCGTAGCTACCCGCACAGCAGACGCTTGGCGATTTGAGTTCAAGCTCAGCTTTGGTTCTCTAGCAGAGAAAGGTGAGAAGATCCACACGTGGATCTACGAGCGCAAAGACTCTGGTGAAGTGAACAAGATCAGCGAAGGTGGAGACGACATTCCTGAGTGGATGCGCTGCTTCAGAGAAGAAGAACGCATGTTAGCACGCAGCTAATTCTCGCAACCGCGATTACCTTGCCCACATGCAAGGACCCCGATACACGCTAAGCACTTTCGCAGAATTGAGCGCAACTCAACTCTATGAGATCCTAAGGCTTCGAAGCGAAGTATTCGTGGTCGAGCAAAACTGTGTTTATCAAGACATGGACGGTTTGGATTTATCCAGCCTTCATCTATGTGAGTGGGACGGCCCTAAGTTGCTGGCCTATACAAGACTCATCGGTCCAGGAGTAGATTTCGAGGACGCATCAGCTATTGGGCGAATCATTACTTGTCCATCTGTACGTCGAAAAGGCCATGGCCGTCCAATCATCTTGGAAAGCATTAAGGAGTGCGAGAAACATTGGCCGTTGGTACCAATAAAGCTCCACGCGCAATCGTATCTCCTCAAGTTTTACGGCGAATTCGGTTTTAAGCCATACGGCGAAGAATTCCTTGAAGACGGTCTTCCACACTTTTTCATGGAACTACCACTTGCCTAGCGAAAGATCAAACCGTTCGGAAATACTCCAACCTCGAACGAGTCAATCGCGGTAATCGCCGCATCGAACCTGACGACCTCCCCAAGACTCAGCCCGTTTTTAGCATCTGTGATATAGATGTCGTTATTGATCGGGTCAACGCCTAGTCCGTAAGGATCAGCGAATCGAAGCAAGGAGACAAGTTCGAGACGGTTCTCGATGAGGTCATCTAGCGGCAATGAGAGTAGATCTCGTTGTAGACAGAAAAGTCTATTATTCGACTTTGCCAAACGTGGGTAAAGACTACTCTCGCTTTCGCTAAAACTTAGTGTTAGGTCGACTGATTTATCTCCCCAGTTTACAATCGAAAGTCCTCCGGCTTCTCCTTGTTCAAGAATTCCGCCGCACACTGCTATACGATCATTGTCTAGGCCTAATATGGCATTGGCTCGAAATGGAACAACAAGGCTATCTACTACTTCTCCCAAAAGAGCATTGTAGTAGAAAATGGACTTTCTCCCTGGACTTACGAACAGCGCTCCGTCTTGAAAAGGAATGGAAGCTTCAGCATGTCCTTCATGACGAATGATCTGGGCTACCGAAAAGTCTGAATCAAGAACAAGCAAGCTATTCGCATATAGGTCTGTGACCAATAGTTGCCCATTCCGCATCCGAGTCAGATAGCGCGGACTGCCCAGTGCTTCAAATCGGTCGATCTCTTCAAGGTTGTCCTTTTGCAAGAGGACGAGTGCATTGCTGTTATTTGCGACAAGCACGATGGTGTCGCCTAAGAGGGTAGCGCTTTGGAGAATATCTAAACCACCCGCAGCATTAGAACTTGGGTCGTAAACAGTTCCTAAGGTTGTGCTTGCGCCTGCATCATAGCCACTAATCGTAGCGTTCCCTCTTCTGAATAGTCCTTCGTTCAACACAAGAACATCAGAAGGGCTCACCTCAACTACTGGAGGTGTGTCATCTGTCTCCGTGCACGCTTGCGCTAAAACCAAAAGGATTAGAACGGCAAACATCGATGGTCTCATTGCAAATTGATTGGCGAAGGTCAAAAAAGGGACGGTGTACAGCGTTTTGCAAGAGCTAATACCAAAGGATGAAGTTAACTCCTTGAGGTAGTAAAGGAGTCAAGCTAGTTGCCTATTCTGAAGCGAAGTCTGCTGTTGATCCTAGGGCAAACTCAGCGATCAATGAACAAAGACACGTGTCCATGTCGATCGATTGCCATGTGCACTAAGGAAATAGAAGCCTTCTGTTTGAGGTGCAAGTTGACCTTGATGACTAATTTTTCCTAGTTGATCCACCCACTGCGTTTGAGCGTTCGCATGTAGAACAGATCCTCCTTTACGAACAGCAATCGTTTCAGTAGTATTTGTGAGTGCGATAGGTGTCGACGTACTGCTAGGTTCGCTAGAACGTATGATGCCGATCGCCTCTAAATCAAAACCGCCTGCATTGAATGGAGTAGGGTATGGGTCTATGATGATCATACCGTCGGTATCGGTTTTGGCGAAAGCTGGATCCGGACTTCCGATTACATCGATAACCCGGATATATCTAACGGCATTTAGATCAAGAAGTGGATCGATCGCTAGATCGGCTAGATCAAATGGCGCGCCGTAAGGAGCTGAAAATCTCCCGGCCAATCCATCAATCAGTCTACTGTCGAGTTCTGCAAAAGCTCCTGAAGCATCTGCCTCAAGGGTGAGACTCGTATTCGGGAATCGAAAGAAGTCGACTCCATTAGAACTCACTTCCACAAACGCTAACTCAAAAAATCCAGAGGTATCGCTTGTCGGAAATCCGTTTTCAAACACGACAAAGTCGTAACCTAGTTGATCTGCAAAAGGAGAAGCAAAGGTAGCCGTTGCACGACCACCATCTCCGAGCGGCTGCACTTGGAAGTTGGGTGCACCAATTCCAGCATCACGCACGAAAAAATCAGTGCGGCCCAGAGAGGTGTCAGCAGCATCTAGCCAGCCGACCTCTAAGTCAATGGCTGTAGCAAATCCTTCCCACTCAATAGAGTCTTTGTGGATTGCGATGCTTCCAGATTGGCCTCCATCGGGCGAGAATTGAGCTCGCACCGATGAAGTCAAACTGAGTATCAGAAGTAGATAAACTACTCTCACTTAATGATGATTTGAGCAGCTCCATTAAGAGCAGCTCCCATGGTAACTGCAGTGTAGTTGCCTGCAGGTAGTCCAGAAAGGTCAACTGTTTGCCCTAGACTGTAGCTTGGGTAAAAGCGCACCAGGCGGCCACTCATGTCAGCAATGTGAAGCTGCACGTTGTCTCCACCTTCACCAATGTGAATGTATTGTGACGCTGGGTTTGGCCAAACCTTCAATGGATTCGAAGCCATTAGATCGTTCGTGCCACTTGTACCAAGTATTACATAGAGCGCGTCAATAGCGAAGAAGTTTGGCGTGTTGTTTCCAAAGGATCCATTGTCAGAACTGTACATCTGGAAGGCAATTGAATCTGCTGGATAGAATTCAAGAGATGCTACAGGATTATCGTTTGATATCCAGTTGCGCACGATGTAATCTAGAGAGTCTTGATTAGCTCTGTAATCCGCCAAGTAGAGATTCTCTTCCTGAGTGATTTGTCCATCTGAATAAGCCGTTAGAGCAAGTACAAGAGAATCAGGGACTCCACTTACACCAGAGGTGTCAATGCCGAAAGGTCGACTAAACATTGATCCATTCTCTAGAACATTGGCCGTATAGGTTGTATTCGTAGCGTAGACTTTAGCGTACTCAGAACCTGCAGGAAGTAGGATGTAAGCTCCGATTTGCCCAACTAGATAAGCTGAAGAACCGTTGAATCCGCTACCGGTAGCTGCTCCGACAAGGTTGCTGAAGTCACCAGTGGTGTCATTTCGTGATGTGCTCAACGCCCAACCGCCAGCCCAAAAGCCGCCGTATGAAGGATTGTATATACTTGGAAACTCCAAGCCGCTGAATTGAAAGCTGCTGTCAGGGTTTGATGTACTTGCGGTCACGAAAGTGTCCAAGGGAAGATTAGAGTCTTCAAAGTTTAAGATGACATACTGGGCACTCGTAAGTGTGTAACAGAACACTGCAAGGCAGGTAAGTAAAAGAGTTTTCATAGACGTTTTTTCGGGGTGTAATTGAGCGTTAACTCAAATCGTCGAAGGGGAGAAAAAAGACCGAAGTCGTTTGGGATTATGGTGTTCGTTACGTTTTCGCAACTCACGGTAATAGCTAATGCTTCGAATTGATGGCTGATGGCTGTTCTTAGTACAGCATGCTCGTCAGACTCGCTCAATCCGTTATATGCGGTGAGCTGTTTGCCTGTATAGCGCCCTTGCGCAAGGACCGACCACTTCCTGTACACATAGTCAAGCGTGGCACTTCCTGTTACCGAAGGGGCAAAGGGTAAGTTTGTGTCCGCTTTTAAAATAACTCTATTGGGAAGTATTTGATCTTCCGCGAGTCGGAGTTGAGAATAGTTGAAAGACCCTAACATCTTCACGAAATGATCTTTAGAACCGAGCCGTGTCGATAGATCTAGTCCTACTCCTATATTATTGACAGCAGGAATGTTATTTGGGCTCCAGAAGTTGCCCCTCGGCAACCAAAGTATATAGTTGCTATACTGCCTTACGAAAACTAATGGCGTCAAAATAACCGCTCCAATTTTTCCTTGAGATGACGAACTAAATTCCCAACCGTTCTCAGCTTTAAGGTCTTCAATACCGCCTTGTTCCCAAAGTTGATCGTCAAGCGATGGGATTCTGCCAATTTTCTTGACGTTCATTTGAACCCGCACTATTTTGCTGAATTCTTTGCTCAAGCTGGCATTTCCAAAGAGTATTACTCCTGACTTTAACCGAGCATGAAAACCGCTAGTAAGGTTGAATTTTAAACCTTCTTTTTGCTTCGAGTAGGTTACTAATGAGCGTGTCTCAGGCAGTAGGACTTTCCTTGTATATTCTGAATTTGTTGATACCAAGATTCGATTGTCCGTTGTGAATTTCACGTCTCGGAAAATTTGAAACTGAGACTGGGCAAGCATTTGGAAGGTTGAGCCTACACTGGGTGTCCTCGCGGCAATGCTATATTTTTGACGATCGAACAAAAAACCTAAGTCAAATCGCACAGAGGTGTCAGACACCCACGTGAATAATTGTCGAGCGGTAGTGGTCTTTAAGCGAGACTCGTAATTGAAGCGTTCAAAGCCATCGTTCACTTCTTCAATAATTCTATCGCTTCGCAGGAAATACGACGAGGAGGACCACCCGCCTCCTAAAGTCTTGGTGAAGCTTGCGCCTTGTATACCAGTCTTAACTTCCGGGTCTTCTGGACCGAATTCTCTTCCACTGTACGAATGCGGGAAATTGTGCGCGTCTTGCTGGAATAACACACGGAGTCCCTTCCATTGGCCGTTTAAGAATAATCCATTTCCATTGGCATATCTAGCTGAAAGAGAGCTTAATCCGCCTGCTGTCTGTGAGGAAGAAATGGCAGCAGCGTTACCAATATTTTCAGGGCTACCAAGTTCTATTTGATCAACTAAGGCCAGGGTGAGCTCGTTGGCGTCTCCTGTTCCGATTTGAGGATTTGTGACGGGTATGCCTTGCCACGTTTGCGCAATTCGAGCGCCTTGAAGACCACGATACTGAAGTGTAGCAACCTGTCCAGGTCCGCGTTGTCTGATGTGGACTCCTGGTAAATAGAGTAGGGCTTCTTCTGGTCTTGAGGATAGTTTACCTGCTTGCCAGTCTTTCCTCGAGATTTTTGCTGGTCTGCCGAGAGGCGTTACAGCTTTCGCCAAAACCATAATCGAATCCAAATTACTCGTCGTGTCTACGCTGAGTTGAGCATACCCGAGTAGGGTAGATCCAATCATTAAGATTACGAGGAATGAGGTTTTCACGAAAGTAGGAAAGCGGTAGGGTACAAGCACACCTAAACATAAGGACCTCTCTGCCCGTGGCAAGTCCTATAGTATACGTGCACCTCTGGTCCCGGAGGTGGAAGAATATGGCCAATGGGCAGGTCTTCTGACTTATCTCAAGTTCTATCTCCTTCCCGCCGAAGCAGTGGATTTGTGATAGAACCCTTGTATGAGAATTACAGCTGCGGGTACAGTCTCCGAATCACACGGAATTCCCTTTTAAGCATCGTAAATATTTTCACGATCACCCAAAGGCACCACAAAGGTACGCCAAGCTTGCAGTATCCTTGCGTAAAGACTCAACAAGTATGATCATTGTCACCGGCGCAGCAGGATTTATAGGAAGTGTACTCGTTTGCGAACTCAATTTTCGAGGATACGAAGACCTTATTCTCGTTGATCAGTTCGGTCGTGACGACCGCTCGTCCAACCTAGAAGGGAAGAAGTATACCGCCTGTGTTGAGCGCGATGCTTTGCCGGCTTATCTCCAAGAGCTCGACACGAAGCCGACCGCAATCTTCCACATCGGTGCTCGTACCGACACTGCTGAGATGGACGTTGAGCTGTTTGAAGAACTCAACCTTAAGCCTAGTAAAGTCCTCTGGGAATACTGCACCACGCACCAAGTCCCTTTCATCTACGCAAGTAGTGCGGCAACCTTTGGTGGTGGAGAGCATGGTTACAGTGACGCGCACGATGTTGTCGATCAACTCAAGCCGCTCAATCCTTACGGAGACTCAAAGCAGCTTTTTGATCAGTGGGTGCTTGGTCAAAACGAAACTCCTCCGTTTTGGGCAGGACTTAAGTTCTTCAACGTTTACGGTCCGAACGAGTACCACAAAGGCCGCATGGCGAGCGTCATCTTTCACGCCTACAATCAGATTACAGCGACAGGTAAAATGAAACTCTTCCGCTCTCACCGCGAGGATGTAGCAAACGGACAGCAGTCGCGAGACTTCATTTTTGTAGCTGATTTGGTCGATATGCTACTTTGGCTAAATGAGCATCAACCAACAAGTGGACTTTATAATATAGGAACAGGAAAAGCAAGGAGCTTTCACGACCTTGTCGTAAACGTGTTCAAAGCGCTTGATAAAGAACCAGATATCAGCTTCATTGATACACCAATCGATATCAGAGCTACGTACCAGTACTTTACTGAGGCAGATATGTCCAAGCTGAGAAAGGCAGGATATGACAAGCCATTCACGACTTTAGAAGAAGGAGTAGATCTCTATGTAAAGCGTTTTCTCATTGATTCGTTGAGAGCGTAACCGTCAGTTCAATGTCAAGCATTGTGGAGGAGTTAATCACTTGGTGAAATACGTAGAAAACATGCTGTTTTTAATGTAGGCAGCTTGCGGTGACCGTGTAACTTGCGGCCGTGAGTACTCCCCATTCTGATGTATTGATCGTAGGCTGCGGCCCGGCTGGCGCAAGCGCCGCTTGGAAGCTTGCCAAAGAAGGTCACAGCTGCACTATCGTAGATAAGTCTACGTTTCCTCGTGATAAAGTTTGTGGCGATGCCCTAAGCGGCAAAGCAATTACACTGCTACGTAGGTTTGATCCACAAGCCGTCGAAAGACTTATCGCCACAGATGCTGCAGAGCCAATCTGGGGTATTCGCTTTGTCGCACCCAATGGTAAGCCGATCGAGGTTCCTTTTCAGGACCCTTTACCGGAAGACAAGGCTGATGCGCATGGCTACGTGAGCCGTCGTATTGATTTTGACTCCTTCATGGTCGATGAAGTTCGTCGCCACGAAGAAATTGACCTTCAACTCGGCGTACATGTCACCGACATTCAGCGTGAAGACGATGGTTGGAGACTCAAAAGCAAGGATGGTACTTGGGAACACACCTGCCGACTATTGCTCATTGCCGACGGTGCGCAGTCTGCCTTTGCCCGCAAAGTGGCTGGCTTACACAAGCGTCCTGAGCACCATGCAGGTGCAGTCCGTGCCTACATGGAAGGCGTTACCGGTTTTCACCCTGATGGCTACATCGAGCTACATTTCCTGAAAGAGTATCTCCCAGGCTATTTTTGGGCGTTCCCGCTACCAAACGGTCAAAGCAACATTGGCTTAGGGATGCGTTCTGATAAGTTAAAAGAGCGAGGCATTAGTCTTCGTGAAGAGATGCAGAGCATTATTGATGGGCATCCATTGATTGGTGAGCGTTTCAAAGGAGCAACTCTCACCGAGAAGATTGTGGGCTATCCACTTCCTCTTGGATCCAAATTGCGACGTGCAAGTGGAGAAGGCTACATGATTCTTGGAGATGCTGGTCACATGATCGATCCACTCACAGGAGAAGGAATTGGTAACGGCATGTATGCTGGTATCATAGCCGCTGAGCAAGCAATTGTCAGCTTACGCCAAAACGACCTTAGTGCAGATGCCCTGAGCGCATACGATGTAAGGATTGCCCGCGTTTTAGGTCGTGAAATGGACATCAGCTACCGTATTCAAACGAGTTTGAAGTGGCCGTTCATCATCAACGGACTTGCTAACTTTATTCACGGTCGCCCAAAGCTTACCAAGCTCCTTTCTCGCATGTATACAGACCTAGAGCTTCGTGCTCAAGTGGCCAAGCCTAGTTTCTGGGTTCAGGCAGCAATGGGAAAGAATTTCTAATTACCTGTATTCAGCCCTGAACACATGGCAAGTGATTAGTATGTTTGGGCGTAGCGAAACTCTATGTCAAACCGAAAATTTGTTGACGATTACCTTCATCTTGGTCATCGTCGCCGCCTAGTTAGTACTCTCCGCACCAAGGGGATCACCAACGAGCACGTCCTTGAAGCGATTTCTAAGGTTCCTCGACATTGGTTTGTCGAGCAACCCTTCGAGGCGAAAGCATATGAAGATCGTGCACTCCCCATTGCCGCTAGTCAGACCATTAGCCAACCGTATACAGTTGCCTATCAGAGTAGCCTCTTGCGCCCCGCTCCACGACTTAAGGTCTTAGAGATCGGAACAGGCTCAGGCTATCAAGCTGCAGTCCTTGGCAAGTTGGGCATGCGCGTCTTTACCCTTGAACGACAAGAGCAACTGTACACCAAAACCCGAAGCATGCTAGCTGCCAACCGTTTTGGAAGCATCCGCTGTTTCCTCCGTGATGGCTATCGTGGGCTTCCTGTTTATGGTCCGTATGATCGTATTCTCGTAACCGCTGGTGCTCCAGAGGTGCCAGGGAAACTGCTCGAGCAGTTGACCATTGGTGGAATCCTTGTTATACCTGTTGGAGTCGAAAAGCAAGAGATGCTTCGCATAACACGCACAACAGAGGACACCTTCAATACAGAACGTATGGGAGCTTTCCGTTTTGTTCCCTTTGCAGAGGGAGTCGTGCCTACTAAAGGCCGAAAGGCTAGAGTATAAACACAATTGTCCTGAAAACCAATGGTTTCCAGGACAATCGATGACTTCTAGAAAGGCAGAAGTGCTATAAGCGTCTTCCTGTTTCCTGTTTTACACGGGTCTCCGTTCTTCCTCGTTTTTTCATATCGAGTAGGAGGTTGATGTCCGAGTTGGCCGCACTCACTTCCCATGTTTCACCTGCGTAGGTGACTTTACCCCTGTAGCGTTTCCAATCGCTAGCGAGGAGGGTATAGCGACCACTTTGCTTTGGGTTAGGTCCAAAGACAAGGAATTTACTGTCATCTCTTGCATCAAAGCCTAATGCAAGGTTGTCGTCTTTAGGAGAGAAGAGAACGACGCCTGGAGTTCCACGCTTGAAGATGATCTCTTCGATGTCTTTTCCATTCTCGACGCGAACACGTCCTTGCACGATTTCAGTGGTCCCGCTGTTGCGTTGACGTGATAGTATAAGGTCTTCACTCAAGTAGAACTGTATTTTACTTAGCTCATTCTCACTCCAGCCATTCTGTTGACGAAGGCTTTTAGTAAGCGGCGTTAGTCGTGGGCTGCAAGATGCTAGGGTGAAAAGAGCAAGTGTGCTAAGTAAGAGAAGATGCTTCATGGTGCGAGTTTAGACGAAAAACGCGTAAGGTTGTTGAATAGAGGTGCGTCTTTAGAAGGATTTAACGGCTTTTGGGAAAGCTTAACCGTTTTAAAGCACCAAAATTGATTTCAGATAGGTGACTTTCGGAAGTTTTGAAGCTAAATCAAGAAGATTTGAATGGTGTTAGGTTCGAAGCAAAGCCTCAACAGACAAGAGTTCCAGCTCACGAGCGGTTTAGTGCTTGGTTTTGCCGAAAGGCGAAGGAAAACAACAGGGCTTTCGCCAAAACTTCCCTTTAGGCGGCATTTTGGACCACTCAACGAAAGGAGACTCACTTTTGGCACGTGTGGCTAATGATTTGCAATGGTAGAGATGTACCCAGATAACAATCTATTATGCGCACTCGCATCCTTTTTCTCACTCTTGCTCTCTTCATCACTTCTCTAGCACGTGCTGCAGAACCAGTGAGCCAACTTGAAGTTCGCTACCTACCCATTGGCGCAATGCTAAGCTGGTCTTGTAGTAACATGGATGTGACTGGATTCACAATCGAGCGTTCAAGCGACGGCTTTTCATTTGAGCTACTCTCACGAGTTGTAGCTGAAAAAGGACTAGCAGAGTCTTACAACTACCTAGATACTGATCGTCCTGACGATACACAGTACTACCGTGTTACCTCTTTCGACCGCGAAGGAACATCAGCACACTCTCCACTTGCAGAAGTCTCTGCCCCTGGGAATTCAACATGGTCACTGACCGGAGGATTTACAGTAGATGTAGAGACTCAATTTGACTTTGAAGTAGAGTCGCAATCTGTCACTATGCTGGCATGCGATTTGTATGATTTCTTAGGGAATCCTGTTTCATCAGTCAACCTGCTTGTTCAGCCTGGTCCTAACCAGCTTACAATCATGACAGAAGAAATCGCAGCTGGTGCCTACCGTCTAAACGTAGCCGGTGAATCAATTAGCGAGGTAGTTCACTTTGTGAAAGTGCTACAAGACGAAGAGCTCGAAGCTCAACCACTTGTGCGCGGTAACTAGAATTCCCGTCGTGCGTAAACTAAAATAAGTCCTCAACTCTAACAACATGAAAACACTTCTTACACTCACGTGCGGACTCTTCCTCGCGTCTTTTAGCTCAAACGCTGCTTGCGTTTACGAGCAAAACCTCGAAGGCCAGAACCTTCAGGTAGGTACAATGCTGACTTGGAGTACTGCTTTTGAAGAAGACAACTCGATCTTTATCGTCGAGAAATCTGAAGACGGAGCCAACTTCTCTAACATTGGTACTGTAGAAGCAGCTGGAAATTCAGCTGAACTTAAAGACTACAATTACCTAGACATCATGGCGAATGCTGAGCAAACGTACTATCGTTTGAAGCAAGTCGATGTTGATGGAAGTTCTAGCTACACCGAAGTGGTTTCTGTACCTCAGGTCTTCACGAACAACTTCATGGTTGCCCGCATGTCTAATGTTGCTACTGAAGATGTATTCGAACTCACGATTGACTCTATGGTCGAAGGTGATCTCGCTTACTCTGTAAGTAACCTACGTGGTGAGCAAGTAATGGCTGACGAAATGATGGTTGTTGCAGGTTTGAACGATATTTCGATCGATCTTTCTTCTCAAGAAGAAGGCATCTACAAGTTTGCCATGACAATGGGAGACGAGACGGAAACGCTTGTACTCAAGCGCGCTACCGATGTAATTGCTAGTAAGCCTAACGTGGCCTCTAGTAAGAAGCTTACTCCGGGACGTAACTAAGAGCTATTGAGTTGATGCTCCTTCGTGAGCACTTTACAGCCTGATTCGCAAATTGCGGGTCAGGCTGTTTTCGTTTTGGTATTTAGGTTACCCAAAAAAGGAGCAGCATTACACGGTTTGTTATATGGCACCGCATACACGCTCAGACTACCTCTTGGCAGCAAAGAAACTGCTCATCAATTCGCTGCATTCCTCCATCATGATACCGAATTCAATATTCGTTTTTGGGTGTAGCATACGTTTGCCAAAGGTCATGAAGCCTCGCTTTTCATCTGGAGCACCATATACGAGTCGGTCGAGCTGAGCCCAGGCTAAGGCGCCTGCACACATCGCACAAGGCTCGAGAGTCACATAAAGCGTGCAGTCGACAAGGAATTTACTTCCAAGGAAGTTTGCAGCGCTCGTAAGCGCAATCATCTCTGCATGTGCAGTGACGTCGTTAAGCTGTTCGGTTTGATTATGGCCGCGAGCGATTATTCGGTTGTTGCAAACGACTACTGCACCAACAGGTACTTCGTCTACCATGGCCGCAGCTTTCGCCTCGCGGATGGCTTGTTGCATGAAGTACTCGTCTGTGAAAGGGTTAATTTTGTCGCTTGGGCTCATTGGCGGAAAGGTAATTCACCAAAGTTCTTGAGAGGAATAAATCCGTAAAGCCTTGACCTTAATCCATCTATAAGGGCAAGATTACTTTACTTCAAAAAAAAGCTAAAATTGGCTTGCTGGAGGGGATTTTGTTTATCTACCTTTGCGCATGGAACAAGGTCACGCTACTACCGGAATTTCGTCAAAAAAGGCTTTTGCTGATAAATTCAGCAACGAAGGATTCACTTTTGACGACGTACTACTTTTACCCGCGTATAGCGAAGTATTGCCACGTGAAGTATCACTCGCAACCAAGTTTACCCGTAATCTCACCCTCAACGCACCGATTGTAAGTGCGGCAATGGACACAGTGACTGAACAGGCACTAGCGATAGCAATTGCTCGTCAAGGGGGCATCGGAGTGATTCATAAAAACATGTCGATCGCAGCACAAGCGGAGCAAGTCCGTTCAGTGAAGCGATCTGAAAGTGGAATGATCATCGATCCTGTAACACTCAAGGTCGACGCACAAGTCGGTGATGCATTGCGCATCATGAACAAGTACAAAATCGGTGGAATCCCGATTATTAGTGATGATCAACAACTTGTTGGTATCCTCACTAATCGTGACCTGCGATTCGAAACAGAGCTTGATCGTCCAGTGAGCGACATCATGACGACGCGAGATCTCATTACAGCTCCTCCTGCTACGACCTTGGAAGAAGCTCGTAAGATTTTGCAGCAGCACAAGATTGAAAAGCTGCCTGTAGTTGATGGAACTGGCAAGCTTGTCGGTTTGATAACCTACAAGGACATCATGAAAGTCCAAGACTACCCTAACAGTTGTAAGGATCACCGCGGTCGCCTGGTTGTTGCAGCAGCAGTAGGTGTAACACACGACCTTCATGAACGCGTTTCAGCGTTGGTGAAAGTCGAAGTTGATGCAATCTGTATCGATACAGCCCACGGACATAGTAAAGGTGTACTTGATGCCGTACGTGGAGTAAAAGATGCCTTTCCAGACCTACAGGTCGTAGGCGGAAACGTTGCGACTGGCGCAGCTGCACTTGCTCTTGTTGATGCAGGCGTCGACGGAGTTAAAGTTGGGGTTGGTCCAGGATCAATCTGCACAACTCGAGTTGTTGCCGGAGTTGGAGTACCTCAATTGTCAGCAATCTTCAACGTAGCACATGCACTCAAAGGCACAGGCGTACCGGTTGTCGCTGATGGTGGCATTCGCTACTCAGGTGATATCGTAAAGGCATTCGCAGCCGGAGCAGACACCGTCATGGCAGGCAGTCTTTTTGCCGGAGTTGAAGAAGCACCTGGAGAGACGATCTTGATGGACGGACGTAAGTTCAAAGTCTACCGCGGCATGGGCTCACTTGGAGCAATGGAGCTCGGTAGCAAGGATCGTTATTTCCAAGATGTTGAGGACGATATCAAGAAGCTTGTTCCAGAAGGAATCGAAGGTCGTGTACCGTTTAAGGGCAACCTCGGAGAGGTCATGGTTCAGTACCTAGGAGGCTTACGAGCTGGTATGGGCTACTGTGGAGCTGCTACGATCAAGGAAATGCAAGAAGCTAAGTTTGTTCGCATCAGTGGTGCAGGCATGGCTGAAAGTCACCCACACAACATTACGATCACTAAGGAAGCGCCTAACTACTCTGCTAGAGGATAGGTGATTTTAAGTAAACCTTAAGACTGCTTTACGTTGGCTTTGAGTATATTGCATTTATATGAATATATCTCATTTTAGTCGCCCAGCTCTTATCATCCTTGGCCTTGCACTTCTATTAGGATCATGTAAACCATTATCCAAAGTTTCAATTCAGGGACAGGCGTATGATACGGAAGCATCACGCTTAATTGATAGCTACGATACCTTTCGAGAAGCTCTTCGAGCGGAACCAGACATCATCGTAATCGGTGCGTTTGCTTTTCAC
This sequence comes from Saprospiraceae bacterium, assembly GCA_045110575.1. Lineage (GTDB taxonomy): Bacteria > Bacteroidota > Bacteroidia > Chitinophagales > Saprospiraceae > CALDTK01. The sequence goes on from JBGCGF010000052.1 coordinate 88,598, forward strand.
CGAAAAGTAATTAACCGAAGCCCTTCAAGTCAAATACGGTTTACGATGAACGGTAAGATCTTTCCTCTAACGCTAATAGAGAATGAAAGTGTGATTCCGTTTGATGAAATCGAAAAGCTTAAAGTATACAGTGGTATGTCAGGTCATACTTTGTTTGGAGACTATGCAGGGTGTGGCATTGTTCAAATCATACCAGTTAAAGGTTCTCCTTCTCCCTTCAATTGATTCGGGTAAGCTCTTCGTCTACCTCATAGCTCGGAGCGTCAAGATTAACGTCCGGATAGCATTTTGAAAGTAAGTTTTGGCGAAAGCTGAACGTTGACTAGCTGAAAAGGAAGGTTCCTTGCCTTCACTTCGCTAGATTAGCCCTTGTATGACGTTTCGCTTTCTACTTATCTGTCTCAGCTGCCTTCTGTTTGCTTGCACTCCTAAGTTGGGGGCAAGCTCTCCGTCGAATCTTGCTAAGGAGTCTCCAGCAAGTCCTCCAAAATTGGGCATCGGAGAAGTACTTGATCCAGATCTACTTTCTATCCAGTTTGGGATAAAAGGGCTCGTCTTGGCCGAGCCAATTGTCCAGTTAGGACAGGCAGCTGAAGTTGAACTCAACTTTGATGTTCTTGGAGAGGATATTAGAGAGTTCAGATACGATATCGTCCATTGCGATAAAGGCTGGGAGCCCAGCCAGCTGAATCCATCTGATTATTTAGAGAAGTTCAGCGAGGGGGATATTCGAGATTATGACCTTGCGTTCAACACCGTTTCAAACTACACGCACTACAACTTGAGTTTGCCCAATCAGTTTGTCTCCTGGACAAAAAGTGGCAACTATCTTCTAAACGTGTACGATGACGATACTGGTGATCTTGTGATGAGACTCCGCTTTTGTGTTTCAGAACAGTTAGTCACCTTAGACATCAATTCGACCCGACCGGGGTCGGTAGCCAGAGATAAGACCCACCAAGAATTTGATGTCGGTCTCGACCTAAGTCAAAGCCGACTTGAGAATCCAAGGCGCACGCTGACCTTAAGTGTAATCCAGAATGGAGATTGGCGAACAGGGATTTATGACCTAGCACCTCGTTTCATACGTGATGATAATCTGCTTTGGGACTATCAGAACAAGTTAACGTTTGCTGCGCATAGAGAATGGCGAACGCTAGACATCCGCACGCTTCGTTCGGCAGGAGGTAGGGTAGAAGAGATCCGAAGAGACGATGACATTTTTTACATCTATCTCGCACCCGATCCTGTACGTGTTGACTTCCCGTTTGAAACGCGTATCGACCTTAACGGTAAGTATGTGATTGAGAACTTCGATAATCCTAGTGGGGTAGACGATCAGCGCAATTTCAATTTACAGTCCGAATACACGACAGCGCTGTTTACGTTGAAAATGCCTAGAGACGAGTCTATTGAGCCACTCTATCTGTATGGAGGGCTGACCAACTATCAGATGAACGATTTGAATGAAGGCAAGTACAATTCCTTGTTGAATGCCTACATGTTCTCAACTCCTTTGAAGCAAGGCTTTTACAATTATGCCTATGTGTCTGCTGACAAGGCCGGCTTCGCGCCCAATTGGGATCCTATTGAGGGGAACACATTTCAGACAGAGAACACGTATAGTTTCTTGCTCTACTATCGTCCGTACGGCGAGCGCTATGATCGGTTAATATCCTATTCGTATAAGCAGGTGAACCGATAGAGAATTTCGAATGTGACAATTTTGAATTCTGAGATGTTGCTCGGATTCGTCTCGTGAGTGCAGTTGGCTGGCGTCACGTTCATTCAAAATTCAAAATTGCGAAGAAGCGGAGCTTCTAGCCGAATTCAAAATTATTAAAGTCAGCCTAAGGTGACTTTAATTCCCGACGTTCGTCTGACAAATCCCCCCCTTCGTCCATAGTCCACTCGAGGGAGTGTAGCTGCACCTTAAGTTTGATTCAAAGCAATCAAGCACATGTTACGTTTCTTTCTCTTTGCAATTACTTTAATAGTAGGTCAAGCTGTTGTTGCTCAGACGCTTACTCTGCAGCAGGCCGTTACGGCCGCAATTGGCAATAGCCTAGCCGTCGAGCAGGGCGAACTAGAGATGAAAGGCGATGAGATTAATCTCTATCAAGCGAAAATGGCGCAGTACCCGAGTCTGTCAGCCGGCACCAACCTTGGGTATCAATTTGGATTAGGCGTAGATCCAACCACTAACAACTTGGTCCAGCAATCCATCAGCTTTAATAGCTATAATGTTAATGCTGGTGTGACACTTTATCAAGGTGGGCGAATCAAGAACACAATTGCTCAAAACAAGCAGCAGCTCGCTTCTAGTATGGCGAACATCGAAGCAACCAAGCAGGATATTTCGCTTCAGGTTGCGCAGTCTTACTTGGAGGCAATATTAGCCAAGGAACAAGTGGGGGCCGCAAAAAGCCAACTCGCAAGTGGTCAGCAACAACTAGATAGACTTACCCGATTGATTGCTGCAGGAAGTGCCGCTCCTGCAGATCGATTTGAGCTAGAAGCGAACGTTGCACGTCAAGAACAAACACTTACTCAAGGTGAGAATGCTGTCGCTTTGACATTGCTTAAATTACGTCAAATACTACGATTGCCTGCAGGGCAAGAAATTGATGTTATCTCACCTGAGTCGATCGATTTTGCTGCTATCCAACTTCCGGTTACAACTGCTGAGGCGCTGTACCAATCAGCAATCACAAAGCAGGCCTCCGTGCGCGCAGCACAACTTGCAGAAGAAGCAGCGGTTACTGGGATTGATGTCGCGAAGTCAAATTACTATCCTACACTAAGTGCTTTCGGCCAAATGGATACGCGCTATAGTTCGTCAGTCCAGGATATCGATAAATTCGATCTGATCAGTGTGGAGCAACCGGTAACTATAAACGGACAAAACGTTCTTCTAGGAACTGCGCAGGCGACAAATTTCACCTTTGTCAACCGGCCGTTTGGAACGCAACTCCAAGATTTCTTTGGACAAAACGTAGGCCTAAGCCTTCAAGTTCCAATCCTTAACAATGGACGCGCGAAGTCTGCTGTTGAGAGAGCTAAACTTGCCCTATTGCAAAGCCAACTTGCAACCCAGCAAGAGAAGCAAACGATAGAACTCAATGTCCAACAGGCGCTTCAAAATGCCACTGCAGCCAAAAGTGATGTAGACGCCTCTGAGCGTGCATTCCAAGCAGCAGAAGCTGCTTACGACGCTGCCCAAAAACGAAACGAACTCGGTGCTGGATCAACATTTGATCTCACCAATGCTCAGATCCTTCTTGAGCAAGCACAAATCACGCTGATACGAGCGCGATACCAATATCTCTTCAACGTTAAAGTTGTCGACTTCTACCTAGGCCGCCCACTACAACTCGACTAAGATCATGTCAAAAACTACAAAAACTGTTCTCTGGATTCTCCTCGGTGTCATCGTCGTTGGTGGACTCGGATACTGGACGGTCCAAAACAGCAAAAGCAAGAAAACGGGTATCGCTGTCGAGTACGGCGAAGCCAAGCGTATGCGTATTGAAGAACGCGTATCTGCTTCTGGTCGGATATTTCCGGTCACCGAAATTGCTATTTCATCTGATGTCAGTGGTGAGGTTGTGGAGCTACTCGTAGCCGAAGGAGATAGCGTAATCCAAGGCCAACTTCTTGCTCGTATTGACCCAGACGCGATTGAGTCACAGGTGTCGCGTGGAAGAGCTGCGGTTAATGCAGCAAAAGCCAATGGCGCCAACAGTGAAGCGGCAATCGAACAGGCGATCGCCAATCGAAAGCAACTTGATGCCCAGCTCATCGTCGCAAAACAGGTGCTCGCTCGTAATGAGGGCCTTGTAAAAGAAGGACTATTGAGTACTGCCGAACTTGAACAAGCGCAGAATTCAATCGCTACCCTCGGTGCTCAGATAGAGGCTGCAGACGCTAGTGTCAAAGCTGCTCAGGCTAGTGCAAGGGCTGCCAAGTTTAACGTAGAAAGCGCTCAAGCTTCTTTGCGTGAGCTTAGCACTAACCTGAGCCGTACCAATGTCAAGGCTCCTATGACCGGAGTTGTAAGCCTACTCAACATTGAGCAAGGCGAGCGCGTGGTAGGAACCATGCAAATGGCTGGAACCGAAATGGCCAGAATCGCTGACCTAAGTAAAATGGAGGTTCAAGTAGAGGTGAGTGAAAACGACATTCCCCGTGTAACCGTGAGTGATGAAGTCGAAATCGAAGTCGATGCTTACCTCGATCGCACCTTTAAAGGAAAGGTGACCGAGATTTCAAACAGTGCCAACAACCTTGTTTCAGGCGCTCAGTCTCTTTCTACAGATCAGGTGACAAACTTTGTGGTTACGATTTCGATTCTTCCTGAGAGCTATAAAGATTTAATCACTCCGACACGTCCATATCCTTTCCGTCCAGGAATGTCTGCAGCAGTCGACATTTTAACAGAAGTAGAAAAAGACGCATTAGCAGTTCCAATAGCATCTGTAACGGCACGTGAAGTAGAAAAAGATGAGGATGACGAGTCTACGATTGAAGGTGACGAAGAAGATCTCGAAGAGGTCGTCTGGGTCATTACAGCTACCGAGGAAGTTGAACGTGCTGTTGTCAAAACGGGCATTCAGGATCGCCGGAACATCATGATCCTTTCTGGTCTCAATGCCGGTGACAAAGTCGTTGTCGGTCCCTATTCTGCCGTTTCTCGAAAGCTAGACGATGGCGACAAAGTCTACGAGAAAGAGGAAGAGGAGAAGGAGGAAAAAGATGATGACGAAGACTAAAATTGGTCTCGCCATTCTCGCTCGCAAAGCAGAACTTGGTAAAGGCAAAACCCGCTTGGCTAAAGGTATTGGCAAGCAGCACGCGTTCGAAGCCTACAAGCATTTAATCGCTGTTACGGCTTCTGTATCAAGAGTATCGAAGTTGCCCTCCATAGTGTTCTTTGATCCTAAGGTTGGCGATGAGGAAGTATGGTCAACTGATCACTTTAAACACGGTCTGCAAGTGCAGTCTTCTAATTTAGGAGATCGTATAGCAGCTGGTCTGGAAGGGGTTTTGGCGGAAGCAAAAAAAGGGGCGCTCATCATGGGCACAGATTGTCCAACCTTGACTCCTGAAATTCTTCAAGCCGCCGCAAAGGCACTTGAAACGAACGACGCAGTTTTAGGCCCCACGTTCGATGGAGGCTTTTACTTGCTCGGTGTTCGAACGCTAGATCCATCACTTTTCGATGGGCTAGAATGGAGCACAGAACGGGTCGCCGATCAAATGGTGGCTGCCTTTGAAAGACTCAATTACACGTATCAGCTTTCGCCAAAACTGGCTGATATCGACGAACAAGAAGACTGGGAAAGCTATCAAGCATGGCGTGTCCAGCATCAATTAGAACCTGTGGTGTTGAAAGACAAGGCTTTGTCATAAGCCTGCCTTCTTTGCACTTTGCATTAAAATAAGATCATGAAGAACCTTTGGTTAATCGTAGTCCTCGTCGTTTTCGCCCTTCTGTTTTTTGTGGGTTGCGGCAAGTACAATAATTTCGTCGTGCTAGACGAAGGAGTCAATCAGACATGGGCGAAAGTCGAAACGGCTTATCAGAGTCGAGCAGACTTGATCCCAAACCTTGTTGCAACGGTGAAAGGCGCGGCAGATTTTGAGCGTGGAACGCTTACTGATGTAATCGAGGCACGTTCACAAGCAACGGGCATCAACCTTACAGCAGACGAACTGACACCTGAAAACATGGCTAAGTTTCAAGCTGCACAGAGTAAGCTTTCTGGTGCCTTGAGTCGCCTTTTGGTATCCGTTGAGCGCTATCCAGAGCTTAAGGCTACAGCACAGTTCGGAGAACTTCAAAGTCAATTGGAAGGTATCGAGAACCGTATACGTGTTGAGCGTAACCGGTTTAACGACAGCGCTACGGAGTTCAATACGAACATCCGCACGTTCCCAAATAGCTTCGTTGCTAGCATAACCGGTTTCAGTCGCCGAGCGTTGTTTGAGTCAGACCCAGGAGCGCAGAACGCTCCAAAGGTAGAGTTCTAGTAATTGCTTTGTCCTGCGGATTCTTAATCCGCAGGACTAATCAACGCCCTACATGTTTTATCCCGAACGAATTTTCACATCTGCTCAGGAAGAGGAGATCGTAGCTGCTATTCGCACCTTCGAGCGCCGAACCAGTGGTGAGATGCGTGTTCACGTCGAACATAGACTCCGTCGACCTCCCGTCGACGAGGCTATCCGTGTATTTGAAGCGCTCAGGATGCAACAGACGCAGGCACGAAATGGCGTGCTTATCCTTTTGGCACCCGAACAGAAGTCATTCTCTGTGTTTGGGGATATTGGTATCAATGAAGTGACTTCGGATACTTTCTGGGAAGAAACGTGCACTGCCATGCAGCCGTTTTTTGCGAAAGGAGAATATGTGCAAGGATTAATCAAGGGTATAGCCATCGCAGGTGAAGCATTAGCTGAACATTTTCCATGGCAAGAAGGAGACATCAATGAACTACCAGACGAGATCAGTTATGGGTAGTGCTTTGGTTAAGGTCAGTAGCCTGATCACCTTTTTGGTACTGCTTACAGCTGTAGCTTTTGGTCAGCCTCTTCCAACAAAATCGAAGAAGCTAGTCAATGACTATGCTGGGGTAATTGCGCCTCAAAATCAGCAGGCGTTAGAGCGCAGGCTTGTCGCATACAGCGACAGTACTTCTACCCAAATTGCCATTGTCATCGAGAAGTATCTCGAGAACAATGATGCGTTTGATCGCAGCATTCGAATAGCCGATGCATGGGGTATTGGGGGTAGCAAAAACGACAACGGTGTGTTGATCTACGTTGCAGTAGACAATCGTACCATTTTCATTCAGAACGGCTATGGCGTAGAGGATCGGCTTACCGATGCTATGACGAAGCGAATCATCGAACAGGTAATCGTTCCAAGCTTTCGTAGCGGCCAATACTATGTTGGCCTAAACAAGGCCACGAGCATTATGATGGATTTGCTGCAGGGTAGATACAAAGCAGATCCTCGTAGTGAAGTTGGAATTAGTCCCATCACTGTGCTGATCATATTCATCGTCATTTTGTTCCTGCTTTCATGGCTCATGTCACGGGGCAACGATGACGACGACGATGGTGGCTACTACCGAGGAGGACGTTATCAAGGACCTACACGACGCAGAGGCGGCTGGGTCGTTATGCCAGGTGGCGGTTTCGGCGGCGGTGGCTTTGGAGGTGGCGGCGGCTTTGGTGGCGGCGGTGGCTTCGGCGGTTTCGGTGGCGGTGGTTTCGGCGGTGGTGGCGCTGGCGGCAGCTGGTAGTTTTGATGTTGAATGAGAGCGTTGACTGTTTCTAGGCTGTTTCTCTATTCATCCCTCTCGCTTTCTAAACAATCAAGCCTTAAGTGTGGTCGGTAAGCGACTGTTTAGCAGCAACTCGATTAAATTAGGAAGAAGCTGCTTTGATCATTTCACATGCTGGAGATATAAATGACGTGGGTCAGAAGCGAATTCCAATGCTTTTTTAGCCGCAGCTGATGATTTCTGTTCTTCAATTTTCTAGTCTCTTAAAAGAGCGTTTGAGCTGGAGGTATGTCTGTTGGTCATGTCGTTAGTGACGATTAATGCGCCGTTCGGAACATGGTGGATTTCTAGATTCGTCGATCAAAAATGTTCATGTATTAATTTAATTTTGCTTAAAAAGCTGATTGTTCGATGTTTAGGCGTTCTTTTGGTCAAGGTCTCAAGGAAAGTCAACCCATTATAGCGCACTCAAACCTGTTCTAATTCAGGAGATCACACCTTTCGAGAAAAATCAGCCTTCCAAACTATATGAGATTGCGAGATAGTGTATGCTACGGGTTGTACTTTCTTTTACCCTAATTTCAAATTAGAGCATGTTATGAATCTTTTTTGACCACCTTATCCAACAACGTATTTACATGAAATTCCTTTGATTAGGAGCTCGTTAAATACGATTAAAGGAATTTATAGTCGCTAGTCAAAAGGCTAAAACCTGTCTCAAGTCATTATTCACCTTAACCACACCCAGACTATGACAATTCCTTCAAAAACTGCTTTAAAAATGCGTGTTATCCACCGTTACCTCGGCTTCTTTTTAGCTGGGATAATGGCTGTTTATTCTATAAGCGGGATGGTGCTCGTGTTTCGTGATACTGATTTCCTAAAGACGGAGGAGATCTTTGGGAAGACCATAGATGCAGGGGTAGCTGCAGACCAACTTGGAAATGCGCTAGGGATCCGAAGGTTGAAAGTGGAGAAGGCAGAAGGAGATTTGCTCTTCTTTAAGAATGGTAGTTACAATTCTGCAACAGGTGAAGCCAATTGGACTGTGAAAGAGCTTCCTTATGTTCTAAATCAGATGACGCACTTGCATAAGGCTAAGTCGGCCGACCCTCTGTATTTTCTAAATCTATTTTTTGGGGCTTCGTTACTCTTCTTTGTCATCTCATCCTTCTGGATGTTTATGCCAGGAACAGAAATATTCAAGAAAGGAATTTGGTTTTCGTTAGGTGGAGCGGCAGTTGTGTTGGTTTTGTTGTTTATTTAATTAACAAAAACAACAAATAGTTTGTAGTTTTAAATTCTTGGTCTAGCTTTGACTTGGCTTAGGTGCGTAGTTCATCATAGTGATGGACTTTTTACCTAAACCGAGAATCGAGGAAAATGATTACAAGTCTAGACATACGCAATTATGCGTTGATCGATGAATTGCATGTTGATTTTGCGAACGGTCTCACGATCATCACAGGAGAAACTGGAGCAGGAAAATCTATCATACTAGGTGGTCTTGGTCTTATAATGGGACAACGCGCGGATACTAAGGCGCTATTCGACCTTAAAAAGAAGTGCATTATCGAAGCGCACTTTCAAGTCACTGACTACGGGTTAAAAGATTTTTTTGAGCGTAACGAGCTTGATTACGACGACGAGTTGGTGATTCGTAGGGAGATTACTCCTTCCGGCAAAACCCGTGCTTTCGTCAACGATACACCTGTAAAGCTCTCTATTCTTCAGTCATTGAGCAGATCTCTCATCGACCTGCACCAGCAATTTGACACATTGGACATCCATAATGTGTCTTTTCAATTGCGAATGATCGACGCGCTTGCTGATAATCATAAGCTGTTATCTCAGTACGCAAAGGCTTACAAAGGCTACCAATCAGATCTACGAAAAGCTTCTCGTCTGCATGAGCAGCAAGAGGAACTTCGACAGCAGGCTGATTATGTATCCTTTCAGCTCGCGGAGTTTGAAGCCGTTGATGTTCAACACGGTGAATCAGAAAAACTAGAGCAAGAACTTAAGACGCTCGAAAGTTCCGATGACATTCAACGCGTTCTCGGGGCCGCTGGCACTCAAATGGTAGACAATGAGCAGGCCATCGTCAGTCAGCTGCGTGGACTAATGCCAGGAGTAGTGGCGCTACGCGGTGTCAATCAAAAGCTAGACGAACTCGTTGATCGACTGGATGGACTAACCTACGAGTTGGAAGATACCGGGCAGCAACTCATTGCAATGGCAGAGGATACCGAGTCCGACACTGAGCGTCTCGGAGAAGTCAACGAACGGCTCTCAATGATCAATAAGCTGCTACAAAAGCACAGCGTTACCGATACGTCTCAACTTCTTGAAATTCACGAGGACTTTGCAAGTAGGGTATCGTCACACGATCAAATAGACAAAGAGATCTCAAGTTTAGAGGCCAGTATAGTCGTCCAGCGTAAAGTGCTCACTGAGCGGGCTCTTCAGTTGAGGCAAAGACGCCAGAAGGTTGTCCCACATTTTTTGAAAAAGATTCACGCAAATCTTTCAAAGTTAAGCATGGGGAATGCTGAAATAGATATCCAATTTGAACCGTTAGAGAATCCTGGTCCTACTGGGCTTGACGTCGTTGAATACCTGTTCAGTGCCAATAAAGGATCTCGCCTACAGCCAATCAAAAATGTCGCGAGTGGGGGAGAGCTGAGCCGTCTAACCTTGGTCACTAAGAGCCTTGTCGCTTCTAGTATTCCTTTACCAACGCTAATTTTCGACGAAATTGATTCAGGGGTTAGTGGCGACGTCGCTTTGCGAATGGGAGACATTTTGCATGAGCTAAGTGCGAATCACCAGGTCGTAACGATAACACACTCTCCACAAGTTGCGAGTAAGGCAGACAAGCACTTCTTCGTCTACAAAGAGGACTTGAAAACCCGCACAGCCACACGTATTCGGGAGTTGGCCAAGCAAGATCGAGTCAACGCAATTGCTGTGATGTTGAGTTGTGATCCACCTAGTAAACCAGCAATTGCTAACGCTCGCGGATTACTAGCTACTGCAAGACCATAGGATTGCTACCTTTCGCCTAACGAACAAGCAAATTTTATGTCAAATCAGTTACTCGCCGGCAAGCGCGGCGTCATCTTCGGAGCTCTTGACGAGAAATCTATTGCATGGCAAGTCGCAGAGGCGGCCGTTGCGCAAGGAGCCCAAATTGTCCTAACTAACGCTCCCGTAGCGATGCGTATGGGGACCCTGCAACAGTTGGGTGAAAAGCTAAACTGTCCAGTAATCGCAGCCGATGCAACTAGCATGGAAGACATGACAAGCATGTTTTCGCAAGCAAGAGAGCATCTGGGAGGAAAGTTTGACTTCGTCCTCCACTCGATCGGAATGTCGATCAACGTCCGCAAGAAGAAGGAGTACACCGATCTCAAGCATGATTGGATGCTTAAGACGTTCGATATCTCTGCGGTCAGCTTTCACAAAATGATGCAGGTGCTCTACAATGAGAACCACGTATCAGAGTGGGGTAGCATCATGGCCTTGACTTACATCGCTGCTCAACGTTCATTTCCTGACTACGGTGAAATGGCTGATGCAAAAGCACTCTTGGAGAGCTTTGCCCGCAGCTTCGGTTACCACTTCGGTACTAGAGACAACGTTCGTGTAAACACGATCAGCCAGTCACCTACAGTTACAACTGCAGGATCGGGCGTTAAAGGATTTACTGAATTCCTTGGATACGCTGAAAAGATGTCTCCTATGGGTAATGCTCCAGCGAGCGCATGCGCAGATTACTGCGTCAGCATGTTCAGTGACTTAACGCGATACGTTACGATGCAGAATCTCTTCCATGACGGAGGTTTCAGTTCAATGGGTATGAACCCGGCAGTACTAGACATGTAGACTATCCAGCCTGTGAAGCTCATAGGTAAAGCCCTTCTGCACGCAGTGCAGAAGGGCTTTTTTTATGCTGTACATTTTCGGACACCGGAATTTTATTCAATAAATTCTAGTGGTGGCTTTAATTCCCTTCGCTACGCTCTCCAAAGTTAGAACGAAGACGTGGTGCTGTTCTGGGAGAATTTCATACTGGAAATTAGGCGAAAAAAGAGGGTCGAACCATAAGGTTCGACCCATCCAATGTCCCAGAAGTGAATCTTTATCAATTTGGTTATCAGGGTGGTAGCTAGTGCTGCACCACTGTACTTGATAATACAAAGATGTGGCCAGTGGTTGTAGGGAATCGGTGACTGCTGTCAGGTATGGGACTGATATTAGACTGATGCCACTCATTTATTTATCTGGATTCTAGTAGGGTACGGATCATTGAAGATTATATCCTACTTTTTTCGGCGTAAAAAACAGATTGAAAAAGAGTGAGAAACTCTTTGGTGTATCACGCTTGAAAGAACTATCTTCGCGTCCGTTTTCAACAAAGGTTGGGCACATGGAGATACGCTCCGAATTTGATATTCCTCTTGAGACACTCACCCGAAGTGGTGTTCATGAGTTTTCCTTCGACTTAAACGATGCATTTTTTGCTTCTTTTGAATCAGGCCTATTGGCTGCAGGAGAATTTACGGCCACCGTCGAGATTGAGCGCATTCGCAATCAGTACAACTTACGCATCCAAGCGAAAGGGAAAGGCGTTGTTGAATGTGATCGTTGTCTAGATCCTTTTCCTCTTCCACTTGATGTGGACGAAGAAATGGTCATTAAGTACGACTCCGATAAACCGAGAGAGGAGGTTGAAGTAATTTACGTTCCAATTGGATCTGAGTTCTTCAACGTGTCGAAGCTGATCTACGATTTTATCGGTGTATCACTTCCAATGTCTCGTGTCCATGAGGACGCAGGTTTGGAGTGTAATCCGAAAATGGTGCAATACTTAGTAGCTTCCCAACCGGAGCCTACTATTGAAGAAGACGAAGACAAACAAGATTTACCCGAGGATTCCCCTTGGAACGCACTCCGCGATTTCAAGGACTCCGAAAACAATTAGGAAATGGCACACCCGAAAAGCCGAATCTCAAAGCAGCGTAAGCGCAAGCGTCGGACGCACTACAAGGCAACTGCCCCAACACTATCTAAATGCCCTACTACAGGTGACGTACACCGTCGTCACGTAGCGCATAAAGATGCTGAAGGCAATCTATACTACAGAGGCAAGATTCTTGTCCCCGCAGTAGAGGTCTAGGTTAACTAGACTCCTTCACAACTACTAGTTACATAGATAGGCTGCACGCTACCGCGTCGTGGCCTATCCTTGTTTATCAGAAGCTCATATGAAAACTGTCTTTACCGATCTCGCGCCAGCTCCCGTAGGTCCTTACTCGCAAGCCGTCACGCACAATGGTGTACTCTATTGTAGCGGACAAATAGCTATCGACCCTGCGACAGGTCAACTTGTACTTGATACCATCGAAAAAGAAACAGCCTTAGTGCTTTCTAACCTCGATGCTGTGCTCAAGGCAGCAGGTACAGACCGAAAGCACGTCATTAAGTGCTCTGTATTCGTAGCTGATATAGGACAATTCGATCGCATCAACGTGATCTATCAAGATTTCTTTGGCGTCGTTGATGCTCCAGCACGTGAACTCGTACAGGTGGCTAAACTCCCAAAAGGCGTCAACATTGAAATTTCTGCAATAGCTGCAGTTTAGCCGCAGGCTAAATAATTTTGAATTGGCAATTTTGAATTTTGAATGTCGAAATGCTTAGCTCGCCTTCGGCTCATTCTAGCGTCTCACATCCCATATCCCACATCTCAATTCCCACTATGAAAACTGTTCTCTCGGCTATCCAGCCAACCGGTGATATGCACTTTGGTAACTACTTCGGAGCCGTCCAAAATTGGGTGAAACTTCAGGAGGAATTCCGCTGCTTCTATGGTGTTGTAGATTTTCACGCGATTACGATGCCGTATAACGCTGAAAAATTGCGTACCGCTACTTGGGAAATCATGTTCAATCTGGTGGCCTCGGGTGTTAAGGTGGAAAACCTCTTTATTCAGAGTTTAGTACCAGAACACACAGAGCTCGGTTGGATTCTAAACTGCTTTGCCAGTTTTGGGCAGGTCACTCGAATGACACAGTTTAAGGACAAGAGTGTACAAAGTGCTGAGAAAGGGAAGGACAGCTTTATCAGTGTTGGTCTGTTTGATTACCCAGTGCTTCAAGCAGCAGATATTCTGATTTACAAGGCAGATTATGTACCTGTAGGCAAGGATCAAGAGCAACACTTAGAGTTGACACGCAACATTGCAACTCGCTTCAACGCGCAAGTCGGCAAGGAGTACTTCGTTGCTCCAGAAGGACTTTACACCGAAACACCAAAGATCGCTTCGACTGCAGACCCTACGCGTAAAATGGGGAAGAGTCTAGGGCCTAAGCATTATATCAACGTATTTGCCGAGGAGGCTGTAATACGCAAGCAGATTCGTTCGGCAGTTACCGATGCTGGCGATACTCCTGTAGGAGAAATTAGCCCTGGAGTTGCTAACCTAATCATGATGACCAAGGCGTCGGGTCAGGTTGAGGCCGCCGCAAGTCTTAAAGAGGATGCCCTTTCGGGAAAACTCCAATACTCGCATTTGAAGGCTGTTGCAGCAGATGCACTAGTCGGTTTAAGTACCCAATTGCGTGATCGTAAAGCCGAAGTACTTGCTGATAAGAAAAATGTTGAAAACCAGATCAAAGCGTCAAGCGCAGAAATTCGCAAGCGTGCTCAAGAGACACTTCGCGAAGTGAAAGAACTTGCTGGTCTACTCAACCCCCGCTGATGAAAATTGTATGCATTGGTCGCAATTATGCTGACCACGCCAAAGAGTTAGGTAACGCCATTCCAGACGAACCTGTAGTGTTCATGAAGCCTAGTTCGGCGATGATTCACAACAGCAAGCCTTTCTTCATTCCTGCCTTTACGCAGGACGTCCATTATGAGCTGGAATTGGTGTACCGAATCATCAATAATGGTCGACATATAGAGGAGCAGTTTGCCCACCGTTACTACGATAGCGTAGGATTAGGGATAGATTTTACAGCAAGAGATATTCAGCAAAAGTTGAAGGCGAAAGGTCTTCCGTGGGAGAAGGCAAAAGCATTTGACGGAAGCGCCGCGATGGGAGAATACGTCTCTCTAGATTCGCTTCCAGATTCGAAAAATATCAACTTTCAACTCTTCAAAAACGGCGAAGAAGTACAGACAGGTGCATCCTCACATATGCTCCACAACATCGATCAAATCATCGCTCACGTGAGTCAATATTTCGTCCTAACGGTCGGAGATTTGATCTTTACAGGCACTCCTGCGGGTGTTGGTAAAGTCGAGATTGGGGATCATTTGATCGGAAAGCTTGAAGGGAAGACATTACTTGACCTTAGAGTGAAGTAGACCTTGTTACATTTGCCGCTCTAACACTAACAGCGGCGAACGAAATGCCTTACCTATTTACGTCCGAAAGCGTCAGCGAAGGACACCCAGACAAAGTCTCTGATCAAATCAGTGATGCCCTACTTGATGCCTTTCTAGCAGGCGATCCAGATTCCAAAGTGGCTTGCGAAACGTTTTGTACGACCGGCCTTGTGCTCGTCGGAGGAGAGGTGAAAACCGAAACTTACGTCGACATCCAGGAAACCGTCCGTAAAACGATCGAAAAGATCGGTTACACTGATCCTGAGCTTCAATTCGATTCACGCAGCTGCGGTGTGCTTAATGCCATCCACGAGCAGAGTGCAGACATCCGCCAAGGTGTTGATCGTAAGAAGAAGGAAGATCAAGGAGCTGGCGATCAAGGGATGATGTTCGGTTACGCGACCAACGAGACGCCTAACTTCATGCCATTGGCACTTGACATCAGTCACAAGATCCTCGAAGAGCTTGCAAAGATTCGCCGAGAAGGAGATAAAGGCCCAATGCCTTACCTCCGTCCAGACGCGAAAAGTCAAGTAACGATCAAGTATGACGACGAGCATCAGCCGATGCACATCGATACTATCGTTGTCTCTACGCAGCACGCAGATTTCGGTCCTACGGATCCGAAGATGCTCGCTAAGATCAAGTCTGACGTTAAAGAGCATCTGATGCCACGCGTCATGAAGCTTTACCCAAAGCAGGCTGACCTCTTCGCTAAGAAAATAACCTATCACGTTAACCCAACAGGTAAGTTCGTCATCGGCGGACCTCACGGTGATGCAGGCCTTACAGGCCGCAAGATCATTGTAGACACCTACGGTGGTAAAGGAGCACACGGTGGTGGAGCTTTCAGTGGTAAGGACTCTAGTAAAGTTGACCGCTCAGGTGCATATGCAACGCGTCACATTGCGAAGAACCTTGTAGCTGCAGGTGTTTGTGATCAAATCCTTGTACAAGTTGCTTATGCAATTGGTGTAGCAAAGCCAGTTGGCTTGTTCGTCGATACATACGGCACTTCAAAGGTGAAGCTGAACGACGGACAGATCGCTAAGAAGGTTGAGAAGATCTTTGACATGCGTCCATCTGCAATCGTAGAACGCTTTGGCTTGAAGAATCCGATCTTCTCTCCTACAGCTGCTTACGGCCACTTCGGTCGTAAAGTAGGTAAGGTGAAAGTCAATGGTAAGAGCTACCCGACCTTCACATGGGAGCGTCTTGACTACAAGAAGCAAGTAAAAGAAGCGTTCGGTTTATAGCCTTCTTTCGCTTACGCCAAAACATAAAACGGCCCTTCGATCATCGATCGAAGGGCCGTTTTTGTTTTAGCCGAAGGTTTTGGCGTAAGCTTAAAGGCCTTTGATGTGAATACTCAAGGCTCCACACTCTCTAGAAGGAGCATCATAACTCGTTTCGAATCGGTAGGCCTTCGCCTTTTCAATAGCATCACGAACGATGTCCGTGTCCTTGATCGTAGAACGTTCCTTGTTCCACTTGACACCAATCACACGACCGCGTTGGTTAATGCAAATGTTGAGGACTACAGATCCGTTCTGCTTTACAACTTCGTCTAAGGCAGGGCGATAAATCACCGCACGCGTTAGGATCCCGTCACCATCCAAGGCACTACCTATCGGAGCTTTGCCAGCACCTTTGTCGCTTACAGTATTCCCTTTTCCTGTTTCTGGAGATCCTGTTTCCTTGCCGCTCGCATTACTGTCGCCGTCATTGTCTGCAGTACTCGCAGGTGGACCAGGAACGGTCTTAGGTGTTTTAACAACAGCGGGTGCAGGTGTCGGAGCTGGTTTAAATACAGGCTTTGACTTTGCTGGTATGTCTTTAACAGGCGGCATTGGACTAGGCGCCGTCAAGACTGGCGGAGTAGGCGTTGTCGCAGCTGCGGGCGGGGTTGGGTTTTTAGGAGCAGCTTTTCGCTCTGTAACTGGACGCTTTACTTCGTTACGAACCTTATCCTCTTCACTTGCAGCTGCCGCACTCTGTGTGAAGTCAAATGCAACAACGGTATCGTACTTCTCAGGTACTGGAAGTGAGCTGGTCAAGAAAGGGTAGAGGCAAATACCAATGACAAGGCTGTGCATGATGAGCGCGAGGAGCATGCTCCGCTTACGGTCTTTCTGCTTTTTCGTGATCTCTTTCATAACAGTAGCTTTTTTGAAGGATTTTTCTTGTCCGCTCTATCAATCCTTTTGAGGGGTTGAAGAATTTTTGTCGGTCAAGACGGTCCGTTGTAGATGAAAAGTCTTTGTTCATTACAAATGTCAGTCAAAAAGTGAGGCGTTACTCCTATGGCACCGTTAAACAGTCGTTATAGGACAGTTAAGGAGTATGCAGATATGAATACTTACGGTGTTTTTTCTTTGTAAAGCTGTGTACAACTACCTTTGAAGTAAATGTGTTACGCCACTCTATGGTCGTAATTTTGCGACCCAAACAAGTCCACTACATGAGCAATTCCCTGCAGAGTTTCGCACGACGTCATTTAGGACCAAATGCTGCTGAAACCGAGACGATTCTAGAGAAACTAGGAGTTTCTTCTATCGATCAACTCATCGATGAGACCGTTCCTGCGGGGATTCGAAGGAAGTCTGAAATCAAGGTTCCAACCGCGCTTACCGAGCAGGAGTACCTCGATCACCTCGCCAAAATTGCAGCGAAGAATCAGCCAGAGGTCAAGTCACTTATCGGTCTTGGTTACTTCGGAACCATCACGCCGAGTGCTATAGCACGTAACGTGTTCCATAATCCAGGGTGGTACACTCAATACACACCGTATCAGGCGGAAATTGCACAGGGAAGATTAGAAGCCCTGCTCAACTTTCAGACGGTTATCTCTGACCTTACGGGTCTTCCGATCGCAAACGCAAGTTTGCTAGACGAAGGAACAGCGGCAGCAGAGGCGATGAGTATGTTTTATGCGCAGAAAAATAAGCGCGTAAAAAAAGGAGCACAGCCAGCAAACGTGTTCTTGGTCAGTGACCAAGTGCTTCCACAGACGATCGCCGTTTTGGAAACCAGAGCGCTACCAATCGGTATTGAGCTTCGTGTCATTCCAGTAGGTAAATTCGCTTTTGATGCAACTGTATTTGGAATGCTCTTGCAGTATCCAGGAGCAGATGGCGAAGTAGTCGATCTATCGTCACTTGTTCAAGAAGCTAAGAAGTCTGAAGTCTTCACTTGTGTTGCAACAGACTTACTCGCACTGTGCATGCTCCAAGCTCCAGGTGATTGGGGTGTTGACTGTGCTGTCGGAAATTCTCAGCGATTTGGTGTTCCTCTTGGATACGGAGGCCCACATGCTGCATTCTTTGCGACAACTCCTGACTTCCGTCGCCTGCTTCCAGGACGCATCATCGGTGTAAGTGAAGACTCTCAAGGCAATCCTGCGATGCGCATGGCGCTTCAAACGCGTGAGCAACACATCCGCCGCGAGAAAGCGACAAGTAATATCTGTACAGCACAAGCATTGCTTGCCATTATGGCCGGCATGTATGCAGTCTATCACGGTCCTAAAGGACTGAGAGACATCGCTGAGCGCGTTCATGCGCGTGCTACTGGTTTTGCGGAAACGCTCAATGGAATGGGCATCTCTTTGGAGAAGAGCGCATTCTTCGATACGCTTCGTATCCGAATGACCAATGACCAGCGCGTCAAGTTGCAAGGTGAGCTTAAAGGTAAAATCAACCTTTACTACGATTTACGTAGAGGGGATGATTTTGTACAAGTCAGCTTTGATGAGACCGTTACAGATGCAACCGTAGCTATTCTCACAGATGCGTTCGCGTCAGCTTTCGCCAAAACACCAAGCACTTCTGAGACAGATGCTAAGAGCAACCTTCCAGCTACTCTTGCTAGAGATGTCTCTTACCTCGCGCATCCTGTTTTCTCCGCACACCAAACGGAGACAAAGCTGATGCGCTACATCAAGCGCTTAGAAAATAAAGACCTATCGTTAACGCACTCAATGATCGCATTGGGTTCATGTACGATGAAGCTCAACGCAGCGACAGAGTTGATGCCTGTTTCTTGGCCTGCATTCGCTGATATCCACCCGTTCGCTCCTGTAGAGCAAGCAGCTGGTTACATGCAAATGTTTGAAGAGCTAGGAGCTTACTTGGCTGATATCTGTGGCTTTACAGCTACCTCTTTGCAGCCTAACAGTGGCGCACAAGGAGAGTATGCAGGTCTCACCGTTATTCGCGCATACCACTTGAGTCGAGGGGATGACAATCGTGATGTCGCCTTGATTCCTGAGTCTGCCCACGGAACCAATCCTGCCAGTGCCGTAATGGCCGGTATGCGTGTGGTTGTTGTGAAAAGTGACGCTGCTGGTAACATCGATCTAGATGACCTTAAAGCGAAAGCAGAAAAGCACAGTGCGAACCTTTCAGCGCTAATGGTTACTTACCCAAGTACCTACGGAGTGTTTGAGGCTGACATCGTAGAAATTTGCGAAGTCGTGCACAATCATGGAGGCATGGTCTACATGGACGGTGCAAACATGAACGCTCAGGTGGGACTTACAAGTCCTGGGATCTGTGGTGCTGATGTCTGTCACCTAAACCTTCACAAGACGTTTGCTATCCCTCACGGTGGTGGAGGTCCTGGAATGGGCCCAATCTGCGTCAACGATAAGTTGGCTCCGTTCCTTCCAAGTCACCCGTTGGTGCCTACAGGAGGCGAGCAGGGGACTTCTCCTGTCTCTGCTGCACCGTTCGGTTCGTCGAGTATCCTACTCATTAGCTATGCATACATCTGCATGCTAGGGCCAAAGGGTTTGACAGACGCTAGCCGTTATGCAATCTTGAATGCTAACTATATCGCTAAGCGATTGGAAGGGCATTACGATATTCTCTTCCAAGGAGAAAAAGGCTGGTCTGCGCACGAGCTTATTCTCGACCTACGACCATTCAAGAGCGTAGCAAGTGCAGAGGATGTAGCCAAGCGACTTATCGACTATAGCTTCCACGCACCAACATTGAGTTGGCCAGTTGCTGGAACGATGATGGTTGAGCCGACAGAAAGTGAAAGCCTCGACGAACTAGATCGCTTTTGTGATGCTATGATTAGCATCCGTGAAGAGATGGATGAAGTTGCTCGCGGAGAAGCTGATGCAAGCAATAATGTATTGCAGAATGCTCCTCACACTCTGACTGTTGTAACCAACGACACTTGGGAATACCCGTACACACGTGCTAAAGCCGCTTTTGCACTGCCTTACTTACGAGAAAGTCGCAAGTTTTGGCCAAGTGTTGCTCGCGTCAACCAAGCGCTAGGAGATCGTAACCTCGTTTGCACTTGCCCTGATGTGAGTTCTTATGCCGAAGAGGAGATGGAGTAGGGTAGCAACCCTTTAGAATTGAAAAGAGCGTGTCTAGGGAAATCCCTTGGACACGCTCTTTTACGTTAACGGTAGAAATTTAGAGCTTACCCTAAAGCAAGCCTTTTTCTTCCATCCATTCGTCGTTGAATATCTTTTCAAAGTACTTACAACCGTGGTCGCTCATGATCGCCACAACCACAGCTTCTTTAGGAAGCTCCTGCGCCATGAGACGTATTCCAGCGAGTACAGCACCACTAGAGAACCCAACGAGGATTCCCTCAGTCTTTGCCAGCTCACGTGCTTCTAATGCAGATTCACGATCACCTACTTTGGTCATCTGGTCGATGAGGTCAAAGTGGACGTTACTTGGGATGATGTTCTTGCCAACGCCTTCAAGTAGGTAAGGGTAAATTTCGTTCTTGTCGAACTCTCCAGTCTCGTGATACTTCGTTAGTACAGAACCATAGGCATCAATACCTAGGGTTTGGATGAGCGGGTTTTGCTCCTTTAGGTATCGAGAGGTTCCACTGATGGTTCCTCCAGTGCCTACGGGGGCGACGTAGTGTGTCACTTGCCCGTTGGTTTGATCCCAAATTTCCGGTCCAGTAGTCTTATAGTGGGCCTCAGGGTTACCCGTATGGAAATACTGGTTGATGTAAACCGAGTTAGGTGTCTTCACGTGAATGCTCTTTGCTACTTCGTAGTAAGAGCGTGGATCCTCGGCTGGAACTTTACTAGGGCAGATCTCAACTGCAGCTCCTAGCGCCTTGAGTGCGTCAAGCTTAGCCTTTGATATTTTGTCGTTGGTGACAAGTATGCATCGATATCCGCGAACAGCGCAGATCATCGCCAGCGCAAAGCCAGTGTTGCCACTTGTGGTTTCAATCACGGTGCCTCCAGGAAGTAAATTTCCGGAAGCTTCCATGTCATTAACCATGCTCAGGGCAATACGATCCTTGGCGCTCTGACCAGGATTTGCTCCCTCCAGTTTCGCGAAGACCTTAAAGCCGACGCTTTCGCTAAACCGTTCTAGGTATACCAATGGGGTATTACCTATACAGTCTAGGATACTGGCCTTTACCTTTGGGTGTGTCAGTAGTGTAGTCTTCATTCGAGCGCGAATGTACAATTTCAGATCAAGCTGTTAGACAATTGAAGATCAATCTACCCAATGACTTCCATGACAGCCTCCTAGAGCGTATCCTTGTAGGCATAATTCAACCTTAAGACTAGCGTCCTCCACACATGGCATCGAAGAAGAATCCAGATATTAAGTACAAGGTCCGCCTTATTTTGTACGATCGCGGTAACATCCTACTTCTCAAACAGCGAAGAGGGAACGGAGGTAACTACACCTTGGTTGGTGGAACGGTCGAGTTCCATGAATTTGCTCGTGAATCCTTGATTCGTGAGACGATTGAAGAGGCAAATATCAAAATTGAGCCGAAAGATCTAACACTCGTGCATGTGCTGCACAAGCGCACAAAGACAGGGCAAAGGATCAATATGTACTTCAAGGCATCAAAGTACAAGGGGAGCATCAAGAACGTCGAGGATCACAAATTCAAGGCCGTTCAGTGGCATCCGATCAACAAACTCCCTGAGAACGTAACGGGTACTGTTCGTCAAGCACTGGAGTCCTACCGCGCAGGAATCTTCTACAGTGAAGAAACGAAGTAGCTAAGCTATTGCTGATCTAGTAGTAAAGCCAATGCCAGACGGCTCCTGATTCGCTACCATAGCTAATTGCTGGTGCAGGAATCTTGAAGTGATTGATCAAGTGCAGAAAGGTCTTTACGATTGGGTTTTTACACGGGACACGGTCAAAGTCTATATCGAACGACAGAATGTATTGTCGGTACCGAGGAGCGATGGTGCTGGCATTGTAGGAAAATCCATCTTCGGACCAAGTATTGCCAAAGCCACCATAGATATTTTCAGGGCTGTATCCGAAGGATAAATTTATCCAAGGGTGTTTGGTTTCTTTTCCAATTAAAACAGCAGGATTAGCAGACACCCAAAGCGTCTGGCCATTGTAATCCTTTATGAACCTCTGCCACGGGGTTCCTCCGTAAAGGTCCTCCGCGCGACGTGCAAGGCTACTCGTTGGTCCGCCGGGTTGAATAGACGCAATCGGTTCTGTGCTATGCGGTCTGCGATAAGAGGAGACCTTAAAATTAATTCGTTGCTCTTCCCAAAGAAGCTCTTGGCCAACGAAAACACCAGCTCCAAGGCTGTTCATCGCCATGTCGCTCCAAGAGAAGCCCCACTTGGCGCTAAAGCCGTCCATTACCTCTACAGTGGACTGAAGCAGAAGGCTCGTCCCAGCAGCCATCACAATGGCACGTTTGCGGGGTGTTCCTGACCAATTTAGTCCTTGAAATGCCCAGCGTGAATAATGGTATGCGGTATATCCGTGTCCGAATTTATCCATGTTGAGCCATTCGCCTTGATCGTTGAAGGTTTGGAATGGACCCAGTTCATAATTTTTGTACCACGCTTCCCAGAGGCCAATTGCAAATCCAGTATAAATCGTAGTCGCGGTTCCCACGCTAACCCAAAATCTTTTGGGGTTGTAGGTTTCAGCAGGAGTTAGAAAGGTTCCGAGTTTACTTGGCTCTTTAGTGAGGTAAGATTTGTGCTGATCGAGAAAGACGGGAGCTTTCCAGTCTTTTGATGCCTCAACATTTGCTGTATAGCGGTAGCTATTTGCAATACTAAACTGTGCAAATAGTGAGCTTTCGCCAAAACCAGCCAAGCCAGTGCAAAGCCACAGAAATAAGGCGACTTTGATAAGTGTGAGATAGGTAGAAGATGAAGAATACTTCATGCGCGTGGGGGGCTCAACAAAGAAAAAGGCTACGCTGCAGTTGCAGCGTAGCCTTTTAACGTCGTAGTGATCTGTGAAGTTTACTACTTGCCGCCGTCGAGGCGATCTTGGAGAACTTGTAGTTCGTCCCACTTGCCGTCACGTGCTAGAGCTGCTTGCTCTGGCCATGATGCTGGCTTGTGAATGCGGTAGCGTGGACCAGCAGCGTCAAGGATCGCTTGGATCTTTTCAACTGGGCCAGCAGCGAGGTCTGCAAAAGTCATGAATCCACCTTCGTTAAGTAGACTTGCGATTTTTGGACCAACACCCTCAATCTTCTTGAGGTCGTCTTTGCCGCCTTTGTCAGCTGGAGCAGCTTTCACTGCAGCAGGTGCCGGAGCAGTCTTTGCAGCTTTAGGAGCAGAAGCTTTCTTAGGAGCCGCTTTTTTCGCAGGAGCAGCCTTCTTAGCAGTAGGAGCTCCTACTGCGAAAAGAATGCTTGCTTCTTTTGTACCAACTACTGGACGCATTGTAGCAGCTAGTGCTTCGTCGTTTGGCTTGATGCTTACGTAAGTGCGATCGTCGCGACGGTTACGGAAAACAACTCTACCGTCAACACTTGCATGGAGCGTGTGGTCGCGTCCCATGTATACGTTGTCTCCAGCGTGGAATTTTGTACCGCGTTGGCGAACGAGGATGTTGCCTGCAGTTGCGGTCTGACCTCCGAAGAGTTTCACACCGAGGTATTTCGGATTACTATCGCGTCCGTTATCTGTGGAACCTACACCTTTCTTGTGAGCCATGATTCAGAAAATTATGAAGTGAGAAATGGGGTTTAGCTCGCGATCGAATTGATCGTGATACGGGAAAACGATTGACGGTGACCGTTCTTACGACGGTAGCCCTTACGGCGCTTCTTCTTAAAGATGATGACCTTGTCACCGCGAACGTGGTCTTCGACCGTCGCGCTGATAGATGCACCTTTAACTGTAGGAGCTCCGATGGTAGGCTCGCCGCTTTCCGGGGCGATGAGGTGGACCTGATCAAAAGTGATCTTAGATCCTGCTTCGGCATCGAGCTGGTGTACGAAAAGGCGTTGGCCTTCCGTCACTTTAAATTGCTGACCAGCGATGGTAACGATTGCAAACATGTGAATAGTTGTTTTTTAACGGCCGCAAAGATAGGATTTTTCGACAAACGTGCAGCACGTTTTGGCGAAAGCTGATCGACCTTTACTTGGATCATTCAAGAAAGGCGTTTTAGCGTAAGCAGAAAATTTGGGAATGGGCGTCTATCCTTCTGATAGAGAGCTATTTAGATTAGCTCTTTTAGTGTTATTATCTTTTGTGTTTCGACTGCATCCGAGCGCATCAACAACCGTACGGACCTACCAACTTTGCCGCGAAGCATGCTTTCAATACCGCTCAGACTCTTCATTTTGATTGGATAAATACCGACCTTAAGTAACTCGTCGCCAACAGAGATTCCTGCCAGATCTGCTGGAGAACCTTTAACAATGTGTTGTACGCGGAGTTCGTCGAGCTTGGCTCCATCGCGAACAAGTCGAAGTCCGGAGCGATCATATTTTGCTCGTCGCTGCCGGTGTCTGATAGGAACAAGATGCAGTTCTTTGCTTGGAAAGTCAATTATTACCGTGAAGCGATCAAGAATCCCATTCCCAATGATTCCTTCTCTTGTAGGAATATCTGCGAGCGTATTGACGTCCGAGAGAACTTGAAAATGAGTGATGATTCCAGGCAAATCGATAGGTCCGACATGAACGAAATCACTTCTTCCGACATATCCTTCTAGGTATCCTCCTAACCCATAGCCAAACGTTCCCGTGACAAGTCTTGGGGGGAATAATGTCGAATCAGCTTGTGCAACATGTATAAGCATTGAAAGAGAGGCACCGCTATCTAATAGAAGAGAAAGCTGTTGCGTTTTTCCTGGATGGATTTCAGCCTCTATGTCCACGTATGCCTTGGATTTTTCCACTCTAATGGGGACGGTTATTGCTTTTTTGCTGGGTCTGAAGGATTCAGCTTCGAAAAGCTCAATAGTACCCGTCTGGTAGTTGATTTTTACCGCATAAGCGCCAAAGGCTCCTATGCCCAAAATTCCATGAATGTCTTCACCTGTCAAGACGTTTAAGTCTAGGATTCCTCCGTCCAGCAAAATGAGGCTTTGATTTTCAAGGTCTACTTCACCAACACTTAGGGAGGTTCTTCTCATTATGTGGCCTGTAATTGGAATGCTCAGGTCGGATCCAACGATTTGGATTTCCTCTTCGGGGAGTTGTCCGAGGAAAGGGATGAAATTCTCGTCGGTGAGAATCGTGTGTTTTGAGCCAGTGTCAAAAATGAAGCTCAAGGGAAGCCGTTCATTGACTAAGACGTCAACGATTAGGAATCCGTTGATGTAACGAAATGGAATTTTAAGGGTCGAAGAAGGTTTGAGACTAGTACACAGGTTTTTTTCGACTGAAAAAGCCTCGCTGTTTGTTGTAGAAGAAAGGCAACTGAGTTCAGTAGCAATTGAGCGCGAACCTGAAGCTACCGTCTGAGAAATGCTGCTTGTGTTCAAGTTTAGGTTGGCGAGCGCTTCTCCTTTGCAGGTGAAGAATATCACGCAAAGAATCAAACTATAGAAGGAAAAGCTGTTTGATGTCATTCGAGGTGGAAAGTACTCATATCGGACTGATAATTTAGAAGGATGTGACACAAAATGGTCACGACTGATCATGATTTCAAGTAAACGTTGAAATCTTTTAATTTTTAGAGAAAGCAAACGAAAATGGGCGCAAATGCTAGGGTTTAATAGGATATAGTGTAGATTTTACACTAACTGAGTAATTTTAGAAATCCATACTTACGGTAAAATTCATATCGATACAGCGGATTTTATTTCGTTAAAGTTGTAGGAACCGTGCTATTAATGCACTTTAGCGTAACGTGTAGGGGCTGAATTCACTCTGATTCACTGCCCGAGCGACTATTTTTTCAAAACAATTTCACTTTTATGAAGCAAACAGTACATGCTTTTAGTCGCCTTTTTTGGGTGTGCTTATTGATGCTCGGAAGTGCAAGCCTTGCGCTTGCTCAGACAGCTATCAGTGGTACCCTCACAGATGGTGATAATGGCGAACCCCTAATCGGGGCAAACGTCCTAGTTGTTGGAACCGATGTCGGTACCGCAACAGATTTCGATGGTAAATATGAATTGAGTGTACCAGCTGGTGCAACTCAGATTCGAATTTCCTATGCAGGATACTCTACTCAGGTAGTTAGTGTTGAAGCTGGTCGATCTACTTATGACATGACTATGTCTGCAGGAGAACTGCTTGACGAGGTTGTGGTAATTGGTTACGGTTCTGTCCGAAAGGAAGATCTAACCGGAGCAATAGCGAGTGTTGGCGAGCGTGACTTTCAGGCTGGTGTAATAACTAGTCCAGAGCAGCTTATTCAAGGTCGAGTAGCTGGTGTTCAAATTACTGAAAGTAGTGGTGAGCCTGGTGCAGGTGTCAACGTTCGTATTCGTGGTACTTCTTCAGTAAGAGGTGGTAACAACCCACTTTATGTTGTTGATGGTGTGCCGTTGGCAGGAGCAGAAACTGTTAGAGGTGGAGACGCTGGAGTGGGAAACACTTCAGCTCGAAATCCGCTAGCATTCATCAACCCAAATGATATTGAGTCTATTAGCGTTTTGAAGGACGCTTCAGCTGCTGCGATTTATGGTTCAAGGGGTGCGAACGGTGTAGTTATCGTTAAAACCAAGAGCGGTAAGGGAGGGGCTAGTAAGGTTCAGTTCAATACGTCAGTTGGTATTTCTAACCCTGCGAACAAACTCGATCTTCTTAGTGGAAGTGACTACGTTGCTGCGGCTATTGCCGCTGGAGCGGATCCTGCGGAAGCAGATCGTGGAGCTGATACAGATTGGCAAGATGAAATTTTCCGCACAGGTGTTGCTCAAAACTATGGCCTCAGCTTTGGGGGTGGAGAAGAGAATAGCAACTACCGCTTTTCTGCATCTTACCTCGATCAAGAAGGTATCGTTGAGAACTCTTCACTTGAGCGCTTTACTGGTCGTCTAGCGGCATACCAAAGCGTACTTGATGGTCTAGTCGACTTTAATGTCACTTTGACAGGTTCAAGAGTAAATGACGAATTCGCACCAATATCAAATGATGCTGGAGCTGAAGGTGATCTTCTAGGTGGCGCTCTACAGGCAAACCCTACTTCACCTGTCTTTGAAGATGAAGCAGCAGGCATTTTCCGTCAAGCTCAGGATTTCCGTAACCCAAGAGCTCTTCTAGCTTATATCGATGACCGAGCAGCATCAAATCGTTTGCTTGCGAACGTATCTGCTGGTGTGAACATCACGGAAGGTCTTCGATTCCAAAGTACTTTTGGTTACGACTACTCTAGCGGTACTCGTTTGACTTCACGGGATCGTCGTCTTTTTGTCGGTGGAGGAGAAGAGATTAACGGTATTCAAGTATTCCCGGGTGCAAACAGCATTGCTAATACTACGAACAACAACCGTCTTTGGGAGAACACATTAAACTATAGCACTAAAGTCGGAGACGATCCATTAAGTGTATTGGTTGGATACGGATATCAGCGTTTTGACAACAGTTTCAATAATGTAACGAACTCTTTCTCATCGCTTCCTTTCGGAGAGCCTGGCTACAATGACATTGATGCTGTTGAAAGCCCAGAGCGAATCGGTGGCTTTTCTGAGCGATTTGTAGATGAGCTTCAATCTTATTTCGCACGAGCTACTTATACTATCAACGACAAGTATCTCCTGACTGGTACTATCCGTCGTGACGGATCATCAAAGTTTGGTGCTAACAACCGCTACGGAACTTTCCCAAGTGTTTCTGTTGGTTGGCGCTTGGCTGAGGAAGATTTTATTCCTGATGTATTTTACGACTTGAAGCTACGTGTAGGTTACGGTATCGTTGGAAACCAAGAGTTTCCAGGACGTCAGTTCCTTTCAACTAGTAACTTTAACAACCAAGGAGCAGCTGTTCAAGGCAACCTTCCTAATCCGGATCTCCAGTGGGAGCAAACATCACAGTTTAACGTTGGTCTAGATTATGGCTTCATGGATGGTCGCATTATTGGTTCTTTAGATTACTTTAATAAAGTAACTAGTGAGCTTCTCTTCTTCCAAGGACAGGCAGCTCCTACACCAGGAGAAGGCCGAACGTTTGTAAACCTTCCAGGTGAGGTTGTAAACTCTGGAGTTGAGTTGAGCGTTGATTTGAGAGCTATTGAGACTGAAAAGTTCACTTGGCAGACAATATTCACAGGTTCTTACCTTAAGAACGAGCTCCGCAACTTGGATCGTGTTGATTTCACTGGTGCAATTCGTGGCCAGGGTCTAACAGGAGCATTTGCTCAGCAGATTGAAAGTGGACAGCCATTATTTGCGTTTTATCTACCGACTTTCACTGGATTCGATTCAGAGGGACGTAACACGTTTGCGAACAACGGAATACCTAGCTATGTTGGGGATCCTATTCCTGATGTTAACGTGGGTATTGCGAACAACTTCACCTACGGTGACTTTGATTTCGGATTCTTCTTACAAGGAGTATTTGGCTTCCAGGTTTACAACAACACTGCTAACGCTCTTTTCTTGAAAGGAAACCTAGCAACCGGACGTAATACAACTGTAGAGAATGCGGCTGGTCCGGAGGCACGTGAAAATCCAGGTGTTCCTTCAACACGTTTCTTGGAAGACGGTGACTTTGTTCGTCTTCAGAACATGAACCTCGGATACAACATTCCAATCAAGACTACAAAGTACTTGAGCTCTGCACGAGTGTATGTTACAGGACAAAATCTTGCTTTATGGACGAACTACAGCGGATTTGACCCTGAGGTGAATACTGACGCAAACATTAACGGCATTCCTTCATTAGGTATAGACTACACGTCTTACCCACGTGCACGTACTATTCTTTTCGGCCTTAATCTAGGATTCTAAGAATCCGCAACTATTATCATCATGACTAACTTTTCAAAATGGCGTCAGTACGGTATGTTCGGAGCAATTGCTTTTGCAACTGTCTTCCAGTCCTGCACTGATTTAGAGCCTGAAGTTTACGGTGACATCGTTACAGAAGCCCCAGGTTCAGAACTTCCTCTCCTGGAGGATCCTGAAGGAGTTTTGCTAGCGACTTACAACGGTTTACAGACATTTACAGATCAGGCGGGTGCCTTTTCTCTACTTGAGCACACAAGTGACGAGCTTATCGGACCAACCCGTGGAACGGATTGGTTTGATGCTGGAGCTTGGCAGCAGATGCATGCTCACAACTGGACAGCAAGTAATCCACGAGTAATAGAGACGTTTACGCGTCTCTCTACTCCGTATTTCAATGCTACACAGGTAATTGCTGCAACATCAGATGCAGATATTATTGCTGAGGCGAAATTTTTGCGTGCTTATTTCATGGCACACATGGCAGATTTCTATGGCCAAGTTCCTTTCCGTGAGGCTACTGAGGGTATTGGAGTGTTTCCTAAAGTTCTTTCGAGAGCAGAAGCGATTGCTTTTGTAATCCAAGATCTTGAAGAAGCAATTCCTGCTTTGCAAGATTTTGATCCTACTGATGCAGGTGCTGTAAATAAGCAAGCTGCTCAAGTTTTCCTAACGCGTATGTTGCTCAACAAGGCTGTATATTCAGCAGCAAGTCCTGAAGGACCGTATGCACATGCGCCAGCTGATCTTGATCGCGTTGTTTCTCTTAGTAACGACGTAATTGCTTCAGGTTACTTCCAATTGCAAGCTCCTGGATCTTACTTCCAGATGTTTGGCCCTGACAACACTGCCCAGAGTACTGAGTCTGTGTTGGCTCTCCAATTTGCAAACGGAGATGGAATTGGTTCAAGTACACAGAACCGTCACCGTATGACAACTCACTACAACCAAGAAATTTCTGGTTGGAACGGTTTTACTACTGTTGCTGATTTTTACAATAAGTGGGATCAAGCTGATGAGCGTTTCAGTGCTGAAGGTCTTAACCCTGATGCTGGCCTTCGTGCAGGTTTCTTGGAGGGACAGCAGTTCGGAAAGGACGCAATGGGTGAAACTGTTGCTTTAACTACTCGTTCAGGACAACCACTAGTGTTCACTGTAGACGTAAGTCTAGGTTTCTCAAATGAAGCTGCAGGGGTTCGTGTACTGAAGTACTATCCAGATCTTGCAAACATCGAGGATCCAGCAAATGACTACGTTCTTTTGCGCTACGCTGAGGTGTTCCTCAACAAAGCAGAAGCACAGTTGCGTAATGGAGACAACGGCGGTGCTTTAGCGACTATCAACGAGTTGCGTGCTAGCCGTGAAGGTGCAGCTGCTTTGCCATCACTAGACGAACCTAGCCTGCTAGATGAGCGTGGATTTGAGATGTACTGGGAAGGCGTTCGTCGTCTAGATCAGGTACGTTTTGGAACCTACCTTAGTTCTTACAGTGAGAAGGAATATGAGTCTGACCCACGTGTCTTCTTGTTCCCAATCCCACTTGAGCAAATTGCAGCCAACCCTAACCTCGTTCAGAACGCAGGTTACTAGTAGCTAAAGGTTAGTTTTAACCAAAATTAAGGGCAGGTACACATCTTCGTGTACCTGTCCTTTTTTTGTTGTGATAAAAATAAGGTTCATGACTTTGATTTCTTTTCGTTCGATCACTTTTATTGGTGCAATCTTGACAATACTGGTTGTCTCAAGTTGTGCAAACGATGACCGTCCAAAAATGGTGGAATCTCGTTTTGAGTTGCTGTCCCCTGATTCAACTGGGATACTGTTTAAGAATCAGTTGGTTGAGGATACCTCTTATACTATTTTTCAATATCGTAATTACTATAACGGAGGAGGAGTGGCAATTGGCGACCTTACTGGAAATGGATTTGAAGATGTATTCTTAACGTCTAATACAGGAGAGAACAAGCTTTATGAAAACCTTGGTAATTTAAAGTTTAAAGATATTACGAGAAAGGCCGGAGTGGCTGGAGCAGCACCATGGTCCACAGGTGTGGTCATTGCAGATGTTAATGGAGATCAGTTATTGGACATTTATGTCTGTAATAGTGGCGATGTCTCTGGTTCGAATAAAGAAAATGAACTCTTCGTAAATCAAGGAAATGGTACCTTTCAAGAGAAGGCTTTGGCGTACGGATTAAATGATGCTGGCTACACTACTCACGCAACTTTTTTTGATTATGATCATGACGGCGATCTTGATGCATATATCCTTAACAACAGCTTTAGGCCTATTTCTACACTAGGGTTAAGAAACCTTAGATTAAAGCGAGATACGTTAGGCGGAGACAAATTGTACCGGAATGATAACGGGGTCTTCGTAGATGTAAGTGAGTCTGCAGGTATTTTCGGATCCGTTATAGGATTTGGGTTAGGTGTTACCGTTGGCGACTTAACGGGTGATGGTTGGGAGGATCTCTATGTCAGTAATGACTTTTACGAACGAGATTATCTGTATGTCAATAACCAAAAAGGAGGTTTCACTGAAGAGTTGACATCTCGCTTAGATGTTATTAGCAACTTTAGCATGGGCGCTGATATCGCAGACTTAGATAATGATGGGTATCCCGAAATATTTACAACGGACATGCTGCCAGATTCTGATATTAGACTAAAACAAACAACAAAATTTACTACCTATACAGACTATGCTAGACGTGTAGGAAAAGGTTATCATCACCAGGTAATGCGAAACACTTTACAGCATAATAGGGGTGATGGAACTTATCGAGAAATAGGGCAGATGCTCGGAGTCGCAGCAACGGATTGGAGTTGGGGAGCCCTTATGGTAGATTTAGATAATAATGGATACAGAGATTTGTTTATCGCTAACGGTGCGTACAAAGATTTAACAAATCAAGACTTTATTAATTATATGGCATCAGATGAAACCATAGCAGCGGCTAAACTTGGAAAGGAAATAGATTTTTCAGAATTTGTTAAGATGATTCCTTCTACAAAAATACCAAATCGTGTTTTTGCTAATTCAGGGAATATGTCCCTTGCCGATAGTTCCTCTTCCTGGGGCTTAGCTTCTCCTTCACACAGTAATGGGGCCGCTTATGCTGACCTTGATCAAGATGGGGATTTAGATCTCGTCATAAATAACCTCAATGAGCAGGTTAGCATTTATAAGAATCGTACAGTTGAGCACGGTGAGGACCCTGCGATGCGAATGACGTTTTTGGGGAGTGGTAAAAATACGCGCTCAATAGGAGCTGCAGTCACTATTTTTGCTGGCGAGCAGAGAATAGCTTATGAGCATTTTCCAGTAAAAGGATTTCAGTCCTCTTCTACATATTTCCCATTGGTATCTGTCCCTTCAGGTACGAGTATAGATAGTATTGTAGCAACTGATTCCTATGGTGGTGAAATCAAAATGTATTATTTTTCAGATAATATGTCTGAATTGTCTTTTGATTTTTCAGAAAAACCATTCGGGAATCAGGCAAGTAATAAGCCTGGTGAGCTCAAGCTGAAAACTGAATGTCAATTGGCAATTAAAGATGTAACGCCCTCAATACTGAAAAAACCACTCATTCATACCGAAGATGTCTTTAATGATTATGATCGAGATCGGCTATTGTATGCAATGAATTCACTAAGCGGTCCAGCAATTGCTTCAGGGAGTCTCAATGGCAGGGAAGATCAATTACTTTTCGTGGGTGGCGCGGCATCTGATGTTGCGAAACTTCTAATTTACTCTAAAGAAGAGCAACGGTATCTACCGAGTAGGCAAGTAGCATTGCACCAAGATCGAGGCTATGAAGATGTAAGTGCATTGTTCATAGATATAGATAGTGATGGAGACGAAGATTTGTTAGTAGGTAGTGGTGGTAGTGAATTTATTGGCAACCCAAAAGCTTATATTCTTAGGGTATATGAGCATTATCAGGACCGAGATGGCGGTGTTGCTTTCCGTAAGCCAAGACGACAAGTGCTTCCAACATTCTATAGATCAGTCGATGCAATAGTAAGTGGTGACTTTAATGGAGATGGGTTTCTTGATTTCGCAACAGGTGGCAAATTGCATCCTTCAGGATACGGAAGAAACTGCCCGATTGCAATTTATTTAAATGCCGGAGACGGTCGCTTTAGCCTACCTGTTCCTCCAGAGAAAAGCTTCCTACAAAAAGGTGGTTTAGTCACTGATATGGTGTCTGCAGATACGAATGGTGATGGGAAAGACGAGTTGGTAGTAGTTGGCGAGTATATGTCTGTTACCATCTTGAGCTCTTCAGAGAAAGGGGTTTTAGATCAAGAGGAGGTCATCGCTAACTCACAAGGCGTTTGGTCGTCAGTTTATGCTGTTGACCTCAACGGTGATGGGAAGGATGAAATAGTGGGAGGAAACGTAGGTACAAACACATTCTTTTCATATCCAGGTGCTCCTCCTGTCCATTTGTACTACGCAGATGTTGACGAGAATGGTAGTGAAGAACATATTTATGCGGTTGGTGAAGATGTAAATAACCTAGTGCCCTTAGCGCTCAAAAGTGAACTAGAGGCTATTATTCCGAGTATAAAAAAGAAATTTGTTCGCTATGACGAATATGCTGACAAAACTTTAACTGAAATTTTTGATTCTGAAGTCTTGAATAGTGCTTCGCACCATGTAGCTTCAGAGTTTCGGACATGTTTATTTGAGCGGTCAACTTCGGGTTGGTCTAAACAGGCTTTACCCTGGGAGATACAGAGTAGTCCCATTCGAGCCATTCACAGCATTGATATTGACCGAGATGGTGATTTGGATTTAATTTTTGGCGGTAATATGCCTGGAGGTACTTCCCGTTTAGGACCATTAGTGGCTTCACGTGGAGAGGTTCTAATTAATCACCAAGGAGTATTGTCTAGTAGCCAGACAGTTTGTAATTTAAACCTAGCAGGAACCATAGTAAAGATGCTAACCCTAGCTCCAGTTGATGGAGAGCCGCTGCTTTTCGTAGGGAGAAACAGCGGTTCTGTTCAATTCTTGGAAGTCGAAGAATAACATACTATGTCTACCAGACACTTTTTTCTTTGGTTCGTTTTAGCTATTTGTTCTTGTACAAATGAGTCTTCGCGTGAGCCCTTAATCTTTGAAGCTCTTCCAACGGAGAGGACAGGGGTGCGCTTCGAAAATACGTTGAAAGC
Source organism: Saprospiraceae bacterium (assembly GCA_045110575.1). Classification (GTDB taxonomy): domain Bacteria; phylum Bacteroidota; class Bacteroidia; order Chitinophagales; family Saprospiraceae; genus CALDTK01. Next base: position 122,622 of record JBGCGF010000052.1, read on the forward strand.
CAATTTTGAACAGAACATCTTCAATTACATGTACTTCTATAACGGAGCAGGTGTAGGTGTTGGAGACTTTGACGGTGATGGGCTTTTAGACCTTTATTTCTCTGGCAATCAGGTTGAAGATGCTGTCTATCTAAATAGAGGTGACTTTAAGTTCGATGACGTAACAACTTCGACAGGTATACACACAGACTCTTTATGGTCTACAGGAGTTAGTGTTGTAGATATAAATGCCGACGGTAAATTGGATGTATATGTTAGTGTTGTCAGTCCGCTATCTACCGCTCCTCGGAGTCATTCAAGGCTGTACATAAATGAATCCACTTTGGGGAATATTCGTTTCTCTGAACAGTCACAACAATATGGATTAGCCATCAAAGGATACGGTACCCAAGCTTTATTCTTTGATGCGACTGCCGATGGGCTGTTGGAAACCTATCTACTTAGACATAGTGTTCACAGTAATGGGACTTTTGGGGCAAGGGGTCGACTTATTAAGAAAAGGGATAGCCTTGCAGGTGATTTGCTCCTTCAACTTGACAAGGGAGCGTATAAGGATGAGTCTGAGGCATTTAGCATTACTAGTTCAGCACTTGGCTACGGCTTGGGCATAGTTTCAGGAGACTTCAATTCTGATGGCTATCTAGATGTTTACATCGCTAATGACTTTCATGAGGATGACTACTTATACTTAAACGGTAAAGGGACTCATTTCAAAGAGTCACTAAGGGAGTCTATCTCTCACACCTCGAGGTTCAGCATGGGAGTTGATGCTAGCGATTTGAATCAGGATGGGTTCCTTGATATCGTTAGTCTAGACATGCTTCCATTCCAGCACGATATTCTTAAAGCTTCTGCGGGGGAAGATCCATTTGATGTATGGAAGCTTAAGTTGCGAAACGGTTACTGGCCTCAGTACTCTCGGAACATGCTTCAAATGTCAAAAGGTTTGCATCCAGATTTATCGGGGAACCCGATTTTTTCAGACATTGGAATGCTCTCTGGTATTTCAGCAACTGATTGGAGCTGGTCCGTTCTACTTAAAGATTTTGATCTGGACGGTGATTCAGATGCTTTTATTACCAATGGGATTTATGGACGTAGCAACGATATGGATTACATTAATTTTATATCTAACCCTAAGAATCAAGCTAGAATTAAATCAAATAGAATTACTACCGAAGATCTGGCTTTAGCTGATCAAATGCCCGAGGTTAAATTGAAAAACCAGCTATTTTTGAATAATGGAGATGGGGTATTTCAAGCTCCAGCCTTACTTGGCGCAGCTGGGTTTTCACATGGTAGCGTCTCAGCAGATCTAGACAACGATGGAGACCTAGATCTCGTTATTTCTGATGTAAATGGTGCCGCACAACTACTTGAGAATAGATCTATTTCAAAGGGTTCTGGGCCGATGTGGGTTGGAATTGAGTTAGTGCAACAAGGTGGAAACCGTTCAGCAATAGGAGGGAAAATCACTTTTGTTGATGGCGTTGGTTTATCTAAAGAAATTCAAGCGATTAGGGGCTTTCTCTCGTCATCAGACACTAGGGTAGTCTTTCCGGTAGACCGCCTCTCGTTCCCAATGAAAATTCAAGTCAATTGGTCTGATCGAACGATGACTGAGCACGATATTGATTCAAGTGCAATCAATAAGTACAACACGATCGTGCAAAACGAAAGTGATGCAGTCTTATCTGTTGATCAATTTGTAGCTACACCTCCTTTTCGAACGATACCAGCCGAAAATTTTGGGATAACCTTTTCTCATAAAGAGAACAACTTTAATGAGTTTAATAGGCAAGCTCTAATCCTGGAGATGACCAGTGAAGAAGGACCAGCGTTAGCAATTGCAGATGTGACAGGAGATGGGCTCGATGATTTGTTTTTTGGAGGGGCCAAAGGGCAGGCCGCAGAACTCTGGAGCCAGAAAGCTGATGGTCTATTTTCAAAAGAAGTTCTTAGTTGTTTCGAAGAAGATCAAATATTTGAAGACGTTGATGCACTATTCTTAGACTACGATAGTGACGGAGATCAGGACTTGCTGGTGCTTTCAGGTGGATCAGAGTATCCTACGAATCACATTAACCATTGCCTGCGCTTATATGAGAATAACGAGGCTGTCTTTAATCGTGTTGAGGATAAGCTGCTTGCAGAGACGAGAATTGTTGGCTCTCGTCTGGTTGTTCTAGATTCAAGTGACGAACCATTAGTAGCAGTATTACCTCGCACCCAAACAGACTTAGCTGCAGTTGCAACACCTGGTTTTGTTTTAAAGGTCAATGCGAACCATGAGTTTATAGACGTGACGAATCAGGTTGCGCCATGGTTCAATAAACTTAATATGATCACCGATGCGATCAAGGTTTCTACTCTCGTCGGAGAGTATTTGATTCTCGCTCGCGATTGGGGACCAGTTACCGCACATCGGATAGTTAATGCAAAAATAGAGGAAGATGGTCTCACTTTAGCATCAAATGGCTTTTGGCGTAGCCTGACGCCTAAATACAAGACAAATGGCAAACTCGAGAAAATTGTATTGGGCAATTTGGGGCTTAATTCAAAACTCCAACCGTCACTTGATGAGCCAATGAAAATGTACGTATCTGACTTTGACCAAAATGGATCTGTCGAACACATTGTAACGGTGAATAGTGGAGGAGAGGAAAGGATTTTTGCAACTCGGGATGAGGTGACTAAGCAATTAGTAGCTGTTAGGAAGAACTTCAAGTCCTATACTGATTTTGCGAGGGCGGATTTTAATGACCTAGTTCCTTCAGCCTGGCAAAAAAAGGCCAATAAATTTACCGTTACACAGGCTCACTCAGGGCAAGTATTCTGTGATAGTGATGGCTTTAAATCTTTTCAAGCTTTTCCTATTGGTGCGCAAGAATCTACGGTTCAAGCTGGCGCAAACTTGGCAGGCAAAACAATCCTTGCGGGAAATACCTCTGCTGTTACGATCCAGCGAGGAGCATATGATGCTAGCTTTGGTTTACTGCTTGAGAGGCCAAACACGGGATGCCAAGAAATCATTGACAACAGACCAAGCTCAACAGGGGTTTATCTTCCCGGTATAACGAGAAGTCTAAAGCAATGCGTGGTAGCTGGTGATACAATGATAGTTGCTGCTCGAAACAACAACACTCCTCTAATTATTGCAAAAAATTAGTTCTGCTCAAGCTCACTTTTAAGTGCAGCTGCTTTTGAGGTAAGTTCTGAGTCTCCAAGCCTAGGAACTTGATCTAGGTAGTTTATTGCTGCTTTAAAATCTTCCTCTTTAACTTTTAGTAAAGCTCTATACCACGTCGCATTGTCTCCAATAATAGGATGAGCTTCAAGTACGGCAAGCGTATGATCAGCTTGTTCTAAACTGTCTGCAAAGATGTAGCCCATTGATTGAGCCATCATGACAACTGGAAGCTCTGCTACGTTCCGTGTAAAATCACTTGTAATCTTAAGGACTGTTGTGTAGTCCTGAGTACTATAGGCCTCGTAGGCTGGTCTTAATAATGGTTCCGTTCGGTTAGTTTCTTCGCTAATCTGAATAGGGAATACTTCAAAATACTTCTTGAAAAGGTATTCTCCGGAGTTCGCTTGACCAGTACAAGCTGAAAAGAGAAGGAAAAAAATGGAAATTTTGAGAAGCTTTTGCATACTCAAATCTACCTTGAAATCTTGTTAAACCTTAAGATCTACTTCCAATGAATATTGGAGGTGGGGATCATTCGTAATTGCCTGTATATCAATTCGTTGTGTAGCCTAGTTCACTAAATATCAGCATTTATTACACTCTCATCGCCTACGCGAAGAGTTTCCACTCAAATTCGCACTCGCTACTGCACCTGCACCTAGCGCAAAAGCTCCAAGAAGTATGTAGAAAATGGCCATCTCGTGTGATCAGTTTAAGAAAGTACAACAAATATTATTCCATCGCCATATGATTCCTAGAGTTCTAGGTATGACAATGTCGAAGAATTTCACTCTGAGACTGGTGGGCCAGGCGAACCGAAATCAGGAAATCTCTAATAGGAAATTCCTTGACTATCAAGCGGCTGGACGTCTAATATACTACAAAGCACACTTGTTAGTCAAGTGTGGTCAACTTTTATTCGTTTTAGAATTGGCGTCAATGGAGACCAAAAATCAACTATGCATCATATCAAGAAAATGAATGATGCATAGTTGATTGCTTGGTAAGTTTTTAGCTATTTCCGAATGATGCTTTCTTGCTTATTAATGCTTTCTTGGTGAATCGCCTGTAAGAGGGAAGTCACAAATTCAGTGGAAAGATTTCGTGACTCACCTCGCTTTCTTGCTTCTTCAAGCAAGCTGTTCCATCGAGATGGCTGCAGAATCGCGATATTGTTATTACGCTTATACGTACCAATTGACTCCGCAAGTTTCATTCGCTCAGCCAAAAGATTGAGCACTTCCTCGTCGATTTCATCAATCTGCTGACGTAAGCCACTCAAACTCGCTAGGAAGTCTGGATCAGTTGAAGATGCTTTCGGCAGGTTTAACCCATCTACCAATTCACCAAATACTGCGGGTGTTATTTGCTGCTTTGCATCACTCCACGCATCATCAGGGTTCGGGTGCACCTCGAGCATCATACCATCGTAATTCAAGTCAAACGCCTGTTGCGCTACCGCTGCGAGCGTATCACGACGACCACAAATGTGGCTCGGATCAACAAACAATGGAAGCTCTGGCATCATACGCTTGAACTCAATCGCCATTTGCCAGCGCGGCGGATTACGGTAGTTACTATCTCCAAAGCTGCTAAAGCCACGGTGTAGACCCGCAATACGCGTAATTCCTGCCTTCTGCAAACGCTCGACAGCACCTCTCCACAAACCAATGTCTGGATTGATGGGGTTCTTTACAATCACAGGAATATCTACGCCCTCAAGCGCATCTGCAATCTCTTGCACACTAAATGGATTCACCGTCGTTCGGGCGCCAATCCACAGTACATCTACACCGTACTTCAGCGCCTCATAGACGTGAAGCTTATTGGCAACCTCAGTCGTGACCTTGAGGCCAGTTTCCTCTTTCACCTTGCGTAACCAGCCGAGACCTTCTGTACCAACTCCTTCAAAAGAATTTGGACGTGTACGCGGCTTCCAAATGCCTGCACGGAATAAATCTGTCTTGCCCTGAGCCGCTAGTGCGCGTGCCGTACCGAGTACTTGTTCTTCAGTTTCGGCGCTGCAGGGACCTGCAATGACAAAGGGACGTTTTTCAGTAAATGAAATCATAATGATGGTTTAAGGTAGCATCGGCCCAATCGCGTTAGCGCGCGACATGAGAGCGTGAACTTCGTCAAAGTTTTGTTTAATAAGCGCAGTACGAAAAGAAGCCAAAACATTGATGTACTCGTCAAGTACATCTAAGACATGGTCTCGGTTGTGCGCGAAAATGGGGCTCCACGTATCCGGGTTGCTCTTCGCGAGCCTAACGGTACTTGCAAAACCGCCTGAAGCGAGGTTGAAAATTTGAGCTTCGTCTTTTTCCTTTTCCAAAACGGTCAAGGAAAGTGCGAAGCTGGAGATGTGACTAATGTGACTCACGTAAGCAACGTGGAGGTCATGAGGTTCGGAAGCTTGCTCAACGCAGCGCATTCCGATGTCTTCGTATACTTTTTTCACGAGTTCTACGCCAGCAGGATCACTGTCGGCGAGGTCGCACAATACGGTAGTTTTTCCTTTGAACAGTCCGGCAATCGCTGCATCCGGACCGCTAAATTCTGTTCCCGCCATCGGGTGAGTGAGGACAAGCCTCTTGCGATTTGGGTTGTCTTTTAAAGCTTTCGCCAAAACCCCTTTTGTACTACTCAATTCCATGATGGTCGCAGGGCTGCCAGTAGCCAATAACTGCTCACAGACGTCAACGACAACATGCACCGGTACACAAACCGCGATGAGGTCGCAACGCTGAGCAAGTAGGTTCAAGCTTTCAACGCCTTGCACTAGCCCTAACTCAACTGCGCGATCGAGGTGCTTTGCTGAAGCATCAAACCCCAGTACCGAGTGCCCCAGTTCTTTTACCGCTAAAGCAAAGGATCCTCCAATCAATCCGACTCCTACAATTCCAATGGTCATATCGCTAGTGTTGAAGAGGTGCATCGTTTTAAAGCTTCCGCTAAAACTGGTTTTGGCGAGCAAAGCGAAAGCCGAAGGAATTTTTCACCGGCATCACCAAAGACTGTTCCTGGAGGAATAAAAACACCTGTTGCATCAAGCAAAGAATCGCAAAACCCTTCGCTCTCAGCTAAATGCGCTGGAATGTTCGCCCAAACGAATAGACCATGCTGTCCACTGGGAACGGTGCAGCCAATCGATGCAAGGAGTTGCTCTCCCATAGTGCGTCGCTCAAGTAGTTCCTTACGCTGTGTTGTATGCCATGCGTAAGGTGTCGCCAAAGCCGCTGTTGCGCCTCGTTGAACTGGCCGAAATTGTCCGCTATCTAGGTTGCTTTTCACTTGAAGCGCAGCGTTGATCACATCAGCTCGACCTGCAAGTACGCCCAATCTCCATCCAGCCATATGGTGGGATTTCGACAGACTGTTTAACTCAACCACTTGCTCTTTTGCACCTTCAAGTTGCAAGAGACTTTGTGGCCCGTCTGGGTGATAATATCCGTAGGCATTATCGCTGACGATTAGAATTTTATGGGTTTTGGCGAAAGCAATAAGCGCAAGCAAATGAGCAGTACTCAAAACCTGCCCGGTTGGCATATGAGGTGAATTCACAAAGAGCAACTTCACGTCATGGCCAGCTATTACCTGCTCAAGATTCTTAATCCAAGACGCTGCAGATTCATCAGACTCAGGCATCGGGTAGGGTAGAGCCTGTGCTTGCGCCAGCTTGGAAGCTGCCGCGTACGCTGGGTAACCTGGGTTCGGAAATAGAATCGTCGTTCCTGTCTGCAGGTATGCAAGGGCAAGGTGTACAATCCCTTCTTTACTGCCCGCAAGGGGAAGTATTTCTTGGTCAGACAGTTCGACACTGTAGGTGCTCTTATACCATTGTTGCAAGCTGTCACGAAGCTCAACGGTGCCTCGGTAGCTTTGGTAACCGTGCGACATCGGCTCTTGCAAATCCTCGCCCAGCGCTTGTAAGACGGAAGGAGGAGGCAAGTCAGGATTGCCAATTCCAAGGTTGATGATGTCCTCGCCGTTTGCACGACGCGTCCCAATTTCACGCAATTTTCGCGAGAAATAGTACTCCGTCACCCCACCTAGTCTTGCAGCTTTTTGAAAATCGCTCGTTACTGAAATCATGGCTCGTTATGTTGACCCTCGTCGTATGTGCCGAGGTGAATGAGGTCGTTGGTATGTACATCTAATGCGTGTAGTAAGGCTGTCGGTGCATCACAATAGGGATGTACGAAATCGACAAAAAACCGATATTCCCACGGTTTGCCTACGAGCGGGAGCGATTGGATTTTAGTAAGCGAAACACCTTCTTTGGCCAGCACTCCGAGTACCTCCGCCAAGCTTCCTGAGCGGTGCTTGACCGAAAAGGCAATGCTCGTTTTCGTTCCTCCTAATGGAGAATCTGCATGTGCTACGAGTACGAAGCGGGTCCAGTTGTGAGGGTTGTCTTCTACAGCTTTCGCCAAAACATCCAAGCCGTATGCCTCTGCACACCATACTGGTGCAATGGCAGCTCGTGAAGCATCCTTGGCCTCTGAGACAATGCGCGCACTGCCTGCCGTGTCGAAAGTCTCAATCGGTCTGATGGTAGGATTAGAGCGAAAGAATCCCCTGCACTGGGCAAGTGCCATTGGATGACTTTCGATCGTCTTTAGGTCAGCTAAAGTGGTGTTCGGCATTGCCATCACGCAATGGGAAATACGTAGGTAGGTCTCGCCTAGAATCGTGAGATGCTGCTCTTCAAGCAACATGTAATTCGTAAGCAGCGCACCTGCTACACTGTTTTCAATTGCCATCAGTCCGAGGCGCTCTGGTGACTCCGCAAGTTTTAGCGTAAGCTCAGGGAAAGAGGCCATAGGAACCACGTCCGCATCGTTCAACAATGCACGTACCGCATGGTGATGAAACGAGTGCTGCTCCCCTTGAATGAGCACACCAGTTGAAAGCCTTTCAGCTAATCGAGATTGTAAAGTTGGAGTTTGCATGAATCAGCTGAAAAGCTTCGACACAAACCAACGGACATAAAAAAAGTCCCGGCGGCTGGCGTCGGGACTTATAAATAGGTGCTAATTAATGACACTACTTATCCCAACGCATATGCGCCAAAAAAGTAATACCAAAAAGAAGCGATGTTTCTCATTTCGCCCTAAACGTAAGCTGAAATTGTCTCACAAGCAAATTATTACATGAATTAGCAGGTAATTGGGGTGTTCGGTTTAGCGCCAAATCGTTATCCTTACACCATTGGATAATATAGATGCCATTCAAATAGACTTTAGTCCAGAGGCACTGGTAATACTAAATGCAGTACTCGCCTTGCTAATGTTTAGCATAGCGCTAGACATTCGGCTTTCCGATTTTAAGGAACTCGTACGCCAACCCAAACCTGCGATTGTAGGCTTGTTTAGCGAGTACATCTACCTTCCAATCATCACGCTCATCCTCATCTACTTCTTCGTAGATGTACCAAGTGTTGCACTTGGAATGATCCTGCTTTCCGTCTGTCCTGGAGGATCTGTAAGTAATTATGCTACCTATTTGGCCAAGGCCAATACGGCGCTTTCGGTCATGCTCACTGCTGTCACCACATTGGGTGCAGCGATCATCACTCCACTCGCATTTAGCTTTTGGCAGGGGTGGCTTCCAGAGGCATTGCAACGTCAATTGAGTCTTGAAATCAACTTTTGGGACATGGCCGTCACGGTCTTTTTCTTGGTCCTCGTTCCTGTAACGATCGGTGTTTTTCTCAATGAGGCAAAGCCCAAGTGGGCAGACAAACTGCGCAAACCGTTCAAGATTCTGAGTGCTGTGATCTTCATTGCATTCGTCTGCATTGCCATCTACGGCAACCTCTCTCAGATCGGTCAGTACGTCAAGCTCGTCTTCGGAATGACCGCACTCCACAACGGACTTGCCTTACTCGGTGGGTTTGTCATCGCCACGATCTTCGGACTCAGTCCAGCCAATCGACGCACCATTACGCTAGAGACTGGTCTACAGAATAGTGGACTTGGAATGACGCTCGTCTTCACCTTCTTCCCGCAATATGGAGGCATGGCCATTGTCCTCGCATGGTGGGGGATTTGGCATTTGATTACGGGCTTTTTGATTGCGTACTTGTGGGGTAAGAGACCTCCGAAGGAGTGGGTGAAGGAGTAGCGCGGCATCTGAGCTCTGCTCAGGCGCTACAAATACAAGATGGTTCTGGCCTGAGCAGAGCTCAGATGCCGCCAGAATTCCGCCCTCTTGGCTAAGGCTAGCGTTCTACCAAATTCTATTCTTTATACCATCCATTATTCTTAGAAAATGAAACTCGTTTGGACTAGATCAGGCATGCCTCACGGTTATTTATGTGATGTCCCGATCCATTTAATTTATCGTTTGGAAGGCTGTTTACCTGTGCACGTTGTTCAAGAGCTGACGACCGAATTGTTGGATCAATTAAGTGTGCTGGAGAAATTAAGCCCACCAGTAATAGATCGTATTTCAAAAGTGAAAGAGCAGTATTTCTTAGCCTACGATAGGCTACTTGATGCTCAAGATCAGTCAAAGTACATTCTCGCTCATGCTGAAATAGCTCAAGTAGTTTTAGATAGTTGGAAAACATTAGCTGCTCGAGGGAAGTGCAAAATTCATGTCGTTTGCATTATGGGAAACCATGTGCATGTTCTCCTTGAAAGAGTCAAAAGAGCAGAAGAGACTCCAGTGGGGTTGATTCTTCGTCAGCACAAGACTTGGACAGACCGGGTAATTCAACGAGAACTTAGCTTGGACCATAAAGTATGGGCAAGAGGTTTCTTTGACCGATATGTAAGACCGCGATCTTTAGAGGATGTCTTCCACTACATTTTGAGTAATCCTGTTAAGGCTGGATTAATTCGTGATGGGAGGGATTGGCCATTTACTTGGATACCGAATGCGGGTGGCATCTAGTTCTCTTCTGGCGGCATCTGAGCTCCGCTCAGGCCAGAAAGATCTAGTATTTGTAGCGCCTTTGCGGAGCTCTCTTCTGGCGGCATCTGAGCTCTGCTCAGGCCAGAAATTGTAAGTGTAGCGCCTGAGCAGAGCTCAGATGCCGCGCTACCGCAGAGCTCAGCTGCCGGGCTACCGCAGAGCTCTGTCAGGCCAGAATGATCTAGTAAATTTAGCGCCTGAGCGGAGCTCAGATGCCGCGCTAACGCTGTGCTACCCAACCACAACCATCAACTTGTTCTTCTTTCCATTCTCAAGCATGATGTACTTGCCTTGAAGGAAATCAGAAGAAGAGACCACTGCGTTTTCGTCGGACACCTTCTGCTTATTGACAGATACTGCATTGCCTTTGATTGCGCGTTTGGCTTCTGACTTACTGGCAACAGCCGAGGTGTGATCACTCAATAAATCGGAAAGCAAAACTCCTTCTCCTTCGAAAAGAGATGCAGAAACGGTCGCACTCGGAATTTCCTCGGCGATCATTGCTAAGGCCTCAACTTTAAGTCCTTTGAGCTGCTCATTCGAAGCTTTTCGATTAAACATCATTTCCGAAACAGCAGCCGCATTTTCTAATGCTTCTGCACCGTGTACACGGGCAGTTAGCTCTTCGGCGAGGGCAACCTTAGCCACACGAGGATCGTCAACAGATTGAGTAAGCAATGCATCAAATGCTTCACGACCTAAGAGTGAGAAAGTGCGGATGTAGCGTCCTAAATCACGATCATCTGCATTGATCCAGAATTGGAAGAATTGGTACGGACTCGTGCGCTCGGCATCCATCCAGATGTTGCCAGCTTCACTTTTACCGAATTTGGTGCCGTCTGCTTTGGTAAGCAGAGGAGTCGTCAAACCGAAGGCCTTTCCTTGCAAATTGCGGCGCACGAATTCTGATCCTGAAGTGATGTTACCCCACTGATCTGAGCCGCCCATCTGTAGCGTACAACCGTGGTCTTTGTAGAGACATTGGAAGTCATAACCTTGCAGCAATTGGTAGCTAAACTCTGTGAAAGACAGTCCTGTTTCCAACCGATTCTTAACGCTGTCTTTCGACATCATGTAGTTTACCGTGAGCGTTTTGCCCACGTCGCGAAGGAAATCGAGTACCGAAAAGTTCTTGTAAAATTCGAAATTATCAACGAAAATGACATCCTTCATGCCTGGTTCAGGCTTCAGTAGTGCCATCGCCTGTGCCTTCTGCGCAGCGAGGTTTGCTTCAATTTCGTCGTTGCTTTTGAGCGTCCGCTCAGCACTCTTTCCACTTGGGTCTCCGATACGTCCAGTTGCTCCACCAAACAGCATGATTGGCTGATGACCACTGAGTTGGAAAAACTTAAGCAGCATGATCGGCACATAGTTTCCGATCGTCAAACTTGGGGCAGTAGGGTCGAATCCGATATAAGCGGTTACCGGTTTTCCAGACGCAAGGTGCTCGTCGAGCCCTGGAGTTACATCTTGGATTAGTTGGCGGTGAGTGAGTTCGTCAAGGAAGTTCATAGCAACATTAAAATGAGCGACGAAGGTAGCAGTACATTGCCACCGTGTCAGCATCAAGTTTTATAGCCAAACGTATCTCTTCCACAACCGGAGGAAAGCTCGCCTCGCTCATCATCCGATTGGCGATCGTGAGTACCGCGCTATGCGTAGCCGTGATGATTATCACCTCTGCCTTGTTGCGAGGATTTAAGTCTGAAATTTCAGAGAAGATCTTTGGATTTTGGGGCCACGTACACATTGCCGCGACGCAAAGCGGTGACGGACTTTTCGAAGCGGTTCCTTTTTCGAAGGATGCTGATTGGATAGACAGCCTGCGTAACATCAAAGGAGCGATACCATATTCTGCCACTGTGCAGGCCTTAGGTTTTGGCGAAAGCTCTAAAGCGGGTGTACGACGTGTACAGACGTACATCGTAAAGCCAGGTGTCATTCAGACCAAAGACGAGATCGAAGGCATCTTACTCAAGGGCGCAGGCGATGATTTTGAATGGACCTTTTTCGAAAAACACCTGCGATCTGGTGAGTTGCCCAACCTAACAGATACCGTCGCCTCGCGCATGGTGATACTAAGTGAGCAGACCGCAGCTCGCGTTAACCTCAAGGTTGGTGATCCTTTTCTCGTCCACTTTCCAGAAGGAAGGCAGATGCGAAAACTTCGGTTTGAAGTTGGTGGACTGTACCGCACAGGACTTGAAGAATACGACACCCAATTTGCCATCGTGGATCAACGCGTATTGCAGCGCATTCTGAAATGGGAACCCGATCAAGTGAGTGGGGTAGAGATGATCTTGAAAGATGTCGACGACCTCAAAGGGATGGCAGCTCACGCGTATTTTGACGTGGTACCTTCGAACGTATATGCGGAAAGCGTCCGTGAACGATTCCCAGGAATCTTCGAGTGGCTTGACTTGCAAGACCTCAATGAATATGTAATTATAGGGCTCATGCTCCTCGTTTGCGTGATCAATATGGTGACCGCTTTGCTGATTCTCATTCTCGAACGCAGCAAAATGGTCGGCGTGCTTCGCACCATGGGCATGAGTGGATCTTCACTGCAAAACATCTTCATGCGCTTCGGTTTGCGGGTACTACTCAAGGGCCTTTTTTGGGGTAACCTGATTGGGTTGGGACTATGCTTCATCCAGAAGAAAACCGGCATCATCAGTCTTAGTGAAGAGAACTATTACCTGAGCACGGCTCCGATATCCGTCAATTGGTGGATGTGGGCAGGTCTCAACATTGGGACTGTGGTTGTGGTCATGGGATTGCTAATGATTCCAGCGCTTTTTGTCACCCGGATCGATCCAGTGAAAACCATTCGTTTCGATTGAGCCTTTAGAGTCCATATGTTAATCGAACGGAGATTCAAACGAAGTCTGAAACAAGAATTGTCGGAGCGGAAACGCTTCAGGTTTAGGGATGCAATTGTGATTGGTATCCTGGCGATGGTAGCGGCAGATAATACCGTGTTTCCTAGTGAAATTTATGCCGTCAGGATCTTTGCTTGGGGCGCTATCGCGGGTATCTCTTACGCGGTAATAGCGCTTGCCTTTGCACAGATTCGGGCCAAAGCTCAACCGATGGACCATACACTACGCATGTCTCCAGAGGGGGTAGAGGTGGTCAATAACTTGAAGCAATCGACCCGTGAATTTGAATGGTCAGATTTTGAACGAGTGGCCATTTCAGACGAAGGATTTGAGATTAAGCGCAAAGAGGCGAAGCGTGGTGAGACTTATTTTGTCAAACGCGCAGCATTAAGCCCTGAGGAGGACACCTTTCTAGGGACTCGTCTCGTTGATCTGGGGTGAGATGGAGGCTTCTTGAGTTAAACTGGCAGCATTGGCGAAAAAACTACCGCCAACGACTGCATGAAGTGGTGTTTTGGCGAAAGCATGAACACGCTTGGCAATCGGGCTATGGAGCATCGAGGCCTGGACTATTGGAGTATTCCTTTGAAGCGGCTGTTCGAATTGCAGAACTACTTGGAATAGGATTAGTCTTCGCACTTTTTGAATCCTTGTTCGCAGGAGGAAGATTTCGTTCGCTTACTAGGGCCGAGTCAGCTTTCGCCAAAACCTATTTCGCGGATGTCGAATTAGACATGGTGCTATTAGATGAAGGCGCAAAGTGGATCGCTAAACCGTTGCGGATTGCATACGTGGCTGGTGTTGTGATAAAGACACACGGACCGTTTTCTAGTCGATTACTTATTCATGAGCTTGTTCATGTGCGGCAGTTTCGTCGTTGGGGTTGGGCGTACACTGCCAAAGCCTTGATGGCGCAGTGGACGGGCGATGGTTATGCTGTTCCGGCGCAGTTAGCCTTCTCCCGAGCGGATATAAACGTTGATCACGAGCGCAGGCGAACTCTTCGAACATTCCATCCGGCTTTGAATGCCGAGCAAGAGGCGCGGCGGTTGGAGCAGTGGGTGATGGGAGATACTCGCTTTGGCGTGGCTTAAACGATTTAGTTCGGCGTGCTACGCTCTGGTTCTACGTGCTTTAGCGCGCCATCATATCGCTGCTGCTAACACACCTCAAACCTGATCCTTTGACTATGTTTGCCATAGAGCAAGTTCCTCTGCTTCAAAACACTCAGACATGGTACGGTACTTCACAAAAGATGCAGGCAAAGTCGTTGAGTTAGAGGCATCATATCAAAGAGGTTGGGCGCACTTATGTCCTCCTTTTGACGAAGGTGAACTTGCAGCGTTCGCACGGACGCATCACATCCCACTTGACTTCCTAAGTGATTCGCTCGATATTGATGAGCGAAGTCGCTACGAGCGAGAAGAAGAGGTTCGCCTCATTCTGATCAATACGCCAGTAGAAAACGCATTGCTGGTCGAAGACAATGATGCGATCTACATCACCGCACCGATTGGTATCGTGCTGACACCTGACCTTACGGTAACGATCACTTCTGCTAAAGAGACGATCCTGCAGTTGTTTGTGGATGAGAAGATCCGAGCTTTTGATCCTGCCGATCAATCCGGTTTTGTATTGCGGATTCTGGAACAGAACGTGTTCCGATTTACGACGTACCTGCGTAACCTAAACAAGCGTCGCAACAGTATTGAGCGTGAGCTCTATGACTCGAGTCAGAACAAGGAGTTACGTCAGTTGCTCGCGATTGAGAAATCTCTGGTCTTCTTCGTGAACTCGCTGTCGACCAATGAGCTTCTCAAAATGAAGATGAAGCGTACCGACTTTATAGGAATCCGCAACGATGAGATCAAGTCCGATTTGTTTGAAGACATCATCATCGACAATTCGCAGGCCTTGGAGATGAGTAACATCTACACCAACATCCTTGGTGGAACGATGGACGCTTACTCTTCTATCATTTCAAACAACCTAAACGTTGTCATTCAACGCCTTACGTTCATTACGATCGTTCTGACGGTGCCGACCTTGGTGGCGAGTTTGTTCGGAATGAACGTTCCAGTGCCCTTTGCAGATGAGTCATGGGCGTTTGGTGCGATCATAGGACTCAGTGTCCTGTTTACGCTCTTACTCGTTTGGTACTTTAGGAGTAAGAAGTTGTTTTAGAAATGTGCTTGAAGGGAAGAAAGGCAGCGAAGTTTCGCTAACAACGCTGTTACGCGCTCTAAGCCCACTCGAACTTTTTGCCAAAAACTTGGATTCTACCAGTTTTCCTCGAACGAAATCAGCCCTGTCGTATTGTCCTTCCTCCATCCGTGAAGAGTTGGCTTTTCCCCAGTATCTCAAGCAATTCTTAGACTTATAATTAGCTGATGTTCAATTGGAAACGCTTGCTGAATTACCGTTATATGATACGGTTTTGACAACTTTCCTCAACTTATACACGAGGTTTGTTAACACTGAGCACGCGGATAAGCGCTATTTAAGTCGTTGATATAGTGTGTTTTATATATGTTATCCACATCTGTGGATTACGTGAACCCTTTCGAGCCTCCATTGGAAGAGTCGTGCTGGTATCTTAGCACTCCGGCAAACGATCACATCTAGCACTTAGAAACACGTCGTATCCGTCCGCCCGCCGAGGGCCTTCTGGTATCTCTTTTAGAGCTGCCAAACACAACAGTTGCATTCTCTGTACGAACCGTAAGTGGTCTCCACTTAAGGGTGTAAAAAGACTGCCCTGTTTATACCTTCTTACTAACGTGTAAGATCGTTTTTGCCTTCAACTTATCCGAAAGTGTAGCACTCTCTTCTAGCGTCTACATGAAACAACTTCTTCTTATGAGCACCGCAACTGCGCCTACTGAAAAAATTCTCCAGGACAATCCTGGACGCTTTGTCTTATTTCCTATTGAGCACTCAGATATCTGGGACTGGTACAAGAAACAACAGGCTTGTTTCTGGACAGCAGAAGAGATCGATCTCGGTCAAGACCTCAAGGATTGGGAAACACTCTCAGCTGATGAGCAGTACTTCATCAAGCACGTACTTGCATTCTTCGCAGCGAGCGACGGAATCGTAAACGAGAACCTTGCTGAGAATTTCGTTGCGGAGGTTCAGTATACAGAGGCGAAGATGTTTTACGGTTTCCAGATTGCGATGGAAAACATCCACTCTGAAACGTACTCACTCCTTATAGATACGTACATCAAGGACAACAAGGAGAAGGATTACCTTTTTAACGCTGTTGAAACGATGCCTTGCGTCAAGAAGAAAGCAGACTGGGCACTTCGCTGGATCGACGGAGGAAGTTTTGCCGAAAGGTTGATTGCCTTTGCCGCAGTAGAAGGAATCTTCTTCTCTGGTTCATTCTGCTCAATCTTCTGGCTCAAGAAGCGCGGCCTTATGCCAGGTCTCACCTTCTCTAACGAGCTTATCAGCCGTGACGAGGGAATGCACTGTGATTTCGCATGTCTCCTTTACAACGATCACATCGAGCACAAACTCCCTAAGGAGACTGTGATGAAGATCATCTGTGATGCAGTTGAGATGGAAAAAGAGTTCGTTTGTGAAGCAATTCCTGTACGTCTCATCGGAATGAACGCTGAGCTCATGGTTCAGTACATCGAGTGTGTAGCTGATCGCCTCCTCGAGTCACTCGGTTGTGACAAAGTATACGGATCAGAAAATCCATTCCCATGGATGGACATGATCAGCCTCCAGGGCAAAACCAACTTTTTCGAGAAGCGCGTTGGCGATTACCAGAAAGCTGGAATCACAACCGGTCGCGAGAACCAGGTTTTCTCTTTGGACGAGGACTTCTAAATCCAACTGACTTTTACAATTCAAGAAGTCACGAGCGAGAAGCATATTCCTATTCTTCTCGCTCGAGACCTCTTTTACCGCATGGGTTAAGACAGCCCATTTCTAACGGATATACAACACCACACTTCACAAACACTACACGTAGCACACCCACAACACTATGCAAGTACTAAAGCGCAACGGACGTCGAGAGGACGTTTCTTTTGACAAGATCACCGCACGTATCAAAAAGCTCTGTTGGGGGCTAAGTGACTATGTAGAACCGATCACGATTTCTCAAAAGGTGATTCAAGGTCTTTATGATGGTGTGACCACGACTGAGCTTGATAACCTCGCAGCGGAAACCTCTGCAACCATGGCTCCTGTCCACCCGGACTACGCTATGCTTGCTGCACGAATCGCTGTATCCAACCTGCACAAAAACACGAGTAAGAACTTCGTGCAGACGATGCAAGACCTGCATGACTACATCGATCCAAAGACCGGCGATAAAGCAGGCCTGATCAGTGATGAAGCACTTGCAGTTGCAAAAAAGCACAAGGCCAAGCTCAACTCTTCGATCATTTACGATCGCGACTTTGAGTTCGACTTCTTCGGTTTCAAAACACTAGAGCGTAGCTACCTCCTTCGCATGGACGGAGAAGTTGTGGAGCGTCCACAGCACATGCTTATGCGTGTTGCGATTGGTATTCACGGTGAGGATATCGAGTCTGCCATTCAGACGTATGAGTTGATGAGTCAGAAGTGGTTCATTCATGCCACACCAACCCTGTTCAACGCAGGTACTCCAAAGCCACAGTTGAGCTCTTGTTTCCTTCTTTCGATGACCGAGGATTCTATACCTGGCATCTTCGAAACCCTCACTCGCTGTGCGAAGATCTCGCAAAGTGCTGGTGGTATCGGACTAAGCGTTCACAACGTGCGCGCAACAGGAAGCTACATCAAGGGAACCGGTGGAACTTCCAACGGACTCGTACCGATGCTACAGGTGTTTAACGACACCGCTCGCTATGTTGACCAAGGAGGTGGAAAGCGTAAAGGTGCTTTTGCAGTATACCTAGAGCCATGGCACGCGGATATTTTCCAGTTCCTTGACTTGAAGAAGAACCACGGTAAAGAAGAAATGCGTGCGCGCGACCTCTTCTACGCCATGTGGATTCCAGACCTCTTCATGCAACGTGTAAAGGACGGTGGCGATTGGACACTCTTTGATCCAAGCGAAGCACCAGGTCTTTTCGATGTTCACTCTGGTGAATTCGATGCACTCTACCACAAGTACGAAGCAGAAGGAAAAGGTCGTAAGACGATTCCTGCTCAAGAAGTATGGTTCGCTATCCTCGAGTCTCAAATTGAGACGGGTACACCATACATTCTTTACAAGGACGCAGCTAACCGCAAGTCCAACCAAAAGAACCTCGGAACCATCCGCTCATCGAATCTCTGTACAGAGATCCTTGAGTACACAAGTCCTGATGAAGTAGCTGTTTGTAACCTCGGTTCACTCAGTCTACCGAAGTTCGTCAACGAGCAAACCAAAGAGTTTGATCACGACAAACTGCACGAAATCACTCAGGTATTGACACGCAACCTCAACAAGGTGATCGATGTCAATTACTACCCAGTGATTGAGGCGCGTAACTCTAACATGCGTCACCGTCCGATCGGACTTGGTGTGCAAGGTTTGGCTGATGCGTTCATCCTTATGGGGCTCGCATTCGACAGTCCGGAGGCACGTAAAGTGAACCGTGATATTTTCGAGACGATCTACCACGCTGCGCTCACACAATCTGTGAGAGAAGCGAAGGCTGATGGCGCCTACGAATCATTCAAAGGCAGTCCTGCAAGCGAAGGCATTCTCCAGTACGACATGTGGGGCGCTGTCCCAAGTGATCGTTGGGATTTCGCATCGCTTAAAGCAGACATTCAGAAGCACGGTCTTCGTAACTCACTTCTCGTTGCTCCGATGCCAACTGCATCTACCAGCCAGATCTTGGGTAACAATGAGTGCTTCGAGCCATACACAGCCAACATCTACACGCGTCGTACACTCTCCGGAGAGTTCGTTGTCGTGAACAAGCACCTCTTGAAGGACCTGCACCGTCTCGGCCTTTGGGACGAAACGATGAAGCAGCGCCTTATGGCTGCCAACGGTTCTGTGCAGCACATCATGGAAATTCCAAAGGAACTTCGTGATCGCTACAAGACGGTTTACGAAATCAGCCAAAAGGTCATTATCGACATGGCTGCTGATCGTGGAGCATTCGTTTGTCAGAGTCAATCAATGAACTTGTTCGTTGAGGACGCTAGCTTCGGTAAGCTCTCAAGTATGCACTTCTACGGATGGCAAAAAGGCCTAAAGACAGGCATGTACTACCTCCGTTCGAAGGCAGCTGTTGATCCGATCAAGTTTACCCTTGACAAGCAGCACCAACGTGTGCAGTCAGGTGAAGCAGAAGTAGCAGCAACAGTAGTTGAGCAGGTTGCTATTCCTGTAGCAGCGCCAATCGCAGCGCCGGTTGCACCTACTCCTGTAGCCGCAGTTCCAACAGCTGTTGCTGCCGCAGGAAAGATGACAACCATCGAAGCAAAGGATCTCGGACCACAAGCGTGTAGCCTTGATGATCCTGATTGCATCATGTGCTCTGGTTGATTCTAACCGTTTTAACAGACACGTCTTTGGTTAGGAAGCGAATTCTTTTGTAAATTCATCCTAACTACAGATTGAGAAAACGCAAGCCGGTTGTCACCACAAGGAGGCAACCGGTTTTGCATTTTAGCCAAAGGCTAAAATGCAAAACCGAATTTTGAATTTTGAATGCCGAGATGTTTAGCTCGCCTTCGGCTCATTTTACGTATTGAATCATAATGTTGGAGCGTCCCTGTTAGCAGTCTAACCTCCAGCAGCGCAGCGGTCTAGTAGTGAAACGGTCTAACATCTTTTTTCTGACATCTCACATCTCATGTCCCACTTCTCTTTAAACTGCAAAGGCCGTCTCCTCTCCCTACACCAACCGGTGGTCATGGGGATACTCAACGTGACGCCCGATAGTTTTTATGACGGAGGAAGGTTTGACCAAAGTGGTCAAGCGCAAGCTGATCAAGCCGCTAGGTTACTGGAAGAAGGAGCAGCAATTATCGATATCGGTGGTGCTAGTTCAAAGCCCAACGCAAAAACCGTAAGCCTACAGGAAGAGTTAGATCGAGTGATTCCCGTAGTTGAGGTTTTGGCGAAGGCTCATCCCGACGCTTTCTTTTCTATCGACACGTATCGCTCTGCAGTTGCAAAAGCTGCGATTGAAGCTGGTGTGCACATCATTAACGACATAAGTAGTGGCCAGCTGGACGATCAAATGTTCAAGACGGTTGCCGAGTTGAAAGTGCCCTATATCGGAATGCATATGCAAGGCACTCCTGATACAATGCAGGACGCACCAATCTATGAAGACGTAGTGCAAGAGGTATACTCAGGACTTGCCCAAACAGCTTACGAGCTGCAAGCACTAGGATTGGTAGACATCGTCATTGATCCTGGATTTGGCTTCGGGAAAACGGTCGAGCACAACTATGAAATGCTCGCCCGTTTGTCTGAATTTCGCTTCTTGAACAGACCCATCCTTGTTGGCCTGAGTCGGAAGTCGATGATTTACCGTCCATTAGGAATAACGCCTGCTGCAGCGCTCAACGGAACAACAGCATTGCACATGGCAGCACTAGAACGAGGAGCAAATATTTTGCGGGTTCACGATGTAAAAGAGGCTGTGGAAGCACGTGATTTGTATGTTGCGATCGAAGCGCAAAATCCGAAGCCGCTTTCACCCGTTCCTATCCCGTAATTACTAGGATAAATGCCGTTACTCCCTTCTGAATATAAGCCTCCACGGGCCTTTCGTCAAGCAGATGTAAACACCATCTATGCGGGAGTCTTTCGCAAATACCCAAAGGTCGATTGGCAGCGGGAGCGATTAGAATTGTCGGATGGAGATTTTGTTGACCTGGATTGGGTAAAGCAAGCTCAAGGTTCGAAGAAGCTGGCTGTCTTAACACACGGCTTGGAAGGTCATGCCCGCAGGCCCTACATGGCTGGGATGGCAAGAGCTTACCATCGAGCAGGTTACTCCGTTTGTGTCATGAATTTCCGTGGTTGCTCAGGAGAGCCAAATCGTAAATTGCGCAGTTATCACATCGGTGAGACGGGCGATTTGTTGGATACGATTCACCATGCGATCGCGAAGACTAACGCTGAACACGTCATGCTGAGTGGTTTCTCCCTCGGAGGCAATGTCGTACTTAAGCTCCTTGCCGAAAATCCCGATAAGGTTCCTAAAGAAGTACTAGGAGCAGCTGTCTTTTCAGTGCCACTCTTTGTTGCAGAATGTAATGAGCTGCTCAATCAAGTTCGCAATTGGGCGTATCGCTGGAGTTTTATCAAAGGGCTCAATAAAAAAGCGAAGCAGAAATCGCAAGAACACACCTCTGCTGGCTCGTTCAAAAAGGCACGCAAATTCGCTGAATTCGACGAGTGGTATACTGCTCCATGGCACGGATTCGACAGTGCTCAGCACTATTGGGAAGCCAATAGCTCTGGACCGATTCTACACCAGCTAAAGCATCCCGTCTTAGTCGTGAATGCCAAGGACGATACCTTTTTACATGACTGTTGCTATCCTGTTGATCTCGCTCAAAAGCTAGAGCACTTCAACTTAGAAGTCCCTGGACACGGGGGACACTGCGGTTTTGTAGAGCGCAACCGAAACGGAGACTATTACTCTGATCGAAGAGCTGTAGCCTTTGCAGAAACACTTACAAAAGCCTTGGTTTAAGCGTGTCGCTTTGCCTTCTGTTCTTCGATCCAAGCGCTAAATCCTGCAGTGTCTCGTGTATTTAGACATTCGTTTTGGCGCAAGCCTGCTTTTTGAGCGGCCAATACTCCAAACTCAATATTGGCGACATCTCCGAGTGAGTGTGCGTCAGGATTTATGGAAATCAAAATTCCGCGATCCACAGCAGCACGTATGTACGACCAGTCGAGGTCTAGACGATAGGGGCTAGCATTTACTTCAATGGCCACGTTGTGTTTCGCACAGGCATCCAGAATGAGTTCCATGTCTAGTGGGTATCCTTCTCGACTCAACAAGATTCTACCTGTCGGGTGACCGAGCATCATCGTGTACGGATTGGCAATAGCAGTGAGTAATCGCTCAGTTGCGTCTTCTTTACTCATGCGCAATACACTGTGCACGGAAGCGATGACGATGTCAAGCTGATCGAGCGTAGCATTATCGTAATCCAGTCCGCCATCACGAATGATATCGCACTCCGTTCCTTTGAAAATATGGAAGTCCTTCAGCTTTTCGTTGAGCGCTTCGATTTCCAAACACTGCTCACGTAGGCGTTCTACGCTGAGTCCGTTTGCATAGGTGGCCACCTTACTGTGGTCCGTCATTGTGAGGTATTGGTAGCCAGCCTTTTTGCAAGCTTTCGCCAAAACTTCTACTGAGGTAGCTCCGTCACTGTAGGTTGAGTGTGCGTGGACTACGCCTTTGATGTGTGCAGGTAGGAGCAGTTCCGACTGGGGAGTAAACAGCAAGTTGTTTGACTCTCTTTGGGCAGGCAGAATGAAGTCAACTCCAGCTTTCGCGAAAACCTCCTCCTCAGTTGCCCCTGCAGCGGTTGAAAGGCCAGGATACTTGGCGAGAAACGCGGTACTTCCTGTCGTTTTCAGTAGGGTAGTGGCAAAGGTATCTTGGTCACAGAGATGCACGAGCACGTTGAACTCCTCATACTCGCCTTCGACTTGGTCAGTAGCGTTAGTCACGTCACTGAAACCAAGATCTAAGAGCGCAGCTTTAGCTTCTCGTGTTGCCACGAACTCGAGCAGTTCAACAGTAGGCATCTGACGACGATAAGCTCCCGTTGCAGAGACGCTGGCGCCTGTATGGTCAAGTAGTTCGCTTATCGCAGCCACTAGCGGCCTAAGGTCAGCATAGCGTGCTTTCCCTTGCGAGCGCTGGTGAAACTCAAGCTGGCTTTTTAGCGTCTTTTGCGATTTGCTCGAAAAGCCTTTCAACTCGACGACTCGGTTTTCTTGCGCAGCATAGAGGAGTTCGCCGATAGATTCGACGTTGAGCTCTGTGACAAGCAGTTTTACCTTTTTTACGCCAAGCCCCCGAACGTTCATGAGGTCGAGCACCACTTCTGGTAGCTCAGACTTATATCGTTCTAACAAAGGCAGCTTGCCCGTGTCGACGATCTCAAGAATTTTCAGGCTAATAGCTTTTCCGATGCCTTCAATTTCTTGAAGCTCATCTACGGTTTTGGACGTCAAGTCCTCATCAAGCTTGCGAAGCGTGTTATAGGCTTTGTCGTAGCTCCGGATTTTAAAGGTGTTTTCACCTTGATACTCCATCACTTTGGCCAATGTCTGGAACTCCTTCGCAATCTCTTTATTCGTCATCGGCCGAAAGGTAATTCGGCGACGTGGCGATACAAGTCAAAAAGTAACTCTTGTTTAGTTAAGCCACGAGTTGTTCACTGCGGTTTTGCAAAACGAACTCATGAGGAGTGAGGTTGGTCGCCTTCTTAAACACCTTGTAGAAGGTGCTTTTGTTCCTAAAACCACATAGTTGTCCAATACCGAAATAGGTAAGGTTTTGGAATTCTTCATCTAGTAATCTACGTTTTGCTTCAGCGGTACGGTACTCGTTGATAAACTGCTGAAGGTTACTTCCAAAGTGGTTGTTGACCACTTGGCTAAGATATTTAGTATTGGTATCAAGTCTTTCGGCTAGCGTAGGGAGGTTGAGGTTCCCATTGAGGAAGGGCTTTTCAGCCTTCATCATCCGCTTAAGTCTATGGTATAATTCTAAAGATTTCACTCCTTTCAAGGAAGATGTCTGATACTTCATGTTGAAGTGCATCGCCTCTTCTTTCGAGTCGTCAGGACTTGTTCCTGCATCGACCTCGAAGGCGATGTAGTTCGAAATGACACCATCGGCGCCTCGAATCGGATGAACAACGAGCCGGCAGATATACTTCTGGCCGTTTTTCTTGTAATTGATAAGCTCGTTTTTGAATGGAAAACCATTCTCGAGACAATAGCTCATTTCTGCGATAGCTTGTGGGTCAGTTTCTACCCCTTGAAGCATTGATGGCTTCTTAAAGGCAACTTCTGACAGCTCATAGCCGGTGAGTTTAGTGAATACGTCGTTTACCCACAGAATGCGCTTGTTGGCATCTGTTAAAACTATAGATACGTTTGCTTTTACTTCTTCTGGAATCATGTTTATAGCGTTCTTTGATTGTCACCAATCTCGTTTAGCTGTTTAGTCTAAACAGCGTAAGTCTCCTAACATCCAAAGTACGTCGTAAATCTATAGCCTGACATATAGCTTTAGTTCCTATGTGTCGTTTTAGGCGACAAAAACACCCCTTATCCGTTGAATTCGCTCTGTAAATATGCTTTTAAAAAGCCAGTAATGTCGCCATTTAACACAGCATCGGTTTGAGACGTCTGATATCCAGTGCGGTGATCCTTCACTCTTCGGTCATCTAAGACGTAAGAACGAATTTGTGAACCCCATTCGTTTGCCATTTTACCCGACTCGACTTGTTGTCGTTCTGCTGCTTGTCGTTCAAGTTCTCTTTCGTAGAGTCTCGACTTAAGTAGCGTAATCGCTTTGTCTCTGTTTTTGTGTTGAGATCGTTCAGCCTGACACTCTGCCACTATTCCAGAAGGTCCGTGGGTAACACGAACGGCAGATTCCGTCTTGTTGACGTGCTGTCCACCTGCTCCACTTGCTCGGAAGGTATCCCATCTCAAGTCGGCTGGGTTGAGTTCGATCTCAATAGTGTCATCCACCACCGGGTGCACGAATACACTTGCAAAACTGGTCATGCGTTTCCCTTGCGAGTTGAAGGGGCTAACACGCACAAGTCTGTGCACGCCGTTTTCACTTTTCAGTTGGCCATAGGCAAACTCTCCGGTGAGTTCGATAGTAACACTCTTAATGCCTGCTTCCGTACCATCGGTACGGTTGAGTTGCTCAAGTTTATAGCCTTCCTTCTCCGCATACATGGTGTACATACGCAGGAGCATCTCAGTCCAATCTTGTGCTTCTGTTCCACCAGCGCCAGCATTGATTTCCAATACGGCGTTTAGTTCGTCCTCTGGACGATTCAGCGTCGACTTGAATTCGAGGGTCTCAATCTTCTGAAGAGCAACGTCGTAGGCTGCGTTTACGTCTTCTTCAGGCGTTTCGCCCATCTGACGAAATTCTTCGAGCACTTCAACTTCTCCAATAGAGTCTTCTATGTCAGCTTGCGCCAAAACCCATCGCTTGTGTCCGCGAATTTCTTTCATAACAGCCTCAGCCGCTTCAGCGTCCTGCCAAAAGCTAGGGTCTGATGCTTGATGCTCTTTGTCTTCAATCTTTAGTAGTCGCTCGTCGACGTCAAAGATACCTCCTGAGAGAGGCCGATCTTTCCTGCAAATCCTTAAACTGGTCGCTGGTCATTTCCTCGTGTTTATAGAGCTACATATATAAGGAGTCAGGTTTTAGCGAAAGCCAAAAAAGGACTGCTTGAAAAACGAGCTCTTGTGAAAGTAGAAGGTGTGCCCAGAACAACTTGTCTGAGCACACCTTTAGAAAAGCCAATGTCAGCTTTTCATTAATAAAGAGAGTGGCGAGAAGCCAATCACTTATTTGACTTGTACTCCTTCTAGCTGCACATAGAATAGTAACTCAGCATTTGCAGGGATAGGTCCACGAGCTGTAGGTCCGTAGGCAAGCTCACTTGGGATAGCGAGTACTGCACGAGATCCTTGCTTGAGTAGGCCGATGCCTTCGTCCCAACCTGGGATAACTGCACCTTGGCCAAGAGGGAAATCAATAGGGCGACCGTTACGGAAGCTGTTGTCGAACATAGTTCCTCCGTTCGTCAAGACACCGTAGTAACTTACTAGAACAGGGTCTCCAACATTTGCTTGAGGTCCTTTTCCTGCTTCGAGAATTTTATACATCAAACCAGTTGACGTCTTCGTGAAACCAGCCTTCGTTGGGTTCTTCTTGTACGCTGCAAGGATTGTAGCCGTGCTATCGGCGACAGCTTCGCCTCGTGCAGTATACTTGTCAAGGCGTTGCTTCATTTCTGCGTTTCTAGCAGTTTCAGCAGCTTGATAAGTAGCGCCGTCCATTACGTTTACAAGTGTAATGTCATAGCGTAGCTCATCTTCTGGGCCAAAGCCTGGAGGGCGTTGCTCGATGGTATCAAGTGCTAAGAAGATAGACATGCTATCTCCAACACTCATCAACTTCAATGCATCAACGATGATGTTGGTGTTGCCTACTGGCTTATCAGATGGCTCAGGAAGCAAGAATACTTGTGGCTCTGGATTCTGATCTCTTGAATTAAGGACGACACTATCGCCTTTCATCATTTGGAAGAAGAATTCAGCAGCTTGCGTAGGCTTGACTGTTTCGCCGGCTACATCAGTGTGCATTTCATAACGGTAGCCATTCTCAGTTACGAGATTAACGTCGTTTGCACAAGCTCCTAAAAGCAGTAGACCACCAAGGAGGAAGAATAGATTTTTCATGTTGGGAGGTTGGCTTTCGACGGTTTTGCCGAAAGGCGCGCAAACATAACGAACTCGCAGGAACGAACGCTAATACCTCAACACATCAAGCCGATTGTTTTCTTAGCCTACAGAAACACCTGCTTCGAGTGCTTCTTTGAAGCGACTCACCGTGCTGCGAAGACCCGCGTGGCTGTATCCACCAGAAGCATTTTTGTGTCCACCTCCTTTGAAGTACTCTGCTGCCATCTTCTGTACGCTGATATCTCCGCGAGAGCGAAGACTGAGCTTAGTGATGTTCGGCTGCTCGGTGATGAACGCTGCAAGGTCTACGCCTTGAACACGTAGCAGGTAATTCACGATTCCTTCGGTGTCTCCACGACGGATGTCAAATTGCTCGTAGTCTCTTTTTGTAAGCGTAATCAAGCCGGCATTGTGCTCCTCAATGATTTCCATACGATTGGCTAAGCAATGTCCAAGAAGGCGCAACTGCTTTTCGGTCATCGAATTGAAGATCGCCGTTTGCAATTTCTCATTGTCAACTCCAATCTCAAAAAGCTCACTCACTACACGGAACAGCTGTGCGTTGGTTGCATAGGTAAATCCACCTGTATCTGTGAGGATGCCCACCATGAGTGGCTCTGCGATGTGTGGCGTTACGCGTTTTGCACCACCCATATCTTTGATGAGCGTGTACACCATCTCGCACGTAGAACTCGCTGAAGGCTCGCTTACCATGATCTGAGCGATATCTGCAACCGGATCAAGATGATGATCAATCAATAAACGTGGCGTGTCGGGTAGGGCAGCAATCAACTCTCCTGCTTTGTCAATTCGCTCTAGACTGTTGAAGTCCATCAAGACGAAAAGGTCCGCTGCGTTCATGATTGCCTTACAATCTTCAGCGTGTGTATCGAAGACTTTTACGTCGTCAACTCCATCTAGAAAGCTTAAGAAAGCTGGGTAGTCACTCGGGACGACGATGTTCACCTCATGACCCAACGGCTCGAGATAGCGTTTGAGACCAAGCGTAGAACCGATGGCATCGCCATCAGGGTTCCGGTGTCCGAAGAGGACAATTTTGCGTGGGCTATCAAGAAAAGACCGAAGTTCAGGAAGGGTGTTCATAGGGCGAATGGCTCTTGCAAAGTAACGGTGTTAGGTGCGATAGAGGTGCAGGAAAAGCAGCAAAAAAATAAATTTTATGCTCCTGACTTAGCGATCTCTAGATCAAGTGCGACAAGCAGGACAAAAAACCTTACTTTTGCGGCCCAAATTGAAAAAATCATGGCGACTAACATCACCCTTACGATGATCAAGCCCGACGCAGTACGCGCAGGCAACATCGGAAACATCCTTAAGGACATTGAGGCAGGCGGATTCCGCATCAAAGCAATGCGTTACTACCACATGAGTAAAGACGTTGCAGGACGTTTTTATGAAGTTCATGCTGAGCGTCCGTTTTACGGAGAGCTCGTTGACTTCATGAGCAGCGGCCCTATCGTGGCAGCAGTTCTTGAGAAGGAGAATGCAGTTGCAGATTTCCGTACACTCATCGGTGCTACCAATCCTAAGGAAGCAGCTCCAGGTACAATTCGCGCTAACTACGCTACAAGCATCGGAGAGAATGCAGTTCACGGTTCTGATTCAGACGAGAACGCAGCATTGGAAGCAAGCTTCCACTTCTCTTCAAGAGACATGATCTAGAGAATTCTTATTTGCTAAGTAAATAAGAATCGAGGTTCAGAGTTCAGCACCAAATACTCGCGTTGCTCGTATTTGATGGTTCAAGGTTCGTCTAGTAGGGATGTTGCTGACCTTTGCAATCAGCAAGGTCCATAGAGGCCCGAACCTTGAATAACTCTTTGTGTGCATTGCGAACAAGAAGAGGACGAACTTTAACCAAACAAAGCCAGCAAGGGACTTCAAGTCTTTTGCTGGCTTTTTTTAGTTCAGGGCTTATGCAAGTAATCTGGTGCTTCGCGCTTCAATTGCTTGTTTCAAGGTGCAGCTAATATGGATGTTGTAGACTATTGTACCGAGCAACATCCATAAAGGCTCGAACCCAGAACCACCATTCCGTATTTGCGCAGCAAATAAGGAATGGTGCATGAACCAGGCAACATCTGGTTTTGCTCCTAAAGGTCAATTATCGTCACTCCATCTCCTCCTTGATTGGGACTTGGGTGAGATGCCTTTGCGCCTTTATACTCACGCAGCTTTTCACGCACTGCATTCCTCAACGTACCGTTGCCCTTTCCGTGAAGGACTTTGAGCGTCTTTACGTTTTCAATCATGCCGCGATCCACGAAGTCTTGCACCAGGTCAAGTACCTCTTCGCGTCGGAAACCACGAACATCAATTTCGCTCTTAAAGCCACCTTCTTGGGTTTTGAGATCTTGTCTGATTCCAATGCGTCGATTTATTTCAACCGGTTTGCGCACCGCTTCGAGGTCTTTGAGGTTGGCGGTGATGTGTAATTCGCCCATGCGCACAGTGGCTTTGCGGCGTTCAAGTTTTACGATTTCTCCCGTTGCGCCACCACGTACGAGGCGAACGTGATCTCCTTCTTGTATAGGACGATCAAGCACGTTAACCGTGGTCTTGGCACTTACTTCGTTGAGCTCATCTTTCAGTTCAGCGACAACTACTTCTCGCTTTTTACGGCTCACCTTCGTCGCCTTTACAACTGCTTTTGCGTCATTGACACTTTCTGATTCTCGGAGATCACGCACAATACGTTCGAGCTCTTTCTGCTGTCTCGCCTCTGCTTGGAGTGAGCGCTCTTGGGTTTCAAGCTTGAAGGTCTTACGCTGTACTTCCAAGTCGCGTTGCATGCGCGTGTACGTCTTGGAAAGCTTATCAAATTTGGCTTTTTCTTGTTCGAGCAGGTCGGCAGCATCCTGTGCTCTCATTTTTTCCCGCTCGAGGTCGAGTAGAAGTTTGTCAACCTCGTGCTCATTACCTTTTACTCGAGTTCGCGCGTACTCAAGGAGTTTTGGCGAAAGCCCAGCCTTCGCAGCAACCTCGAATGCATAACTTGATCCTGGCTTACCTACCCGCATTTCGTAGGTAGGATCGAGGGTATCGATATCGAAGACCATGGCGCCGTTTACGATGCCTTTTTGCTTGTAGACGAACGCCTTTAGGTTTCCGTAGTGTGTTGTGATGACACCCCACACTTTCTTTCGATTCAGTTCGCGAAGAATACTCTCGGCAACGGCACCTCCCAATTTGGGGTCTGTTCCTGAACCAAACTCATCAATGACTAGGAAGGTGTTTTCGTTTGCCACCTCCAAAAACTGACGCATGTTGCGCAAGTGACTGGAATAGGTACTCAAATCATCGTCTAGTGATTGTTGGTCACCAATGTCCGCACAGAAATTGTCGAACATTCCAAAGACACTCTCTTCGCTACACGGAACGAGCATTCCTGCTTGCACCATGACTTGAATCAGGCCTGCTCCTTTGAGCATGATTGACTTACCACCTGCGTTTGGTCCACTCAACAGCAGTAGACGGTTGGGGGCGTTCAGCGATAAACCAAACGGAACCACCTTTCTGCCTTCTGAAGCAAACTTCAGGTGCAGTAACGGGTGACGTGCATCCTTCATTTCGAGGTGCGGACCAGCTTTCGTCATCGGCCGATTGGCCATCATTCGACGAGCGATAATCGCCTGAGCTCTTAATGCGTCTAAGCTTGCACGTTGGGTGTCAAACAACTCGAGTAATTCCAACTCTGGTCGAAGCGTTGCACTCAACGCTTTGAGTAAACGAATGATTTCTCGTCGTTCCTCATTGTTGAGATCGAACAGGTCATTATTAAGCGAAATGACCTCTTCTGGCTCTATGTAGGCTGTTTGCCCTGTTGCACTAATGTCATGGATGATTCCACGAATCTTGCGCTTGTTACCGATGGCGACACTCAGTACGCGGCGACCATTTCGAAAGCTCTCCAGTGTATCAGTTAGCAAGCTGCGGTCGCGGTATTTCTGGACTACACTACGGAATTTCCCATCGATTTCTCGCTGAATAGACTGCTTTGCTCTACGTATTTGTGAAAGCTCAGGACTTGCATTCGGGCGAATTTCACCTTCGTCATCGATGATTTGGTCGATGGCTGCATTGAGGTGTGGAGCAGGCGGAACCTTTTTTACTTCAATTGTGAGGCGAGGGTAGCGCTCGGCACGTTCGTCATTGCTAAAGTGATTGTCAATGGCAAGGAGGTCGCGAAGCAGAATGTTGATCTGCACCAGTTCATCCAGCGACATTGTATAGCCTTCCACGGTAAGCATGCGAAACGCTTCCGAGAGGTCATCATACGGTCGCAAAGGCGTGCTTTCCCCTGCAGAGACACTCTTCAGAATCTCAAAGGCAAGGGTGAGTCTATCGTCTACCCAATCAGCGTCTGTACTGATCATTGGGTTGTTGATCATGTACAGGCCACCGGGGCCTAACGTCTCGTTCGCTTGAAGCGCAACGACACGATCAAATTCGACTTTTTCTAAAAAATCTTCAGGAAGGGTAGTGATCACTTTCATATGCTCGGACAAAGCTAACAGCTTGCTACGCGGCATGTTTTGGCCTTGAGCAAGAAAACTATACAATAATAAAAGGGCACCCTCCGAAAGGAGGGTGCCCTAAAAGATTTTCTGCAATCAACGTATGCTTAATTGCTATCGAGCTACAGAAAATCGTAACTGCTGCGTCTCACCATCTGCAGTAGATAGTTGCAACATGTAAAATCCTGGTACAAATTCTGACACATCCAGTTCTTGCACCGTGCTATTCAAGTTGTTGAACCGTTGAACGGTCTGCCCTGTTGCAGAGAAGATCTTCAGGTTGAACGATTGATCGTCTGGAAGATTTGCAATGGTGACTTGACCGTTGGCAGGGTTAGGGAAGAGTGTCATTTCTCCGGTTTCGCCTTCACCTTTGAATATTCCGCCAGGAGGTTCGCTCTTGCAGAGCTTATTCTCTGGGTAGTATTCGCAAAAGCGACGGCAATCGTCGGGACTTTGGCAGTCACTACCACAGCCACCGCTAGTTGAATTTACTATTACGCTTCCAGTTCCGTAAAGCTCGAACCAAAAACCTGGATCAGGACTGGCAGTACCAGGTAGTAGATTTCCAGACCAGCTATCATCATTCATGGTGATGTTTCCTGATGATTTAACTTTTAAGAACTTGTCTTCTCCATAGACAAATGTATTTGCTTTGGTATCTGTAATTGTGATTGTGGCGTTCGGACTTAACACTCCCACAGGGTAACTATTCAGCTACCTGAAGAGGTCTAGCGCTATTTGCTTCTTTAAGAGTAGTACTTCGATTGGTCTGAGGCCTTGTTTGATAGCAGTAGCGATAACACTGCGTATCGCACAGAAGTCTTCAGTCCCTTTAGCGCTTC
>JBGCGF010000053.1:0-46067 GCA_045110575.1 Saprospiraceae bacterium
TGCATAATGCCCAAATCGAGGTATTCGGTAGCGCTAGTAACAACAGGGCAGCCAAATCAACATATTCAAATCTTCAATGGCCAGTTCAAGGAAGAAACCTAACAATAAGAATATCCTAAGGAATTAATCAGTAGACCCTACTTACACTACCGAATTCTAGGAGCCTTAATTATAGCATCGGGAGCTATTTACATGCTAGAAGAGCCGTACAACTTCAAGTTACTTTCAATAGCTGTTTTATTTAGTGTTGTAGCTTTCGTATCCCACTTGATAACAGGGCGCAGCGAACTAACCTCATTTAACGCTGATCTCAAACGTGAAATAACAATTAGAATTAACCATCGCAGAAAGTCTTTTTAAAAGCATCTAAAACCGAGCAACACACCCTACCCAAACCCCAGCTGCTGCATCACCTTCATCCGATCAAAGACCTGTGTGTGCCCGCTGATTAGGTCATCGGTAAAATGGTAGATGGTAATACCGTTGGATTTGATCGACTTCCCTGTTGCAGGATAGCCGCCGATCATGCCCAAATTTGTGCCCGTGAGCACCCAAGTGATCGCAACGTGGTTATCCTCAGGAATCGCCGATGTAACCTCAAAGTGCATGTCCGGAAAGGAATCGAAAGAGAACTTCAAGCGCTCTTTAAATGTCGAATGATCAAGCTCCTTTCCCTCCCATGGATCGGCCGCATCAAGATGCACGGTGTAGATTGGATGAACGTATTTATCAACTTTATCAAAAAGTTGCTTGTTCCAAATCTCATCCATAAAGTCTAGCAGAAATTGTTTTTTACTCATAATATTCAGTGCTTTAAAGTCAATCACCCATTGACGGGTATCAATTCTAAAGTTCTCTCTTAACGCAATTGATAATCTTCCAACTTTGCGAGTTCTACTGGATAGTCTCCTTTAAGGCCAAGCAGTTCATAGCTCAAGGAGCCATCGCTGTCAACCTTCGTAATGATAACGTTGTCTTTTCGACCACCTCCCATTCCAGTAGCAATCAAGGTTATGTTGCCATATTGGTGATACATGTAAGGCGAGACGCCTGCTGTAGCACCTAAATCTCCTGCAAAGATGACGACGTTATTGGGAAGAGCTGCTAGTACTGGACTTATTTCAGACCAATAGTTCGAGCTGCCCGGATAATGAGGTTTGTAGTTGATTTTGACCTTGCTAAATTCGTTATCGGGAGACCACCATATAAGCTCATGACAGAAGATGAAAACATTGGCAGCTTTCGTGGCACTTCTAAGTGTCTCCATCAAGAATTCTTTCTGTTCACCTTCAATGTTCCAGTTGGTAGGTGAAAGGATGATAAAGAGGTCGTCTTCCTTCCAGAAGGAATCGAAGTATGGGTAGAAGCTTTCGAACACAGAGCCTCTATCATGATTGCCAGCTGCAATATGAATTGGAAAGGCAAACTGATCAATGTCTGCACGTGCTGAATCCCAATACGCCTGCGTCTTGATGGGTACTACATCTCCCGCTAAAATACCTACATCTAGTCCAGGATAGTCATTAAAGAAGGGAATCTGATTTACCAGCGGAGGATACAATCCATATTGAGTAGCTAACGGATTGCCGTATGTATGACCAGCAACCAAGAATGAATAAGGAGCAGGTTGATCACTCCCTGAAGCTTTAGTAGATGTGTTCTGGCAAGAGCTGAAAATAGACAGCACTAGCACTAGCAAACAGTCCTTGATTGCTCCGGGTTGACTTATTGGAAACAGGTGAGCATAGGGCATGCAAGAAGGTAGAAATTTTGAGCTATATTTTTGTCAATATAGTTTTGTCAATATAGTAACGTGAATTGAGACCTCAATAATCGAAATTACTATTCACTCCTGCGAACCATCAGCTCGGCAGGACATTTAGTTCGCGTAGTTAAGGAGCGTCCCTATCGGCATTCAAAATTATCAACTCAAAATTCAAAATTGGGCGCAGCCCTACACCGCAGCAATACGAGGCTTCACTTCGTCTACGATGTTGACACCGATAATCTTATCCGCATCATCAAGAAGGCGACGACAGTCTTGCGTAAGGTTAGTGACCTCAACGTGCTTGGCTGCTTTTTCATAGCGCTCAGTAAGGCGGTTCAAGGCCTCAATCGCACTCATGTCAACGACTCTACTTTCTGTAAAGTCGATCACAACGTGATCAGGATCTCCGAGGACATCAAACTTGTCCGTGAAAATCTGGACCGAACCAAAGAACAACGGACCATAGATCTCGTAATGCTTTGCACCATGTTCGTCGATCGTCTTACGTGCACGAATGCGCTTAGCATTATCCCATGCGAAGACAAGAGCTGAGATAATTACACCGACAATAACAGCGAGTGCGAGGTTGTGCAGGAATACAGTTACTAGTGTCACAAGTACCATCACGATGATGTCACTCTTCGGCATCTTATTGAGCGTACCGAAACTCGCCCATTCGAACGTACCAATCGCAACCATGATCATCAGGCCAGTCAACGCTGCCATCGGAACCATCTCGATGAGACTAGAACCGAACATGATGAAACTCAACAACAATAGAGAGGCAACGATACCTGACAAACGTGCACGTGCTCCAGAAGAAATGTTGATTAGACTCTGACCGATCATTGCGCAACCGCCCATTCCGCTCAAAAGGCCAGAAAGCGTATTCGCCAAGCCTTGTGCTACTGCTTCACGGTTGCCTTGTCCACGGGTCTCTGTGATCTCGTCGATGATGTTGAGCGTCAACAAACTCTCAATGAGACCTACACCAGCAACTACGGCAGCGTAAGGGAAGATGATTCTCAAAGTCTCTAGTGTAAATGGAACATCAGGAATGTGGAACGGTGGAAACCCTCCACTAATGCCCTCTGGACCTGCCATGTCTCCTACAGAAGTCGTTTCGATACCGAAAGCAAGAACGATTCCCCAAACCGCTAGAATAGCTGCAAGCGCCGCTGGAATAGCTTTTGTTATTTTAGGCAAGCCCCAAATAATGAGCATCGATAAGGCTACAAGTCCACAGAAAACAAGCATGGTCTCCCCTGTCATCCAGCTACCATCATCGTTTTGAAACTGGACAAGTTGACTCATGAAAATCACAATCGCAAGACCGTTCACGAATCCAAATATCGCAGGGTGCGGAACCAATCGCATCAACTTACCAAGCTTCAGAAATCCAGCAATCATCTGCATGATACCCGCTAGAATAACGGTTGCAAAGATGTACTCAACACCATATTGTTGAGCCAACGCAACGATTACAACAGCCACTGCTCCGGTTGCTCCAGAGATCATTCCTGGACGTCCACCAATTACAGAGGTTACGAGTCCCATGACAAACGCAGCATACAATCCCGTAATCGGGGAAAGACCAGCGATCAAGGCGAATGCCACGGCCTCTGGCACAAGAGCGAGTGCCACGGTTAATCCCGAAAGGATTTCCGTTTTATAATCGACTACTTGCTTGAAGTCGAAGAGGTTAAGAAGCTTTTGCATGGAAGAGAAATTCTGAAAAAGGAATGCCAAAGGCGTGGACCTCCGGCACATACGTGTAAAACGGGCGCAAAGGTACGTGTATATTCCACACGAACTCCCCCATTAACGTGATCCTTATCAGCCTCCAAGGGGACGAGTTACCTGAAGTAGTCGCTATCCACTACTTGCTGTGAATGCGGAGGGCTCAAACGTTTTTCAAGGCGTTTTGCAGCAGGTGGCGCTGTGCCATTGATTAGCCAATTCAATACCGCGTCACTTGTTTCCCTTTCGGTAAAACCATGCCCAGCACCGTGCGCCTCATAGAGATACGAACCGGGGAAATGCTCGGCTAGTCGGATTGCATTGGAAAAAGCTGTCACCTCTTCCTTGGGATCATGTGCGATCAACGCTTCAATGTGTCCAAGTTCGAGGCTTTTGCGCGCCGGATCGAAGCTCTCTATTTTCTCCCCCGTTCGGCGCTCAACGGCATTGGCGAGTGATTGGTATTGGCTTTCGCTAAAACCTAAGGCACCCGCGAATTGCCGGAAGATGTATTCGACATCACTAAAACCGGCCAGCAGTGCTAACCGTTTGGGGTGTAAGCTTCGATCTACTTCTGAGAGCATGCTCATCGCCAAGCCGGCGCCAAACGAATGTGAGAGAAGCAACTCCGGTCTACCGAAATGATGAAGCACCTGCTTTAGTAGTCGCACCATGGTAGGGAAGTCGCATTCAGCATATTCGCTGCGTCCGTGACCTTGATAATCGACGGCCACAAAACGATAGCCAGCTTCTATCAACTGTGGCGCAAAGTGACGCCAGCGCCCAGCATTGTAGGCCCAACCGTAAGAACTGAATACATAAGGAGCATCTGCATCGCCCCATTCATATACAGCGATCGATCTCCCTTCGAAGGTGAGCGTCGATTGCCGCGAAGCGTCCAGATATTCAACCTGCTTCGGTCTGATGTTAGGCGGAGAAGGTTTGACGAACCGTTTGAGTGCAGTTTCCCCTACCCTAGCGATACCAAGGAGTCCTTGCATTCGACAC
This sequence comes from Saprospiraceae bacterium, assembly GCA_045110575.1. GTDB lineage: Bacteria > Bacteroidota > Bacteroidia > Chitinophagales > Saprospiraceae > CALDTK01. The sequence continues at coordinate 4,517 of JBGCGF010000053.1, forward strand.
CAGTAGCCAAACGCCTTTAGTTGTGTAGCTCGATTCATGCTGAAGGAGATTGTGTGTGCAAGAAAATCGGGTGGGCAAAACTGGCGACAGAACGGTCACGATACCGATCGAGGTGGGTCCGATCTCCAGTCGTTTTAAAGAGCATCACCGATCCTTGATAGTCTGTCCAGAGTCGATAGGTGCGTTCTTTGGCTTCTTCCGCACTAAACCGTTCGGTAAGCGATGCTTCAACCGCAGCCGTCCAATCCGTAAAGAAGCCTTCTAGCTTGGTTGAGAAGGCAGGATCTGTTCCGATCTCCAGCATACTGTTTGCGAAAAAGCAACCTGCATTCTCTCGGCGCACTAAACGATACTGTCTTCTCAGCGCTTCTGCAAAACGTGACTCGACCGTCCACGGCGTGCCGGTTGAATCTTCTCCTGTTTTGGCGAAAGCGGAAAGGACATAACCTTGAAAGTTGATGCGCGCCCACTTGATGACCTCGATCATCATGTTTTCCTTGGAACCGAAATGATGAAGAACGCCTGCTTTGCCGATGCCGGCGACCGCGCTCACATTGGCAATGGAGGTTGCTTTGTATCCATTTCGATGGACGAGCTCCCAAATATGAGCTAAGAGCTCCTCTTTTGTGATCTTGACTTTAGGCATACTGACCGATTGTACGGTAAATATACACATACTGAACGGATGGTTGGTAAAACACACATAATTTATCCTAGCCAGCCCCCAACACCTCCTCCATCACCGCACCCAGCCAAGCACCACCCTCGCCTACCGTCATGTCTGCCAACTCGCGCTTTTGCTCCAGCATCATGTCGATGCGCTCCTCAAACGTACCTGTACAGATAAGGCGATGCACCTGGACGTTGCGCTGCTGCCCGATGCGGAAGGCACGATCAGTAGCTTGGCTCTCTACGGCCGGATTCCACCACAAATCGTAATGAATCACATGATTGGCCGCGGTGAGATTGAGACCCGTACCACCCGCCTTGATACTTAGAATGAGAATCGGCGGACCGTCGTTCTGCAAACCTTCGACCATGCGATCACGCTCATCTCGACTCAAACCACCGTGCAAGAACGGAGGAGCCCAGCCGATGTGTCCTTTAAGCATTTCTGAAATCAGCTCGCCCATCTCACGATACTGGGTGAAGATGAGTACACGCTCCTCTACTTCTAGCGCAGCCTCAACGAGCTCAATCATTCGCTTCGCCTTGCCACTAGAGTCTGATGCTTTCGTTCCACGCTTGAGGTAATGGTGCGGGTGGTTGCACACCTGCTTTACCGCCGTCATGAACTTCAGAATACGACCCCGTTTTTCATGTGGCTCAGCTGCAGCCAATTCCGTCATTTGCGTATCGACGACCTGCTGATACAGGGCCGCCTGCTCGGCTGCGAGTGAGCAATATTCGATCTGAGTAATCTTCTCAGGTAGATCCTTTATCACGCTTCGATCAGTTTTCAATCGACGCAAAATGAAGGGGGCGGTAACCTTGCGAAACTTAGCCAATTGCTCCTGATCACGATCTTGCTCGATCGGTTTTGCGTAGATCGCATCAAACTGTTCGAGCGGACCTAAATATCCAGGATTTGCGAAGTCTAGCACAGACCAATACTCAGACAAACGGTTCTCAACCGGCGTACCACTAAGTGCAATTCGGATAGGCGCTTCCAGACGCTTGATCGCTTCCGTCTGTGCAGCACTTGGGTTTTTAATCTGTTGTGCCTCGTCAATAATTAAAGCTCCCCATGGACTCTGCAGCAGCGTTTCCACGTCTGAGCGTGCAGTTCCGTAGCTAGTCAAAACGACATCCGCACCTTCGAAATCTTTGAGCTTTCGGTTTGAGCCGTGATAAATCGCCACTTTTAATTCAGGAGCGAAACGTGTTAATTCTCGTCGCCAATTGGTAATCAAACTTGTCGGCAAGATGATTAATGCTGGAGCTGAGGTCCATCCTTTCCGAACACGATAATGCTCAAGTAATGCTATTGTTTGGAGGGTTTTCCCTAGTCCCATGTCATCAGCCAACAAGCTTCCTAGACCGGCCTCTGCATTTCGTAAAAGCCATGCAAAGCCAATTTCTTGATATGGCCGAAGCGTTGCTTGCAAACCCTCCAGCGCACCTTCAACCGTTGCTGCTTCACGCACTAGGTTTTGCCGAAAGGCGGATACTTCTTCTGAAAGTTGGAGCGGAGCACCTTGCCACGATTCAGTCAATACGGCTTGCAATACAACTGGAGCCGAGGGCTTGGGTGGCCGTGCTAATCGATCGAGCAAACGAGTCGTCTGCGCTGCTTCCAACCAAACGAATCCGTCGCGTAAGCGGACGATCCCTTCAAAATTTTCGGCCAGTGCAGCAAATTCATCGCCAGTCAATTGCTCGTTTCCAATCGAGACTTGCCAGTCGAACTGCACCAGTGCCTTAAGGCCAAGCAAGCCCGGCGCCTTCTTTTCGGGCCTACCTTCTTCGGTGGCATTTACGACCGCACTAAGCTTAGGCCGGGCGACTTGTTCCAATCCTCGAGGAAGGAGTAACTGCGCACCAATAAGATTGAGTGCCGGTAAAATATCATTGACGAATGATGCAAAATCCCCTCCACGCAATTGGATATGTGCGGTTGAAAATGGAGGCTCTGAAAAGGCTTTAAGTGGAGGGTACAATTCTGCGAGTATCCCAACATCTCTCAACGTCTGCAAACGCAACACCTCTCCATCTTTACCAGAAAGTGCCTCCGTGATAGGCTCAGGATCTGGCGTTTTGGCGTCTTCAGAAAGAAGTAGCAGACGCACATCGAAAGCCCCATTCACTTCCTCAACCTCCTCTACTTGAATTACGATACGATGCGCAGAAGGCCGTTGACTAAGTCTCGCAAGCCACAATTGTAGCGCAAGAACCAACTGTGAATCTCCCGTATTTAAAAGATCGACTGGACGACCTAGAAAGAGCAATTGAACACTCGGAAATTCAGCTTTCGCGAAAACAGTCTCTACGCCTGCGAGCATCATCGGACGTAAAAAGACGGAGAGCAGTGCGTGCACCGCGTCTTTCTCTACGGGCGATTGATAGTAATAATCAGGTGCTTTTATCTCCAGCTTCTCCCCTTCCATTTCGGCAGCCACCTCTCGCCCCAAGCGGACCCGATACTCATCATCAGTTTCCTCAAGAGGTGCAAGTTCTCGATAGCGAACGTACCGATCCAATTCCTGACCCGCTTGAAACTGAGCAAGTATTGCAGCAACATCAGGAGACTGTGTAGCTGCTTGCCAACGCACCTTATATGTTGAGCTATCGAGCTGGAGGACAACAGGGACCACAGCAATTTGCTGGACCAATTGACGAGCGAGTTGGTAAGCTTTCGCCAAAACAGGAAGACGGTCGCCTAACCGTTCGACAAAGCCAATAAGTGCGACCTCTTTTGAAAAAGTAACGAGTGTCGTTTCTGAAGTATCGAATATTTCAGCCTCCACAAAACCACCTGCGGCGTCGAGCGTGATTAAGAAGTCCTCAACTTGCCATGGCTGAAAAACATACTCTCCAAGTTGCGACACCCGTGGTGCATCCTCATTATCGTCAGAAGTGTAATCAGACCAAAAGCTACTTGCTTGCTGAAGATAAGCATGGTACAAAACCGCGAAATCGCCGCCTTGAAAAAAGGCTGGTTTTTGCGGTAGAAGCTGTCTCCATAGTTGCCCAAAATCGGTTGCTGAGACGAGTGAGAAATCGAGTTGATTTTTTAATGGCTGGGGGTTCCTGTCACGTGTTCCGAACACGTGACACTTTTGCGCAGCCATCTTCCCCGGATTTAACCCATCGACAGCTGCGAGCGACTTGAGTTGCTCTGCAAAATCAAGTCCACGAAGCGTAAAAAGCAGCATTGGTTCCTCATCAATATGCTGTGCGAGTTGATAAAGGACGGCCGCCTGGTGTTTACAAGGAATTGCCGTATCAGGGCAGCTACACTGCATTTCCAGATCGCTGAAACGTTTCGGGAATAGCTGAATTTCAGTAGAAGACAACCCCACTTCAAATCCTTCAGGAAGTCTACCACTTAACAACTGATCAAGCCACGTAGGTCGTCGGGCGATCTCTGTTAAGAGGGCAGTAATTTGGGTAGATGTGAACGGTTCGAGTCCAATATCTATAGTATAAACTGCGTAATTAGACCCCTTCACCTTCGCGCTCAATCGACCAGCATCAGCCAATACGATACCCTCAACAGCACCTTGTTGGGCGTAGGTCAATCCACGGGCCAGACGACCTTGCTCGTCTGCATACTGAAGGGGTTGCAGCCACGCTTGGCCCCACCTGGTATGACCAACAGATTTACGCCGATCTGAGAGGCTGCGAGCCCCTTTCCTAACAAGTGCACGGTTCAGGAAAAGATTGGCCATGCTACAAAGATCGAAAAGTTAGTAGCTTACACTGTCTGAAATACACACTCTAGCGTCTACGACATTTAGGGTAGTCTCTATTACATTCCGCTATGCTCCTTATTCAACGGTTGATTTTCGGAATTCTACTACTGAGTTTTTTAGCTTGTGGTGTTTCTGAGCAGCCGTTAGATCCTCCCGCTGCATTCGGCGCGGTACCAAGCCAGCGCCAACTTGAATGGCACAAACTGAAGTATTACGGATTTGTTCATTTTTCCCCCAACACCTTCACAAATAAGGAATGGGGATATGGCAACGAATCTCCAGAATCATTTAATCCTTCAAGTCTAGATGTCGAGCAATGGGCTAGAATTTTCAAGGATGCTGGAATGGAGGGCATTATTATCACCGCCAAACACCACGATGGCTTCTGCCTTTGGCCTTCTGAATATACTGAACACTCCATTAAAAATTCGCCTTATAAAAACGGAGAAGGAGACATCATACAAGAACTCCGAGAAGCTTGCGATAATTACGATCTTAAACTAGGTATCTACTTGTCACCCTGGGATAGAAACCACCCAGACTATGGCACTCCTAAATATCTAACGTATTTCAGAAACCAACTAACCGAATTACTGACCAACTACGGAGATATCTACGAAGTATGGTTTGACGGTGCTAATGGTGGTGACGGCTATTATGGAGGTGCTAACGAAATTCGAAAAATCGACAATTCCACGTATTACGACTGGGAAAACACACATTCACTTGTCCGTAAGCTTCAGCCAAATGCTATCATGTTCAGTGATGCTGGCCCAGATGCACGCTGGATTGGCAATGAACATGGATATTCTTACGATCCTACTTGGTCGACCATAAACAGTGAAGGTTTATACCCAGGAATGCTCGGTAAAAACAAGAATCTCCAACATGGCGACAAGCTAGGATCCAAGTGGATCGGCCCAGAAGTCAATACTTCCATTCGTCCAGGTTGGTTTCATCATCCCGAAGAAAATAACGATATAAAATCTGTAAATCGTCTCGTCGATAATTGGTTCCATTCTGTAGGAATGAATGGAAATTTCTTACTGAACGTCCCGCCAGATTCACACGGTAAAATTCACGATAAAGATAGTGCAGTACTGATGGGTCTTAAAGCCTACATCGACGATGCTTTCCGAACAGATTTAACGGTAAAAGCACGCTACACTGCAAGTAATACGCGTGGCCAGCATTCAGAATTCAGCCCACGTAAAGCCTTCGATCAGGATCCAAATTCCTATTGGGCTACTGACAAGGATACCACTACGGCAAACCTGACTATTGAATTTCCGGAGACGACGTCTCTAAACACCGTTTTGCTGCAAGAGTACATCGCACTCGGCCAGCGAATAGAAAGCTTCACGATCGAGGCAAACGTAAATGGGGTTTTCACGAAAGTGGCCTCAGGAGAAACCATCGGGAACCGTCGACTCATCAAGTTTAAGACCTTATCAACTGATGCCCTGCGCATCACATTTGACGGACTCGCCGAGCCTGTCATCTCAAATATTGAGGTCTATAAAATCCGCAAGCTTCTTGGTGAACCACAAATTCTTCGCGATAAAGCCGGAAATGTCACGATCAGCTCAGATTCTGAAGATCCAATGTATCGGTACACCCTCGACAGGAGCCCTCCCAACGTAAATAGCTTGGTTTACAACGGACCTTTTGCTTTCACTAAACCGGGAGTAGTAAGTGCAGTTGCTGTTTTGCCGGAAGGTGGGGAAACCTCAGCGATCGTATCCCAGATCTATGATGTTGCCAAAACGGACTGGACCATTACCGCCAATCGAGACAATGAACTGTGGCACCCACCGACAGAAGCAATAGACGACAATCCAAACTCTCTCTGGAAAGCATTGCCCCAAAAAGAAGGCGAAGCGCCAACGCAGCTCGTCATTGATTTAGGATCAATCCATAACGTCGAAGGTGTGACCTATCTGCCCGCACGTATCGACATCTTTAAGGCTAACGTTTTAAAGTACCGCTTAGAGACTGCACTCCGAAAAAATGACTGGCAAATCGCTAAGGTTGGGTTTTTCGATGTCCTAACCGAGAATCCAACCGAACAATTCATCCCGCTTCCTGAGGCTGCTCCAGTGCGTTACCTGCGCTTTACAAGTCTTCAAGACGTTGGAGATTCTGGCCGTATGCAAGTTGCTGAAATCGGAATCAAGACAAAAAGTTCGTAAGCCATAAAATGGCCGAATTGTCTGCCTACATAAGCTGGGATTATCTGAGTCGCAAGTCTATCTTTCGGCTCAAAGCTCCCATTTATGTCCGATAAGATTTTTGATACTAGTAATCTAAAAGGCGACCTCACTGGAGGTCTAGTTGCAGGAGTAGTTGCACTACCGCTAGCGCTTGCTTTTGGTGTACAATCTGGACTCGGCGCAACGGCGGGACTTTATGGAGCTATTGCGGTCGGCATTTTTGCTGCCATTTTTGGCGGCACAGCAACACAAGCAAGTGGACCAACGGGACCAATGACCGTTGTTTCTGCGGCATTGGTTGCAGGTGCTATTGAGCTTACCGGAAGCCTGGAGGCGGGCATGGGAATCATCCTTCTCGCCTTCTTCCTTGGTGGCCTGTTTCAGGTACTGTTCGGATTCATGAACATCGCTGGTTACGTTAAGTACTTCCCCTATCCGGTGGTCTCCGGCTTTATGAGTGGTGTCGGCTTAATCATCGTCTTGCTGCAGATCTTCCCCTTTGCTGGTTTGCCTGCGTCAAAGTCGACAGTCGATGTAATCTCGAACCTCCCTGCACTTGCTGGCGCTAACTTTTATGCGCTGCTACTAGGAGCGATCACCATAGCGATTTACCTGCTCTTCCCGAAGATTACCAAGGCTGTCCCTAGTGCTCTCGTAGCCCTAGTCGGCGCAACCTCAATTGCCTATTTTTCTGGATGGGAGGTGCCGGTGATTGGAAATATACCTTCCGGATTGCCCGCCCTACAAATCGGCAAAATGTGGCCGATCGACTTGAGTGCGTTCAGCCTCATTATAGAATATGCCCTCGTGCTCGCCGTCCTTGGAAGCATTGACTCACTGCTTACATCTGTCATAGCCGACAACATGACGAAGACCAAGCACAACTCAAATCGAGAACTAATTGGTCAAGGTATCGGTAACATGCTTGCTGCAATCATTGGTGGTATTCCAGGTGCTGGGGCCACTAAAGGTACTGTCATCAACATCAATGCAGGCGGACGGACCCGCATCTCTGGCGCCGTTCACGGCCTATTCCTACTCGCCATTTTACTTGGATTAGGATCACTAGCTGCGCATATTCCACTCTGTGTATTGGCTGGATTACTCCTTCCTATCGGCGCAAAAATTATTGACTTCAAAGGTCTGAAGCACTTGACAAAAGTGCCCCGTGCCGATGCAGTCGTCTTGGTTATCGTATTGCTCATCACCACCTTCGGAAGCTTGATACAGGCCGTTGGAATTGGTGTTGCCCTCGCCGCATTACTCTTCATGAAGAAGTCTGCAGACCTTGGCGAGAAAGGCCTTGACGTTGGTCCGGTTTCCGATTTCGATGGAGAAAAGCCTTGGCAAGATGAATTGGCTTTTTACGAGAAGTACAAGAACCAAGTGATCATTAAGCACTTGTACGGTCCGCTATTTTTCGGTTTCACATCTCACTTCAAAGATGAAATCGGGCGCTTGCCTGCAGACATTAAAGCGTTAATCATTCGCATGGATCGGGTTCCATACATCGATCAATCGGGGTTGTACGCGCTGGAAGAAACGGTCTTTGATTTACGCCAACGAAACGTGGAGGTCGTCCTGATCGGCCTACAGGAGCAACCGTTGGACATGCTCACCTCTATTGATATTATCCCTGACTTGGTGCCTACGGAAGACTTGTTTGACAATGTTGAAGGAGCCTTTGCCCATTTGAGAAGTAAGCTTGATGGAACGGTCATTGGTTAACCTGTTCGTATTTCGACGAATTACAAACGCTTAGGAAAGCAAAACTCCAACCTGTTCGTATTTCGACGAATTACAAACGGTCAGGAAATCAAAACTCCAACCTGTTCGTATTTCGACGAATTACAAACGGTCAGGAAATCAAAACCCCAACCTGTTCGTATTTCGACGAATTACAAACGATCAGGAAATCAAAACCCCAACCTGTTCGTATTTCGACGAATTACAAACGATCAGGAAATCAATACTCCAACCTGTTCGTATTTCGACGAATTACAAACGCTCAGGAAATCCAAACCCCAACCTGTTCGTATTTCGACGAATTACAAACGATCAGAAAAAACCCTACTCCACTTCTCCTCATGAACGCTAGCCCGCAAACACCCATAAGCTTTCGCGTCGTGAAATCGCCCGACCACGCGCTACTTGTTCAAGTAGACGAAGCTGCAGGGTTTTACGGTCGTCTACACTATCACCCAGAATATCAGGTCACTGCGATCGAAAGAGGGACAGGCCTGCTCTACGCTGGGACTAGCGTCAGCAGCTTTGAGCCTGGAGATGTGTTCGTGCTCGGATCAGAAGTACCTCACCTTTTCAAGGAGACCAAAGACCACAACCCAGACGGAATAAAAGCGGTGAGTCTGTTCTTTGACGAGGCTTCTTTAGGCAAGCAGTTTTTCGAAACCAAAGAGCTTCACGTCCTAATAGAGATGCTACACACTAGCGCTCGCGGACTAAAGGCGAAATCACCACAGACGAGCAAGGTGCACGCTCATGTACTTGAAACAGCTAAGCTTCAGGAAGAGCACCTTTACATTCGATTCTTAGAGATCCTATCGCTGATCGCCAGATCGGAAGTCTCCTATTTAAACGACAGTTTAGCTACTGAACAGCTATCTGGCGAGCACCCCGACCGCCTAAACATGGTGCTTGATTTTGCCCTCAAGAATTTTGATCGCGAAATCAAAATTGAAGAAGTAGCCAAGATGAGCTTCCTGAGTAGGTCGCACTTTAGCGCAGCCTTCAAACTTAAAACGGGCAAGACTTTCATCGATTTCCTGAACACCATTCGCATAGAAAACGCTTGTGTACAGCTCAAGAATCAAGAGAATTCGATTGACAAGGTTTGCTATGCTTCCGGCTTTCGAAACGTGAGCAATTTTACGCGGCAGTTCAAGCGCATAAAATCAATGACGCCCTCGCAGTATCGAAAGGCTTGGCAAATTTCAGCGGCAGACAACGCTTGACGGCTCCGCTAAAAACGGTCTAACCGGTACGCAGAGATATCAAGTGATGTCTCTACTCCTGTAATGTGCTCAGCGAGCAACTTCCCAGTGGCAGGACCAAGACTTAACCCCATCATTCCATGCCCTGTACCGATTGTCAGGTTCTTGAGTTGAGGCGACGCACCCAAGTATGGAAGTCCATCAGGTGTGCAAGGTCTATACCCTTTCCATACTGGAGTTTCGTCATTATACGGCACGTCCATGTTCTTGTAGTACTTAGGTACACTTTCGAGGATTCCCTCTACCCGGCGTTTGTTGAGTTTTGGCGAAAGCCCGCTAATCTCCAAAGTCCCTCCAATACGCAGGTCATTGCCCATTGGTGTGATCGCCACTTTTGCTTCACTTAGAATTGTAGGTATCCTTGGTCTAGTCGCTGGTTTCTCAAGCGTTATGCTGTAGCCTTTTCCATCCTGGAGTAGCATTCGCATTCCAGCCTTTTTAAGTAGACCAGCTGTCCAACTCCCTGAGCTCAGCAATACATGCTCTACAGGTATATTCTCGCCAGATTGCGTGTGAAGCGAGCTAACGGTATTCCCACGCGTCGAGAAATCAACAATTTTTGTTTTCCCTAAAAACGTCACGCCTTTTGTTTTCAAGACGGTTTTCATTTGAGACATGAGCTGGTTAGGATACAAATGTGCATCTCCAGGAAAGTACACCCCGCCCAATACATCTAACTCCATGTCTGGTTCGAGGGCCTGTAAACCTGCGAGATCGAGCACCTGCGCTTGCATGCCAACAGAAATGGCCTTCTCCGCCAGTATACACTCTTCTTCTTGATGTGAAGCAGTGCGATAAAGCATCAACAGTCCGCTTTCGCTAAAACCAAAGTCAAAGCAATCTTCTGACGCCAATTCGCGATACAGGTTTTTGCTCAATTCATTGTATGCGTATAACAACGGCATACTTCTTTGAACGTGTTTAGCGTTCGCCGACTTATTGAACTGCCACACCCACTTAAACAGGTCTACATTTAATCTCGGCTTGATATAAAATGGAGACTTATCGTCTAACAACCATTTCAAGCCTTGGCTAATAACACCAGGAGCTGCCATCGGAACAATATGACTCGGGACAATCATCCCTGCATTTCCGAAAGAAGTGCCACCTGAAAAATCTTGGGCATCAACGATTGTGACCTCGCACCCTGCCTTCTGCAAATACCAAGCAGAGCAGAGTCCAATGATTCCTCCACCGACGATATGAACGTGTTGCTGCTTCATATTACTTGAAATCCATGCGCGTAAGGATCATCTTCATCGTCGATGATGATGGTGTTGTATCCCATAATTTTTGCCCAACCTTCTATGCTAGGCACAATCGCAGGTAGATCGCCGACCATTGTTTCTTCCTCTACCCTACCGGTAAAGGTTGAGCCAATAAAGCTCTCGTGTATGTAAGCATCACCGAGCTGCAACTTCCCTTTTGCATGAAGCTGCGCCAAGCGCGCCGATGTGCCAGTGCCACACGGAGAACGATCGATCGCCTTCTCCCCATAGAACACCGCATTTCTGCCGTCAGACGAATCTGCAAGCGGAGTTCCTGTCCATAAGACATGACTCAATCCGCAGATGGTCTCGACTTCAGGATGCGTAAACGTATAGAGTTCGTTCATGCGCTTTCGCAAAACTCGACTCCATTGAATAAGCTGTTCAGCAGAATAATCCTGCACACCTGAAAAATTCGCTTGTGGATCGATGATCGCATAGAAATTACCTCCGTACGATACATCAACATGTAGCTCACCTAAATCAGGACATTCTACTTTTAAATTCTCCTTGTATAAAAATGAAGGCACATTCGTCAATCGAACGGAACGTACTTTCTTTTCTTCTTGCTCGTAGTTCACACGGACCAGTCCAGCGGGTGTTTCCAAGCGCAATTGTCCAGGAACCTTAGGCTCAACAAGCCCTTCCTCAATCATGACCGTCACCGTACCTATCGTACCGTGACCACACATAGGAAGGCAACCACTCGTTTCGATAAAGAGTACCCCGATATCATTTTGAGGATCCGTAGGCGGATACAAAATTGACCCCGACATCATGTCGTGCCCCCGAGGTTCAAACATCAATCCTGTTCGAATCCAATCGAACTCGCGCAAGAAATGCAGCCTACGCTCCATCATGCTTTCGCCTTTCAATAACGGACCACCTTCAGCAACCAAGCGAACTGGATTACCACAAGTATGCGCGTCTATACATTGAAAGAGGGACCTCATGCTTGCGTGAGCTTATCGTTGACTTTACGCCAGATGCTTAATGGGTTTCCGTCACGAAGAGCCAATGGAAGCAGGGCTTGAGGCGCATTCTGGAATGTCACCGGTCGCACGAATCGCTGAATCGCGTCCACTCCTACAGATGTAGTACCAGGGAATGTAGTCGCCGGGAATGGACCGCCGTGATGCATTGCCGCACAGACCTCAACGCCGGTTGGAACCATGTTGTAGATCAACCTACCTACACGTTCCGTGAGTAACGTTGCAAGAGGCGCTGCGTTTGCCAGATCAGCGTCTGTTCCGAAAAGAGACGCCGTAAGCTGCCCTTGCAGGCTCGATGCTACCGCGTGCATTTCTTCTTCGTCTTCACAAGCAACAACAAGCGTAAACGGCCCGAAGACCTCTTCGTGCAAATTCGCATTTGCGATAAACGCTTTCGCGTCTACGGTTGCAAAATGTGGATTCGCTGCCCATGCACCTGAGTTACTTTGAGACGTTTGATGAACTTGTACACCATCATGCTTTACACAAGCGGTGCTATTTTGTTGAAAGGCTTTATGTATCCCTTCATTCAACATTGTTTGCGCTGACTGTGCAGAAAAAGCCGTTCCGAGTGCTTCTATAAAAGAAGAGTAGGTTTCACCTTTTTCAACAATCAATAGTCCTGGGTTGGTACAAAACTGACCTGCGCCAAGATTAACTGACCCAGCCAAGGTTGTGGCTAGACCAGATTGATCTTCTGCGAGTTTTCCCGAAAGGATGAACATTGGATTGATACTCCCCATCTCTGCAAAAACAGGGATCGGTTGTTCGCGCTGGTTCGCAAGATCAAACAAGGCTTTTCCTCCTTTCAGAGAGCCCGTAAAGCCTATTGCTTTTATGTTTGGATGTTGCACCAATTGCTGCCCTACTGGAATGCCTCCTTGAATTGAAGAGAAGACACCTTTCGGTAAGCCCGACTTTTCTACCGCTCGAGAGATCGCACCAGAAACCAATGCGTTCGTGCCCAAGTGTGATGGATGCGCTTTCACAATCACAGGACAACCCGATGCCAATGCAGATGCAGAATCTCCTCCTGCCGTTGAAAATGCAAGTGGAAAATTACTGGCCGTAAAGACTGCCACAGGCCCTAGCGCCACAGAGACTTTACGAAGGTCAGTGCGGGGAAAAGGTGCACGATCGGGCATTGCCTCGTCGATGATTGCATTGACCCAGCTTCCTTCTTCGATATGATCAGCAAACTTGCGCAACTGTCCGCAAGTACGACCTCGCTCTCCTGTGATACGACCTTGAGGAAGGCCTGACTCGGCCATTGCACGTTCGATGAGTGTATCACCGAGTTCTTCTATTTCAGAAGCAATCGTACGTAAAAACTCCGCGCGCTGAGCACCCGTTGTTTTGCCATACGTATCAGCTGCAGCAGCCGCAGCTGATACTGCAGCCTCAATCTCTTGCGTAGTCGCTTCATTGAACTCTCCTGCGAGCGGTTGCTGCGTAGAAGGGTTGATCGCAACATGGGTTTTGGCGCCAGCTGCAGAAGACACCCCTGCAATTAGATTGCCTGTAGGAATCGTGGTCATATTAGTTGAGGTTGATCGTTAAAGATGAAGGTACGCTGGCAACGTTGGGCGATTGGCCAAACCATGCTCTAGGATACCAATGACACGAGCCCGCTCTTCGCCTACTAGAATGTGGCGAGGCGCACGAACAGGTTCGGTACCGATGCCGGTCATCACTTCGGCGAGCTTAATATTTTGAACGAGTTGAGGGTTGATATCCAATTCAAGAATCGGTAAAAACCAGCGATAGATGTCACGCGCTTCTTCGATACGGCCAGCCTTCACCAGGTTGTGAATCGCGACGGTTTCACGCGGAAATGCACAGACAAGACCGGCGACCCAGCCATCAGCGCCCATTACGATTTCTTCCATCGCAAGGGTATCAACACCACAGAGAATCTTGTAACGATCGCCAAAACGATTGCGTAGGCGCGTCACGTTAGAGATGTCTCGTGTACTTTCCTTGATGGCTTGCACATTGGACAAATCCTGCAACTGATCAAGGATATCGAGCGTAATCTCGATTTTGTAGTCTACCGGATTATTGTACAAAATGATCGGCAAATCTGTAGATGAAGCTACCGTACGAAAGAAGTCCGCGACCTCTTGATCGGTAGGCTTGTACATCATCGGCGGCAAGAGCATGAAGCCGTGTACACCAGCCGCTTGGCCAGCCTTCACGAGTGCGATTGCATTGCGCGTTGATCCTTCGGCGACATTCAAGATGATGTCTACTTGGGCTCCAACGTCTGCCAGTGCAGCTTTCGCCAAAACAATACGCTCTTCGTGAGTTATTGTACTGCTTTCGCCGAGCGATCCGCCGATAATAATGCCTTTCACCCCTGCGGCTACTTGCTCACGTAGGTTGACTAAAAATGCAGGAACGTCCAATTCTTCCGTTTCGGTAAACTTGGTCGTTACGGCTGGATATACTCCTGTCCATTGTACTGTTCTCATGCTACTGCTTTGCTACAAAGGTGGCAAATACAGATGTAGAGTGCAAGTAGTATTATGGGGAGGATTGATACTATTGTCTGGAATGACTACAATCAACGTGGTGCGCTCAAGTAGGCGCGTTCGACTCACTCTGTGAGTGCGCCGGCTATGAGAAGGCCAATAATGAGCGCTTAAAGCGGCTTCGAACTGGAATAGCAGACCTCCTTATTCCAGTTTGAGGCCTTAAACTGGAATAAGAGCACTCTTTATTCCAGTTTGGGGCTCGAAAATGGAATAAGGCACCTCCTTATTCCAGTTTGGCGGGCTTAATTGGAATAAGGGCGTATCTTAGTCCAGCAATGGAAGACTTTCACGCGGGAGAATTTGTCAAACAAGCTGGCTACAAAAGCTTCATCCCTGAGCTTATTGGACGTGAATGGACCTTAAATGACCCGTCTGTAATCCACTTATTGAGTAAGGCTGATCGCCAACTCGGAAGGCTAGACATGTTTTGTGAGTACGTGCAGGACATCGATTTTTTCGTCCATATGCACGTAACGAAGGAGGCAACCCAGAGTAGTCGTATAGAAGGTACCGAAACTGGATTTGCCGAAGCAATCCTTGATGAGCGCGATGTGCTCGCAGAGCGCAGAGACGATTGGCTTGAAGTACAGAATTATGTAAAAGCCAGCAATTACGCCCTCAATAAACTGGACGAATTACCACTCTCTTCACGTTTGCTACGAGAGACACATGCGATCCTATTAAAAGGAGCAAGGGGAAAAGACAAGTTGCCAGGATCCTTTCGTACGAGTCAAAATTGGATTGGAGGCTCGAATCCGTCCGATGCACGTTTCGTCCCGCCTCCGCATACGGAGGTCAATCGACTCATGGGAGATCTTGAGAATTTCCTCCATGATGAGCACAACCTCATGCCTGATCTGCTGAAAATTGCCCTAGCACATTATCAGTTTGAAACGATCCACCCATTCCTAGATGGCAACGGACGTATTGGACGCTTGATGATCACCGTCTACCTCGTAGAGAAGGAGATCCTACGAAAACCTGTGCTATACCTCTCGGATTTCTTCGAACGAAATCGGGAAGCATACTACGATGCACTTACGGAAGTGCGCGAGAAAGGGAACATCACCCGTTGGTTCAAATTCTTCTTAAACGGAGTGATCGAAACCTCAAAAAGTAGTACCGCAGCATTTGATGCAATGCTAAAGCTTGAAAAGGAGTTAGCCGAAAAAGCATCAGAGCATGATTCGCGCTCAGGCAACTTGAGAAAGCTCGTCGATAAGCTCTTCGTCAAACCTGTCTTCGATGCAGAGTGGGTCGCTAGTGAACTAGGTGTAGCTAAGACTACTGCCTATAAGCTCATAAGGCAATTGGAAGAGCTGGATATCCTCAAAGAATATACGGGCGGGCAGCGGAATCGACTATATATGTTTGAGAGATATTTGAAGTTGTTTGGGTAGGGAGATGGCTAACTGATGTAATCTTTTATAAGCCAGGCAATAGACCCCATTAACAACAAATTCAAATTAGATACAAACCTAAACAACACCTTACACCAGGCTCTACCTCAACCGCACCAACCTCCTCATCTTCCACCACCTGCTCTTGGTAAAAGTCAAAGACCTTCTGACCTGCGTTATTGCCAATGAGGTTCTACCACCTTTGGCAGCCCTAAAGTTTTAGCGAAAGCCAAAAATTAGTCGCGGTCAACCTCGAAGCGACGGCCTACTAGCATTAATGTCAATTTTCGTGACTGAATCATCACAAGATTCGTCAGCGTCTACCCCGAGTTCAATCTCCGTCTTAGCCGATTCCACAACCCCAAGCTCCTTCCCAAACAGCCAAAGCACCTGATTAACCTTGTCCATTCGTAGCGTAGGCTTCCCTGCCTCTAATTCTCGAATGAATCGAAGACCAACACCCGAAAACTGAGACAAGGACAATTGCGTCATCCCTTCATCTTTCCTACTAGTACGAACAAACTCTGCCAACTCTCCTCTATTTTTCATATCCATTTTATACCTGATCGGGTACAATTTAGATTGAAAAAGACCCTTTCGGGTACGATTCCTGTCGAAAAATACAATTTTCATCCCGATCGGGACGAAATAGCTCAAATCAACCACTTATACACCCGATAGGGATGATTCAAGAGACGTAATAAGGGCCGAATCAACTACTCATCCCCATCACCAGGCTCTACCTCGACCGCACCAACCTCCTCATCTTCCACCACCTGCTCCTGATAAAAGTCAAAGACCTTCTGACCTGCGTTATTGCCAATTAGATTTTGCAGCGTTCCTAGGGTTGCTTCGCGCACCTTTTTCACACTGCCAATTTCCTTAAGGAGTTTGGTAGCAGTCTTTTCGCCAACACCTGGGATACTCGTAAGCTCGGTCTGCGTGAATGCACGACTCCGCTGGTCGCGGTGAAACGTGATCGCAAAACGGTGAGCCTCGTTACGCGTCTGTTGAATGAGCTTCAAGCTCTCCGATTTCTTATTGATGTAGAGCGGCACCGAATCATTCGGGAAGAAGATCTCCTCCAAACGCTTCGCGATACCGATGAGCTGAATCTTGTTCTCTAAGCCTAACTCAAGCAAGATCTCATAACTCGCCGAAAGCTGCCCTTTACCACCATCAATTACGACGAGCTGTGGTAGCGGTTCATCTTCTGCGACGAGTCGGGTATAGCGCCTACGTACCACCTCTTGCATACTTGCAAAGTCATTCGACCCAATCACCGTCTTGATGTTGTAGTGGCGATAATCCTTCTTGCTCGGACGCGCATTCTTAAACACCACACAACTACTCACCGGATAGCTTCCGTGGAAGTTCGAGTTGTCAAAACACTCAATGTGCATCGGCACCTCATCCATGTGCAGGTCGTGCTGCATCGTTTTGAGGATCCGCTCGGCAGGTGTCTGCTTTCTAATGTTATTGATCTTGTCCTTCTTACGCTGCAGTCGGAAGTACTCCGTGTTCCGCAAAGCCATGTCGAGCAACTTGCGCTTGTCGCCACGTTGAGGCACGTGTGCCTCGACGGACTTACCAGCAGCACCCTGGACCGTGTCACCAAGGACGACCGGAATAGGAACCACTACCTCAGGGGAAACTGAATTGAAACGCTCCCGGATAATCGGAATCACATAACTCAAAATGCTTGCGCGCTCGTCAATCTCCGAACCATCGTCGTCAAATTCTTCTTCGATAATACCACGCTCCAGCTCTTGCGTGTAGGTATTGATGATCGCACCGTTGATCACTTTTACGTAGTTGACGTACGCACTCTTGTCATCAATCGAAACCGCGAATACATCAACATCTTGGACCGTCTCACTCACCACCGTGCTCTTCGATTGGTAGTCTTCGAGTGCACCCAATTTGATTTTCAATTGCTGCGCCGCCTCGAACTCCATGTTCTCAGCAAGGTTCTGCATCTCCCCTTCAAAGTAGCGGCGAACGGGCGCGAAGTTTCCTTTAAGGATGTTTTTAGTCGCATCGATTTTCGCATCGTACTGCGCCTCGGTTTCCTCACCAATACATGGCCCCATACAGTTCTTGATGTGGTATTCAAGACACACGCTAAACTTACCCGCCTCTATGCTGGCAGGTTTTAGCGGAAGCTTACACGTACGCAACGGAAAGAGCTCTTTCACCAAATCCAAGATCACTTTGATCCGTGCTTTCGAGGTGTAAGGGCCGAAGTACGTCGAACCGTCCTTGAACACTTTCCGGGTCGGAAAAATGCGAGGAAAGTGCTCCTTCTTCACAACGACGTAGGTATAACTCTTGTCGTCTCGAAGGTTGACGTTGTACCTAGGCTGGTAATTCTTGATCAGCGAATTCTCGAGCAATAGTGCGTCTGATTCACTGTCGGTCACCGTAAACTCAAGTCGTGTCGCATTTTTGACCATGACCCGTGTACGATGCGAATGCGCGCGTACGGTGCCTGTGAAGTAGTTGCTGACGCGCTTTTTGAGGCTTTTGGCCTTTCCAACATAGAGCACATCGTTTTCACTTCCGTAAAACCGGTAGACCCCTGGCTGGTCAGGAAGTAACGGTTGGAGTTCTTTGTACTGTTGGTCGGTCATAAGGTGTGATCACAATAACGGTATTCACGTCGAATGTTTTTACTTCGTGGACATGATATTAGAATGTATAGCAAATAGCAGGGCCTGCTTGCTGGCGATTGTCCTACTTATTTTAGCAACCGTAAGCTCATCTGCTCAGCCGCAGCTTATACTACCCGTTAGCTCATCTGCTCAGCCGCAGCTTACACTAAGTGATACGATTTCGTTTCGAAGTTCGAAAGTTGGAGAAACGAGCAACCGCTTTGGAATCGGGAATTGGGCCATCGCCGCGATCAATCACCTAGAAGGCAAAAGCATTATTTACGCGCCTGTTGGTGAGTTTAGAGAGAAAACCCTACGACGAGAATTTTACGAATACGCTGTCCGGCATTTAAATCTTGACGGAAGTGTCACGCAAGGGCCAAGTATCAGTCGTCAATTTAAAGACGGGCATAGTCACTTTGACGGAGCTAGAGACTGGATCGCTTGGACAGCGCTTGAAGCCCCTCTCGGATCGGAAGGCTTTCCCCAACTTATAACTGAAGTCTTCGATGATAGCGGAATCTCAATTGCGAGAAAGGAAGTCCTATCCTACCAATCAGACCTTGTTGAACTATATGACATCAAAACGGCTACAAGTCGCTACGGGAGCTATGTGGTCGTTGCTGCATTAACCAGCCGGCGCGAAGACAGACTTGCACCACGCGAAGAAGCAGGAGCCAACCTAACCGTCGCCTGTATCGACGCGGATGGTGAGTTCGTGTATCGTCACCAGTACGACCTTCCTGACCTGCGTGCTCGATACACCCTTGAGGATGTGCGAATCGACGGATCACAAGAAGCGGTTGTTTTGCTGAAGCGATCTCCGTGGAGGGCAATGCCAGCGACCTTCGAAGATCCGCAAATAGACCTTTACGAATTCCTACGTGTCGATGCGGAGACCAAGAAATTTGCCCCTGTAGAGGTTTTGCCGAAAGGCTATCAACCACGAGGCGTTTTCGTACTGGACCAAGACCCTTATCCCGCAGGATTTGCAATCGCATTTGCATCGGACTTATTCGAATCCATTGTAGGATTTCAGCTGATCCATGCTGGAGAACCTGATCCCATCCAAATCCTGCTGACTAGATCTATCGTAGATAGCTTACCTGAATTTGCCATCGAATCAATCAAAGGCGCACCCAAATACATCAACGGACAATACGCACCCACTGAGCTGCAGTATAGCCCTGATGGGAGATTGTTTGCGCTATACGCAGACATGTATCGCCCATTGGCTTTTCAAGATCCTGCCATCCTCCAATGGCGAAGAGAACCCGACAGCCTCTCAGATGGAATAGTGCTCGTTGAAATAGATTTCTCCGAAAAGTCCTCTCAGCAGCGCAGCTATTTCCTGAGTCTTCGTCAACGCGCCGAAGACGGATTCCATGATTATGATGGAGCGTGCTTGGTACCCGTGAATGGAGCATTTGGAATCTTATTCAATGAGGACCCAAACAACCTGATAGAGAGAAAACGAAAGCGTCGACCTTTCACACGGTTTAGTTTTGCAAAGCCTTTCCTTGCCTACTTGGAAAACGATAAACTGGTAAGAGAAGAGCTCGACTATATAACTCCTTATCGCTTTGGCGTCCTAGCTATTCCTTCAGCTGAGTCTCAAACCAACGGCAAACAAATCGAATTTTCCGCCATTGAGCAGAGCTTCTGGTATTCGAGTCAGTTCTTTTTTTGGCCGAATGAATTTACAACTGGGAAGTAAGATCTGGGAAAGTGAGATCCAAAATACCGTGGGGTCGTTGAGTGAATCTCTAATTCCTATATTCTATTTACTGAGGTTACGCTTTATCCTTTCATTTTCTTCGGTCGACTACTTCGCTGTCTCAAGGTGAGCCGAAGGCGAGCCAAATCCCGTGCGTAGCACGAGGATCCTCGCGCCGCGCGCGGGACATCTCGAGTCCGACAGCGGAGCGGTCCAGCAACGCAGTGGTCCTTAATCCTAAGTACCGACAGCTACGCTGTCTCATTTTAGCGAAAACTTAACGAATCACACATAGCTTACCTTCCGCCTTAGACGTTATAGATCTACCATGCGAATTCTAACCACCACCCTCAGCGTACTCCTTTGCCTAGCAAGCCTTAGTCTATCTGCACAATTGACGCGCTCTGCGCCGAGTACTGATCGCGCAGCACCAGGCGTGGCGTTGTCGGAAATCGCTACGTTTCGCAACAACGAGGTGGTCCCTTACACTATCCTACCCTACGGCAACGACTTCTTTTTGAGCACCTATATCGAGCAATATGGCGCGCAAGGTTTACTAGGCAGCGGACAGATGCTCGATGACCTGTATTCCCTAAAGCTCTACCGGTACAACGAAGACCTCAAGCAGGCTGGCGTTGTCGAAATAGCGTGGCCGAACGAGCAACGCGACCATCTGAGTCTTTCTTCTCTAGGTGATCGTCTGCTTTGGACGTTTGCTACAACGACAGGAAAGAACGGTGTGTATCAAATCGAAGCAGAGGTCCTCGATGACAAGGGCGTATTGGTTAGCAATCACCCCTTGTTAAAGATTGATCGCCGCGAATTCCCTTACCTGAAAGCGCTCGAGGAATACAGTGCAGATCGCCAGTACTATGCACGGGTTTATGCCGAGGAAAGCATCCAACGCTTCATGAGTAAGCGCGACGAAGAACCTGCGAGCCTAACGATCGCTGTCTTTGACAATTACGGAGAAGTCATCTCGATGAAACGCAAGCGCCTGCGCTGCGACCGAGACCAGCTTGAAGTACAATCCGTTTCTGTCGACAACGATGGCCGGGCCTATGTACTTGCAAAGGTTTACGCCAATTCTCAGCGTCGCGAAACTGGCGGCGGATCAGACTCGAAGGTTTACCTCTACACCCTTGATCCTGGCGCAGAAGAACTTGAACGTGTCGAGATGAAACTCGGTGGCCAATACATTGAAGGCATCTCTATGGTTCCTGGACGTGAAGGGAACCCTGCGATTGCAGGTGTATATACCGATCGCCGTGGAGGTAGAATTGCAGGCTACTTTTCTACAGACAATCCACGAAAAGGCGAGATTCTAAAGCCTAAGCCTTTTTCACAAGAACTTCTTCAAAGCTTAGGCAGTCGCATTACGGCAAAACGCCGCGGCCAATTGGTTATGGAAGGTGACTTTGAGTTTAGAGATGCTATTCGCCTCACGAACGGTAAGCTTACCATTTTGCTAGAGAGCTTCGACATTCGCAGCAATAACATGAACAATGGTGTTGGCGTTGGAGGCATTGGAAACGTTGGTGGCAATCAGTTCACCTATATTTTCGGAGAGGGCGTAATGCTTACGTTCAATGAAGTAGGTGAAATTTCTGAAGCTACAGTGGTACCCAAGTATCAGTCTACAGATAATCCTGACGCACCTTTTTACAGCCTAAACCTGGTGGAGTATCAAGGGCGCCCAGCGGCGATCTACAATGACAATCCGAAGAACTTCACGCGAGATTTATCGAAGCGAACCAAGTCCTTGGCGTTAAGTCGAGCATTGGCCATCATTACCTATTCCGATAGCAGTGGCGAATTGCAGCGCGATCCAATTTTCGCACGCATGGACGCAGACAAGTTGGTACTTGTGCCTTCGTCTGCAACACGCCTCGCCAATAACGATGTAGTCTTTATGGCGTTGCGCTACAAGGCGTTTGGGAAGAATCAGTTTAGGTTTGGAAGGTTGCGGCAGTAGAATTGATGCGACTAACCACAATCAGACTAGCCTCTATCTATCGCTATTAGCACGCACAAGTCTACCGCCCCCCACTTTAGGTTGAACAAAGCGCCATTCAGAAGGAAGTTCAAACATTCCAGTAATAGCTTTCGTCTTTTTAATGGTTGGTGATGGGACTACCCGAGGAACCCAATCCTCAACCCTTGCCTCTGGAAAACGATTGCTTACCTGATGTGTAAGTTCTGTTTGACGCCGGACATGTCGCTCATCGCGCGTGGTTTCAGCTGGCTTCAGTTCCTTTTTTGTTGCTTTCGATCTGGTTTGTTCGGCCCGTTTTTTTTCTGTTATGACTATATCCTCAGATAAAGTCATAACCAGCGAAAATCCATCCTCTTGTGTAAACTGGTTTATTTGTCGACCGTGTTGGATTAAAACATCATAGACTGGTGGTTTAACAATGCTACCATTTTTGTTAAAAACACCCCACTTTCTATTTGCGCACATGCCGATATAAAGATCCTCAGAAACCATGGACACGTTACCCAATAGCCAGCCAGACTCAGGGTCAAGAAGTAGAGTCTTCGATGGCTCAATCCCAGCAGTCAAAAGCTGAATTATAGCATATAAGTGATGCTCTGATCGCTTGGTCCTTTCTCCAAGAGAACTATTGATTTCAAATACATTCTTGAATCCACTTCCACTGGTTTCGTATACACCTTCTGGTGTTGCAAACACATTCGAATAAGGAGAGTTACTTCGATCTTTGTCAAGCTGAGTGAAGTAATACTCTTCCAATGCTACTTCACCAAATTGAACAGTAGGACCTGACGCTATAACTTCTTTAGTTTTTTGACGAACAAGCTTTAATGAATCCGTCGTGAGAACCCACCACGTGCTATCTGTACTTGCAACTAGACGACTTTTCCCTGGAGGGTTGGGTATAGTCTCATCTACCAACGCTCTCGTTTGCGATTGCTGTATTAATTTAAGAAGATCATGACGATCCATCGAATATTGATCAAGAATCTCTACAGGAGCGCTTGTACATGCAAAAGCACCTCTAGGTGCATCATCAATATCTTTTCCACATGGATAAATTCCTGAACGCGCGGGAAAATCTTGAGAAAGCAATGTATCTCCTTCGGGATTTACTAAGACAGAAGACATCACTCGATCATCGAGTTGGAGATACAAAAAAGGACTGATATGTCTTTCCCTAGCAGGCCATTCATCTCTTTTTATAGAAACTCGACTGTGCACCTCTAGACCTGGATAGTCAGGAGAGTAAGGTTGCACAATGTATGGAAAATGTAATGGGCTATCCGGATGATCATATTCGTAAACAATGGTAGTTGAATCTGAATCATTCACATAAAAACGACCTGCAGTAGTAGCGACACGCCCTCCTGTCCAATCCCCATATTTTTTCCAATTCGAATCAAAAAGAACGGTGTGCCCATTCACTGATACTGAACGCCATCCTTCATTACTTCCAGATACACTAATTACACGCCGCCCCAACGCAGAGGTTATTTCGCTATGTTTATTATAATTAGGAGCTACTCCATATTTCCCTAACATGCCAATTCGAGTGTGTAAAAGGGCAATGCTATCCTCAACCAACTGAACCCAAACTAGCTCTGAGGCGAGCAAATCTTTAGTATCCAGCCAGTTGCTTGAACCACCAAAATCAAGTCTCTGAACGACGTTAGAAACCAAAACATCTCCAACACTATCTATACAACTCCACCCGTTCGCATTTTTAACGAAGGCAAATCCTCTTTCTTCAAAAACAGTTACGGTATCATATCGGGCATCTATTAGCCAACGCCCTTCGATATCAATATAACCATACAAGCCTCCGACGGCACGCTGAGGTAACATATGTCGTGGCGACTTGCTAGTCGATTCTTGGGCATCTGATTTACATTGCAGAACAACTATAAGGGTCAAAAAAAGAAATAACGTACGGATAATAAGCATTACACAAAGATAACAAAACCCTTACCTACTAAGCCCCTACATCCCAAAAAAAGCCCAGACTGCGATCCTGCAGTCTGGGCTTTTTTATTTGTTCAAGAATGATCCGCGGATAGCGCTTAGTTTCGCTCATCTTTCTGCGGTGCCTTAACGGCCTTCATGAGCTTCATTGGAGCCTTCGCAGCAGAAAAAACAACGGGCATTTCAACACGCGTTGTCCCCCAAGTCATTACGAGATTACCCTTTTCGAAAAACATCGTGTACGCCTCATAGGCATCACGGTTCTTCTTGACGGGCACGTCTACACGAAGTGCATCATGCGACTTGTCATAGCTATACGCGCCCCACTGGCCGAGGTCCTTATTAAAAACGATCGTCCACTTGTCCGCTTGCGGAATGATGAATACACTGTATGCACCTGCTGGAAGTTTTTGTCCTTCAAATTCAAGCGGAGCAGTTGTAAAAAGCTCGGTCGCTTCGTTGGCACCTGCGCGCCACACTTTCCCATAAGAGACCTGATCGCCAAGCATCTGACGGCCACGTAACATTGGCTGACTATATACCACACGCGCATAGCCCGCATCCGTGCGAACACTCGCAGAGTTCATCGGACTCTTTTTCGGAACAGGTTCGGTCGTCGTAATACGATCAGCACGCGGCTGCGTTTCCGCATCCATCATAGCGTCTTGCGCCATTAAGCTTACGCCAAAACATAAAGCAAGAAGTAAAACAGTGAGTCGATTCTGGAATTTCATAGTTTTCGTGTTTGCGATTGAGACAAATACCTGACATCTAAGTAACCACCTTCCGGCAAAACAGATTGCACGACACGTATTGCGCAAAGGTTATTTTTTTGTGAAAAACCAATCTCTCTAGGCTACTCCACGCGATCGGCCAAACCATTGGCTCTTCCAACCAGAAAAAATGCGAAGGATAATCAAGGACGCGGCAGCCAATGCGACTATCGCCAGCGAATTCTCCCCTTCCCAATGTCGCACAGCAATGGCAATACAAGCCCAAGCCACGACAGCAGCTACTTCACCACTACCCCATGCCCGGATAAAGAAGAGTGCTAGAAACATGACGACCGTAATCATACCCATCGAAACAATTACATCCGTCTGCGCTCCAAAACTGATGTCATAATCAACCAAGAGCGTCGTAAAGTTGGCAACGGTAGCCACACAGATCCAACCCAAGTGAATCCCGAATGGAAGCCAAGCCAGCCAAGCCTCTTTCGTACTTGCAGGTTGGGTTGCATTGTTTTCCCGTAAGGAGAGAAAAATAAAACTTAAGGTACAGAGGTAGGCTAGCATCAATACTACAGACACTTCAACGAAACGATAATGCCAGGCGAAGATCCAACCGACGTTTATGGCGCAGATCATGACCCACTTCCAGCCGATACGTTGAACTGCTGGTGGCGGAGAAGTTGTGTTGCCAGATTGACTGGCGTCTTTGTCGCTCATAAATCCATAGACCACAAAGGCCAACGCCAGCAAGTAGATCAATCCCCAGATCGAAAAGGCATATCCAGCCGGCACGAAATAATTTGGATAAAAATCACTCAACTGCCCTGTGTTGTAGCCGTTAAGCGGAAGTGCATTGGCAGCCCAATTGGCCGCAATCACCGCTACGAAACCAAGTGCATTTGCGATAGGCAGAATTCTCATAGAGTCTAAATTTTCAGAAACCTACGTCGATTACACCCTAAAAAGGGAACATTTTCCCCAAAACAAGCGTATATTCGCGGAAACACAAGCCTGTTCAACTCGAAAAGGGAACCCCACAGGTTCCCTTTTTTGATACTCATTATGTTCCAAGCCCCATCCAATTCTGCGCTTAAAGGCGACGCTTCCAGCCAAATCCAAGGCTGGGCACTCGAGTTCTTAACCGACCCCGAATATCAGCACGCATTTCTCATGGAAATCAAGATGGGCGGCGGCAACCGAGTGGAAGTGTTTATTGATTCCGACGAACGCGTCGATTTCGCACTTTGTCGCAAACTAAGTCGTCACATCGAAGAGCAAATGGACACTACGCTCCTGCTCGGCGAACAGTACACCTTAGAAGTAAGTAGTCCTGGTACCACTAGACCTCTTACCAACCCGCGACAATTCCCTAAGCATATCGGTCGAACCTTCACGGTGACAATCGATGCTGAAAATACCGTTCAGGGCGAACTTACCACTGTAACCGAAGAAGGCTTCACGTTACAGGAAGAAGTCGTCAGAAAGGAAAAGAAGAAAAAGATCAAAGAGCAAGTCACTCACCAAGTCACCTTCGGAGAATTCGAAGGCGCCATGGTAAAGCTTAGCTTTAAATAACCCCCTAACCTCGCACACAAACCCCATCGCTATGATGAATTTGGTGGAGACCTTCTCCGAATTTAAAGAGGGCAAGCACCTCGACCGGCCAACGCTGGTAAAGGTGCTCGAAGACGTATTCCGTACCCTTATCAAAAAGAAGTTCGGTGACGACGAGAACTTCGACGTTATCGTGAACACCCAAAAGGGTGACCTCGAACTTTGGCGAGTACGTGAAATCGTACCGGACGGTGAGGTAACTGACGAACTTGCACACATTGCTATTTCAGAGGCTCTCGAAATTGACGAGGACTACGAAGTAGCTGAAGAGTGCTACGAACAGCTTTTCCTTGAGGACTTCGGTCGTCGTTCGGTAATGGCAGCACGTCAAACACTCGTTAGTCGTATTGGTGATCTTGAAAAAGACGAAGTGTACAAGCGTTATGCTGATCGCGAAGGTGAATTGGTTCTTGCTGAAGTACAACAAGTCTTGAAGCGTGACATCCTTGTCGTAGACGATGCAACCGGTAACGAGTTGCTTCTTCCACGTAAAGACATGATTCGTGGTGACTTCGTTCGTAAGGGCGACATGATCCGTGCAATCATCAGCAAGGTTGAAAACGACAACGGTACTCCTAAAATCTGGCTCAGTCGTACAAGTGAGGATTTCCTTGCGAAGTTGATGGAGAACGAGGTTCCGGAGATCGAAGACGGTATCATCGTCATCAAGAAGATCGTTCGTATTCCTGGCGATCGTGCCAAGGTGGCTGTAGAAAGTTACGACGAGCGTATCGACCCTGTCGGTGCGTGTGTTGGTATGAAAGGATCACGTATCCACGGTATCGTGCGCGAGTTGCGTAATGAGAACATCGATATTGTCCCATGGACAATCAACGAGTCTCTTCTTATACAACGTTCGTTGACACCAGCCAAGGTGACGCATGTAGACATGAACGCAGAAACGAAGCGCGCGAGTGTTTTCCTTGATGCGGATCAAGTTTCACTTGCGATCGGTCGTGGAGGATCAAACATTAAACTTGCAGGCCGTCTTACGGGTTACGAGATTGATGTCTTCCGTAATGACCTTACGTACGATGATGTTGAGGATGTTGATCTCGAAGAATTCGGAGACGAAATCGAACAGTGGATTCTCGATTCACTTAAGAGTATTGGTTGCGATACCGCACGAAGCGTTTTGGCCTTGAGCCAACAAGAGCTCGTTCGCCGTACTGATCTCGAAGAAGAAACGATTGACGAGATTCTTGCGATTCTCGCTAATGAGTTTGCTGGCGAAGAGAAGCCAGGAACTGCACTCAAAACTACGCCTACCGATGAGGAGGTGCAGGAGAGAGCAGCCCGCGCGCGCAAAGCGACAACGACCGATGCACCTGCTGCAAAAGTTGCTGTTGAAGGCGCTCCAGAGGCTGAAGTTGCTGCCGAAGAGGCACCAGCTGCAGAAGTTGTTGCTGAAGAAGCACCAGCTGAAGAGGTTGTAGTCGAAGAAGCACCTGTTGCTGAAGCCGACGCAGCCGAAGAGGAATAACCTTCACGGGGTTACTTCCGCATAGCCTGATAATCAACCAATTAGACTATGAGTTAATCAACAGCAATTCAAAATGTAACGCTGGTTTTGGCGAAAGCCGACTTCGACTTTCGTCAAAACCAGCCGCATGTTTTAGGTTACTAACCGACTTGTTTATAGCCAGAAGCAAACTATATGTGAGCTTCAAGCTTTAATCCAGTTATTCCGATAGGCTTGACCTATCTTTGCGGGCGCTCCGGTACCTGCTTTTTAGCTTTTGTGTGTCCCACAACTTAATAACGGGGCGCAGCACGGACGAATATCCTACATGAAAAGACTCATTAAAGTCGCCAAGGAGTTGAACGTCGGAACAGGCACCGTTGTGGAATATCTGCGTGAGCAGGGCCACAGCGTTGACAATAAACCGACGACCAAGATCAATGACGAACAGTACGGCCTTCTAGCACAGAAGTTTGCATCATCTTTCGAGACGAAGCAAGCGGCTGACAAGATCGAACTACGTCAGAAAGCCGCAGCTCAGGCCAAGCCACAAGCCCCTACACGCCCTGCAGCAGCAGGAAGTCTAGCGGCCGCAGCAGCAGCAGGTCGCGCCAAAGCGGCCGCACCAGCTCCTGCACCTCCGACGCCAGCACCAGCACCCGCTCCAGCAGCGCCTGCTACACCTGCTCCAGCTCCTACACCAGTAGCAGCTACGCCGGAACCTCCTGCACCACCAGCACCTGCTCCAACCCCGGTTGAGGCAAAAGCTACTCCTATAGCTCCGGTAGATAATACTCCGGTCGCTCCGAAAGTTACCGCCCCCGGTGAAGTCGAAGAGCGTCAGAAGTTTGGGCTCAAGGTGAAAGGAAAAATTGATCTGACTCCAAAGCCAAGGACGAAGTCGAAGCCTGCTCCAAAGCCGGTTGCGAAAGCTCCTGTGGCGCCAAAAGTTGAGGCGAAAGCTCCAGCTCCTGAGGAGCCAAAGGTTGTAACACCAGCGCCAGCTACTCCTGAAACACCTGCAGCGAAAGCTACCGGTGAGCCAGAAGTAATGAAGCGTGCTGAAGCACCGAAGCTTGCCGGACTTAAGGTTCTTGGTAAGATCGACGTCAAGAAGTTCGAGCGTCCAAAGCGTGAGACTGGCGAAGACGGTAAGCGTAAGCGCACCCGTAAGCGCGTTGCCGTTGGTGGCGCACCTAACCGCACAGGCGGTGGTGGTGGCCGATCAGGTGGTGGACGCCCAGGTGGTGGACCAGGCAGACCAGGTGGAAACCGTGGCGGTCGTAAAGACGAAACAAAAGAAGTCTCTAAAAAAGAGATTGAAGATAAGATCAAGGCAACCATGGCACGACTCTCGGGTCGTGGCAAGAACCGCCGTCAAAAGATCCGTCGTGATAACCGAGATCGTCATCGCGATAACCGCGAACGTGAAGAGGCGAATCGCGACACCAGTACGCTAGAGCTCACCGAGAACATTAGCGTAACCGAGTTCGCAAGTCTCCTCGATGTAGAGGTGACTGATGTGATCCTTACCTGTATGAACCTTGGTGTGATCGTTTCGATCAACCAACGTCTCGACAGAGAGGTCATCGAGCTTGTTGCTGGAGAGTACGAACGTGAAGTAGAATTCATCAACGCTGATACAGGCGGTGAGGAAGAGGAAGAAGAGATCATCGACGATCCTGCTGACCTTGTTGATCGTGCACCGATTGTGACCGTAATGGGCCACGTCGATCACGGTAAGACAAGTCTCCTTGACTACGTACGTAAGGCTAAAGTTGCCGACGGTGAGGCGGGTGGTATCACCCAACACATCGGAGCTTACGAAGTATTCGTTGGCGAAGGCAAAGAGCGTCGCAAAGTCACATTCCTTGATACACCTGGTCACGAAGCCTTTACGGCGATGCGTGCACGTGGTGCCAAGGTTACAGACATTGCGATCATCATTATCGCAGCAGACGATTCGATCATGCCGCAAACACGTGAGGCGATTAGCCACGCGCAAGCTGCAGGTGTACCAATCGTTATCGCGATCAACAAGATTGACAAAGAAGGCGCGAACCCTGATCGTATCAAGGAGGCCCTTTCTCAACTCAACGTCCTCGTAGAGGACTGGGGTGGAAAGGTTCAGTGCCAAGAGATTTCTGCGCGAACAGGTGCAGGTGTTGACGAACTACTCGAAAAAGTGGTTCTCGAAGCTGACATCCTCGAGCTTAAAGCGAATCCAGACCGTGCAGCAATTGGTGCTGTACTCGAGGCTTCTCTCGAGAAAGGCCGTGGATACGTTGCACGTACACTCGTCCAGACTGGTACACTCCGCATTGGTGACGCTATCGTCGCAGGTGAGGCAAGTGGTAAGGTCAAGGCGATGTTCGACGACCGTGGCAAAAATGTCAAGGTAGCCGGACCTTCTACTCCAGTCCTAGTCCTTGGACTTAGCGGTGCACCTCAAGCAGGTGAGCGCTTCAAGGTCATGGAATCTGAAACAGAAGCTCGTAGCGTTGCAACCAAGCGCTCGCAGATCATGCGTGAGCAGACCAACCGTGCAACAAAGCGTATCTCACTCGATGAGATCGGCCGTCGTCTTGCACTCGGTACCTTTAAGGAGCTTAACCTCATCGTCAAAGGTGACGTGGATGGTTCTGTAGAGGCACTTTCTGACTCTCTCATTAAGCTGAGCCACGAGACCGTTGCAGTCAACGTGATCCACAAGGCTGTAGGCCCTATCGCAGAATCTGATGTACTCCTTGCGAGTGCTTCTGATGCGATCATCATTGGTTTCCAGGTTCGTCCAAACCTCACTGCCCGCAAGCTCGCTGAGCGTGAAGGTGTTGAAGTCAAGACTTACTCAGTCATCTATGAGGTCATTGACGATGTTGAGCTGGCGATCGAAGGTATGCTCGAACCTACCAAGGAAGAGAAGATCGTAGGTCAAGTCATTGTGCGCGAAACGTACAAGATCTCTAAGATCGGAACGATTGCAGGTTGTTACGTCGACTCAGGTCGAATTCACCGTAATGACTTCATCCGCATCATTCGTGATGGCGTGGTGGTCTATCCTCTCAAGGAAGGTGCTGTCGGCAAGCTCGGTTCACTTAAGCAGTTCAAGGACGACAAGACCGAGATCTCTGCTGGACGTGAATGTGGTATTACCATCGACAACTTCAACGACATTCGAGAGAATGACGTTTTCGAAGCTTACGAGATCATTGAGATCGCGCAAAAGCTCGACAGAACGAAGAAGAAGTAACTTTCGTGAATCTAGCGCATAATAAAAGGCCTTACATCTCACGATGTAAGGCTTTTTTTATGCGCTAGATTCAGTACTTGAGACCGTCTTCGCAAGCTCGACTGCAGGATTTGGGACCGCTTCGCTGCCGGACTGCTTTAGGGACGCGAGCGAGATGTATACTAGACGTTGTCCATAACCATAGTGGTCAGACCTCTCCCGCGGTCTACCGAGAAAATGAGCCGAAGGCGAGCTAAACATCTCGTTTCCGGCAGCGCAGCGATCCGACATCCGACATCCTCAATACCAACAGCTACGCTGTTTCACTCCAAATCAACTTAACATCCTGCTCCACATTAGGATGTATAGACCTGCCCACAGGACAACTCTCCGCAGCCTTCTCTAGAATTCGCTTCTCTGAAGCAGTAAATGGTTTTGCTGGAAAGCGAATAACAATGCGTACGGCGGCAATGTGACGTGGAGGGCCGTCCATCTCTTTCACAACCTCTGCAGTGGTGCCCGCCATGTCGATATCACGATCCATGGCCGCAATACCCATGATCGAAAGAATACAACTCGCCAAGGCGGTAGCAAAGAGGTCTGTTGGGCTAAACGCCTCTCCCCTACCTCGGTTATCAATCGGACCATCGGTTACAATCACATTTCCTGAACGGAGATGTGTTGCCGAGGTATGCAGGTCGCCTTCGTAAACGATCCTACCCATAATGTTCGGAGTAGAAGTTGCCATATGCTGTGGTTGTGTTAAGCTGAGTAAGAGTTCCTTAAGTTTGCGCCGCAAAGTTTAAGTATGAGCTTTGGACTGCCCCTTTCTAAACCCAACACCCTAGATATGAAACTATTCCTTCACACCCTACTCTTTTGCCTTGCTGCATTCAGTATCACTTCTTGCGACAAGGATTGATGACACGATCGAAGAGCCAATGGCTGCAGAGTGCAACAAGCCTGTGACGTTCTTACTTGATGGAGTAGAGGCATGTGCTACAGGTACATTTAATCCAGGTGTAGGTTCCTCTACGGCAATGAACCTCGTCATCGACGGTGGCGCTGCACTTTCCTTAGTTACCCAAGGAGGTATTCAAAGAGTTACAATTCCTGCTGGCGCAGCAACGTACACATCAGCTGATGGCACCGTGTATAGTTCAACATCAGGAGAGCTTGACGTGTCAGACAACGCTACATCACTCGATGCAACGTTCTTCTTTGACGCTGCGAATGCTGCTGGCGAGACTATTTCTATCACTGCAGGTGTAGTTGTTGATCTTCCACAGTAGATCACATACAGGACCGCCATAAAAAAGCCCTACACGACATGTCGTGTAGGGCTTTTTTATGGCGGTCCTGGGGAATAGCATTCCGAAGGACTGCTAGCACTTGCAGCTACTAGAAGCTATTACGCCACATCATGCTTTCTACAGGCTTATCGGTCTTGTTGTTGTACTTCGCGTTTGCCTTCTTGTTGTAGTAGTTCTCAATGTCGCCTGACACCTTGAAGTAGATCAGTTGGCCAATCGGCATCCCTGGGTAAACACGTACCGGCATCGATACGCTGATCTCGAGCGTCCAGTGGTTACAAAACCCAACATCACCCTTTCCCGCAGTTGCGTGAATGTCAATGCCGAGCCTACCTACACTTGACTTCCCTTCCAAAAAAGGAACAGTAGCATGCGTCTCCGTGTATTCTTCCGTCACACCTAAATAGAGGCGGTTAGGATACAAGACAAGGCCTTCTACAGGGATCTCGTGCGAAGTAATTGTGTTGTGCTTCTTAGCATCCAACACTGGGTCGTCATAGGTAGCCAAGGTGCTACCTAGATGTACGTCATAGCTGTTCGTTCCTAGACACTTGCGGTCATAAGGTTCGATGACGATCTCGCCAGCATCAACAGCTGCAAGAATATCTCGGTCAGATAAGATCATGGCACGAAGAAACGCTTATCTATCGAACGATAATAGACTTCGTTGTCATTCTTCCTTCTTCATCCAACATTTGCACAGCTGCCCAACTTGTTGGAAGCTGAGAAAGGTCAAGTAATTGACCACTTCTGTACATAGCTGAAACCAGCTGACGGCCCATAGCATCGTACAAATTGACCTGGTATTCTACCTGATCGTTGTTAGTGTAAATGCGCAGACCTTCCTCGGTTTGCAGGTAAGTCCAAGCATATGCGCCTGGAATTTGAGTTGTTGATGAAGTAATTTGCTGGTAGTCTTCGAAGAAGGTAACAGATCCTGAAACCGCTGGGATGACACACTCAGTGTGCGTAAGCGTTGGCCCAACCTCTACGGCAATTGTATTGGTCGCTCCCATAGCTGTCATCGTATCAGCTGCAAATGGACTATTGAGGTAGTTCACCTGATCATCACCTGAGCAGTAGAACAAGCGAGTAGGAGTAGGATTAACGAAGTTGTACGTATCGTTATCTCGCAATGCAGCAATCAATGGATGATTTGGATTAGCGCGCAAATCCGCTACGTAAGTCGCTGGAAAAAGCTCTACCGTCATTGAATCGTTTCCTGCTGCAGCTAGGCCGTCAATCAATTGTTGATTAAGAGTTGATAGTCCAACGGTTGCAGTTTCATAGCCATCGATGAACGCCTGCACAGGTGCAATAAACTCAGTCTTGAAAACCTCCGAAAGGTCAGTGTACAAATTGCCGTACACTGTTTGGTAACTAGCTAACGTGTAAGGCATGAAGCCTGGAGCGCCAAACGCGTCACTACTCAACGCAACCTCATTCAGCATGATATCACTCAAGGAGTAAGGACCACTCATGTGCGCAGCTGCAGTAACCTCAATAGCAGGATACTCCTCAATGAGAATTTCGTGAAGTGCCATACTTGCATGACCTCCTTGAGAATAGCCTGTCAAGAACAGCTGCTCATTCACAAGGTCAGCATACAATGGATCAGCCATCATAGCTTCCATCATTCGGATAGCCGCCATTCCTTCCGTACGCGCATGCACATATGGGTGAAAACCTTCCTGATCATCTCCCATGTTGAGAAAGTCAGGCGCGAGAACTGCATATCCTTGAGTTGCATAGATGTAAGGAAGATCTTGACCAGGTGCTGATCGACTTGGTACTCCAAACTTCGTGTCTGTGGTGCCATGCTGATAAACCATCGAAGGATATCGAGCATCAACACTTACACCCGCAGGACGTACGTACAGACCTGAAACAGTATCCTGAACACCACTGAGGTTGTTCATCGTATAGTTGATCGTGTAGTATTCAATGTCATTTTTAGCACTCAACCCAAACCGCGGTAGGGCAAAGTTCATCACTGAAGCAGGAAGAAGTCCCTTATACTCCACTGAAATCAGTGTTTGAGCGCTAGCAGAAGTAGCAGCCTGAAAGAAAAAGAGACTACAGAAAAGGAGTGTAAACAGTGGTTTCATAGAAGTAGATTGGACGCGACGAAATTTCGTGACTCCGCTAAAGTACGCCTTACAACTTGCAACTAGTGGGTTACCATGGGCCAAACCCTCACCGTTCGGTCATCTCCTCCCGTGATGAGTATATCGCCCGTCCACAGGCAGCAATTCACTGATGCAGGGTGGCCACCGTCTCTGTTGGCCGTTAGCGCTTTCGCCAAAACCAATTCCATCGTCCCTTCAACCTCCGGGATTTCCCAAATACGAGTTTCACGATCACGCCCTGCAGATGCAAGCAGCCAATCGCTGGCGCTATCACTTCTGGGGTTTTGCCGTAAGGACAAACCGTTGATTGTACTCGCATGCGCAGCAACGTGTGCTGATTGTCCAAACGGACTTGATGCCGACCAACTCCTTAGTTGACCATCTCGACCAGCAGTAATGAAATACGAGCCAGCGTCGACTATTGAAAACACCGTTAGCTCATGCGCCTGCGTGATTGTATCAATGACGCGCAACGCTTCGGGATCCACCAGATGGACATCTCCATTGCCGGTTCCAATCGCAAGGCAACCTTGCTTTTCCAAATAAGCGATGCTCCGAAGACGAACGGTATCGAGCTGATGGCTATGAACCATCTCACCTGTTTCGACACTCCATTTTGTCAATTTACCACCTCCTCCGATGGCGTACACGTGATCCTTGAGGTGCAGTAATCCAAATAGCCCGTCCTCGTGAAATCGCCATCGCTTTGGCAGCTCTCTGGGCGCGTTTAGGTCAAGCCAAAACAGGTCACCCGACAAGGTGCCCACCAGCAATTGGTTGTTTGGAAGTGGCTGAAGACAAAATACTCGATCGGGAATTTGAGCCAATACCCTACCCTCTTCAGAAACCTGCGTTTGCCAGTAGACAATCAATCCGTCGCCGTCACCACTCAAGAAGCCTGACTCCCACGGACAAAGCGCATACACAGCCGCAGAATGGCCAGTCAGAACAATAGGACGTTGAAAATTGGGGCGAGGCGTTGACATGTATGAAGCGAACAATTCACTGAGCAAATTGGATCACGACAAGCGGCAAATAAATGGAAGTCACCTAATAAAGAAGGACCTTACCTATCGAGCGTCCGACACGAAGCACATACATCCCTGCAGCAAGTACAGGAAGTTGAAGCTCCGTCTGCTGGGCAGCGAGGTTAATCGAATACACTTCTCGTCCTCTTGCATCATACAGCGTGGCCCGTTGACGGAGGATGTTCTTGTTTGAAGCGATCTCTACCACACTTCCACTCTTCACCGGGTTAGGGCTAAACGTAAGCTCCGAAAAGAGAAGAGTCCTATTTGCGGCGTCAACAGTATCAATGATCACTGGAGTCAGACGACAGCTGTCTGGAGAAGTAAGCGTGAAGCTTCTTTCACAGCTTGAATCACCGTTTTGCTCGACGCTAATCGTCAACGGAAGCGCTCCGCGAAGACTTAAAGTATCATAGGATAGAGAGAGTATTTCATTCGAGGTGCTCACCCAGTTCAATGCATCGCCTGGCGCGAAATTGAAGGTGACCGATGCTCCCGATTGAAGGCCTTCACTTGCAAAACCAATTTGCCAATACGTGAGACTATCGACAGTACATTCCGATGAAATCAATGCTGCACTGAAGGAGCAATCCAAAGACGAATCACCAAGAACTACGCGCGCTTCATCGTCTTCATGAACCTCTCCAACAATACCATTGAGAGGCGTACTGTCATCTTCAGACAGCTCAGCATGCACCACCTCAGCCCACACATTAATGGGTTGAGTCGCGTCCAAAACACGATACGTAATCGTTAGCGTTGCGCTTTCTCCTGGCCGTACGAAAGGAACCAACCACGTATCCGTTGACTCATCATATACACCCGAGGTCACCTCTGTTGCCTGACCGTTACCGTAGCTCAGTGAGGCGAGTAATGGAATTTGAACTTCCGCTTCTCGAAGCGAAGTTGAACCAGCATTGAATAGCTCGATTTCAACTTCTACATCTTCTCCTACTGCGATGGTGCTGACGTTGGATCGCATACGAAGATCTGCATCGGGAGCACTCCCCGCTGCTCGATCACCTGGCGTAAGTGATTCATTGTAAAAGGTAACTACACCTAACCCGAGGTTGGTGTGGACGAAATCCAGCGCTACCCCTACGTGCGCGTAATAGCTCACGCCCTCTGCATCACTGATCGCGGTATCGAAAAGTAAGTCGACTGTGTTTCCAGAAACAGAGCCATCAACTGCTCTAACATTTGTCCCCTCCGCTTGAAAATCAAGCCATGGTGCTCCTGTAAACGCAAGTTCGCTGGCTCCTTTCAGGTCGTAAAAGAGCGTTATTTTTTGAGGTCCCGTTATGCGAGCACTATCCAGTGTCGGGCTTAGGTATCCTATTTTTGAAATACCGTACTGCTCGGTAAGCAGAAGGTCGGCCATCCAGTTCCCCAAGATCTCGCGACCGTTGATGTACGGGAAATGGCAGCTATCTGGATCTCCTTCAACGTTGACCGTAGAAAGCATGGTCACGTTCTCGTGTTGGTCGTTCATGCGGCGTTGCGCCTCCATGATATTTGGAGTCACACCTGAGCATGAAAAAGCCCTCACTTGCCAGAGGTAAACCTCATCCACCAAGTTCAAGCTATCTAAATAGTGATCAAAGAGAGACGTGAGCTTTTCGCGATAGTCCTTGATCGTGCTGTTGAATCCATCAGATTCACCTTGCGACCACAAGAAGCCAGTAACGTTGTCTCTTACTCCCGCTTCCGTAAGGATCTCAAACGTGTTTTCAAAGTTCCGACTAGAAGCTCCAGGCTGAAAATTAACGAGCTTTCGTCCTCCTTCTGCAAAATTGAAAATGGCTATCGGAAGGTCAAGTTGGTTTGTTAATTCGTTGCCCGTTCGTCCCATCCAGGCCCCACACGGGACGTTTGTGACGCTTGTCCAACCTGGATTACTCGGATCGGCCAATGGTCTGTATCCCCGCAAAAAAGGATCACGATCCACCGACTCTATTGAATAACCGCCGAGTGCATTACTCTGGCCGTTGACGAGGTACACGTCACCAGCAACGACAGATGTAGCTGATGCTAACAATAGGTCCGTGGTTTCATCCCGCAGCTCGATGCTGTGGTTCGTTCGCGATACGGGAAGATCCAGTGTAAAGGAAAACGTCGCAATTCCAGCATCGAACGTAAGCTGCTCACTAACCAGATCGATGACTTGCGTCCCTACTAGCAGTTTTGCCGAAAGGCTCGTAATTCCTGCACTAGACGTGACTGTTCCTGAGATAGGAACTTCAACGATACGCTCATCCCCTACACGCCCATAGAGCTGCATATCGGTCGGGAATTCATTCAAGATCAGCTGCCCAAAAGCACCCAGCGTCGTGAAGACACAAAGCATTGAAACACAGCAGAATCGATAGAAAGTAAGACGCATAAGTATTAATCGGACACTAGTAGTACAAAGAACATACCCATGAGGATGCACTGAATACCTCTTTCAAGGTAGAAAACGAGATTAAATATGTCAGCTTACGCCAAAACACGCCTTTCACGACACACTATGCGTCTAAAGTGAAGTCTTGGTATAGCTCAGGGATAACGACCTCACCATGTCCTGCTGCTTGCAATTCTTCTGCGAACGGCTGCTGGCTATCGATTTCTCCGTGTACTAAGAAGAGTTTCTTAGCCTTCTTTTGGTTGTTCAAGAAGTGGCGCAATTCGGTACGATCGGCGTGCGCACTAAAGCTGTCCATCACTTCAACATTAGCTTTTACGTTAATGAAATCACCGAAGAACTTCACCTTATCCTCACCGTTGCGCAGGCGGGCTCCAGGCGTACCTGGCGCGCAATAACCAACAATGAATACAGTGTTCTTCGCGTCACCTACGTTGTTGTACAAGTGGTGCTTAATACGGCCAGCGTTACCCATTCCTGAAGCAGAAATGATAATCGATGGCCCTTTCATGTCATTGATCGCTTTCGACTCTTCGACCTTACGGGTATAGTGCAGGTTGTTGAATCCAAATGGGTTCGGATCACGAAGCATGTACTCATGCAGGTCGTTGTCAAAGCACTCGGAGTGATTGCCGTAAATCGTCGTTGCGTTGATCGCTAACGGGCTATCGACATATACAGGAATACGTGCGGACAGCTCTCCTTCAGTTTCCAATTGGTCGAGCAAATACACGATCTCTTGGGTACGCCCGACACTGAATGCAGGAATGATGAGCTTTCCCTTCTTCACCTCACAGGCCTCCTTGATGATCTTCAAGAATTTTGCCTTTTCAGCTGGACGATCTACGTGATCACGGTTGCCGTACGTCGACTCACTGAGAAGGTAGTCCATTTCTTCCATCTGCTGCGGGTCGCGCAAAATTGGTCGATCAGGTCTTCCGATATCACCGGTAAAGCCAAAGCGTACTTCCTCCGTTCCACGTCCACCAATACGGAGAGATACACTTGCTGATCCTAAAATGTGCCCTGCGTCTCGGAATTCAAGACGTGCGTTGTCGCTGAGGTACATGAAATGATCGTAGGGCAGCGCTACGAACTGGCGTAGTGCGCGCTGGACATCTTTCTTGGTATACAGCGGATCACGTGGCGTGAAGTTGCCGGCTCCTTTCTTCTTGGTTTGACGTTTGTTCCAGTACTCTGCATCCTTTTCCTGGATATGCGCAGAGTCGAGCAGTAGAATACCGCAGAGACTTCGTGTTGCGTGCGTGCAGTAAATCTTGCCTTTGAACCCGTCTTTGACCAATTTCGGAATGCGACCCGAGTGATCGATGTGAGCATGCGAAAGCACCAATACGTCGACAGAAGCGGGATCAAAATTGAACTCACGATTGAAGTTGCTCAGCTTTGCATCGTAGCCTTGGTAGAGGCCACAATCAAGCAAAATTTTGAAACCATCGTCTAGGGTAAGGAGGTGGCATGATCCCGTTACAACGCGGGCAGCCCCTTGAAAGGATATCTGCATTGGGGTAAAGTAAGGAAAGTGTAGCGTAGCTAAGTAGCGCTCATTATCCTGAACCGTCAGATCGAGTCCAATTTTTCAAAAAATCTAGAAACTTCAGAATTACGATCAAATTCCATATTCCGGTAGATCTGACGGTTCCCCGTGAAATGAACCCAAGCAGTTACGCAACAGCGCTTTCGCCACCCATCCGCCAGCGCAGCGGTCTGACATCCGACATCCTCATACCAATCGCCCAGCGATCTACTCCACCACAAAGCCCCGCGTCAACATCGCATTGCCACTCTGCTCAGGCCACACCGTGAGGTAATACATACCCGAAGGCAAATCATTAATCTGCACGTCAAGTTTACCTCCTGCTGTCTGCTCGCTTTCGCTAAAACCCAACCGCTTGCCTTGCGCATCAGTGACGGCATAGCGCACTGCTACAACAACTTCAGGAAAAGAAACTGATATCTGCTCACCTGCCCGCACTGGATTGGGAGCTAGACTGATTTCATAAGATGCGTACGCGTCTTTCGTTGAGGAAGGCTGTCGACATCCAGGAGCGAGACAACCTAAAGAGTCTAAGAAGAAGAGAGCGGTGTAGGCATAGCGGAGGTCGCGTAAAGGATCAAGTTTACTTTCTGCCACCCATGCTGCAACGACATAGCCTTCACCGTTGGGTTTCATGGCGATGTCCATCGGCGCGATATTATGAGCTTCCGTCGCAAACGAATCAAGAGCAACGATGGTGGCCCAAAGAGAATCACCTGTCAGCGCGTCGGCTCCTCTTAGCTCAACTTGGTATTCAAAATCACCAGCGGAATTTAGTACTCTGGTAGAGGGGAAACCTGTGACTAAAACTTTTCCTGCACTATCTACTCGTGTACGAATAAAATCAGGGTGTACATACCAACCCAAGGAGGATGTAAATTCCTTTTCCCATTGAATATCACCTTTTCTTAAATCAAAAGCGACAACTTCTACTTTTGCTTCTGGTAATTGAGGGTTTGACTCGTCGATAAAATAATCGTAAGCGTATCCTAAACCATTTGCACCAGAAGGTATAACTCTAGGATTACCAACACTTTCTTTAATCGCTGTCTGAAATAAAGGCGCGCCAGTATGCATATCAAATTGACGCAGGACCAGATCATTTCCCCCGTTAACAATGTCAAGCTGTGCTCTGCCCAATGTATCGGACATTCGCCATGCTCCCAACTGAAAATCTCTAGGTACAATTCCTGAAGTAATCGGAACATTTAAAACAAGCCTCATTCCATTGAGGCTATCCTCAACATACGTTCGGAGTTCTACTATTGCTGGTTTACTCGTATGAAAAGAAGTAGAAAAAAGAAAGCGAATAGAATCATCTTGGGACGATTCAAAATCACGAACTCCATGGGTTAAAAAGAATCGTTGTTCTTCCACTTCCTCTGGAGTCAGCCACATGGTATCAATCTTATAGACATTGAAATCAGGATCATTCGATGAAATATACTCTAGAATCGATGCCGCACCAGAGCTTAAGAAAATCGTATCAATAGCATCATAATTGGCATTTCGAATTGAGGCAATCCCTGTTGGAGTAACAATATCAGCTTCAGAATCAGAATCATTCAAGCTCCTTATTCTGGCTGAATCAAGAGATAAAGTTTCTGTAGTCAATCCATCATATTTACTAAAATATGCTCCTCTAGTAAAGGGGTTTAACGTGTCCCAACCCACACCTTTTATGATAACAGACCGATTGAAAACCATAACCTGTTGAGGAAATGATCCAAACGATAATTCGGGTGCCGTCTGCAGCCTGACAATACCGTAGTCCGGCACCCCTTGAGCACTCAGCCCCACCCCAAGAAGGGTGAGGCTAAGTATAAGCAAGCATATGTGAAGCAATTTATTGCACATGAGCATATGGTAAAGTAAATGCAATGCCGTTCTTGTCAAAATACGAAAAAACGAACAATCGCCC
>JBGCGF010000054.1:0-22873 GCA_045110575.1 Saprospiraceae bacterium
AGTCGCTACTAGATTACCTATCCGAGGGGTGTCTTCACCAAAGCTGATGAAAACGAAATGTAGAATTGAAACAAGCTAGCTGTTTGTACTCAGTTACACATCTGCACAATCGTCACACTTGTTGCTGCAAGTCTAATGGAGTCACGAAGCTGACGTGGCAATCTCTCGCTACGCTCCTTTTTAATCGCAAGGAAGCCTGCCAAAGATCCTCGCTTCCGGGACTTCGCAGACTGCGCAAGGGAGCAAAGATCGCAATGCAGGATGGGGCCGTCATTGCGAGCCCCGACGTAGGAGCTGGTGCGGCAATCTCTCTCTACGCTCCTTTTTAATCGCAAGGAAGCCTGGCAAAGATCCTCGCTCCGCGGGACTTCGCAAGGGAGCAAAGATCGCAATGCAGAATGGTGCCGTCATTGCGAGCCCCGACGTAGGAGCTGGCGTGGCAATGTCTCGTTGCGAGCAGGCAGGATGTGTAAGATTGCGTCATCACAATGGAGGCGCAGCGCACTAACTACCTCAAAACCAATGAAGCAGTATACCGAACCTCTCTCATTTCGCGATCCAAAACGGTAACCTTATAAAGGCCAGCGGCTAGATCTGGAACCTTAAACTGAAGTACTTCACCCACTGCATCGGCTTGAAAAACAGAGACTATTCGTCCTTGAACATCGTACAAGTGGACAACTCGGGAAACGTCCAAAAGCTCGGATGGAGAAAGCCCGATTTGGACATTCTGATGCGCCCTCGCAGGATTGGGCCATAACAAGCGTTCTTTAGTTTTCGCTTTGACAGGCTCTTTAGTTGAAGTCGTATAGGTTTCGTAGACGTAAGGCAGAATTGTTGAATCGCACACAGCCGTATCGATAATCGGGGCTAGCCCACGATCTACACGATCCTTTGCCCAAAGGCTGTAATCAGGAAAGTGAGGGAGCGATGAAAAGTACCAGGTCAAATCATTAATACCTTGTTCATATAGAGCACAAGCACGACCAGGTAGACTTGGCTTGTCGATCACACTTACTGCACGACTAGAACCAGGCCAGCCGATATAAAGGCTTCAATCAGGACCGCGTTCGATCTCAAAATAACCCGTTACAAAAGGTAAGCGATCTACATCATTAATTAAGATGGCTGTAGAAGCTATATTCGCAGCATAGGTATCAAATTGATACACATTGCGAACCATCGTTACATACAAGTACCGACCGCATGCAGAAAATGCACAGTCTGAAGGCTCATTATAAAACTGAAAAGCAGTATCGAAGGCTGGCGGAATTTCATCGTACAGCTGAATCTCAGCAGTCTCTCGATCAAAAGTGTAAAGTGCAACCCCATCGTCGGTGCCTGAAATTGCAAAAAGATCTCCTGAAGGCCGAAAAGCTATTCGAGTAGTAGAGCGCTCTCCATTATAACCTGCAGGACCTGTAGCTATTGGAGAAAGTACTTCGACAGTATCCTCTGTCACTAACCAACGTTGAAACCGGTTAGATACAGCCGATTTTGATATTCCCCACCAACCTCCTGAAGGATTAGCAATATAATGCAGGCACTCATTTAACATGGTATCCTGAAGAGGCACCTCAAACTGAGAGAGAATTAATTCAGGGTAATTGATTGGACCTGGATCCAAAATTTCATCAACACTTAAATAGGTAAATGCCTGAGAAGTCACACCGCTGATCCAAAATGGGTCAGGTAGGTTATGCCAAACCTCCCCTGCGTAAACTAATTCATCATTTCCTAAAGGTAAAAAGAATTCATATCCCGTTCCTTGACGGCCTTCACTGCACAAGGTTATACGCGAAAAAAAAGGATTGGAATCATCATAAAGAATCGGTGTTGTAAGACTATCTCTAAGATTCCTTACTAAAAGACATCCATTTGATTGGAGCGTATAATTGGGAGCTGAAAATGTTGCGTTAGCTTCTACAAAAGAAAAAGAAGATACTGAATCAAAAGAAGTAAACCGAAGCCCACTTCCTAAACTCCAATTCCATTCAAGCAATCCAAAGCCTTCTTGAGTTGATGCAGCAGATCCCGTAAACCAAGAGGCATCAGGTCTTGTCTGAGAAAAAGCATTTAGACATAGGAAAAAGCAAGCGAGTGGCAGAGCCACTCGCTTGATGAAGGAAAAGAAGTCTGTATTAAACTGAGCTAATTGTCTTTTCATAACAAGATCCTGATCTAAATATGAGATCAAGATACGAAACCCTAAAACTCCGCACTACCCGGGTACCGCGGGAAAGGAATTACGTCGCGGATGTTCTGCATGCCCGTCACGAAGAGCACTAGGCGCTCGAAACCAAGTCCGAAGCCAGCGTGCTTGCATGAACCGTAGCGACGTGTGTCGAGGAACCAGTCCATTTCTTCAGGATGGATATCGAAGGCCTTCATGCGCTCTAAGAGTACATCGAGGCGCTCTTCACGCTGTGATCCACCGACGATCTCGCCGATGCCAGGGAAGAGGATGTCCATTGCAGCAACCGTCTTACCGTCATCGTTCATGCGCATGTAGAATGCCTTGATATCCGCAGGGTAATCGGTAAGGATTACAGGCTTTTTGAAGTGCTTCTCTACCAAGTAGCGCTCATGCTCTGAATGCAAATCCTCACCCCACTTATCGATAGGGAATTGGAATTTCTTCTTCTTGTTTGGCTTCGAGTTGCGAAGGATGTCGAACGCTTCCGTGTAAGTAAGCCGCTCGAAATCGTTTTCAGAAACGAAGGCCATCTTCTCACGAAGCGGCATTGGTGTGCGCTCGTTGGCTGGCTTTGACTTCTCTTCTTCAAGCAAGCGCTTTTCGAGGAACTCTAACTCATCTGGGAAACGATCAGAAACGTACTTCACGACATACTTGAGCATGTCCTCCGCAAGGTTCATGTCGTCCTCTAAGTCTGCGAATGCAATCTCCGGCTCGATCATCCAAAACTCGGCGAGGTGACGCGTCGTGTTCGAGTTCTCAGCACGGAAGGTTGGGCCGAACGTGTAGATCTTACTTAGCGCTAACGCTCCAAGCTCACCTTCCAATTGGCCACTTACGGTAAGGTTGGTCGCCTTGCCGAAGAAGTCTTTCTTGTAATCTACTTCGCCGTCGTCAGTCTTTGGAACGTTTTCGAGCGGAAGGGTCGTCACTTGAAAAGTCTCACCTGCACCTTCGGCATCACTGGCTGTAATGACTGGCGAATGCAAGTAAAAGAAGCCACGCTCATCGAAGAAACGGTGAATAGCCATCGATACTCCGTGACGGATGCGTAGCACTGCGCCAAACGTGTTGGTGCGTGGACGGAGGTGAGCCACCTCTCGCATGAATTCCATCGAGTGCTTCTTCGGCTGAAGCGGATAGGTCTCAGGGTTAGAGTCACCTACTACTTCAACTTCGGTTGCTTTGAGCTCGACCGTTTGGC
Source organism: Saprospiraceae bacterium (assembly GCA_045110575.1). Lineage (GTDB taxonomy): Bacteria > Bacteroidota > Bacteroidia > Chitinophagales > Saprospiraceae > CALDTK01. The sequence continues at coordinate 3,402 of JBGCGF010000054.1, forward strand.
CACGTCCTTGACTCTCGATCAGCTCACCGGTCGCCTTTACAGCTGCACCGGTAGTGATTCGCTTGAGTAATTCTTCAGGAAGGTTGTCACGATCAACAACGACCTGTAGACTCTTCTGGCAAGATCCATCACTAAGTGCGATGAACTGATTGTTACGAAACGTTCTTACCCAGCCAGCCACACTTACGGTGGTGCCGGTAGGTTGGTCTGCGATCAATTGTGCAATAGAGCTGTGGGTAGACATGGCGTTTACGTTTTAGGCTTCCCGCAATGCTGCGGAACTCACGTTCGCTGAAACAGAAGTTTTGGCGAAAGCTGGACGCGAAAATAGGTGCTTCAGTGATGTGAAGTAACCCTTTCGCAAATCTTCCAGAAATCGACAACTAAAGTGCACTCTTCTAGCGTTAGATGGGGGTGAAATTCCTACGCAGATTAGCCCTATTTTTTCTTGTCGTCTATGCGGGTATCGCAGCGGTAGTCTTCGTATTTCAAGAGCGTCTGATCTTCCATCCACGTCCGATTCCAGTTGACTACCAATACGATTGGGGTGAAGAAATCACCGTCCCTGTGGAAGGCGCGACACTGAGCACGGTCTGGACACGCAAGCCAAACAGCAAAGGCGTTGTCATCTACTTACACGGCAATGTTGGTGACAATAACCGTGGACTTTATCAAATGCGGAATGTGCTCGAAAGACCATACGATGCTGTCTTTGTGGACTACCGAGGATTTGGAAAAAGTACAGGAGAAGTCGAATCAGATGAGCAACTGCTGGCCGACGTACAGGCAGTCTATGACCGGGTCAAACAGACGTATAGTGAAGACAAAATTCACCTTCTAGGATATTCACTTGGCACGGGTATGGCATCCTATCTCGCGGCGCAAAACAGTCCCGCAGAACTCACTTTGGTTGCGCCGTACACCAACCTGGAGGACATGAAAAATCAAGCGTTCTGGTGGCTTCCTGATTTTTTGCTCAAGTACAGATTAGACACGGAAAGCCGCATCGCGAAGGTGAAGTGCCCCGTCAACATCTTTCACGGTACCAAGGATGAACTCATTCCTTTTTCAATGGCCGAGCGTTTACAGCAGCTTTCGCCAAAACAGGTCCGTTTGTTCCCCATGGAAGGCGTTGGACACCGAGGAGCGATCCTAAGAATGGGCACCAGCTGGTTGGATTAGTTCGAACCATGAAGCAGATCTTAGTCAGGTCTAATTCGACTGAAATTCGACTGAGCAGGGAATCGTCTTGCTCATTCAGTTCCACTAAGGAATTGCTGGTTTTAGCGAAAGCTTAAGGCCCTTCCAATTGAGCATGCATGAATATGGACACGCCAACAGGCTTCTCCACGACATCTAGCATGGCAAAACATAAATTCAAAAGAATTATGTAGCTTCATCATGCACTTACCCCTCAATAGATGCGCAAATTTTACCCCCAAGCGCTATATAGTTTTGCGCTGCTCCTAACATTTATATCACTAAGCCCACTCTTGGGCCAGACTACGATGCCTGCCTGCGGTTCTGATATCGTACAGAAGATTTCGGACCCCAACGGAGATTATTCCAAAGTTCTAGACTATCAACTCAAATCAAAAATTGAGGAGCAGAAGAAGTCTAACTCCGCTCGACAACAGCGAATGGATCGAGTCTTGCCGATTGTCATCCACAGTATTAATCCGACAGGCACGAGTCTAGGAATCGACGACGCCCGGGTTGACCAAGCGATCGCCAACCTAAATGCAGCCTTCGCGAACATCGCGCCTTACGATCCTTCCGAGGGGGTCAATACCAATATTCAATTTTGCAAAGCACAACGCACTCCTTCGGGATCTCCATCTACGGGCCTCGAAGAAGTTAGCTCTGCGCTAAGCGATTTGACAATCGAAAATGACGATGCCAATGTCAAGTTGCTGAGTCGTTATACGTCAACAGATTACGTAAACGTATACGTTGTCAATAGCATCACAAGCTTGAGCTCTGGCCCTGGAGTTGCCGGATATGCATACTTCCCGACGGAGCATGGAAGCGCCATCGATGGTATTGTATTGGAGTCCGATTACTTTGGAGGAAGCGCTGAAAACGACGCCGTTCTTGTTCACGAAATGGGCCATTACTTAGGCCTGTATCATACGTTTCAAGGCGGTTGCACAGACGCCGATTGCACAATGGATGGTGACCGGGTGTGTGATACACCTCCAGATAATTCGACTGCCCGAATTCCGTGTACCGACAATGTCAACACTTGCAACACGGACACGCCAGACCTACCAGATGACACTCATAACTACATGGACTACACCACGCTGGCTTGCATGGTACGGTTTACCGCTGGCCAGAGTGATCGCATGAATGCAGTTCTGGATAATGTGCGAGGCAGCTTACTGACGAGTAGAGGTTGTGTATCCCCTTGTTCCACTCCACTTGCTGGAACGATCACACTTTCCCCTCCGCCTTATGTGAGAGGTCAATCTCTAACGTTTACCGCATCAGTACCTCGAGCAACGACATATGACTGGAGCGTAAACCAGGCACCTGCAGGAACTACGGCAAGCGCAACCATCACCTTAACCAATACCGGTCTCCAACAATTACGCCTTGAAGCAACTGATGCGACGGGCTTATGTGCCTTGGTCATTGACACCACTTTCTTCGTTTCCTGCGAGTTAGATGCGAGCTTCGGTATGAGCCCTGATAGCCTTGGACCTGGCGATATTATTACGCTAAGTGCAGGATCGTCTGGCCCAACACTTTATGCTTACGAAGTCAACGGCATTTCTATTGGCACTAGCCCTACGGTGATGTACACGATCCCAGCATCAGGTGGGACGTTCCAGTTTTGCCTAACTGTAGCAAATCCATTTTGTGCCGTTGATTCTTGCGCTACCATTTTCATCCCAGCGACCGGCACTGGTTGTGTTGGATGTACTGAAATTTGTGACAATGGAATTGACGACGACGGAGACGGTTATATCGATTGTTACGATGTTCAATGTCAATGCTTTGATGGAGAAGATTGTGTGTTAGATAGCATTCCACCTTTGACATTTTCAGCTCGTATTGGATGGTCAGCCCAAGCTCCATTAGGTATAACTGCGACCTCTAGTCCAATCATTGCCAACCTTAATCCACAGGATGGAAACATTAGTGAGTTGATAACGCACGAAGACAACGGAGATGGCGTCTATATTTTTCAAGGTGACGGTAGCGGTAGCATTAACCCAGACTTCCTTCCGACGCCAAGCCTGAGGACTTATTCAAGCGGCTCTCCTGGAGCAGCAGACATCGATGGAGATGGAGTAATTGAATTGGTCGTTGCGGCAACTTCTTTGACGCAAGTGTATTCTGATTTCCAACCTGGTGTATCTCCTCCTTTAGCATTAATATCAACAGCAAATTTCTCCTTAGGCTCTGCTGCTTGTTTTGCAGATTTTAATGGCGATGGCTTTTCAGAAATATATGGAGCGCAAGGAATAATTTACTCCCCGACAAACTCCTTAGCGAACATTGAAGGGATTAGTCTTCCTACTGCTCTTGGACGAGGACTAAACTCAAATGCTGCAGACCTACTGAGACCTATCGATTGTGGAGGAGACCCAGATTGTGATGGCTTAGAATTCGTAAGCGGACCATATATTTTCAGTGTTGACCTTAGCACCACAGACGGTGATGGCATAGAAATAAAAATGCAGCGAGACATTCGGAACCTGCTACCACAGAACCAAAATGCACGTTATACATCTATTGGTGACGTTGATCTTGATGGAGTATTAGATGTGGTTGTTACAACTTATGGTCGCGGTTCAATAGGTCTCATTGTACACGACAGAAGCGGCCTTAAATGGTCCTATGATGAAACTCCTACGGGAGGTTTTGCTAGCGCGGGCTCTGCTTGCATTACTGAACTGATTGACGACACTGTTCTTGGAGCCGCGCAAAATTTACCGGAGATCGTTATTATTTCTGGTCACCGCATCACTTGCTATAATCTTAATGCAGGTATACTAACGCCAAACCAACCTTATTGGTGGCAACAAGTAGTCGTAGATAAATCTGGAAGAACAGGAGTAACCTCTTTTGATTTTAATGGTGATGGGCTTGAAGAGATTCTCTATCACGACGAGGAGTCCGTAAGAATTGTCTATGGTGGACTGCCACCCTACCCACCAGGAGTAGATACTGAGCGTAATTACATTTCATTCAATATCGGCAGTTTCACTGCTGATGAAATACCACTTGTCGCAGATGTTGACGGAGACAATGAGGCTGAAATAGTTTGTGTAGGAGGTATTAACGCTACTAATACTTCACGTAACGCTTCAATAGTTGTAATTGAATCCGATCCTTTGCGTGGAAGTCCATGGACTAGTACCAGAAATTTCTGGAATCAAAGAGAATATTCATACGTCAATATCAATGATGATTTGACTGTTCCGCAGGAGCAACAATTACCCCAATTAGAATTCCCTGCGCCTGGATCAGGTCGAAGGCCTTTTAATAGGTACCTCGTTCAACAACCTACGCTAGATGAAAATTTCGACCCCTTCATTCCTGTCGCAGATGTAGTCGCAAACATGCTAGACATAAGCTGCTCCTCAACGGAATACCTCGTACAATTTGAAGTTTGCAATACAGGCAGCAGAGGGCTTTCCTCTGGAGTTCCAATCCGAGTTTACGATCAAGATCCTCAAACAGCTCGCGCAAGTTCCGTGTTTAGTTCCACGCTTCCAAGAGACATTGCAATTGACTCTTGCGATACGTTGACGATGAGCCTTCCAATCTCATTGTCGGGAGAAGTATTTGTCCTTGTGAATGACAACGCCTCTATTCCTACTCCATTTTCGCTGGACGATGACTTCCCTTCAACGGGTGTGACAGAGTGTGACTATTCCAATAACATTTTCCCGATCGCCCTTCCAGAGCGAGGGCAGACAAGCCTTGATCTGGGGCCTGACATTTCCGTCTGCGCGACTCAGCCTCAGGAATTATCCGTAAGTGGAATTTGGTCAACGATTCGCTGGTCTGATGGAAGCATGGATAGCACGTTCACCGCGCCAGAACCAGGGACGTACTGGGTAGACGTTTGGAACATCTGTGGAGAGCAGTTCACGGATACTATTCGAATAACTATTCGAGCTACGGATTCACCTAACATGGGCCCAGATCTATACGCTTGCGTGGATGATACCGTGCAAATTTCTGTGCCTGGGTTTGATCATTATCGGTGGTTAGCGAACAACATTGAAATCGGATGTGATACCTGCTCAACGGTCCGAGTATCTGTAGATCAGGACAAGGAAATCACACTCACCACAACTACTGTTGATGGCTGCGTTGACAGTGATTCACTTTGGGCTTATGCATCTCCTCTCCCAATCCTTACCGCTTTATCAATCATTGACAGCTGTAGCACCGGGACAGGAAGTATCCAAGTAAGCTCGGATTCACTTCTCCGTATAGCTATTGGTTCTAACCCTTTTCAGGTTACCAATACCGCTTCCTTAACAGGCTTAAATGCTGGAGTTTATCCGGTTTACTACGAGAGCCAATACTGCTCACTTGTCGACTCTGTAGAAGTCATTAGCACCCCTGCAGCAGTTCTCAATTTACCTGCAGACACACTGCTATGCTATTGGGACAGCATACGCATTCAAGCACCAACGGCAGATCAATACCAGTGGTCTTCAAGCCTAGGTACAATCTGCACCGATTGCCAAGAGATCAGCCTTTTCCCGAGTGGTGATACCGAACTACGCTTAACCATTGTTGACTCCAACAACTGTGTCGCCTCTGACAGTATGGCCATCACACGAACTTCGGAAGCTGGTCTTAACACCATGCAGCCGGTCTGTACTCCATACGCTGGAGGAATAGCTGTGTTTACAGCAACTCCTTCAATCGACATAGACTTCAATCAAAACACCTACCAAGGAAGCACTACCATTGATGACTTAGCTCCAGGTACGTACACCTATTCGCTAACCGAAGGCCATTGCGTGCTGACGGATAGCTTCACGTTACAGCCAGTAGACAGCCTACTTGTTGAGGAGAGACGCGAAGTGTGTGAATCTACCGTGAGTGAAATCGGAGGAGTAACCTACCAAGGCGCTGGAATTGCAGAAGTGCTCATTGAAAATCCTGACGGCTGTGACACGTTACGCAGGATATACTTAGAGCCGGCAAACGACACCACGTATACAGCTCTGGATACAACTATTTGCAGTACAGACATCCTCATTTATAACGGAACGGTGCTTGATGAAGCGGGTGTATATGAAGTCGCATCTAACGATGACAGATACTGTCCATCCTATTCTGACATAACACTTTGGATGCAAGATCCGCCGCGCATCGGACTGATGTACGACACCATTCTGAACATTGGCCAAGCCATAGAGCTCAGTGCGTTCATTGACGGTAAAACTCCCCGGTCGCTGCGGTGGGAGCCATCAGATATGGTGACTTGCCCAGATTGCAGAACAACAACACTACTTGCAACTCGCCAAGCCAATGTGACACTACAAGTGACAGACTCCCTCGGCTGCATTTCTGAAGAAGAATTTCAATTACGGATACGACAAAATGTGGTCGGTGCCCCTAGCGCTTTTTCTCCGAACGGTGACAACATCAACGACTTCTTCACGGCCTATTTCGCTGGTGGAGAAGGTCTGATCAAGCGTATGCAAGTCTATGACCGTTGGGGAGAGCAAGTTTTCACGCAGGTCAATTTCCCTGGCAACCTTGAATCTGCAGGATGGGATGGTACCCTAGCGGGAGAAGCCCTCAACCCTGGCGTATTCGTCTACTTAATAGAGTACGAAGCTGTGGGCGGAAGAACAGGATTTTTGAAAGGAGATATCACCCTAACGCGATAAGCTACTCCTCTAAAAACCGACCCTTCCATTCCTTTTGTGGCATCCAACAAGCATCATGCTTTCCAAAGGTGGCGTAGCGATTGCGCGCCACCCAATCGTAGACCCAATCTCTCACAACGAGTGGGAATACCTTGAGCAGGTTGAGTGCCCGATATGGCCATCCAACCAACTTCATGATGTGAAAGAAAGCGTTGCTCTTGATATAAATTCCAGACTCATCAGCGGCGATGATTGAATCTAAAGACTCTAAATCGAGGTCGGAATTTGCCAAGAGGGTTTTGGCGTAAGCTGATTGAAGCGGAGCAAACTGGAACACCCCGCGATCATCGATGCGCAAGATTGACTGCACAGCTCCTGAGCAGAGTGCACAATGACCGTCGTAGAGTATTGTTGGTTTAGTTGCCATGACTAGGTAACTAACAGTCGGCCGCAGCCACGGTTCATAACTCTACTGAAAAAGCAGTCGAACTAAGTCCTCTACCCGCTTGATCTGCACAACCTCAATTCCCGAATGCACAGTATCAAGACCTTTGTTGTACTTACTAACGAAAATGCGTTCAAAACCATGCTTATCAGCTTCTTGGATACGCTGGTCGATACGACTTACTGCGCGCACTTCTCCACTTAGCCCAACCTCACCTGCAAATGCATCACGTTTTGGTATTGCGACGTCATCGAAGCTTGAGATAAGCGCACCAACAATACTCAAGTCAATTGCGGGATCATCGACACGAATACCGCCAGCGATGTTGAGGAAGACGTCATTTTGTGCAAAGGCAAAACCACAACGCTTTTCCAATACAGCGAGTAGCATGTTGAGTCGGCGGGTATCAAAACCAGTAGCTGAACGCTGAGCCGTTGAATACACCGCTGTGCTCACCAAGGCTTGTACCTCGATCAACAGTGGACGCATCCCTTCTAGGGTCGCTGCAACAGCTGACCCTGAAAGCTCGTCCTCATGCTGTGCTAGCAACAGTTGACTGGGGTTGGTGATCGGGTTCATGCCATCAGAGCGCATCTCATAGATGCCAAGCTCATCGGTACTTCCGAAACGGTTTTTGAGCGTACGTAACACCCGATAGGAATAGTTGCGATCGCCTTCAAATTGGAGAACAACATCAACAATATGCTCGAGCAATTTTGGACCTGCAATGGAACCTTCTTTAGTGATATGGCCAATGATAAAGACTGGAATACCGGAGTCTTTGGCGATCCGTTGAAAGACATTGGTCGTTTCTCTCACTTGTGAAACCGAACCTGGAGCAGAGTCTATCAATGGACTAGACATCGTTTGAATCGAATCAATGACGATGATAGCTGGCTGCAGCTCTTTTACGTGCTTGGCGATAGCAGCAGTATCCGTCTCAGCTAGGAGATAGCACTTCTGGTTCTCTCCAGGAACACGGTCTGCACGCAACTTGATTTGCTTCTCGCTCTCCTCACCACTTACGTATAAAACAGGTTTGTCGAGTTGCAAGACAGTCTGTAACATCAGTGTACTCTTACCACTTCCAGGTTCGCCACCAATTAGAATCAGCGCTCCATCTACCAAACCGCCGCCGAGACAACGGTTCAATTCCGGATCCGGTAGCAACAACCTAGCATCTCGCTCTCCTGATACATCCTGGACGCGAGTCGGTTTTGACGCAAGTCGCTTACCACTTGCACTCATTCGCTCTCCTGCTGGCACTCCAGCTACCTGTTGTGCACGAGTACCGGCACTAATGACCTCTTCGACCATGGTGTTCCATTCGGAACAACCTGGGCATTTGCCCATCCATTTTGGGGAAGTGGTACCACAAGATCCACAGGCAAAAACGGTCTTCACTTTAGTAGTTGAGGCCATAAATCATTGAAAATTAAGTGTTTTGCTAAGGTAGCCAAGGTGCCTAATTTAACACTATTTGTTGAAAATAGATTCCATTCAATTTATTCTCACACTACTTGCACGGGCGCCTGAAAAATTGCACTTTTACCATGTAGGCAACATCAAGCATTGCAATTCAATGCTTCAACGTTGTTTTCATTTGGTTTTTTGGGGTTATACAGGGGGCTATGCAGAAGCATTAGCTCCCTGTTTTTTCTTTTAAAGTGGACTTTTTCAACTCTTACAGCTTGTTTAGTAACGAGTTAGAATTTCGGGAATGACCTAGACTTGGCGAGGTACGCACGAAAGCCCCCATTGAAGCGTTCCCTACTTCAGGTACCGTATTAGTATTAGAGCTCGTCTAAGAAATTCTAATTCGACTGAAAATTGGATGATTGTAACCTGAATGTTGTTGAAAATGCTCGCATGAGCCAGCTAGTCCTTGCGCTTTTCGCCTAACTCAGCTAAAAATCCTCTCAATTTCGCCAAAATCTGAATTCATAGACAAGCTCTTAGTCCTACCTTACTAGCGTGTGAATCAATATCAGTGGACATTTCTTGACAACAAGCAGCAAAGGCACACCCTCGGCATTGCACATAGCGCCTCTACTGGTCACCTCGTTGTACACTGCGACCACAGAGTCGTCCTCATCGATTTTGGAGTATTGGAAGAGCGAACCTTCACCTTTTTTGTAGAGGATGAATTGTGCAAGTTGACCTTAGTCGGATCCAAAGAAGAAGGGTTCACCTACAACTTCAACATCGACACAGAGATTGACACCGAAGTCAATCGAGTCCGCAACGAGAAAAAACGAACCGAACGATTCAAGTCGGGAACGCGATTGGCAATTGTCTTCGGTGCCGTTTTAGCAATGGTACTCGGCGTTGCCTACTGGGGCTACTCCTCAAAAATGGAGCGCTTGCCTTTCAGCCTTCGCAGCGAAGGAGTCCAGACAACAGGCGAATTCCTATCGGACGGGAAATTGGAATTTATCGCCGGCAATGAAATCATACGAGGAAGGCCACTCGGCAACGACCTCGCACGACTCAACCGGATTTCATTCAACAAGGGCGAACAACTCTCCATTCTCTTTGACGAATCAAGTGAAGGAAACTTCATTATCGATTGGCCAACTACGCTAGCAGTGCTTAAAACGGGTCAAAAACCCGACGACGGAGTGGGCACACTATTGCAGCTGATGAACCGCGAATTACCCTCGAATGCAGGAGCAGCGAGCTGCGCTTTCCTCACGGCTGAAAAGATTAGCGGTGCTTGGTCGATGCTTGGACTTATTGATGCATATGTGCTCGAAAAGCCCGAAGCGTTAAAAAAATGGGGCGATCGGTTCAGAGAAAGTGCATATCAGACCCGTATTCAACAGGTCTGTCCAAGTCGAACGGAGGTACTTTCGCCGGAGCGATAGCGCGTATTCAAGAAAGTATCCATGCAAACCCGTCCTTCCCTCATCCGCCATTTAGAGGCACTTCTTTTCAGTGCAGGCGAACCGCTTTCACCAGAGGACATCTTGGCTGTCCTAAGCGAGAGTGTTGCACCAGAGCTTACCCTCAGTCTGCTCGATGATGCACTCGAAGAATTGCGAGAATATCTCGCAGGCGATGATCGAACCTTCCAGCTTCAACTTACTGGCGGGGGCTGGCAGCTACTCACCAAACCAGCATACTACCCTACTCTTTCGAAGTACTTCAAGCAGCAAAGCGGTAAGCGCCTCAGTAAGGCCGCCCTTGAGACCTTGAGTATTGTGGCTTACCGCCAGCCGGTGACGCGTGCAGATGTAGAGGCCGTTAGGGGTGTAGGATCAGACTACGCAATCAATAAGCTACTTGAACGCGAACTGGTCACAATCATCGGTCGCGATCAAGGACCGGGACGACCACTACTCTATGCCACCAGTCCACAATTCATGGACTATTTCGGATTGGCAGACATTTCAGATCTTCCGAAGCTCCGTGAGATGATCCCTACGGATAACAGCATCGGTGAAATGCCTGACATCACTGAGCCGACAGCCCTTCTCCAACAAAAGATTGACAACGCCAACGTTACCATCAATAACGAAGCGACCGAAGACGCCGAATCAGAAGAAATCGTCACCGCAGCCACTATTGTAGCTGTTGCAGCAGACCTACTAGGTTTTGAAGACGATACGCCTCCGATTGAAGCCGTTTCCGAAGCATCGGAAGTAAAGGAAGAAGAAGAAGAAGAAGAGACTGCACCTGCACCTGAGATAGCGGTTGCCTCAGCTCAATTGGTTGCAAACGCTCCCAAACCAGACCTCAATGAAGCTTGGGAAGAAGCTCTTGCGGCTCCTTTAGAGGAGACGACTGAAGTTATGGCAGAAACTGACGACAACGAAGAACTCCTCAGCAGCGAAGAGTAAAAGTCTAGACACTTCATAAAGCCAATTCCCATCTCAGACGTTACTCCAGTATGCAGCCACTCGTCAACCGCGTCGTCAATTCAAAGCTTCTCACACTCAAGCTAGATGAGCTAGTGCCTCCTGTTGAGACGGTTGAATTTGACCTTGCTGATCATCTTTGGAAAGGCCTAGCCTTGCGGGAAAAAGACTTCCGCGCAGCAATCAAAGCCTATGATTGGTCTAGCCTTTCGGCAAAACGTTTGTGCATGTTCTGCAGCGCAGATGCCATTATTCCGCAGTGGGCGTACATGCTCGTTGGCAGTGCCGCAGCACCTTTCGCACAAGATGTAATCGTCGGCACACCAACAGAAGCCGACCAAGTTGCGTTTGCCCTAGCAGCACTGAACGTAGAAGTCAGCCAGTACGAGGACAAAATGGTGGTCCTAAAAGGATGCACCGATGGCCGAACCGTCGGTCCGCAAGCCTATGCGACACTTGCGCGCCGCTTGACGCCAGTAGTTAAATCGCTGATGTATGGCGAACCATGCAGCACAGTGCCGATTTACAAGCAGAAGAAATAAGCACTGAAGCTTCTAAGACTATCGAGACGTTCTGGTTAAATCGATCACAACGTCAGTAGAATACACACCGTAATTCCTAGACATGCGTTATCCTCGCACGACCTTAGGTAATGCGCGGCATTCTGCCCCTTTTTGAGTTAAATACTCCTGACGCTTTCGAAAGCGGCCTAAAGCTTGCCCTTCATACTCCCTGAAACCCTATCCCATGAAACGTGCCTCTATACTTTACCTGACGGTACTCGCCTGTTTCCTTTCCATGTTGCTGTTTGCAGCAGCAGGAAATGTTGACTCGATCTCTTCGGTATTTTCAGGAGAACGAACGGCTGAGGGACTATACGAAGGACCTTCTCTGGAGACGCCTCAACGTGTACGTCCGCCTCGCTTGAAGGGAGCATACGACTTTGCAGGAGAAGGACTTCCAATGGAAGACGTGGACATCCGTAAGCGACTAGACAGAGAGTTGCTCACCAATACATTTTACCACTCTAGCACACAGCACATTCTTAAGCACAAGTCTGCTTACTTCCCAATCATCGAACCGATTCTTCGCGAAGAAGGCGTCCCCGAAGACTTGAAGTACATCGCAGTCGCTGAGAGTGCGTTTCGTGACTTTCGCAGTCCTGCTGGAGCAAGTGGCGTATGGCACTTCATGAAAGGGACAGCTAAGGAGTACGGCCTTGAGGTAAATGGAGAAGTAGACGAACGCTACCACCTTGAGAAATCTACGCGTGCAGCGGCAAGGTTTCTGAAGGACCTTAAAAAGCAGATGGGAAGTTGGACACTTGCAGCAGCAGCTTATAACAGAGGTGCATCTGGCGTTCGCAACAAGATCCAGCAGCAGCGAGCAGAAAACTTCTACGACCTCAACTTAAACGCGGAGACGGCACGATACGTCTTCCGAATCGTTGCATTGAAAGACATCCTTGAAGATCCTGGCTACTACGGCTTCTTTATCGAGTCGCAGGATACATATCAGCCCGATTATGACTTTGCAACGGTAACCGTTACTGAAAGCGTGACCAATTGGGGCGATTTCGCACGTCAATACGGTACAAGCTACCGCAAGCTCAAGGTGTTAAACCCTTGGCTACGTGATATCAACCTTACCGTGAGTAAAGGGAACAGCTACGAAATTCGTATTCCGCGACGATAGCAGAAGCTGCTAACGCAGCATGCGAAACTTGTTCAGCTTAGCCGGATCAACCGTAGAAAGGACCTGATAAACAGCCTTTCTTTCTGCGGGTGGTGAAGCCGTGAATACGTCAACCAACTCTTGCTCTTTCGAGGCTGTAAAGATGTTGATGAGCAAGCTGTTCGGAATATCCGAGTGGACATCACGTAAGTTTTCTAGGCTCTTCGCCATGACCGTGCGACCTGCCACGGCATCACTCGACATGACATCTAGGCCTTTACGGTGGTACTGATAAGTAAGCTGACGATAAGGACGTGCACGAGGATTCAACAATTCTTGCATCAAACGAAATCGAGAGCGTTGTCCACCTGAATTAGTCCACCCGTTGTCGTTACCTACAACGCCAGCAGGCAATAAGTTGACTACCTGCTCTGCTTCTCGGTAAAATGGCTCCCCCGCCATTGGCGCAAAAGAATCTTTATCTAGACCTATGATGAGGTTCGCGTAGAAGGTCAATAGCGAAGAAAGTGAGCTTGTAAAGGAGTTTTTCGCGAATTCAATAGGCTGAAATTGCTCGTATTCAATCTTGGCTGGCTTATCTAGGTAGTTAATGAGCGTCGTTGAGTAGTCGCTACCGTAAACAGGTCTTGAAGCTTGTATAAGTAAATCAGCGTTGAATTCTCGCTCGTTAGTTTCTGAGGTAATTGTAAAGGTGAAGTTGCAGGAAATGCGCTCTTCGGGCTCGTAGAGTTCATCTGTGAACCTAGTATTGTTGAGGTAATCGGTGACAACCGTCTCAAATTCAGTGATCACCTTCCGGTCGATAATCGTCAACTGCGGTGCATTGACAGTAACCGTAGCACGGAGTTCTTGGGCTTGAACGGGCACTTTCGCGAGGAAAAGCAAGCAAACCAGAAGTAGAAAGAGATTACGCATAGAAGAGAATAGAGCTTACGCCAAAACTAGGACCGTTTAGCGGAACCTATTATAGATACGAGAACGCGTGAATGTAGGGTACAGTATGTGTTACGGTATTTGGGATTTCAGATGTCGGAATGAAGTACCTAGACCACTACGTTGCTGGATCACTACGCTACTGGAGATCCCGCGAAGCGAGGATCCTCGTGCTACGCAAGGGGCTGGACTGCTAATAGGGGTGTTGAGCTAGCGGCTGACATGTCATAGATCCTCGCGTTTATGCGGGACTCTGTAGGTGCTGACTCACTATGAAATAACTTCGGCACATCCAAGGGATATCAACCGCCGAGTCGCGAATACGCATGAGCCGAAGGCGAGCCCAGCGTCACGAACATTCAAAATTCAAAATTGCGCAGAAGCGAAGCTTTGAGCATCAATTCAAAATTAGATTCAGCCGAACGTGAACCGTAACCCATTCTTCAACGCATACACCGTCTTATCCAACCCAACGGGAGGCCTTGCATCGTAAACGATATTGAAAGTGGTAACGAGCTTGAGGTTTTGGCGTAAGCTGACTTCTACATTCCAATCAGAGGCAATTCGAATATCTGCGAACTTCCCTATTCGGGGCTGGAAGTAGGTCGTATTGGTAAACGAAATGTACTCGGCCGATTGAGGAGTAAACGACCCCGCGATGTAGCTCGAAATCCGAATGTCACGATTCACAGGGATGGAATCCACAACCTCTTGCTCACGTTCGCGCATGACGAGTAGACCTACAATCACATTGGCGTTCTTGTTGTCGAGCACCTTTCCACGCGGTCCGACGCCGATCAACCAACGAGAAGCGATTCCATTTACACGGTTCTGCTGGAGCTGGGTAAAACCCTCCAAACTCAAGAAATCACTGACATAGTGCGTGTACCGGAAGTGGCCAAATGCAAAGTTGACGAGGTCAGCTTTACTTGCTTTGACGATGCCTGTTTTGCCGACGAGCAAAAAGGTATTAGAGTCGGTTCGATGCTGCACATGAGCATTTCCGCCGATCGCAAAGACTGAGCGCTGATTGCGTTGCAGATCCACGTTACCAGCAACGGATCCTGACCAGCCTTGCTTTTGATTAGCAATGCGCATGCGCTCCACATTCACTACTTGAGCATCTGCAAAACCGATCGAAATCGTCAAGAGTAAACCGAAGAGAAGAAGATCACGCATACAGTTGAGCAAATATGAGTAGAAGAACCTTAATTTTGTAGCTCTAGAGCCAGATTAAGAATGATGGTTCTGGCGAAATTGAGGAGCTTTTGAGGCTGATCTAGACGAAAAGCGCAAGACCTAGTTAGCTAGGTCGAGCATTTTTAACGACGATAAGGCCAAAATCTACCGATTTAGACGAATGAGTATTCTTAATCTGGCTCTACTATGGTCCTTCACAATAAAATCAATACCGACGAACTTCGCGAAAAAGCTAAGACTAGTGATGTGCCCCGCACAACGCTCAGCTTCTACCGCTATGTGAAACTCGAAGATCCAACGGCCTTTCGAAACGAACTCTACAAGCAGTTCAGTGCCTTGGAAGTATTGGGACGTATTTACGTTGCTGAAGAAGGAATCAATGCGCAAGCGAGTGTTCCTACTGCCAATTTTGAAGCCTTCCAAGCGTACGTCAATTCTGTTCCAGAATTAAAAGACATCCGTCTCAACCTCGCGGTGGAAGACGACGATGCGAGCTTTTTCAAGCTCATTATCCGTCTGCGGCCTAAGATTTTGGCAGACGGACTCGATGATTCAACGTTCGATCCAGGCAATAGTGGCGAACATTTGGATGCCGTTAAATTCAACGAAATCGCACAGCATCCCGATGCAGTGATCATTGACATGCGCAACCACTACGAGCACGAGGTCGGGCATTTCGAAGACGCTGTAAAACCAGCTGTCGACACGTTCCGTCAAAGTCTGCCGATCGTAGAAGACATTCTCGATGGCAAGCAGGACGCTCCTGTGCTCATGTATTGTACAGGCGGTATCCGTTGCGAAAAGGCCAGTGCTTGGTTCAAGCATCGCGGCTTTAAGCAGGTCTACCAACTTGACGGCGGCATCATCAACTATGCGCGTCAGGTTGAGAAAGAAGGCCTCGATAACCGCTTCAAGGGCAAAAATTTCGTCTTTGACGAGCGCCTAGGTGAGCGTATTGGCGATGAAATCATTAGTGCTTGTCACCAATGCGGCAAGCCCAGTGATCGTCACATCAACTGCGCGAATGACTTGTGCCACCTGCTCATTATCCAGTGTGAAGCTTGCGCTAAAACCTATGAGGAATCTTGTTCGAAGACCTGCGCATCGTTCGCCAGTATGGAGAAGGAAGAGCGTAACGAAAAAGGTCTGAGCCTAACATTTAATGGACACCGTTTCCCGAACGGTCACTATAGAAGTGACATGGGGGAGTTGCCGTTGGAGTAAGAAAAAGGCCATAGTCCTGCGGATTGACAATCCGCAAGAAAGTAGCCGCTACTCTACAATTCCCGAATTCGAATATTCCTGTACCAAACTGGATCATTGTGATCTTGTAGTCCGATCAAACCTACCACATCTGCCGGACAAGTGTTAAAGTGCGTGATATTAAATTAGATATTCAACCATATGCGCTACTTTTAAAACTCACTAAACGCACAGTAGTGCAACTAGAATGTTTTATTTACCCCCCCCCAAGCCACAAAATGTGGTATTTCATGCTCTTTTTCATCGGGCTTTTCGCTAGCCTTAATTTAGAAGCACAGTCTGTAACAAGCAGTACTACTTCTGGAGACTTCCTTGAGTTTCTTAGCATCAATGACCTGACCGATGCTGAAAAAACCCTAGCAGGACTACCTACTAATGCCTCTGGAAGTAATTTTGATTATGTGCGCTTCAATTCTGGAGAATCCAATTCAGAAAATGGTTTTTACACTATAAAATTACCTCTAGAAAACAACCTCACCTCCTCTTGGATCAAAGTCAATTACGCAAGTGAGACAGCTAATCATGTGGCGCTACGTGGTGAAGGAGAGTACGGTGACTTTGTGTTCTACTTTGTAGAAAATGAGGGAGCAAATGGCTATGGTTACACCAACACCAAACACTTTAGCATTAAATCAATTGATGAGTCCTTAAGTGAAATAACCTACAGCATTATTCCAACCGATGGAGGCACCACACCAATTGATGCTGTAGCACCTAATACCCCTGCAGAACCTTCTGATGAATCAACAATAGAGTGTGCAGCAACGATTGATGTTCTCTTTCTTCGGACGCAAGCTGCTGACGATGCAATTGCAGCGTTGGGAAGGTTTCCATGGACCTTTGAATTAATGGCTGAAGGTACTGCAGACCATACAAATGAAACTTTACTGAATTCTAAAGTTGGGCCAAAGCAAATACGGGCTATCGTACACCCAGATCCCGTTCATCAAATCCAATATTCTGACCCCGGTTTACCCGATGACCCATCTCCTTGCTATGGTGCAATTAGTGTGTTGAAAACTGATCAGACGATAAAGATTTTACGTCAATTTTACAATGCAGATGTGGTTGTATACTACGATGATCAACTTGCCTCATGTGGCGGTATTGCAGGAGGGATTGGTGTTGAGTACGATGATGCCTATGTGCTAAATAATGTTTACACGGAAATAACCTGGCACAACTATTTAATAAATAACACCCATGAACTTGGTCATATCTTTGGTGGATACCACTGGAGAAACCACGAATTGACTGAAGGTCCATCCCCTCATTTTACGATGATGAAAACTGGTGTGGATAAGGGTACGAAAATAGAACACTACTCCAACCCAGATGCAAGCTACACTCATCCTGACAACGGTAATACCCAAGTTACGGGTACTCTGGTCAAGAATAATTCCCAATTTATTATCCAAAACTTCTGTCGCCAAGCGGAATTAGAAACTACTGGCGACTTACTCACTCATATTGTTATTGAGCCAAAAACAGATAAAGATCCATGTGATGAATTTAGGTTTAGTAGCGAAGTTGAAGCTGGAAATACTGGAGGCCCCAATAGTGGCCCATACACCTATGAATGGAGGGCTAGTACAAGACCATTTTTCCCTGGATCTTCATCCGCTTTTTCAACTCTACCAAACCCCGTATGGACGACTCCGCAGCCATATAGTCTATGGTACGTGTGGTTAATCGTTACTCCTGCTGTAGGAGAACCTGTTAGAGTAGTGCAAACTGTTTCCCCAAGGTGCTATGTAGAGTTACCTAATTCAGAACTAATACGTCCTTCAGGAGAAGGGAAAATTGGTTCAACTTTCTCTCATGAAGTAACTTTAGACTATAGAGGATCTGTGACCTTAAGAAGCTTTATCTTAGAAGAAAATATTAAACGCAACAACAGTCAAGGCATCGTCAAACTATACAATAATACTGGGCAACTTGTTGCTAAGTCAATGCCGATTAACCTAGGATCGAAATCAGATTTACTAGCTTCAAGCAATCTTGTTCCAGGGATATATCATCTCGTCCTAGAAAGCATAGATGGCTCAATTTTAAAAACTAAACGTATACCATTACTAAAATAGAGTTCTTCAATTCAAGCTGGCTTGCCAAACGAAAATTTTGTTTGGCAAGCCACTAAAAATTTAAAACTGACCTAATGAAAATATCTATTACTTCATATCTATTCATTTTCTTTTTTTCACATAGCATATGCTACCCAGAATTAATCGCCCAAGTCCCCGCTCACCACATGACGCCCGGCCTTCCATGGACAGTCGTTGATGAATCAGAACTACCTGCAGAGGCCTTTGATAGTGCGTACCACAACGCCATCATTGATTATATTGGAGATAATGCAGAAATTAGGTATCTATTTCGTGTCTATTTTCATCCTGAATTAACCAATCTTGTAGATGGAAAGATTTATGCTGAAATACCGCGAGACCCAGGAGTATCTGAAATTATTTCGTGGAACAGAGGTCGGATAGATTCTAGCAATGTAGATGGATTAGGCAATTCCGACCGTATTTTATACAGAGGAAATGAAAGCGATCATCCTAGTGTTAGCTCGAATTCCATATTTGCTCTTACCTACGTTATCGCCTTAGATACTTCTCTAAGCTTTTACCCAGAAGCATATAATGGGTTAATTCAGTTTGGACCTGCAACGTATGAACTTTTTGGTGGTCCTAAGGGGGCTGGTGCTCACCGATATGGCTATTTTATTCAAGTAGTTGACTCAATATGGCACCCACAGGTATCGAGTGTTCGTGAGCCTTTATCTTCAATCCAGGTAAAAGCATATCCAAACCCATGTATAGACCAGTACACGATCGAAATCCCAGAATTGTGGCAACAAAAACCTAGCACCCTGAATATTCTTCATGGTAGCACAGGCCAAGTTGTTTTTCAAGTCGAACTTCCGCTCGGTCAAGCTGAAATAACCCTAACTGAAGAAACTTTAAATAATCTAGCTCCCGGCTTTTACACAGCCTTCATCCGCAGAGAAGATGGAGTAGGTGGCGTTGCGGCTACAAATTTGATCAAGCAGTAAATATTGCTTGAGGGTTAACTAGTTATACCCGTTGCACGGTTGAAAATTAAGCGAGCCAGTGCTTTGTTTGGTTCAAGGGTTTTCCAGTATGGTAATTCACCCATTGTTTCAGTGTTCTAGTCAGAATTTTGGTTGAAACTCTGGCGGCTAATCCACTGTATCGTTTA
>JBGCGF010000055.1:0-33711 GCA_045110575.1 Saprospiraceae bacterium
TGATCATGACAACGGAGCCAATGCACTCGTCTACGAATACTGGCGAACCGGTAGCAGCCACCGTGGTAGGCATATCACATTCAACAGTGACATCGGCTGCCGGTACAGAAAGTACAGGAGGAGCAGTGTCGGTAATGGTTAACTGTTGTGCATATTCCGAGCTATTCATGCAAGCATCGGTAGATGTGTAAAGGATGTCGATCATCGCTAAGCAAGTAGCTGCGCCCGGGGTCACCGTCGCGGTTGCTGTCGTGGTGATTGGGTCGCTGCACGCATCTGTAGGGGTAGGGAATGAAATTCCTGTTACTCCCATCGCGCCAGCAGAAAGAGCAGCATTGATAGCTGTTTCTAATCCTGACACATCAAGTGTGGTAAGACATAGTCCTGAGCCAAAAGCGTCAAGTTCGACATTGGTTAGGTCGGCATCAAGTGCTCCTGGAGCTTCTGCGAAAACAGGTCCTTCGATATCCTGAACGGTAATGATCTGGAGGTAAGAATCGGAGTTAGCGCACTCGTCTGTAGCAGTCCATGTACGTCGAATGACATAGTTGCCAGGACATGATCCTGGGCGGACATCATCAGCGAAGGTGATGGTAGGAGGTCCAGCAGAACATGCATCTGTAGCAGTTGGTGTACCTGTTCCAGTTGGGGTGGTATCGTCATCACAGTCGACGGTAACATCAGGAGCTGTAGTGATGGTAGGAGGAGTGTTGTCCGTAATGATGATCAGCTGAGTTGCGTCACTCGTTTTGCCGCAGCCATCGGTAGCGAGCCAAGTACGTGTGATGATCTCAGCAAGTCCACATGGTCCTGGGGCAGATTGATCAGAGAAGGTTACCGTAGGAGTTCCACAACCAGAAGTAGCGGTCGCCATGCCGGTAGTAGCTGGCAAGGGTGCAATGCCGCACTCTAAAGGGAAAGCGATAGGAGCGATGAGTACAGGAGGAGGTCCGTCAAATCTGATCATTCCTCGGAAGAGGATTAGGTCAGGAGAAACGTTGCCACAGGCATCTCGCACTGCGAACTCATTGAGGATATCTACAGAGCAGCCAGGAACGCGATTCTCTTCAAAAGAGCGAGTAATCATGTATTCTAGATCTCCAATAAGTCCACAATTATCTGTTACACAATTGAAATCAAGACTTGCAATTGAAGATCCTCCGACAGCCGTTTGGACTATTCCGCTGCTAGGAATTGAGATCCAATTTCCGCTTGGCGTATTTGGCCCAAGTGGGTCAGGGCAACGGTTGAAGGTTTCTGAGAATTCGGTACAGGCGACGACAGGCGCTGTATCGTCAATAAATGTGTAGTTGCACACGAATGGCTGAGAGTCGTTGCCGCATTCATCAGTAGCGATGAAAGTGATCGTGATGGTGCGGTTACAGGAGCCAATGTCTACAACCGTGATATCATCTACCGTGATTGTCAGATCACCTTCAGCAGTACAGTTATCAGATACGCATCCTTGTAAGGAAAGAATATTTGCGCCTCCAACTGTCCAGCCTGTAAGCACGTCGAGTTCTTCGCCTTCGGTCAGCGAGATGGTCGCATCTGCAGGACATACGTTACCGTCTTCGGTAGTTAGTACTACATCAATTTGGCAAGCGAGATCAAATACTGGAGCCGTATTGTCCTCAACCGTAATAGTTTGGATAGCTGTTTGAATACTGCCGCTATCCGTATTGCCACAGGCATCGGTGGCGGTCCAAGTTCTTGTGATGGTCTCGGTAATTCCACAACCTGGGATGCTTGAATCTGAAAAGGTTACCATCGGCGTTCCACAGCCAGCGGTTGCCGTTGCTATTCCTGTCGCTGCAGGATCGGTTGGATCACCGCATTCAACTGTGACGTCAGCTGGTGCGACAATAACAGGTGGTGGTCCATCAAACCTTAATCTACCTCTGAAGAGGAATAAGTCAGGTGATAGGTTTCCGCACGCATCACGTACTTCGTATTCATTGAGAATATCAACCGAGCAACCAGGCACTCGATTTTCTTCGAAAGAGCGTGTGAGTCTAACTTCTAAATCACCAACCAAGCTGCAGTTGTCTGTAATGCAAGAGAGGTCGATACTTGCGACGGAAGTCCCACCAACGGCGGTCTGTAGAATTCCTGAAGCTGGCACATTTTGAAAGTTGCCGCTCGGTGTATTTGGAAATACAGCATCAGGACAGCGATTGAAGGTTTCAGAGAATTCAGTACATGTAACCGTAGGCGGAGTAGTGTCTACAACATCAATCATTTGACTAGCAGTAGTCATTTGACCACACCCGTCAGTTGCTGTCCAAGTACGAGTTATTGATTCGCTAAAACCACAACCTGGGGTTATTACTTCGACAAATGTTAAGGTCGGCGAACCGCACCCAGAAGTAGCAGTTGCAGCAGAAATAGTAGTTGTATCGCGTGCAGTGCCACATTCAAGTGTAGCGTTTGCAGGAACAACTAAAACAGGTGGTGGACCGTCAAACTGAATCATTCCTCTGAAGAGGAATAAGTCAGGTGATACGTTTCCACACGCATCTCGTACTTCGTATTCATTGAGAATATCAACCGAGCAACCAGGCACTCGATTTTCTTCGAAAGAGCGTGTGAGTCTAACTTCTAAATCTCCGATGGCGCCACAAATATCTGAAATGCAAGAGAGGTCTAACGTTGCAATAGAGGATCCTCCAACAGCAGTTTGTAGTATGCCATTAGCAGGAACAGGTTGCCAGTTACCGCTTGGCGTATTTGGGAATACAGAATCAGGACAACGGTTGAACGTTTCAGAGAATTCTGTGCATGCAACAGTAGGAGGGGTATTGTCCTCAACAGTAATAATTTGGGTAGCTGTTTGATTACTACCGCCCGTATTACCACAAGCATCATTAGCTATCCAAACTCTTGTTATCGTCTCGGTAAGTCCACAACCTGGGACGGTTATATCAATGAAGGTGATTGTTGGTGTACCGCAAGTAGAAGTTGCCGTTGCAATTCCAGTTGCTGTAGGATCAGTTGGATTACCGCATTCGACTGTAACGTCTGCAGGTGCGACAATAACAGGTGGTGGACCGTCAAACTGAAGTGTTCCTCTATAAAGGAATACGTTTAGAGCTAGATTTTCGCAGGCATCTCGAACTTCGTACTCATTGAGGATATCGACAGAACATCCAGGCACGCGATTCTCTTCGAAAGATCGTGTAAGTCTAACTTCTAAATCTCCAACAGCACTGCAATTATCTGTGATGCAGGTGGTGAGGTCTAACGTTGCAACAGAGGATCCTCCAACTGCAGTTAGTAGCATGCCATTAGCAGGAACAGGCTGCCAGTTACCGCTTGGCGTATTTGGAAATACAGCATCTGGGCAACGATTGAAGGTTTCAGTAAATTCAGTGCAAGCGACAACAGGAGCTGTATTATCGGTGAAATTGTAGTTGCACACAAAAGGTTGGGAGTCGTTGTCACATTCATCGGTTGCGATAAAAGTGATTGTGATGGTACGGTTACAGGTACCATTGTCAACGACCATGATATCATCCACCGTGATTGTCAAATCACTCTCAGCAGTACAGTTGTCAGATACGCATCCTTGTAAAGAAGCAATACTCAAGCCTCCAACCGTCCAGCCTGTGAACACGTCGAGTTCTTCGCCTACGCTCAGCGAGATAGTGGCATCTGCAGGACATACGTTACCATCTTCGGTAAAAAATTCTGAATCAAACTGGCAAGCGAGATCAAATACTGGAGCCGTATTGTCTTCAATTGTAATGATTTGGGTAGCTGTATGAATACTACCGCTACCAGTATTGCCACAGGCGTCGGTGGCAGTCCAAGTTCTTGTGATTGTCTCCGTAGTTCCACAATTAGCGCTACTTACATCATCGAAGGTGATCGTCGGTGTACCACAACCAGAAGTTGCCGTTGCAATTCCAGTTGCTGTAGGATCAGTAGGATCGCCACATTCAACGGTAACGTCTGCAGGTGCGACAATAACTGGTGGTGGACCATTAAATAGGAAGGTATTGCGAACAATGATTGTAGTCGTCGCTTCATTTTCGCAGCCGTCTCGAATTCCGATTTCATTGATGATATCGACAGAGCATCCAGGCACTCTATTTTCTTCAAAAGAATTCACAAGCTCCCACTCCATATCTCCGAAATCGCTACAGTTGTCAACAACACATCCAGATAGATCAACGGTAGTAAGGAAGAACCCTCCTACAGCAGTGAAAAAAGAACCAGTGGCTGGCACAGGGTTCCAAATCCCATTTGGAGTGTTCGGGAAAATAGGGTCTGGACAGGCATTGAAAGTTATCCCGAATTCAGCACAGGCAACCAAAGGTGCCTCATCATCTACAACAGTTATCGTTTGTGATCCTGTAAGCACGTTGCCGCACGCGTCATTTGCGGTAAAGGTGCGCGTAATGATTTGCTCAGAAATACAAGATCCAGCTGCAGCATTGTCAGAGAAACTGAAAGTTGGAGTTTCCATCGGTGGGGATGTGATGGTTTGTGCAGCGTTTGGTGAACCAAGTGATGATGGTCCTGGTCCTGACCAGGTGAAATCGCCAGGCTTATTTCCTGTACCTACTAATTGGATCGAAGTATCAGGATTACCGTCATCTACAATGCCAGTATTGGAACTTGTCATCCCTACAGCGGGGCCATTTTGTGCAGTTATGCTTATTCCGAGACCAGTAAAATCGGTAACAATTCCAGTTGGATTGTGATGAACTGCCAATGCGATGCTATTGGTTCCACTTCCAAGCAAATTTGAAAAACCTGTGGAGATCACCCCACTTGCGTTGAGCGTTAGTGTGCCTAAGGAAAAGATTTGAGTTTCTAATCCTTGTGCATTATAGAAGTGTAGATTGTATTCAGCTAGATTTAATCCGACAGGACCTGCGAATTCAAACATGTCAATTCCTGGTTCATAATCGATTTCATTCAACCAGACAATTGCTGGACAAGTTAGGCCAAAGTCAGGCTCACCCGTATTTATGGGATCTGTTGAGTCATCACAGGAAATTTGGGTATTCCCGGGAAATGTCGTTTGGGCGTTGAATGTTGTGATCGATATTGTAGAGACGACCAAGCATATCCAAATTCGATACACCCTAAAAGCCCAATTTTGAGAGGCAATTTTTTTTGTAAACTTCTGAAACATTATTAATTGGTTTAAAATTGCCTTGAATAAAAGGCAGGTGAGATCGTTCACTCAACCCCAATAAAAATTGGAAGGTTAGGTGTATGGAGTTTTGATGAACCGGTATTGGGAGGACCATTCAAATGTATAGGCGTACACCTTCCATATGTTTTTCTTAATACTGCAAAATGCTGTAAGAATTCCGACAAGACTTGTACAAACCCGACAGGTGTGCTAGTCATTATCTCTATTGGTCATGCCGACTAGATCACCTCGAAGGTCGTTTTGGCGTAAGCCTAAACTTCGATTGCGGGGCTGATAAATCATCCCTCATCAACTAGGAACAACGACGAGTAATCCAAAGCGCTCGCTCAGAGCCGGAGCGTTGTTGAGAACGATAAGTAAACTTGACCTAGTAGTACTCAGAGACGCGTAAATCGCTAGAATATCTATGATAGGCTTGAGATCTGAGCCGTTTATGATGGAATCTTTCCGGCTTGCCTACCCGATTCACCGTAGTTCTCTCAGTAATACCAGGGGGGCTGGCCACTTCTGAAAAGAAAAACCGATTAGCAGTAGGGTAGGATCCCTAACTTTAGGCCGACCCTAACAAAGAATACATTCATGTCTACTACCGCAACAGCAACTGCTCCAACAGAAGCACTTGATACGTTTCCAATCAATGGAACCGATCACCTCGAGTTTTATGTAGGTAACGCTAAGCAATCGGCGATCTACTACCAAGCAACCTTCGGCTACAAGCTAATCGCATACCGAGGTCCTGAAACAGGTTCACGCGAAACTGTGAGCTACGTGCTTGAGCAGGATAGGATCCGTCTTGTCTTGACCAGCGCTGTTGTTCCTAACCACTTGGTTGGTGAGCATGTAACCAAGCACGGTGACGGGGTGAAGGTCCTCGCGCTTTGGGTGGACGATTGTCGCGATGCGTATGCAAAGGCTGTTGCTCGTGGAGCTGAGTCTGCTTTCGAGCCATACGAGATCTCTGACGACCACGGTAAAGTTGTCATGGCAGGAATCAAGACGTACGGTGAGACGATTCACACCTTAGTTGAGCGTTCTGCATATGACGGTCCATTCATGCCTGGCTTCATCGCCAAGGAGAGTTCTTTCCCTATTGATCCAGTTGGGTTGAAGTTCATCGACCACTGTGTCGGTAACGTTGAACTCGGTCACATGAACAAGTGGGTTGAGTTTTACGAGAAAGTTCTCGGATTCCAGCTCCTCGTCACGTTTGATGACAACGACATCTCTACTGATTACACTGCTCTTATGAGTAAGGTGGTAAGTAATGGTAACGGTCGCATCAAGTTCCCAATCAACGAGCCAGCTGCAGGAAAGAAGAAGTCTCAGATTGAAGAGTACCTCGACTTTTACCAGAGTGCAGGTGTTCAGCACATCGCTGTTGCAACCGATGATATCCTCGTTACGGTGCAGAAGCTACGTGATCGTGGTGTAGACTTTCTTTACGTTCCTGAGGTGTATTACGAAGACCTTCTCGATCGTGTAGGCGATATTGATGAGGATCTCGCTGATCTCCGCCGCCTCAACATCCTTGTTGATCGTGATGACGAAGGTTACCTCCTTCAAATCTTCACCAAGCCGGTACAGGATCGCCCAACGGTCTTTTACGAAATCATTCAGCGCCGCGGCGCGAAGAGCTTCGGTAAAGGAAACTTCAAGGCCCTTTTCGAGGCGATCGAGAGAGAGCAGGAATTACGCGGAACGTTGTAAAAAGCTTAGGCTTTTTGCCTGCGGCGCTGTTTTCGCTACGCTCCATCAAGCCTGCGGCGCTGCCTAACTGGGTGTTGTGGCCTACGGCGTTAAGAGCCTGCGGCGCTGCCTAACTTGATGTTGTGGCCTGCGGCGCTGCTATTCGTAAAACATAAAGCCTGCGGCACTGCACATCTTGCAGCGCCGCAGGCTTTTTTCTGCGCCGTAGGCATTTTAGCGCCGCGGGCTCCTAACGCCGTAGGCTATTGAAAATCTCTGTCTAAAAGTTCCCTCTCGTCATACCTCGCGTATGAACTTTATAAGACATTGGTTCTGTCGAGTTGGTTGGTATACCAATAGCATTAATTCGAGCTACAGTTGTATCCCCTTGAAATTGAGGCTGACGTAGGATGTCTACTGTGCCAGATTGCCACCCACCTCGCTCAATCCTTTTTGCAAATCGAAAATTGCTTAACCGGATAGATGTTTTTAAATGAATGGCATCACTTGCTGTGGTGTCAGCCAGCGTATATGAGCCAACGTTGTAAGTGTGCTGGTTGTTAGAGACTGTTCGATTAAGTTCATTTTGGCTATTATTTATACCTGAGTTGTTGCATAGTAAAGAAGTAAGCCAGAACCTTCCAAAGCCATTAATTATCGGATTTTCATTGTAGTTTATATTTGTTGGTTCGTCACAAACATATATTTCATGATCGATTTGAGCTGAGAGGAACTCTTGTAAGACGGTGCTACTGCACATTTCAAAACTGCCTAAAGTGCCTCCTGAGTGTATCGTGATTAGTGGTGTTGATCGGGCATTTACGTTTAACTCGTCTAAAAATAGTAGGCGCACGCTTACACTGTCATTCGAGCTGCAGGAGTTCATGTCAATAGTGAAATTGCCATCTTGGTCCGTCAGACCTTTATAGATGTATGGGGAGCCTAACGTGCTTCTCGCTCCGACAGTAATTCCAGATAGCGCTGTTCCTGAGCAGTCTGTTACTTTTCCTTCAAATGTTGCTTTGAAAGGGCTGGAGCCAATAAGGATATCACTGAGGTCTGTGTCAACAGTTAATGAACCTAGATCTAATACTAAGGAGTCACCACAAGCCGTAATAAGAGTGAGGGTTAAGGGCGTTCCATTGGGCACGAATCCACAGAAATTGCCATTTGTACTCGAAGTAGTTGTTCGTGCGCCTTGGCTGCCAGCGTCGACACGGGCTACTACACGAATAGGCGATCCGTCATCACTGATAGCGGTTCCACATAGTCTTACAAAATCAACAGGGATATCGCAATTCCACCAAGTGAAATGATTGACTTCACCGACGTACTTCGTCCCGAAAAGCTCGGCTTCTTCTTCTTCCTTCCAGACGCCTATTTCTTCATCGAAATACCAAAGAGGAATAGTTGATGGAGCAATGCCTAGTAAGGAACTAGGTACTTCAAGCCTAATCGTTGCAGGTGATCCCGCAGCGAGTTGAACTCCTTGGCCTCCTTCACCACGTAGTTCGACTCCAAGCATACCAAAGCTTTCTAGTGCGACATCTTCTCCGTTTGCTGAGATCGCCATAAGATCTCCTGGCATTGTAGCCAGGCCCTTATCTGTTGTGGGGTCTAGATATTGAGCGTAAACGATGACTTGGCCTTCGTACGGGCTGCCGTCTTGGGTTACAAAGCTATTTGGAAGGAAAGTGAACGATGCCCTTTCGTTGGATAAGACAATACTTCCTCCAGAAGAGGCTTCTAAAGATCCGACACGGCCACGAACAAGTAGCTGAAGGTCGACGTCATAGCTTGACCCTTCTGAGATTGAAATTGTTTTAGAGCCATGTAGGTAGCTATTATGGTCTACCTTAATGAAAGCCCGGTCTTTTGGGGCGAGCACATTTTCTAATTGCCATTTTCCAAGCGAATTAGTTGTCGTTGTGGTTGTTCCTATTGTGATTTCAGCTCCCTCGACTGCTCTGCCTTCAATACCTCCTACTTTTCCGGTTACGGTACCGGAAAAAGAAGCAGTAACCATGTCTAATGAGAGACTACTATTTGGAGATAGTGTGTCTAATTCTTCGTCTTTATTGCACGAAAATAAAGCGAGGCAAGATGTGAAAAGTAGAATCAATAGGGGGAGGGGTAATCGCATGTTTATAGGTGTAATTGCTATGTTAAGATATAAGTAATTGAAAAAAAATCGCTGTTGCCTGATGCGCTGCACCTCTAAGTTGCAGCGCCGCAGGCATTGACCTTTTAGGTCAACACAACCACTTTTCCTATCGTTTTTCCACTCTGTAACGCTGCTACCGCATCTGGTAATTGTTCAAACTGGAAGGTTTCTCCGATATGTGCCTTACCCAAGTCTAATTTGTTGAGTTCATCGAAGAAGCCGATCATTTTATCCGTCTGCTCGTACAGCCAGATGAGGTTGAACGCAAGGACACCCTTGTTCTCGGCGATCATCGCTTGTGGATCTAGTTTGGGGCGCTGTAGGAATTTCCAAAGCAGCTTGAGCTTGTTCGGTTTTGCGTTAGTATCTGCAAAGTGAGCAGATCCATAGACCACCATGCGTCCTTCTGGAAGGAGTAAGGAAAAACTGTCTTTTTGAACTTGGCCACCGGTGGGTTCCATCACCAGGTTGTAGCCTTTCGGCAGGTTGGTTTCGCTTTTGCTAAAACCTGCAAGCTCTCCAGCCGCTGCTGACATTCGATCTTTCAAAGTCTTGAGATCGCCACGCACAAGTACCTCTGAGTAGCCTTGGGTTTTGGCGAAAGCTATCTTCTCTTGACGGCCGACGGTACCAATAGCCTTAGCGCCGAAGTGGCGACAGATACGTCCGGCCCATACGCCGACACCTCCTGCCGCAGAATGCACTAAGACACGGTGCTCAGGTTGCATATTACCGAGGAAGCAAAGTCCGTAATAGGCAGTGAGTGCTTGCACTGGGTAGGCCGCTCCTTCTGCGTAGCTCCAATCGCTAGGGAGGGCAAATGCGTACCGTGCATCGATATTGAGCGACGTTGCGTACGCGCCAAATCGGGTGACGCCATAGACCTTGTCTCCGATCGAATGACTGCTAACCTCACTACCAACCGCAATGACATCTCCTGCGAACTCTAGCCCAGGAACAAAAGCTCCTTTCGGAGTAGCCGAATAAAGGCCCCAGACACTGAACACGTCCGCAAAATTGAGTCCGATCGCTTTGACCGCAACCTGAACTTCATCAGCAGCCGGAGCAGCGATAGATTCTTCGCGTGCGATTAGATCTGCACGCGAACCAGCAGTGAGTCGATAAGCTTGCCGTGTTTCCATCGAGGCAAAGTACAGGAACTATCTAGCAGTGCTAGAGAAGATACTAGCGACGCTTGCGCTTGTTTACCTTCTCTAAGTACTTCTCGATCGCCATCGGCATGCTAGGCGCATCTGGAGAAGGTGCAGGAATGTTGACGACACAACCTTTAGCATCAACGGCAGCTTTGGTGCTGTTGCCAAAAATCGCTAGACGCGTATCCTTCTGTTCCCAAGTAGGGAAGTTCTCGTAGAGAGAAGTAATTCCTAGTGGGCTGAAGAATACGAGGACATCATAGAAAACCTCAGTGAGGTCGCTAAGGTCACTTGCAACGGTACGATACATCATCGACTCCGTCCAGTTGAACTCCTTCTCATCAAGGAAGGCTGTTAAGTCTTTTTTACCCAGGTTAGAGCAAGGCAAAAGAAATTTATCCTTCGCTTTTGCTTTGAGTAAGACTGGTTTGAAGTCTTCTACGGTCTTAGCACCTACAAAAACCTTACGCTTGCGGTAGTTGATGAACTTCTGGAGGTAGTTAGATACCGCCTCAGAGATACAGAAGTAACGCATGTCATCGCTTACTGTATGACGCGTTTCTTCGCAGATGCGGAAGAAGTGATCAATAGCTCCACGACTTGTGAAAATGATCGCTGTATACTCTTCAATGTAGATCCTTTGCTTTCGGAACTCCTTGCCTGAAAGGCCTTCTACATGGATGAATGGACGCCAGTCGATCTTGATTCCCCACTTCGTTTCGAGATCGAAATAGGGGCTTCTTTCAGGCTTAGGCTGAGAGATCAGGATGGTCTTTACAGGGCGGTTCGCGTCTGCGGGGGTGCCGTTTTGATCTGCCATGTGATGTTTAACTTAGTCTCAATAATCAGGTTGTCAACAGTTTAAACGCAACTGCTAAAGGGCCTATTTCGAGCCCGCAAAGGTACAATAGAAAGTGTAAGGGATAGTTAGACAAAAATCTAGACGAATCTATCACGGCTCTAAGGCTTCTTAGCGTGTAGGCTAAGCCTACAATTCCAAGACTTGCGTACGCTATAAAAGTGGCTAAGCCACTGGTGCTGAAGCTAATTAGGACGAGCGCTGGAAAAACGCAAACACCCACGACACCTGCGTATACAATGATGAGAACTTGATAATTCGTAACCGGTTTGCCAACCGGAAAAATTGCTTTGAGCACTTCTAAGGCGAGGAGTTTGAGTCCTGTTAGGCAGAGCACAGCTGCCACAAACCATCCCAGCGTTGACCATCCATAGTCCATTAAGCCAGGGTAGAGATGTCTAGAAGTAGCGAAAAGGAACGAGCCCAGCACGAGCAGGCCGAGTATTCCCCAGAGGTAGTATCCAAATTTTCGAGGTTCGCGTTGCAGCTGACTCAGTAGGTTTGCATTTAGAGAGGCCGAAAAGATTTTTCTAAGCGTGCCACCTCGTAAGACTGTCGCGAATGCTAAAAGCACTAGAAATGAAAAGCAGAGAATGGTGTCAAACGTTCCTCGGCTAACAGACTCTTCATCTGAATGGCTTACACCCGGCAAGTTGGGAAGCTTAATGGTAGGGGCAGGAGCTGCATTGGTGGCTCCATCGTCAGAGCGAGCAAGGTCAAATGGATTACGCTTTTCTGCAGGCGTCGCCTGAATCGTTACGCGACTTGGCGGCAATTGAGCTACAGGTATAATAACCTTCGTCGTGTCTAGCCGAGGGGTTAGGTCGAACGGACTTCCGACTTGCGCCGTTGCAATTTGCACCGAACTGACCGTTACCATCGTTAGAACAACGAGTAGCATCTTCACCATTGGTAATGATGTCCGAAAGGATATCAGCTTTCGCCAAAACACCAGCCTTGTTTGTTTAGCCGCACCACAATTCACCGCCCAAACATACGGGCTGTTAATCTGTGGTTAAGCCCTCTTTCTACATTGAAGTAGCAACCTAGTTTAACCTCATGCGAAAACGTTCCCTCTACCAAGTCGTTTTGCTCGGAATCATAGCGATTCTTGCAGCATTTGCTTTGCAGGGGTACTACCTCTGGTCGGCTTACAAACTAAAGGATCAGCAATTTCAGCAGCAGGTACAAGTCGCACTTCTTGGCGTAGCCGATGGATTTGAAGAATTGAATCAAAGCCTTGTTCCTGACGTCGCACTTATCAATCGTATCTCAAGCAACTACTATGTGGTCAACCTGAATGCGGTCATTGATGCGGGAGACCTAGAATTTTTGCTACAACGCGAACTGGAAGCCGTAGGATTGAATGAAGACTTCGAGTACGGCATCTACGATTGCTACACCGACAAGATGGTTTACGGTGATTACGTTGGCTACGAAGCAAAGACAGACACGCTGGGTAGGGTACGGCCAGAACTCGGCACATACGATGAGTATATCTACTATTTTGGAATTCGCTTTCCTGATCATAAGACAAGCCTGCTCAATTCTCTAGGAACCGTTGGAGCGCTTGGGGCCGTTTTGCTCATCACGATTTTGTTCTTCGTTTATGCTTCATGGGTGCTTGTGCGACAGCAGCAGCTCTCCGAAATGCAGAAGGATTTCATCAACAACATGACCCACGAGTTCAAAACTCCTTTGTCGACGATCAAGGTCGCTTCGGGGGTTTTGGCAAGAGCTGCACCGGTAAGAGCCGACGCACGTTTGGCGAGATATGCAGACATCGTAGAGAGTCAAAATGAGCGACTCACCAACCAGGTGGAAAAAGTACTACAGCTTGCGCGCATCGAGCGAAATCGTTTCAGGCTGCAGCGTGAGCCTACTTCGATGAACGGGATTATTGAAGACGCAATCTCAGGAGCGAGGGCGAAAACCGAAGAAGCAGGAGGAGACTTTCGGTTGGAGCTCAATGCCCCTGATCGTGAAATACTTGCAGATAAACTTCATTTTTCTAGTGCACTTTCGGCGCTTCTCGATAATGCCGTGAAGTATTCTCCAGATGCTCCGAACGTAACGGTTGTTACCGTGCGCATTCCTGGCCACACTCGACTTATCATCTCTGATAAAGGTGTTGGCATACTTGCAGAGCACCAAGGAAAGGTATTTGAGAAGTTTTATCGCGTGCCTACAGGCAACGTTCACGACGTCAAAGGCTTCGGCCTAGGATTGTTTTACGTCAACGGTGTTTGCAAAGCACACGGCTACGAGCTTACATTGGACGAAGGAAGAACCGAAGGATCGTCCTTCAGAATAGACATTCCCAATAGGAATATGCAAGATTCGTTTTGGCGAAAGCTGATATTGCGCATCTTCGGACCAGATAAAGCACCAGCATGGACACAAATATGAACCCACGCCTACTCTACGTTGAGGACGATGAAAGCCTTCGATTTGTAACGCAAGACAACCTCGAGATCGCTGGATACACCGTGATCGGGATTGCAGATGGTGCCGAGGCGAAGAAGCAAATCGAGGAAGGCCTCGAATTTGACATTGCCATTTTGGACATCATGCTTCCTGGTGTAGATGGCTTTGCTGTAGCTGAGGCTATACGCGAGCGTGATGCTGAAGTACCTGTTCTTTTCCTAAGCGCGAAAAGCCTCAAGGAAGATCGCCTGCATGGTTTGCGCATCGGAGCAGACGATTACCTCACCAAGCCTTTCAATATTGAAGAGTTGGTGCTTAAGGTTGATATTTTCTTACGTCGTCGCCACTTGGCCGAGCGTCCGCCAGAAGAACTTACCGTAGGTCGCTTTGCAGTAGACATGGCCAACCTTGAGTTGACGGATACAGTCGATAAAGGAGAACCACGCCGTCTAACGCAACGCGAGCTAGACCTACTTGCTTTGTTTGCACGCAGCCCAAACCGTGTGTTGAAACGATCGGACATCCTAATCAAAATTTGGGGAAGTGACGATTATTTCCTCGGAAGATCGATGGATGTGTTCATCTCGCGTTTACGCAAATATTTGCGTGCCGATGAGCGTGTGAGTATCGAAAATGTGCACGGAGTAGGCTTTCGTTTGAATGCTCCGGAAGAGTAGAGGTTTTGAGCTCAATATTTATTGAGCGTTTTCCTTAGTTCTAGTTTGAGCTAGCTTTATAAAGGTTGTACGATTTACGTACAACCCTACAGTGGTATGCAGGGTTTCTACCTTTCTAACGACCAACTTTATGCTAGAACTTGCCAGTGTTATCGTGCTCGGAATACTCGCTCAGTGGGTGTCGTGGAGACTCAAGATACCGGCGATTTTGCCGCTCATTCTTACTGGACTAGCGGTTGGGCCGTTCAGTACTTTCTGGACACCTGATGCAGAGCTCTTCATTCAGCCTCGAGCAGAGTATGGCGAAGGAGGAGTCGTGAAGGGACTTTTTGCGGGTCAAAATCTATTCTATTTCGTCAGTCTTTCGATTGGGCTCATTCTTTTTGAGGGAGGTCTGACATTGCGTCAGCGAGAAATTCGTGGGATCGGACCAGCCATTGTAAAGTTGATCACTGTAGGTACGGTAATTACGTTCGCAGGCTGCGGCTTGTTGGCTCACTATATCATGGGGCTGAACTGGCACATAAGCTTCGTCTTTGCGAGTTTGGTTGTGGTGACTGGACCTACGGTAATTGGACCTATTCTTCAAAATGTTCCGCTGAGTAGGAACGTCTCTACGATTCTCAAGTGGGAAGGAATTCTCATCGATCCTATCGGGGCGCTGCTGGCGGTATTGATGTTTGAGTTCGTCTTCGCCAGCTTTGGATCGGAGGTTGGAACGGATCACGTGATGAATGAGTTTGGTCTCGAAGCACTGGTGATATTCCTTAAGATCGTTGGTGTTGGTTTGGCGATGGGTTTTGCAGCGGCGTATGGCCTTTTTACCTTGATCAAACGCGAGCTCATACCACACTACCTCCTCAATGTTTTTGTGCTTGCCTTGGTGTTGATGGTTTTTACGGTTAGTGATGAACTCGTACACGAATCGGGGTTGCTCTCAGTTGTGGTAATGGGTATGGTCTTGGGCAATTTGGACGTCCCGCGCTTCCAGGAGATTGCCAACTTTAAAGAGTCTATTACAGTCTTACTCATCTCGATTCTGTTCATTCTTCTGGCGGCCAACATTACCATGGATCAGCTCCTGTTGCTCGTCGATTGGCGCTGCGGCTTGCTTTTTATAGGCATTCTTGCGATCCGTCCGATAGCAGTATTGGCAAGCACCATGGGCAGCGAACTTTCCCTTTCGGAAAAACTATACGTTGGCTGGCTAGGCCCTCGCGGAATCGTAGCTGCTGGTATTGCCTCAGTCTTCGGATTGCGCTTAGAGGAAATCGGTTTTCCTGGGGCTGAGTACATCGTGCCGCTCGTCTTTATGGTGGTTTTGGGTACTGTATTACTCAATGCAACAACAGCAAAGATCTTCGCCAAGTGGAGTGGAGTCATGCTAGACGAATCCAACGGTATTCTCATTGTTGGAGCAAGCCCGCTCGCTCGACTTATTGCGAAGTACTTGCAGAGTAACAATCAACATGTTGTTCTTGTCGATAGCTCGCTTTCAAACATTGATGCAGCCCGTCAAGAAGGACTAGAGGCGACGGTAGCCAATATTTACAACGACAAGTTGGAGGAACGTCTCGAGCTTTCAGACATCGGATACCTCTACGCCATGACGGCGAGTAGTGAGGTCAATAATTTTGCGGTGCGTCGCTACACGAAGCTGTTTGGAGAGAACGGTGCGTATCGCCTCATTGATTCCTCTGAATTAAACTTGGATCCTGCAGCTCTGCCTGAGACTGGAATCATAACCTACAACGACGACTACCTCAACTTAAGTGAAGCTGTTCGTGATTACCCAGAAGTTCACGAACTTGATATCGAGAATGCTGACGAACTCCGACTTGCACTTCATGAGCTTGAACGCACCGAGCGTAGTGCCGCAATTTTCTTCAAGTCGCACGATGGCTTAATCAAATTGCTGCCAGGTGATTTGGAAGATTTGCAGGTATCAGAAGGCAGTAAACTTGTCTATCTAGGTAAGGCGATAGCGCTGGTTGAGACGAATGCGTAGACGCTAGTCTTCATCGTCTAGCCAAGGTATTTCAGGTGCATCTTCAAGGACTTTTCCGCCATAGCCGAAGTAGCGCTCTTCATCGAAATGGGGCAGGTTACTGCTGTATTTTTTGACGTATCGTTCGTGCTTTGTAAAGAAGTCTGCTGCACCGCCAAAGCGGTCGAGTACCGTCTTGGTATCCAACCAACTTTCCATTATTCTTTGGTCGGTATAGTGCCAGAAACTTGTGCGCATGCCTAAATCCGTGTAGCTGTTGCCCATGTGATGCTTCATCTCATTGGTATGGATGTACATGATGAGCCTTCGAGATACGAGGTCTTTGCGAATTCGTATGCGACGCACGGTCTGGTCAAAAAGGGTCCCTCTGCGGTTGTGCCGCTTGTTGAAGGACAGCGCATAGCTCTTAAAGAAATTCGCGAAGTAGGAGCCAATGAGCTGGTTAAGTGTCGCCTCCTCGTTGAGGTACTTCTTTTCCTTGGCAGTTAGCTTTGAAGCCTTTTCGAGTCGTTTCAGAATGCGCGGGAGGTCGTGTATCCGAAGCGATATATGGAAGTGATTTCTTACGCACGCAAATGCATACACGTCGGCAAAAGAGGCTACCATGTCGCGTAGTCTATCTCGAAATTTGAAGTGGTCGCTTTGTGTCTGAAAGAGCACATTGCGATGTACCGCAGAGTTATAGACGTGGTAGGCGCCACCTGCCTCCCAGGTGGCGAAGTAGTATGGAGTTATAGAAGCCACAGCATAGCATATTGATACTAGGCTAAGCTAATGCGCTTCAGCTCTCTTTTAAAAGCCGCCTTCGGCGGACGTCGTTAAACCGTGTTTCATTGAAATGTAGGGTTGATTTAACTCTACATTTTCGAGGAGGTTGGTTTAACGACGTCCGCCGAAGGCGGCTGCGCATAAGTAGCAAGTAGGTTAGAGGTTACACCTTCTGCAACGCCACTTGCACCTCGCCAGCTTCTCCACCCAAGTCGGTGAGTGTACCTGTAACACCAGCCTTTATGCCAACGGCATCAGCAAGTACCTCAGAGGTGATGTAGTCTTGATGAGCAGCAAGTGCAGCCGCTACTTTTTCGTTTTCAGAGATCTCAACGACGATGCGATCGGTTACTTCAAGACTAGCGTCTTTGCGCAAATTCTGAATACGATTCACAAGCTCACGTGCAAGACCTTCCATCTCCAATTCAGGAGTCAAGGTGAGGTCGAGTGCAACGGTAAGAGGTCCATCTGACGCGATACTCCAGCCAGGAATGTCTTGTGCAGCAATTTCAACGTCTTCAAGCGTCAAGGTGAACGGAGTTCCTTCCAAGTCAAAAACGTACTCGCCAGTGCTCTCCAAAGTAGCGACAGCATCTGCATCAAGCTGGTTGATGATTGCCGCAGCAGCCTTCATCTGCTTGCCTACTTTCTTACCGAGGACACGGAAGTTTGGCTTGATGGTCTTTGAAAGTGCATCGCCACTTACGTACTCGATGCCCTTCACGTTGAGCTCCTGTAAGATGAGATCTTCAACCTGCTTCACTTGCGTCTCAAAACGTGCATCAAGCACAGGGATGAGCAACTTCGCCAACGGCTGACGTACACGACGATCACCAACTTTACGCAAGCTGAAACCTAAGGAAGAGATACGCTGAGCATAATCCATACGCTCTTCAAGTGCCTCGTCAATCAACGCAGTGTTGACTTCAGGAAGCAAGCTCAAGTGTACGCTTTCGCCAAAACCTAAGTCTCGGTACAGACGCTCTGCATAGAACGGTGCAATCGGTGCCATGAGCTGAGCGGTAAGACCCAACGCTTGCTTCAATACATAGTAAGCTGCTTTCTTGTCGTCCGTCAACTCACCACGCCAGAAGCGCTTACGGTTGAGACGTACATACCAGTTCGAAAGCTGGTCCGTCACAAAGCTCTGTACCAAGCGGCCAGCCGTCATTGGCTCAAACGCTTCGTAAGCAGCTCTCACGTCGCGGAGAAGTGAATTCATGAGAGACTGCAACCAACGGTCAATGTCCGTGTGAGCGGCCGGAGCATCGCTGCCATCCCAACCGTCAACGTTCGCATAGAGCGAGAAGAAGCCATAGGTGTTGTACAACGTTCCGAAAAACTTACGACGCACCTCTTCAATGCCTTTCTCGTCAAACTTCAAGTTGTCCCACGGCGCAGCATTGGTCAACATGTACCAACGCGTCGCATCAGCACCGTAATTGTCAATAGTGATAAACGGATCAACCGCATTGCCCAATCGCTTAGACATCTTTTGGCCGTCCTTATCGAGTACCAGTCCGTTAGAGACCACGTTCTTGTACGCCACAGAATCAAACACCATGGTGCCGATCGCGTGAAGCGTATAGAACCATCCACGTGTCTGGTCAACACCTTCAGCAATGAATGCTGCAGGGAAGTTGCGCTCGAAGATCTCCTTGTTTTCAAACGGGTAGTGCCACTGTGCGTATGGCATCGATCCTGAGTCAAACCAAACGTCAATCAGGTCAGCCTCACGCACCATTTTCTTTCCATTCTTCCAGAGGATCACATCGTCGATATACGGACGGTGCAAGTCTGCAGGAACGACTTGGTCAAGAGAAAGCTTCTCGTTCGCAAGCTTGATCCCGTTGCCGAGCTCCTCGATGCTTCCGATGCAGATTTCTTCAATGCCATCTTCACTTCTCCAGATTGGCAATGGAATACCCCAGTAGCGCGAGCGACTCAAGTTCCAATCCTGCACATTCTCGAGCCAGTTGCCGAAGCGCTTGGTTCCTGTACTTTCCGGCTTCCAGTTGATGGTATCGTTGAGCTCCATCATGCGCTCACGCGCAGACGATGCCTTGATAAACCATGAGTCAAGCGGGTAGTACAACACCGGTTTGTCTGTACGCCAGCAGTGCGGGTAGTTGTGCTCGTATTTCGACACGTTGAGTGCCTGGCTACGCAACTTCAAGTCTACAGAGAGGTCGATATTGACATCAACGTAATCCTTCTCGTCACGGTAATTTTTTACGAAGCGACCGGAGAACGGTCCAACGGTGTCCTTGAATTTTCCTTGCTCGTCAACGAGTGTCAACGCACCAAGTCCTGCAGCAACACCAACACGACGGTCATCTGCACCAAAGCTTGGCGCGGTGTGTACGATACCTGTACCGTCAGCGGTCGTTACGAAGTCTCCCAAGATGATCTTGAAAGCATCGTTCGCATCTCCAATCGGCTCGATCGGATTGCCGTAATCGAAGATCGGCTCATAGCGGAGGCCTTCAAGACTCGTTCCTACGAAAGGCTCAGATTGCTCCAATACCTCTGGCTGGTTCTTCCCGCCAAACCACTTTGACACCAATTCGGCAGCAATCACAATGTGCTGCTCTTCTTGGGTGTATGGGTTGTTGGTTTTTACAACGACGTACTGGATTTTCGGTCCAACCGTAAGTCCAGTATTCGATGGCAGCGTCCAAGGAGTTGTCGTCCAAGCACTCACGAGCACTTGTCCGTCAATCGCTGCAAGTACAGCTGGAAGTGCTACTTCTTGTTTTGGCGAAAGCTCCCAAAGGCCAACGACAGTTGTATCCTTCACTTCCTTGTATGCGCCCGGCATGTTGAGCTCGTGGCTACTCAAGCCTGTTCCCGCCGCTGGAGAAAATGGCTGCACGGTGTAGCCTTTGTACATCAAGTCCTTCTTGTACAGTTGACTCAGAAGCCACCATACACTCTCGATATACTCGTTCTCGTAGGTGACGTATGGCTTCTCGAGGTCTACCCAGTAGCCCATCTTAACCGTCAAGTCATCCCACTCCTTTTTGAAGTGCATCACCGTCTCGCGACATTTTGCATTGTAATCCTCAACGCTGATGCTTTTGCCGATGTCATCCTTGGTGATCCCAAGCTCAGACTCGACTTTAAGCTCTACCGGAAGACCGTGCGTATCCCAGCCGCCCTTGCGCTCAACGCGATAGCCAAGCATGGTGTGGTAACGACAAAAGAGATCCTTCACCGTACGTGCCATCACGTGGTGAATTCCAGGCTTACCGTTCGCACTTGGCGGACCTTCGTAAAAGACCCAAGGTTTGTCGGCAGGACGCTCCTGCACAGATTTCTCGAAGGTTTTGGCGGAAGCCCAATGAGCTAGCATCTCTTTATCAAGAGCTGGAAGATCTAGCTTGGAATATTCAGGGTACTTGTTCATCGTCGAAAAATTATACTATCACAAAAAAAGCTTCGGGGGCGATTACCTCCGAAGCTTCTGCATGTTGACCAACCTTGCGGGCACACAGAAACTATCGGCAGCCAGAAGCCGCGCTAATAATTCGTTGTATGGCAAAGAGATTTTGCATTGCGCTGCGAATGTAAGAGTCCTAGCTTAATCATGCTGTACCTTGATGCCATGCAAAAGGACTTTACGCTAGATGCTGCTGGGAAAGTCACTCAGCTTTCGCTAAAACAAGGGTTAACCACCTTTAGAGAGGTCTGCGAGCACCTCTTTCGTCTACCATATCGTCGGCCTTCCGGCAAAACCCCTGAGTCTGTGTTTGTTGAAGGTTGTGGCACCTGCAGCTCTAAACACAGCGTCTTGAAAACCATCGCCGAAGAGCATGGCCAACAAGACATCGAGCTCGTGTTGTGCGTGTTTCGCATGGCCAACAGCAACACCCCTAAGATCGGAAAGGTGCTTAGAAGAGGCCCTCTTTCTGCAATCCCTGAAGCGCATAACTACATACGCTGGGGCGAAGAGGCGATCGACATCACCAAGCCAGGATTGCACGTAAGCAATTTGCAAGCAGACATCCTTGAGGAGCGGGTTGTTTCTCTTGAAGAACTCACTCGGAAAAGTGAACTTCATCGCGATTGGCTGAAGAGTTGGCTAAAAGCTAATCACCCTGAAATTTCACTCGAAGCTGCTTGGGAGCAACGAGAAGCTTGTATTGAGGCGCTAGCAGAATCGTAAATGTTAGCCAATTTCGAACAAGGGTTCAGCGTTAGTGGTTTTTAATGTCGAACGGCATCGAGAATACATATTTGTAAAACTTTGCAATTGTCTACTTTCGTTGTTAGAAACACCAATTACATGAAGAGTAACCTATTTCTCATACTCGCTCTTGTCTTTATCGTTGCCTTGCCTTCCTGCGTCAGCAAGAAGAAGTTCTTAGGCCTGCAAGGCGAAAAGACACAAACAGATCTCGCTCTAGAAGAAGCGATGGCGCGCATTAAGGATCTCCAAAACGGCCGTACAGCCGATAACGAGCGTCTTAATTCAACCCTTCGCAACAAGGAAGCAGAACTCGCTCGCGAAAAGGCTCGCGCAGAGACGCTCACCGATCAGGTAGGTATCATGAACACGACCAACCAGAAGTTGCTCGACAACATGGCCGCGACTCAAGTTACTTCTGCTGCCGAAGCAAAGTCTATCCAAGCTTCACTCGAGAAGATCAACAACCAGTCTGGTCAGATCGACAAGCTCAACCGTGTGATCCGAGTAAAAGACTCGACCAACGTGGCACTCGTTTACAACCTCAAGAAGAGCCTCGAAAACCTCAACGATGAGGATATCGACGTAGAAGTGAAAGGAACTAAGGTGTTCGTTTCAATTAGCGACAAGCTTCTTTTCCAGAGTGGTCAAGCAGATATCGGTGCTCGTGCAGGCGAAGTACTTTCTAAAGTCGCTCGCGTTGTGAAAGACAACCAGGATCTAGAAGTAACGATTGAAGGCCACACGGACAATGTGCCGATTTCATCAGCGAAGTTTCCAGACAACTGGGCACTTTCAGGTGCACGTGCACAAGCAGTCGCTAAGATGTTGACGAACAACTACGGT
Source organism: Saprospiraceae bacterium (assembly GCA_045110575.1). Taxonomy (GTDB): domain Bacteria; phylum Bacteroidota; class Bacteroidia; order Chitinophagales; family Saprospiraceae; genus CALDTK01. The sequence continues at coordinate 21,949 of JBGCGF010000055.1, forward strand.
GTAGCTCCAGGACGATTGAGCGCTTCTGCTCGTGGTGAATTCTCTCCAAAAGCGGATAACTCGACTCCAGAAGGTCGCGCGATGAATCGCCGCACAGAGATTATTCTCACGCCAAAGCTCGACCAGTTCTTCAAGTTGCTTGAAGCTCCGGATACGATTCGCGAGAAGTAATTTTCGATTGTCATAAGATAGTTTCAGCGCCTCTTCGTCAAAAACGAAGGGGCGCTGCTACTTTGTGGCCATGTCAAATCTCCCTTTATCTGGCCGTCACGCACTCATCGGAGGTGCAAGTCGCGGAATTGGTCGTGCAACGGCCCTTGCCCTCGCCGAAGCTGGTGCACACTGTACACTACTCGGTCGCACAGCTGAAACGCTTTCTACCGTCATGGGAGAACTCGCCACGCAGGATGGACAACAACACGAAATTCTCGTTGCCGATCAACTCGAACTCAGCGATCTCGCTACAAAAGTGAAAGCAGTTGCGAATGCTCGACCGATCCATATCTGGATCAACAACACCGGCGGACCTAAAGGTGGACCGCTTCACAAGGCAGGTGTCAGCGAATTAGAGGCAGCTTTCCGTCAGCACATCATGGCGGCGCAAACGATCCTCCAAGAAGTGTTGCCAAGCATGCAGGCTGCAGCATACGGGCGCATCATTAACGTGATTTCTACTTCTGTAAAACAACCGATCCCAGGCCTCGGCGTGAGTAACACGATCCGTGCAGCGATGGGTACATGGGCGAAGACCTTGGCCGGTGAGCTCGGAGCAGGTGGCATTACCGTCAACAACGTGCTCCCTGGATTTACCAATACAGGCCGTCTCAACGAGATCATCGAGTCTCGTGCTGGTGCTCAAGGCAAAACCAACGAGCAAATTGCCGATGGCATGAAGGCTGGAGTTCCTGCAGGTCGCTTTGCTGAGCCATCAGAAACGGCAACTGCAATTGCTTTCCTTGCAAGTCCTGGAGCATCATATATCAATGGCGTCAACTTGCCAGTAGACGGGGGAAGGACGAAGAGTCTTTAGGCAAGCTAGCTTGCCGGTACTTAGGATTTGGGATGTCGGACCGCTTTGCTGCTGGATAGACACCGGGGCGCTACTGCGCAAAGACTGTCTATTTCAATGCCGCCGTCACGCTTGGAAGAGTGGAAATGAATCTTAAAATACAGCACAACCTTGAAAGCAGCGCGTCACCCTGCGTAGGCTTCCTCCTGTTCGAGCTTCACCCACGTCCGACTGCCGCTGGAAAGGTTAGAGCAAAGCAAAAAGCACTAAGCTGCTTTCTACAACAAGCCTAAGCTTATCGTACTACCAGCAGTCGAAGAGTAAAGCGTAAAGGATGCCAACGTACAGGTTCAAAAGCGAGCACATCCCAAAGCGAGTTGAAGAAGGCGCCTCTGGCAGGACGATTTTTGTTTCTTTTCATCCGAAAAGAAAAGGTAATTGGAGAACATCATCCTGATTTGCTCATAGAGCACCTGTCATAAACGTTCTCATTCTCTAACTACCTTACACCCCATGCACCTCGAACACCTAGGCATAGCCGTATCTGACCTTACCGCAGCGCGCAAGCTCTACACCAAGCTGCTCAACGTCGCTCCCTACAAGGAAGAGGTCGTAGAGGAGCAAGGCGTCACGACACTGTTCTTCATGGCAGGCGAATCGAAGGTGGAGTTGCTCGAAGCGACACGCCCTGATTCTCCAATCGCGAAATACATTGAGAAGCGCGGCGAAGGCATTCACCACGTTGCTTTCGAAGTCAAAGACATTCACGCAGAAATGGAGCGCCTTCGCAAAGAAGGATTCCGTCTCTTGAGTGAAGAACCAACCGTTGGTGCTGACAATAAACTCGTCTGCTTCGTTCACCCCAAAAGTGCGGGCGGAGTGCTCGTTGAGCTATGTCAGTCGCGGACCTAGGTTGGCCCATTATTCTCTTGGCGCTTGCTGGTGCAGCGCTAGCAGGGTTCATCAATACGCTCGCTGGTAACGGTTCGGCAATCACGCTAACGATATTGACCGAGGCGATGGGTTTACCTCCATTGATCGCTAACGGTACCAACCGCATCGGTACGCTTGCACAATCAAGCACCGCTTTCCTAGAGTATTGGCGCAACGATAAGATTGATTGGCGTCGAGGCGCGATCCTACTTATCCCTGTTGGACTAGGCGGAATCCTAGGAGGCTTGGTTGCTACACAAGTGAGTAACGATGAGTTCCGTTTGATCTTCCGTTGGCTACTTGTCCTCCTGCTGGTCGTCGTACTCATAAAGCCCAAACGCTGGTTGTCCAAAGAAGCAAGTGAACCGCAATGGCCCCAATGGCTGTTGATCACTGCCGGTCTTGCCGCTGGGTTTTACGGTGGCTTTATTCAGATGGGCTTCGGTCCGCTGCTTCTTGGAGTCGCCGTGCTTGGTGGAGGCATGTCACTTGCCGAGGCCAACGTCTACAAGATCGTTGTCGTCATGCTCTACACGCCAATCTTGCTTGTAGCCTTTGTAGCTGCTGGGCAAGTGCATTGGCAGTATGGCTTATTGATGGCGGTCGGGCAAGCTGTTGGCGCATTCTTTACGACGCGCTTTGCAGTGCGATCACCTAAGGTAAATCAAGTGGCGTATGTGGTGCTGGTCGTAGTTGTGGTGTTGGCTTGTGCGAAGGTCCTACTCACTTAACAACCGCTCCAACTCCGCCAACGCTGTCCGTCTTCCTTCCTCATCTGTACCACCACCATACAAGCCACGATCAGCAAGCTCGCTTGCGTCCATAAATTTCTGGCCTTGTACTTCACCTCCTGCGGTTTTGGCGAAAGCTGAACGAATCTCAGACGGTGACTGCTGACTCGGAGGCAAGCCCAAACGATCGTGCGCATACTGCTGCAAGGCCTCGCGAACTTCTTGATAGAACGCGTTTGGATCAGCAATCGAAGCACGTGCCTTTTGCAACCTGCGTTTTCCTTCTGCTATCGGATCCTTCAATTCTGAAAGCTCCTCATCGCTGTTCTTTTTCGTCGCCATTTTGCCTAGCCATGCAAGACCGAGCATTAGCGGGAATGAAGCGAGTATCCACCAAAACCAAGATTGATCGACCCATAATGATTGAGCAGGTCTGGGCGTAGCCTCCACCACAAATAAATTAGCTTCTGGAGCTCCCGTTGGGTCTGAAAGATTGGTCCCGACATCGGTCACTGCGATGGTGCGAGGAGCCATGCTCCAAGCGAGATAGCGATTACTATCTGCAGAGAAGTAAGAAGCTTTTGGACGGAGGTTAAACGTTCCTCCTCTCACAGGAGCGACCGTGTATTCGTACACACGTGTATGGACCAAGCCGGTATCCGTCTCGACGCTGTGATCAGTAGTCGTTTCAGGAGGATACGCACGCCATCCATCTGGCCAGCTTAACTCCGGAGCTTGCAAACGTCCAGCATCTCCTTGGCCCTGAACAAACAACTTGAACGTCAGCGCATCGGCCGTGGTCATGTCTGAAAGGTCCGCATATTGACCTTGAAAACGCCAGTTACCTACTGCACCAATAAAGCCTTCCGCCTCAGGTTGAGGCAAGGGCAAAACCGTAAGCTCAAGAGCGTTCGAAGTTGCATCAACAGCGCGCGTTGCAGGAGTGAAAAAGAAGCTACGTGAGCGTGAGGGCTTTCCGAGCAATACATTCGCCTGAATGATGACGGGACCAACGGTATAGGTTCCTGGTTTACTCGGAAAAAGGCTGATCGCTTGGATCGTTCGTGCAGATTGAGGCGAACCGTCGACCTCAATTCTACGCTCGGCAAGGTTGTAATTCCTAAGGTCTTCCTTGCGAATACCATCTGTGTTCAGTGCCTTTAAGACACTGTACGTCCGGATATCAACCTTGCTGATTAATTCTATTTCTAAGCGGAGCTCCTCTCCAACATAGACGGTGTCTTTCGGGGTATTGAGCCTAAGCTGTACTTCAGCTTTGTTATTTAATCCTTTCTCGAATAAGGATTGCTCGACCTTTTTGACCGTGATCGTCAACACATTAGAAACAACCTGCTTCTTATCTATCAAGACGCGCGCAGGTTCAAGGATAAACTTGCCTGGTTTTGGCGCAAGCAGATCGTAGGTGATCCTTGCCGAGCGACTTACCTGACCGTTGACGATCGTGGTATTTGATCCTTGATTTGGACCCGAAATCACCTCGAAGTTCTTAAAGCTTGGAGGGGTGAAATTTTGTCCTGCAGCATTCTCCAATTCAAACACAAGCCTAAACGGCTCATTTTGATCTACCACCTGTTTGCTTGCAGATGCACTAAAGGATACCTGCGCCGTAACAACGGGAAGTAGCAAGGACCAAAAAAGAAGAATACAAAGAGTTCTCACCATGCGAAGGTAGTCGGGTATAAGAGCCAATTACATTTTTATCGTTGGCCGCTTTTTCTTTTTAGGCTGTTCTGGTGTTCGTTGCGACTGCCCATTTTCTTGAAGAGGAACGTACTCAGGATCTTCACTGATAAACACGGTCAATGCTTCTGTTTTAATCTCTTCCTCATTGTTGAGCACAATCACTTCGGGCACAACGGCTAGACCAGCTTGTTCTGCCACAACGCGGTACACAAATGCACTTGAAGAGGAGCGTTGCCCATTCATGATACTCATGCTGCTTTGGCGGCTTGGGCCGCCTACAACGGTCAATCCGACAAGTTCGGGTAGCTTGAAATCTTTTGCATCCACGTTCTCAAATGCAAACGTGAGTTGCAGCAACTCGCCTTGTCGCACGGTATCTGATCCTGAGAGGATTGCAGTGGCAGTTTGTGCGTTGGCTGTGCTAAGTGGCAAGACAAATAGCGCGACTGCAAAAAGTAGGTTCGTTAAATTCATTACCAATCTTTTTCAGGTCGTTTGCGTGTCTGCTCGCCAAGTCGGACTTTCTCCTGTGTTTTCTTTTCCTGATCACTGGCCAGCTGTAACAAGCGTTCAGCCTCTTCGCGATCGACGTCTTTAGGTTCTCCCGGCTCACCTTCACCTTCCTCTTCGGTTGGTTCTTCCTCGGACTCTTCACTTTCCGATTTTTGATCTTCAGACTCCTCGCCTTCGTTTGGCTCTTGAGGCTGTTGTTGCTCTTCCTCAGATTCCTCGCCTTCTTCGCTTTCGTCAGATTCTTGTTGCTGTTCCTCTTCTGGCGGCGGCTGCATGCGGCGCATCATACGGATGGCCTCAGCTAGGTTTTGCTTGGCTTCAACGTCTTCAGGATTGGCGCGCAAGGCATCAACGTACTGCTGGACGCTTTCCTTGAGGTCTTCCTGCTGCATGTGGGCGTTGCCTGCGTTGTAGCTGGCGTCCACTACTTCATCTTGCGCGTCAGCATAGCGCTTAGCACGTGTAAATTGCTCTGCAGCTTCTTCACTACGGTCTTGCTTTGCGAGGCTTACGCCTAGGTTGTAGAGCGACTTAAAGCTGGGGTCGATTTCCGCAGCTCTTCGATATTCTAGCTCCGCTTTAGCAAAGTCAAGTTTTTGAAAGGCTTTGTCTCCTGCTCTCAGGTATTCGTGTGCTGATCCGCGCGTTGTCGTTTCTTCTTGAATAGCTGGAGGAGCGTCTTCAATTGCTGTTTGGGCACTGCTTTCTGCTTTCGCCAAAACCAGTACTAACCCGACAAGCACCAAGCCCTTCATTGAAGATGATATGTGATTCAACAAGCTCATGCTACAGTAGATAACGTTTGAGTTGCAGGTTCTGGTTTACGCACAGCCTCGGTAATGCTGGTCGATGTTGTATTCTCCTTTGGATAGAGCTTTACACCTGCCCACCAAGCCGCCAGCCAGAGAATGATTCCCAGGAAGAGAAAGACTTGATAGTAGCTCGCAGACTCTAAGAAGACTTCTTCGCCAACGGTACTGCTAGGACCTTCAGCAATTGCTGATGCAATCGTACTCGCAACACCAAGTGCATTTTTACTTAAATCGAAGTAGCGCCCCTCTCCCGCTTCTGCAAGTGATTGCATGGCAGCAGGATCGAACTTGCTGAGAATTGGGCCTCCGTCAGGACCGCGCTTATATGCGTTGCGACCTCCATTGATCGCAGGGATTCTTCCACCTGCTTCGGTGCCTACACCAACGGCATACAATCGAATACCCTCTGCGGTACCTTCACGAAGCGTTTCTTCAGCAAGTGCTTCGTGATTCTCACCGTCACTAACCAATACAATGATGCGACGAACAGCCTTCAGCTCTTCTTCCTCTGGCTGCAAGAGCTGGCGAGAGAGTGAGAGTGCCGCTGCAAAATTGGTCCCCTGTGTAGGTGCTTGCGTTGGATTTGCCGATCGGATGAGCAGTTGCGCCGCACCGTAATCTGTCGTCAAAGGCATTTGCAAGTATGCCTGACCAGCAAAGAGAACTAGACCTACTTGCTCGCCGTCCATTTCATTGGTCAGGTCAAGTAAGAAGTTTTTCGCTCGATCAAGACGACTAGGGCGGACGTCTTCAGTCAGCATACTTTCCGAGATGTCGAGCGCGATGACGACTTCTGTACTTTGAACTTCAGCGATACGCGTACGCGTTCCCCATTGTGGGTTGGCAAGGGCAATCGCCCAAAAAGCTAATGCACCCAGTCCAAGTAGCCAACGTGTTTTGCGGGCGCCGAAAGACATGCCGCCTGTCAAGTCGTCAAGTAAACCTGCGTCTGCGAGCAACGCCCGTTTTCGCGAAAGCTGACCCCAACGCCATACAGCAACAACTGCAAGCAAGGCTAACAGTGGCAACAGGTAAAGCCATTCTATTTGGGCGAATCTCAGCATAGCTTAGACGAGTCGTGGGGTTAAGAAAATACGGATCAAGCCAGCGAATAGCGCAAGCACCAAGGCAATGCCCAATACCCATGTAAACAAGTCATTGAAGCGTTGGCTCACATTCACTTTTACCGGGCGCTTCTCTAAGCGATCAATTTCAGCGTAAATCGCTGCCAAACTTTCGTTGTTCGTCGCACGGAAATAGCGTCCACCAGTGTTCTCCGCAATTTCGTTGAGGAGTACTTCATCAATGCGCACTTGCACGTACTGCATGCGTACGGTGTTGTCGTTGTAGCGAATCGGACTCAGTGCCTGCCCGTTAGACCCGACGCCAATTGTGTACACTCGAATACCGAACTCCTCGGCAAGTCCAGCAGCTGTACGAGGATCGATGTAGCCGGAGTTGTTGACACCATCGGTAAGGAGAATCACAACCTTGCTCGGTGCTTCTGAATCCTTGAGTCTATTGATCGCAGAGGCTAGTCCCATGCCCATCGCCGTACCGTCTTCGAGTAGACCTGCACGCAACTCGCCGAGCATGGTTTGCACGATGGCATGGTCGAGCGTCAACGGAGATTGCGTAAAAGACTCTCCAGCAAAAGCGGCGAGTCCAATGCGATCAAAGGGACGATTGGCCACGAATTGTTGAGCAACCGCTTTACTCGCTTCAAGTCGATCTGGTGTGAAATCTCTAGCGAGCATGCTCGTAGAGACATCCATTACCAAGAAGATGTCGATGCCTTCGGCTTCCTCGTCTCTATCTACAAATTGCTCTTGCGGCCGCGCTAAGGCAGTAATAGCTAGTACCGTCGCCAGCGCCAGTAAACCCTGCGAAATACGATACACAAGCACCCGCCACGACCCGTAGGTGCGCATCGGTTCTATGCTCGGCACTTGAAGCTGAGCTTTTGCAAGACGGTTTTTGCGTTGCAACCACCACCAAGCAAGCGCAAGGATTGGGAGCAGCAAAAACCACCACGGATCTTCGAAGACAAACCCACTAGACATCGGCAGTAGGGTTTTCTGGTGAAGCGTCAATCGTCGGTGGAGCGATACGTTTGGTCCGCTCTACAAATTCTTGTACGCGCTCAAAGGAAGAGGCACGGCGTTCTTGGGGTAACTCGGCTTTCGCAAATTTGACCATGTCGACCTGTGAGAGTAAATCTCTCAACTCATCATTGTCAGGAATGCCTTCATTACTGAGTAGGCTGACAACTTCTGAACTCGTGCGCTCAAGCGCAGGAATTTCATAACGGTTCTCTAAGTACTCGCGCAGAATGTGATCTAGGGTAGAGTAGTAGTCCTTATCGATGAGCGACGTTTGTCCACGCAAACCTTCAAGAGATCGCAGTGCAATGACATGCGCAGGATCTGGAATAGGAGGCGGTGGTGGAGGCGCAGGTGCTGTTTTACGGAAGTAGAAGAAATACAGCAAAACACCCAAAATAGCCAAGCCTATGAGGATCGAAATAATCCAAGGCAAGTAGTCCGAAAGCGCAGCGGATTCGGTGCGAATGGAACGATACGGATTGAGCGTACTGTCGCGTCTTGGGAAGTCAACGAGCAAGGCGAGATCATTCGTGTAGAGCGTCTCATTCGGCAAGTAAACGGGGAAGTTTGGCAAGAACAAACCGACGCTATCATAGACCGAAAACGGCAGTGCAATTTGCATTTGATTGCCCTGCTTTGCAGAGGTCGGGTCGCCGATGATGACGAGTGCTTCGACGGTGTCTAGTACAGACCAATCAACGCTGGCAGTACCATCTATTCCATCGATGCTCACAACGATTCGGTTGGGATCGCCAAGCAGCATCACCGCTGAGTCTAGGCGTGCTTTTACGCGAACCTGTCCAATCGCCAGTGAACTACCAAAGCTGAGTAAGCCAACGAATACGAGTAGTTGTATGTAGATCTTACTTCTTCTCATCGACCTCTACGTTTGTGACGTGATTTGAAAAAATTGATCAGGATAGGGATGTAATCCTGGCCTGTAGAAAGCTCCAGCATTTGGGCTCCGGCTGTTCTAAATTGTTGAACCGCTTGTGCACGTTCACCTTCGTAATAGGCTTGGTGGCGTGCTCGGGTTTTATCGTTTGATGTATCGCAGATGGACGACTTTCCTGTCTCTAAATCTTTGATTGGTAGAAGCCCGACATCAGGTAATTCCTTTTCGAAAGGATCGACCAGTTGAAGCCCGATAAGGTCGTGCCGCTTTGCAGCCACCCGCAAGGGAACGGTATAGGTTCCTTGTTGGAGTAAATCTCCAATCACGAATACGATCGCTCGGCGACGCGTTACGTTGGTCACAAACCGAAGCGCTTCAGCAAACTGTGCTTCTCCGGTTTGAGGTTCTATAAAACCTAGTTCCCGTACGATGCGAAGAATGTGCTGAAAGCCTTTTTTAGGAGGAACATAAAATGGATCTCCCGTTCCGTAAAGGACGGCGCCAACCTTGTCGTTGTTATTCAATGCAGAGCTTCCTAAAACCGCAGCCAATTCGGTGGCGAGTCGCCTCTTCGTTTGGCCTCTTGTCCCGAACAACATGGAAGAGGTAAGGTCAACCATCAGTATTACCGAAAGCTCGCGTTCTTCCTCGAAAATCTTGATGTGCGGTTCGCCAGAGCGAGCCGTTACATTCCAATCGATGTCCCTGACGTCATCGCCGGGTTGGTAGGTACGCACCTCGCTAAAGGACATGCCTCGTCCTTTGAACGCCGCATGGTATTCACCCGAAAAGACCTGGCTAGAAAGACCACGGGTCTTTAGCTCAATCTGACGAACAAACTTGGCGAGTTCGGTGGAGGTCATTGGTTTAGTTGGATTGCGTTAGCCAAACAGGAAGGTTTTCGGACTTCGGCAACTCGCGCCAAGGCAGTAATGATTCTAGCTGTCCATACACGGGATGGCGTTCGCTGGCGAGTGATAATCCTTCGACAGTCAGTGTGAATTTTGAAAAATCAAGTGCTGCTGCCCATGCCTGGAAATCTTCGTCTGCGCGTAAAGGATGCTGTGCTACCGCACGTTCTTTTTGAACGGAAACAAGTTGGGTTTTCGTCCGCTTACCACCGAGTAGTTTTCCTTGCTTGAGCTTGCCATTTTTGTCTCGCAGAAGGTTGATTGGCTTGCTTGTGTGGCCAGATGGACTTTCGAGGTGCATCCATCCGCTAATCACGTTTGCGTTGAATAAGGTCGGTTCAAACCAAGCGTGACTGTAGTCTGCGCGTTGCTTGCCGATCTCTTTCCAGAGTTGAATTGGAAGTGAAGCGTAACGTGTGCCTTCGACGACAGGATGTACGATGTCGTATTGGCCATTTGCTTGTAAGCAGTTGAGACTCATTTCTTCCGTCATTGCAAATTCGATGGTCGTTTTAGATCCATCGAGGTTGAGCGTTGCCTCCATTGTAGCAGAACCCGTCTGACCGGTGAGTTTGCCGATTTTTTTGTTTGCTGTTCCCTCCAAGGTGAGGTCTAGCTGAGTGTCATTCGTTGTTCCGCTTACGCTAAAACTAGTTCCAAGTTCGGCGACGTAAAAGGTTCCTTTGACTTGTTTTCCCGGAAGGGTGGCTAAGGTAAGGTGGTGCTTTTCTGATGCATCCATCCAAGCGCGCAGCCAAAAGGTGTTCTCGCAAGTGGAGGCAAAAGGAGTGTCGGCATCAACCTGTTCGGCAATGAACGCTTTGCTCGTACCGCTGCCATTTTGCATGCGACCAGTGATGCGATCATTCGAGCGTTCAAACACCAATGCAAGCGAAGTATCGACGCCACGATACTTGCAGTTACCGTCATTGCAGCCACCAATAAAGTTGATCTGATTAGAGCCAGAACTAATGGTCAGCGTTGCTTTCGGGTTTGAATCTTCAACCACGAGCCGTGCTGGATAGATTCCTTCTAATAACCCTTGATAGGTCACCTGTGCTTGCAGTGACTGGGTAGTGCTGCAAAGCAAAATGGCGCACACGGCAACAAGTCGCTGAAGGGTTAAAAGATGCATAGGAACGTGGAGCTAAAGGACAAAAAAGGATAAAGGAACACCGAAAGAACCACCGCTATGGCACTTCAATTTTGTCTATGAGGCGGGTCACGATCTCATCTGCATTGATGTTTTCTGCTTCTGCCTCGTAGGTAAGACCTAAGCGGTGACGCAGCACCTCTTTTGCTACCGCGCGAATATCTTCTGGTACGACATAGCCTCTGCGTTGCAGGAAGGCTTGTGCCTTGGCTGCACGCGCAAGGTTGATGCTTGCACGAGGGCTTGCGCCAAAACTCAACAGTGGCTGTAGTTCCGCAAGACGGAAGTCTTGTGGTCGGCGCGTAGCAAACACTAAATCAAGAATGTACGATTCGATTTTTTCGTCGAGGTAGATGCTTGATACCGTATTACGTAGCCGCTTGATGTCGTTGATGTCAATGACTGGCTTCGTTGGAGGCACAGCTGCTCCTGACATGTTGCGTCGAAGGATCTCTCGCTCTGCTTCACGCTCTGGATAGTCGACCACGACCTTCAGCATGAAACGATCCGTTTGTGCTTCTGGCAATGGGTAAGTACCCTCTTGCTCAACAGGGTTTTGCGTTGCAAGGACTAAGAACGGCTCTTCTAGTTGATAGGTGTCACCACCGATGGTTACTTGCTTTTCTTGCATGGCCTCAAGCAAGGCTGATTGCACTTTGGCAGGCGCACGGTTGATCTCATCGGCAAGAACGAAGTTCGCGAAAATGGGCCCTTTACGTACAGAGAAATCGGCTTTACCGGGGTTGTAGATCATCGTACCGACGATGTCGGCAGGCAAGAGGTCAGGCGTAAATTGGATACGACTAAAATCACCATTCACAGTAGCTGCAAGCGTACGAATCGCAAGCGTCTTGGCAAGTCCCGGAAGACCTTCCAGCAAGATGTGTCCTTTGGTAAGGAGGCCAATCATGAGTGCCTCTAGCATTCGTCTTTGTCCGACAATGACGGGTTCGGCCGCAGCAAAGACACGGTCTGTAATTTCAGAATCAGCGCGTAC